>JAZPYO010000034.1:0-211673 GCA_045544195.1 Eubacteriales bacterium
AGGATTCGGTTTTTAGTACCATTAGGATTCATGAGAATCGGATTTCATTTTGTATTTCTAACGGAAAATATGCTCTTGTATATTCTCCCGACCAAAAGCCATCGTGGGTGAATTCCCCAAGCGAAAATTCAAAAGTGAAAGTCAAATCAATTCAAGGTGGGTGGTATCATGTTACTAAAAATTAACCCAAAGCGATTTAGCTATAAAAATTCAGACACATAGACTATGGTAGCAAAACTTCTGTGTAGCTAATAAAGCCAACGGCGACCGTTGGCTTTTTTTGCGTGCGCAAGTGCCGTATTGACAAATACGGACCGTTGTGCTAAAATTCAAGGAAAAGGTAGCTTTAAAAATACGAAGGGCGGGCTTTATGAGGATATATTTTGCCGATACAAGATCGTTTGCACAAGCTGATACCGAAGCGCTTGTAAAAAGGCTTTCTGCGCTTGTCAAGCCGAAAAGACTTGAATTATATATGCGTCACCGCAATATAACGAAGCTTTGTGCAGGTGCGCTGCTGTACTGTGCTATGAAGGAGCACGGAATAGATTATCTCAATGAAAAAAGCGCTTATACCGAGCTTGGAAAGGAATATTTCACAGAAAAAAATGTTTTTTTCAATATATCTCACAGCAAGGATATAGCCTGCTGTGCGGTGGATACTTACAATGTCGGTATCGACTGTGAGCAGATAAAGCAGGGAGGCGATGTGTTACGCCTTGCAGAACGTTTTTTTTCTGAACAGGAAACAGAATATCTTTTATCCTGTGAGGATAAGCGCAGGGATTTTACTCGCATATGGACGATGAAGGAGTCTTATGTTAAGTATACATCGCAAGGCTTTTCAAAGCCCGTAAGCTCCTTTACCTGTATTCCTGCCGATGATGTGTGTGTTTTGCCCGATGCATTCATAAAAACCTACAATGTAAACGGAGCATATTTATCAGTATGCTCACAGATAAACAGTTTTCCTGAAAAAGTTTGCGATATGACCGATTTTTTTCTTTAAACAGGTTGAAAAAATAAATCACTTGTGATATAATTTTTTAGAATATAAATATTTTGGAGATGTTTAAATGATAATCAAACCGAGAGGAACAATGGACATAATGCCTGAGGAAACTCCCCTGTGGCAGTATGTAGAGAATAAAGCAAGAGAGATCTCGTCGCTGTACGGCTTTGGCGAAATAAGATTTCCTACCTTTGAGCAGACGGAGCTTTTTGCCCGCGGTGTCGGCGACACTACCGACGTCGTTCAAAAGGAGATGTATACGTTCTTTGATAAGGACAACAGATCTATGACTCTGCGTCCGGAGGGAACAGCGTCTATTGCCAGAAGCATAGTAGAAAACGGAAGATGCTCAGATGCTATGCCGTTGAAGCTGTACTACCTTATAAGCTGCTTCAGATACGAAAAGCCCGCTTCGGGCAGATACCGTGAATTTTATCAGTACGGTGTTGAAATGTACGGCTCTGAATCTGCCTGCTCGGATGCATCTGTTATAGCGTTGGCTGATGCGTACGTCAAGGCGCTCGGAATAAGCGATTATTCGCTTGAAATAAATTCTATCGGATGTAAGGAATGCAGACCTGCATATAAAAAGGCACTGACTGAATATTATCAGTCGAATTACGATGTGCTTTGCGATACGTGCAAGGGCAGACTCAAAACGAACCCCCTGCGTATACTTGACTGTAAGTGTCCTCAGTGCGCTGCACTTGCAAAGGATGCGCCGAAAACGCTTGATTTTCTTTGCGAGGGCTGTCGTGAGCATATGCAGACCGTTCAGGACTCCCTTGAGGAAATGGGCGTAGCGTATAAGATAGATACGGGCATAGTGAGAGGACTTGACTATTACACTAAGACAGTATTTGAGATAATAGGCCCCGGTGAGCCTGATAAGGACGGAAACGTTCGCCGTCTTGCTCTCGGCGGCGGCGGCAGATATGACGGTCTTGTCCAGGAGATAGGCGGGCCGAGGCTTCCCGGCGTGGGCTTCGCAATGGGCCTTTCAAGACTTATAATAGCCCTGCAGATGTCGGGCATTGAGCTACCGAAAAAGCCTGCGCCTGTTTTGTATATCGCATCGCTCGGAAAAAATGCACAGACAAAGGCTCTGTCCGTAGTGCAAAAATTGAGACATGACGGCATATACGCAGAAAGCGACCTTGTCGGCAGAAGCCTTAAGGCGCAGATGAAGTATGCAGATAAGATAAAGGCGGAATATACCGCAATAATCGGCGATGACGAGATAGAAAAGGGAAAAGCAATACTCAGAAATATGAATAACGGAGAGCAGACAGAATTAGAGATATCGGCTCTTGCGGAATTTTTCACAAAAGGTGGGATAAAATAAAATGGCTGAATTGTTTACAGTAGAGGACAAAAGAACGCATTACTGCGGAAATATCACAAACGAGCTTGTAGGTCAACAGGTGTGCGTATGCGGCTGGGTACAGCGCAGACGTGACCTCGGCGCGCTTATATTCATTGATCTTCGCGACAGAGAGGGTATCATCCAGCTGGCATTTGATGAAAATACGGATAAGGAAGTGTTTGAAAAGGCGTTTTCAACAAGAAGCGAATACGTTGTATCTGCAAAGGGCATCGTCCGTATGAGAGATGCTGTGAATAAAACGATGAAAAACGGCGATGTTGAAATACAGGTAACATCGCTCAAAATACTGTCAGCAGCTCAGACAACACCGTTTGAGATAAAGGACGGTATCAATGTCCGTGACGAGCTTTTGCTCAAATACAGATATCTCGATCTTCGCAGATCGCATTTGCAGAACAATATCCGCGTAAGACACGAAATAGCAAGAATAGCAAGAGAATACTTTTATGAAAACGGCTTTCTTGAAATAGAAACGCCTATGATGATGAAGCCCACACCTGAGGGCGCAAGAGACTACATAGTTCCTTCAAGAATACATCACGGTAAGGTTTATGCACTGCCTCAATCTCCGCAGATATACAAGCAGCTTTTGATGCTTTCGGGCTTTGATAAGTACATTCAGCTCGCGCGCTGCTTCCGCGATGAAGACCTTCGTGCAGACAGACAGCCCGAGTTTACCCAGATAGACCTTGAAATGTCCTTTGTCGATGAGGAGGACGTAATGGTATGCGTAGAGGGCTTTATAGAAAGACTTTTTTCTCAGCTTCTCAATGTTGATATAAAGCTCCCGATAACAAGAATGACGTATGACGAGGCAATGAACCGCTTCGGATCGGATAAGCCTGATACACGCTTCGGTATGGAAATATGCGATATATCCGATATCGTTAAAAACAGCGGGTTTTCCGTATTTTCAGGTGCTTGCGCATCAGGCGGCTCTGTAAGAGGCATCGTTGCAAAGGGCGCAGCAGGAAAGCTCACAAGAAAAGAGATCGATAAGCTCACGGAAAGCGCAAGAGGAATAGGCGCAAAGGGACTTGCATATATAAGATACGTTGACGATACTCCCAACTGCTCGTTTGCAAAGTTTATGGCAGACGGTGAGCTTGAGGCGATAATGTCAGCGCTCGGATGCGAAAAGGGCGATGTCGCGCTTATCGTTGCCGACAAGGACAGAGTTACACTTCCCGTTCTCGGCGCGCTTCGTTTGCAGGTAGGAAAGCAGCTCGGAATTATCAACGAGGGCTATAATTTCCTGTGGATAACGGAATTTCCGTTCTTTGAATGGGACGAGGAAAACGGAGTATGGGCGGCTATGCACCATCCGTTTACAATGCCGAGAAATGAATGTCTTGAATATCTCAATACCGATCCGGGCAAGGTCAAGGCGAAGGCATATGA
This sequence comes from Eubacteriales bacterium, assembly GCA_045544195.1. Lineage (GTDB taxonomy): Bacteria > Bacillota > Clostridia > Oscillospirales > CAG-272 > RGIG7213. Next base: position 3,801 of record JAZPYO010000034.1, read on the forward strand.
CCTTGTTCTGAACGGCGTGGAGCTGCTTTCAGGCTCTATCAGAATAACGGACTATGAGCTTCAGCAGAAGATGTTCGAGTCACTCGGACTTACTCAGGACGAAATAGAAAAGAAATTCGGCTTCCTCGTGGATGCCTATAAATACGGCGCTCCCCCTCACGGCGGCGCGGGCATCGGTCTTGACAGACTTTCAATGCTGATCTGCTCGGCAGGCAGTCTGCGTGACGTTGTCGCTTTCCCGAAGGTTCAGAACGCATCGGAGATAATGTCAGAATGTCCCGCTGTACCCGACAGCAAGGCTTTAGAGGATCTGGCAATGAGATTTACTAATAACGAAGAATAATTCAGGAGGTAAATATGCACATGGATTACATTCATCCCGCCGACCAGCTCGTTATGTTCATGCAAAGAATATACGACAGAGGTCTTACAACAACATCAGGCGGAAACCTTTCAATTATGGATAAGGACGGTAATATCTGGATAACTCCTGCGGGAATAGATAAAGGAACGCTTACAAGACGCGATATCATCTGCGTAAAGCCCGACGGAACGTGCGTCGGTCCTCATAAGCCCTCAAGTGAGTTTCCGTTCCATAAGTCAGTTTACGAAAAACGCCCCGATCTGCGTGCTGTGCTTCATGCTCACCCGCCTGCACTCGTTGCGTTTTCCATTGCGCGTAAGCTGCCCAATCTTGACCTTATACCGACGGTACGCAAAACGTGCGACCGTATCTCAATAGCAAAGTATGCAGTTCCCGGCAGCAAGGAGCTTGGTGAGAATATCGCAAGTGAATTTGCGAAGGATGTAGAAATAGTGCTTCTCGAAAATCACGGTGTTTGCATAGGCGCAAAGGATATGTTCACTGCGTTTATGATGTTTGAGACTATTGACTATTCCGCAAACCTTGAAATACTTGCATCTAAGCTCGGCAAGGTTAAAACGCTTTCTCCTGAGGGATATCTCATAACGAATACACGTTTCCATCTTCTTATGGACGATTTCATACCCAACTCACGCTCGTCTGAGGAGCTTGAGGCAAGACGTGAGATGATAACTCTCATACGCCGTTCTTACAAGCAGGGACTTTTTACAGCTACACACGGAACGTACTCTGTAAGACTTTCAGACGGCAGCTTTATCATCACACCCTTTGGCAAGGACAGAGCATATCTGCAGGAGGAGGACCTCGTTCGCATAAAGGCTGATATGAAGGAGCAGGGAAAAACCCCCTCTCGTGCTGTAAAGGCACATGCGCTTATATATGAAAAGAATCCCGATATTAATGCGATCCTTCTTGCTCATCCCCCGCACGCTATGGCGTTTGCAATAACAGATGCGGTGTTCGATCCGAGAACTATTCCGGAAAGCTATATACTGCTTCGTGATATTGAAAAGCTTCCTTATGAGGAGATCTACACAGCACCTGAAAAGGTAGCAACGTCATTTGCGGTCAATAAGCCCGCCCTTATATTTGAAAACGATTGCGTAATGGTAACAGGCTCGACGCTTCTTCAGGCGTTTGATCGTATGGAGGTTCTTGAATCGACCGCACACTCCATTATCAATTCAAAGAGCATAGGCGAAATCGTTCACATTTCCGAAGAGGAAGTTGACGATCTCAAAGAAGCCTTCAATCTTAAAGACTGATGCTTAAGGCGGTGATCTTTGATCTTGACGGCACGCTTCTTTACACCGTCGAAGATCTGCGCGACAGTGTGAATTATGCACTATCGTCATTCGGTTTTCCTGCTATAACGCTTGAAATGACAACAAAAATGATCGGAAACGGCGTCAGAAATCTGATAACGCGTGCCGCTCCCGAGGGTACTGATGAATGTACCGTAAATGAACTGCTTGCACATTTCAAATCGCATTATAAGGATAATATGGAAAACAAGACGAAGGCGTATGACGGTATTGTTGAAATGCTTGGCGCATTGAAGAAAAGGGGCATAAAAACGGCGGTGCTGTCTAATAAGTATGATGCGGCAACTAAACGTCTGTGTGACGATCTGCTCACTGACCTTATAGATCTTCCCGTGGGAGAAAGACAGGGCAGACCGAGAAAGCCGGATCCTGACGGTGTTATGTATATACTCGATCAGCTATCGTGTGATGCAAGCGAATGCGCGCTCGTCGGCGATGCTGATACGGATATGAAAACGGCACTTAATGCAGGTGTTATACCCGTGGGCGTCTCATGGGGATATCGAAGCGTTGATGTTTTGCGTGAGGGCGGAGCGCATATTATAGCTGATACGTCAGAGCAGCTATACAGAATACTTATAGAAATGTAAAACGAAAATGTTGGCAAAGGATAAATTTTGCCAACATTTTTCATTTTTACGGTTAAAAATATCCTTTTCGACAATAATAATAAGGTATCAAGCAAAGGAGAAAATGAAATGTATAAAAATAAGGTTGAATTGTGCGGGGTAAACACCTCAAAGCTGAAAACACTTACAGAGGAAGAAAAGCAGACGCTTCTCAAGCGGACAAGAGAAAACGATGCAGAAGCCAGAGCACAGCTCATAAACGGAAATCTTAAGCTCGTTTTGCGTGTAGTGCAGAGCTTCAGCGCAAGACACGAAAATCCCGATGATATTTTTCAGGTCGGATGCGTTGGACTGATCAAAGCGGTTGACAATTTCGATACTGAAATAGGCGTACGGTTTTCCACATACGCCGTGCCGACGAGTATTACAAGGTGAAATCCGTTAAAGCTCTGTCAAAAGGGAATTAAACAGCTTGAAATGATGCTCCTCGTCGAGAACTATCCGCTTTATCACCTTGTTGATCTTTTCATCCTTGCAGCCCTTTATAAAATTGTTGTACGATGCGACAGCACGCCGTTCGCTTATTATATTATCCTTCAGCATACGCTCAGCGTGCTTTGCGTATGTAACGCCGGCGCCGTTCCAGTAAACGTACCGTCCCCTGTTCTGCGCGGCAACACGTGGGTCTGCACCGAGCAGCAGTATCATTTCTCCGAGCATTTCGTAATGTCGCATTTCGGTTATCGAAATGCATTGTAAAATGTCTGAAATGTATGCATTTTTCGCCTTCAGTATCTGGCTTTGATACGTGTATTGCAAAAGCGCGCTCAGCTCGCTGTCACGCCCTGCAAAGAAAACGGAAAGCCGCGCGGCATATTCAGCGTTTGGCTCTGTTACCTCAACTGTCGGATAGGGAATATTGATCTTGCAGTCAAGTCCGTTCAAAAGACCACCTCCTGTATGAAAAGTATATTCATAATTGCTTTTTGTGTGAAAATAATTAAAAAAATTTTATTCACCTCTTGAAATTGCGGATTTCTTGTAGTATCATATAAATACTGTATTTTTGGGAGGCATTTTATGTTAGATAATATCATTGAAATAATCGCAAATGAATTGAATCTTGATATAGATGAGGTCGGCGCGGATACAGACATCGTGCAGGAGCTTGAGGCTGATTCGCTTTCTATTCAGACGATCATTATGACAATAGAGGATACGTACGGTATAACGGTATCCGATGAAGCGATAGTTGATCTTCGTACCCCGGCTCTTATCGTTGAATACATTGAAAGTAATACCTGATCGGCAGACCGATGAATAAGTATACAAAGCTGCTGAAAAACACTTCAATACTTGGGATGGGCGCTTTTTTATCAAAGGTGCTTGTCTTTTTGCTGTTGCCGCTGTATTCGTCCGTAATGACTACATCTGACTACGGAATAGCGGATATAGTGGCTCAGTCAGCCAATCTTTTGCAGCCCCTTATAACGCTCGGAATATGCAATGCTGTATTCCGCTTTTGCTATGACGATAAGGATAATCAGGATGCGGTATTCACAATAGGCTTTTCGACGCTTATTGCGGGAATGGGCATATTTGCCTTGTGTATACCGCTTTTGAAGAAGATATATATCCTTGACGATTATATGCTTTTGCTCGCTCTGTACGTGTTTATGTACGGTATGCATACGATATGCGCACAGTTTTTACGCGGCAGAGGACTTGTAAAGATGTATGCGGTCAAGGGCGTGCTTTGTACGGTTTTTACGCTTGTATTCAATATACTGCTTTTGGTGGTGTTCAGACTCGGTGTGACAGGCTACCTTGTAGCAAATATCCTTGCTGATTTCTTCACGGTTTTATATATGTTCAAGGCAGGAGACCTTATCGATGCAATACAGATAAAGAAGTATTCGCCGCGTCTTGCTGTCAATATGCTTAAATATTCAATACCGCTTATACCCACAACGGTATTCTGGTGGATAACGAATATTTCTGACAGATATATTATTCTTTATATGGTTGATGAAGCGGCAAGCGGTGTTTACGCTATGGGATATAAAATACCGAATGTCGTGATAATGCTCACGGGAGTTTTTATCGAAGCGTGGCAGATGGCTCTTGTTGAAGAGGACAATAAGGGCAGTATGGGTAAATTTTTCACAAAGGTGTTTGAGGGATATAAGTCCGTTATGTTTATTGCCGCATCGGGACTTATTCTGTTCGTTAAGGTTATAACGAAAATACTTATCAAGAACGACTTTTATGCAGCTTGGCAATATACGCCTTTTTTGATAGTTGCTACGGTATGCTCAGGACTTGTGACGTTTGTTTCAGTCATATTCCTTGTTAAAAAGAAAAGCGTAAACTCCTTGATATGCTCATCAGCAAGCGCAATAATAAATGTTCTGCTCAATATCATTCTGATCAGGGCATACGGCGTTATGGGTGCGGCTGTTGCAACTATGATAAGCTATATAGCCGTGTATTTTCTCGCAAGCTATCGCTCGCAGCTTTATGTAAAGTACAAGCCGTATTATGCAAGAACATCGGTGAATATCGCGCTCATCATTCTTCAAAGCATTGCAATGGTATATTTCGGCAAGGCTTCGTATGCTGTCAGCGCAATACTGTTCGTTGTTATCGTGCTGTTTAATTTTCAGATGGTCGTATATACTGTAAAGACCTTTATCGGTAAAAGAAATGAAAAGAGAATTAAAGATTAAAAGCCTTTTGTGCGTATTATTTATATGTGCTTTGCTGATATCGTGCAAAGGTGAAGCACAAGGTGTTATGCCGCAGATATCAGACATTGACGGGCAATGCACAAGCTATACCCTCAATGAGCTTATTTCGCTTGATAATGTGGAAAGCCTTCAGTCGCTTATGCTTATAAATCAGCAGTATAAGATAGAGGATGATTCGGAATTTGACATAGTCGAGTACAAGGATACCGACGTGTTTATGAATTCGTGTATGACGGAAAGCTACAGCGAATTGTCCAAGGCTGTCAGCGATAAGTTTTCCGAAAAGCTGTATGTTATGGATGCGTATCGGACTGCAGAGGAGCAGCAGCAGGCTATCGCAGAAGAGGGTGATAATGCCGCAGGGGTAAATGAAAGTGAGCATCAGGCAGCTCTCGCCCTTGACGTTTATGTAAAATACTACGCAGGAGCATCATTTTTAAAGACGGAAACAGGTAAATTTGTTAATTCTGACTGCTGGCAGTACGGATTTATAATCAGATACCCATCTTATGGAGAAAAGATCACGGGAATTTCTCACGAGCCGTGGCATATACGATATGTGGGCGAGCCTCACGCGGAAATAATAATGCAGAATAAACTGACGCTTGAGGAGTATATACAGATGTACCAAATCGGAAAAACGTACTCGTACGGCGATTATCTTATAACACGCAGAGCAGAGGACGACATTTCGCTTCCCGACTTTCAAAGCGCGGTCATCTCAAAGGACAATACTGGATATTATATTATCACAATGAAAGTCAAATAAAAAACGGAAAAGCATCTGCTATGCATCTTTAGCGGAGAAAACACGAACACCACCAAGGATTTTTCTTTGGTGGTGTTTTTTGTTGAGACGGGCTTACATAAAGGCTCCCTCCGGGAGGGAGCTGGCGCCGTCAGGCGACTGAGGGAGAGCACGTTATTATGAGGTCAATCTAAATTCCAAGTCACGCAGGCTCCTTTCACCGCTATCGCGGTCCCCCTCCCTCTCGGAGGGAGGCTTTTGCGTGCCGTTCCTTTGCGGATAGTGGGTTCGGGCTCCTGCCCGATTCTGTCCCAGCGTGAGCGCCGCCAAATAGCGGTGGACGTCCACGCGCTATGCTTGCCCCAGACGCAAGCGTCGAGAAAGCTGAAAACAAGTGTTACTTGATTGCTAAACAATGAATTGATAATTGACTATTGCACCATTATATGATAAAATATAATCACACCGGTGATATCAATAACTGGAGGTCAGAGTATGAATATTAAGATAGGTGAAAAGATAAAGCAACTGCGACAGCGCGATGGCAGAAAACAAGAGGATTTGGCCAATGCACTTGGAGTCAGCCCTCAGGCAATTTCGCGCTGGGAGGCAAACGGAGGTTATCCCGATATGGAGCTGATACCTGCCATTGCTAATTATTTCAACATCAGCATTGATGAACTATTTGGATATAGCAAAGACAGACAAGAAAAATTGAGATCCATATTGGATAAAGCCGAAACGGCAATTAACGGTCTGGGCGATATGACGGAATGTGTTGAATTGCTCCGTGCGGCAGCTGAAGAATTTCCATCAGAACCACAAGTGTTAATAAAACTTGGATATGCATTGAGTTTGCACGGATGGAAAAAATACGGGGCGAGAAGCTATACCACAAATGATTCCGACTATGCTCACGAGGACACGGAATATAATTCGGGAAACATATATTGGCAGGAAGAAGTTCGCGTTTTTGAAAAAGTCTTAACTATGGAAATTTCTCCCGAAGATCGTGATATTATTACCATGATGTTGGTAATTGTATATGCTAAAATGGGATATACAGACAAGGCAAAAGCTTTGGCAACAAAGCAAAATTCGATTATTGCTTGCCGTGAAACACTCATGCCCAAAGCAACCGAAGCTGAAGAACGCGACAAATATCAAGGTGAAGCCATTATTTCTCTTTTGACAGAATTAAAAAACGTTCTTTGTAACTCCGTATGTACCAAAATTTCGCTATTCACAAAATCCGAGGGAATCAAACTGTTTGTAGATCTCGCACACTTATATGAATCGATTTTCAGCGATGGAAGGTGCGGTGTTGCCCACTCTCATATCAGAGAACTTTATCTTCACGCAGCAGATATTGAAGCACGATTTAATAAAAACACAGACCAAGCGTTTGAATACTTCAAAAAAGGATTTGAGCATAAAAAACTTTATGATTCCGTCCGATGCACAGGTGAATATCAATACACATCACCGCTTGTAGCAAAGGTATCATTCCCAAGTTCGAATTTCCCGTCAGTACCCTCAACTTTTTGGAAGGGATGGATAGAAGTTCTTCCCGAAGAATTCAAAGAACGGATAAAAGCAGATACTAATTATGCTGAATGTTTCGAATAAACCTTGCCCCGCTAATGTGCGGGGCTTTTCTTTGCTTTATGTATATCAAAAGCCACCACGAAAACGTGGTGGCTCATTTCAAAATTACCGCTAATTTTGCACGCTTTCGCTTTTCCGTTTTTTTAAAGCCTTTCCAAAAGCTCCTTTAATACGCTTTCCTCGTATTCGGTATTTAATCCTGCCTTTCTTTTTCCCGATATTATGACATTGAATTTTTCGATCTTTGAATTGAGAAATTCACCGAAAAGCTCCTGAGTATGAGTCTTGAAGCCGATATACAGATCTCCCTCGGAATAGTTCTGAGCAACTCCGCAATACCTGCAGCAGATGCACTCGTATATTCTGCCTGAATCACGGCAAAGCGACTCGGAAATTATTTCATATCCGTTTTCACACAGATATTTTCTTAATTCGTAAGAGCAGGTCATAGGCTGTAAAATGAGATTCGGATAGCACTGCTTTACATATTGACAGCGGTCAAGGATATCCGCTATCAATTCGCCGCCCATCCCCGCTATAATTATATCATCAGGGGAAAACTCCTCAATGCCGCAAAGACCGTCGGCAAGCCTCACTGTTATACTGTCGGTATAACCGAAACGCTCAACATTGCTTTTTGCACATTGCAACGGGCCTTCACGCACATCCGATGCATATACCCTTTTTGAAATTCCCAATTCGACAAGACGGCACGATACGTAAGCGTGATCGCAGCCTATATCCGCAACGGATACACCGCATCTTACGTGGGAAATTATCATATTAAATCTTTCGTTTGCCAATGGTAGCTCCTGTCTGCCCAAGCAGGCATTTTAATAGTACGGATATTTTAATACAAACTGTGACAAAAATCAATACAATTCATAAATCTTTATAAATTTAGTCTTTAAATAAGTACATTTTTAGTATATTATTTTATAAGGATTATTGTACGCTTTTCCGATCATACCGACTCGGAAAATAAAGGGATGGTTTATTCAATGAAAAATATCATAGAAAAGATCGTCAGATCTGATGAAAAGGCGCGCAAGCTGTCAAAGGAAACGGAAAAAAAGCGTGCTATGCTTGAATCCGATGTGTCCGATGCAAAGGTGCATATAAAAAGCGAGTATATGGCACAGGCAGAGGCACAGATAACAAAGCAGCTTACGGATCTGCAAAAGAAAGCCGATGATCAATGGGATGAATCGAGCAAGAAATACAAAAAAATGAAGGATAACCTTGAGTTTGCCTATAACGCAAATTGTGAAAAGTGGGCTAATGAAATAACTGCAAGGGTGCTCGGTCAGAAATGAATTTCAAGATCAGAAAAAAGAAAAGCCGTATAAGGCTGCCGGGATGTGAGAGTGCGGCGGCAGCAAAGGCACGCTGTATGTACGGGGACAGATTTACGACTTCTGATTACGCCCAGCTTTCAATGTGCGCCACGGTGGGCGAGGCGGCGTCATATCTGAATTCAAAAAAGCGTTATGCAAGCGTTATGAGCTCGGAAAAGGCGGTAAGCGGTATGCACCGTGAGCAGATAGAGTATATGCTTGAAAAGCGTAAATACGGCGATTATAAAAAGCTCTCGCTTTATTTAAAGGGCAGAGGCGAATATGTAAAAAGATTTCTTTGTGCCAAAAGAGAAGCATCGCTTCTTATAAGGGCGGTGTCGCGGTTGGGACTTGATTTCAAGGATGAATCGTTTCACATTCTTATGTCCGATTTTGATAAGGAATCAAAAATACGTATATCAAACCTTTCGGATGCCAGCAGCTATGACGACATTTTAAAGGCATCAGAGCTTTCTGAATACTATGATATTCTGCTCAAATACGTCCCGAAGGACAGTCAGTATGTTGATGTTGTGCATCTTGAGGCGGATATCTGGAATATGATATTCGATTCCTTGTCAGATATGGTATCTTCGCTGTCAAGCAAGGAAGAGCAACGTCAGGCAAGAGACTTTTTCAAAACGTATATTGATGCAAGAAATATAGCAACAGCTCAACGCTTGAAAAAATATCCCGATGCTGACAGCGAGTACATTTCCTCTCTGCTGCTTTCACACGGAACGGTGAGCTTGAAGAAGCTGCATTCGATAATTGAAGATACCGATTCAAAAGAAGCGTTGAAGGATAAAAAGATCATAAAGATACTTGATGCAGGAGCAGATGCGGAATTGCGTCTGTGTGCAGAAAAGTGCAGAAAATATATAAGATGCTCCACGTATCCTGCAATAACGGTGCTTTGTTATATGTACCTGTTGGAGCTGGAGCTTGGAAATATAGTCAGAATAGTTGAGGGTATACGGTATTCGCTCAACCCTGATGCTATTATGAGTATGATAATTACGGAGGATTGAGATGTCTGTTTGCAAAATGTGCAGCGTCAGCATCGCAGGCGACGTATCGCAGATAGATACGGCACTGTCACGCCTTGTCTGTACAGGAGTCTTTCAGCCGGACGAGCTCGGAAAGTTCTATTCCGATATAAGCTCGTTTGTAGCTATGAAGGGCGAAAATCCATATACAGCTATGGAAAGCGCTTTGTATACAATAATGCGAAATGATGTTCCGTGCGGTCAGGACGACCCTCTTATATCCGATGATGACATAAACGGATACATAGCAAAATGCACCGAAGAGCGTGAAAAGACCGACAAGGAAATCGTAAGACTTAAGGCACTTATCGAGGAAAATGAAAAATCAAGACAGATAATATCGCATTTTACCGACCTTGATGTTGATCTTGAAAAGATATTTGCCTGTGAGTATACGGTAGCACGGTTCGGAGTTATGGCGGTGTCGGGCTACGAAAAATTTAAAAATCATTATTCCGACAAGGAGATCATATTTTTCCCCGCGGCAATTTCGTCTGAATTGTGCTACGGAGTGTACTTTGCCCCGAAAACACTTGCCGAGGAGGCAAACAGAATTTTTTCAAGCCTGTACTTTCAGGAGCTTTCGATAACAGAGCACAGAGGGACTCCGAAAAAGGTGTATGAAACTCTCGGAAATACAGTTCAGTCACTCAAAGATGAATTGCAGCAGCTTGAAAAAGAAAGGGCAGATGCATTTGTTGAGGAGGAGGAAAGATTTTCCCATATGCTTGCGTGTGTCATAGCAAGAAAGGAACGCTATGAGATACATAAATACGTGGGAATCTACCGTGACAGATTTATAATATGCGGCTGGTGTCCTGAATCTGACAGCGAAGATTTCAGAACGCTGTTTGACGATATTGACGGTATGGAATGCACCGTTGAGACGGTAGGCAAGGATACACAGCTTTCTCCGCCCGTCAAGCTCAAAAATAATATTCTGGCGCGTCCGTACGAGTTTTACGTGCAGATGTACGGCTTGCCGTCATATAACGAGCCCGATCCGACACCGTTCGTGGCATTTACGTATACGCTTTTGTTCGGTGTGATGTTCGGCGATCTCGGTCAGGGACTTGTCCTTGCGATAATAGGTGCGCTTATGTGGCATCTTAAAAAAATGCCGCTTGGAAAAATACTTATCCCGTGCGGTATATCCTCAGCCGTTTTCGGCGTGATATACGGCTCGGTATTCGGATTTGAGGAGCTGCTCGATCCGATGTTCAGATCTATCGGATTTTCGGAAAAGCCCGTTGATGTTATGAAGCCGGAAACGACGCAGATGCTCATATACGGTGCAGTCGGGGCGGGAGTCGTGCTTGTTTTGGCATCAATACTTATGAATATCTTTTCGTGTATAAAGCAGAAAAAGGCACTGCATGCAGTATTCTCGGCAAACGGTCTGTGCGGTATAGTCTTTTATGTCAGCGTTCTGTCGCTGCTTTTGCTTGAAAACGCATCTGCTGTTGCAATACCTGCAATAATCGTAAGCCTGGTGCTGATATTCTTATCAGAGCCGCTGATACGCATATTTGAGCATAAAAAGCCGCTTGAGGAAGGTCAGTCGGTATCTGATTTTGCAATGCAGACATTCTTTGAGCTTTTTGAAACGGCACTGAGCTATGTTACGAATACGATGTCATTTTTGCGTGTAGGGGCGTTCATACTTGTACACGCAGGTATGATGAAGGTCGTCTTTACGCTCGCGGAGATGTCCTCAGGAGTGCCGTATGTTCTGATACTTATATTCGGAAATGCACTTGTTATGTGTCTTGAGGCTCTGCTCGTGGGAATACAGGTGTTAAGACTTGAATTTTATGAAATGTTTTCACGCTTTTTCAAGGGAGAAGGCGAACCGTATATGCCCGTTGCGGCAAAAGAAAAATAATACGCCGTGACAACGGCAGAAATGAGGAACTAATATGCTTATTCAAATCCTTTCTATGACAGTACCCTTTGTTCTTATTCTTGCAACTGTAATTTATTCTATAAGCCGCGTTGCAAGAGGACTTTCCGTAAAGACTGCATTTATGCGTCAGCTTGTATGCTTCATCTGCATTTTTGCTCTCAGCACCGTATGCACGTTTGCTGTGTCTGCAGCAGAGGAAGGCGCGCCTGTTGAAGATGCTCAGGTGCAGGAAAAGAGCGACGGCGATATTTCCGTGGGACTTGGATATATCGCAGCAGCACTCGTAACGAGCCTTGCAGGTATCGGCGGCGGTATCGCCGTTGCATCTGCCGCGCCCGCCGCCATAGGAGCTACATCAGAGGATCCGAAAGCGTTCGGTAAGGCTCTTATCTTCGTTGCTCTCGGTGAGGGTATTGCCCTTTACGGACTTCTCGTTTCTATCCTGATACTCAATAAGCTTTAATATGAAGTTTTTCGTTATCAGCGATAATATTGATACCGTTACGGGAATGCGCCTTGCGGGAATAGACGGCGTGGTCGTTCATTCTGCAGACGCCGTAAGGTCCCGTATAGAGCAGGCAGCGCAGGATGAAAGCATAGGAATATTGCTTATTACAGAGCGTCTTGTACCCATGTGTCCTGAGCTGATATATGATATAAAGCTCAACCGCCGCCGTCCGTTGATCGTTGAAATACCCGATAGACACAGCGCGGGCAGATCAAAGGATTCTATCAAAAAATACGTCCGTGATGCAATAGGAGTAAAGGTATAATGCCTGATATGAATGAAAGAGTCAACGCCTTACTTGAAGATATCCGTGTGCAGTCCGAGCAGGAAAGCCGAGCCTTGCAAAAGGAAATGGATCAGTATAAGGAAGCACAGCTTGCGGAAGCAAGGGCTTCATATGAGGCGTTGGCAAGAAAATATGTAATGCATAAGGTGCAGGAGGGAAATGCGAGAATATCGTACGAGCTTTCCGTAAAGCACAAGAATGCGCGTGACGAGCTTGTAAGGCTACGTACGAAAATGACAGATGAGATAATACAGCGTGCGGAAAAAAAACTGCAACAGTTCACAAAAACAGACGAATATCTTCCGCTTCTTTGCCGTTCTGCCAAGGCAATAGCATCGGTTCTGCACAGTAACCGCATTACGCTGTACGTAAGACAGGAGGATCTCGTGTACGCCGACGAGATAAAAAACGCTTTCGGAAAATATTGCAGTATAGAAAGCGACAAGAGCATTCGCATAGGCGGCATAAGAGGCTATGACAGAATACTGTACAAGCTCGTTGACGAAACTCTTGATGAAAAGCTATCTTCTCAAAGAGAGTATTTCGTTAATCATTCGGGACTTACCGTATCGGTAAGATAAATTTAAAGGAATTTCTTGATATGAATGACATGATATATTCCGTTTACGGCATTAACGGCCCTGTTGTCACCGTTAAAGGAAGTGTTCCGTTTTCTATGCAGGAAATGGTATACGTCGGCGATAAACGACTTATCGGAGAGGTGATTGCCGTAGGCTCGGAGTTTACGACCATACAGGTATATGAGGACACCGTCGGATTAAAGGCAGGCGAGCCTGTTGTGGGAAGCGGAAACGCTATGGCTTTGCTTTTAGGCCCCGGGCTTTTATCAAATATCTTTGACGGTATAGGCAGACCTCTTGACGATATGTTTGAAAAGCAGGGCGCGTTTATAAATATCGGATACGGCGAAGAATCAAATGAAAAAAAGTGGAACGTTGAAATGCTTATTTCCGAGGGCGATGAGATAAAGCAGGGTCAGATCTTTGCTATAATAAATGAAACCCCCGTTATAAAGCATAAATGCCTTGTTCCGTACGGCGTGAACGGCTATGCACATGACGTAGCTGTATCGGGTGAATATACGGTTGACTCTGTTCTTGCGCAGGTAGAGCTTGCAGGCGGTCATACATTGCCGCTGAAAATGTCTCAGCGTTGGCCGATAAGAACGCCCCGTCCGATAAAAGAAAAAATACCGCCGTCGATCCCGCTTATCACAGGACAAAGAGTTATCGACTCACTGTTTCCTGTGGCAAAGGGCGGCGCTTCGGCGATCCCGGGCGGCTTTGGCTCAGGTAAGACGATGACGCAGCACCAGCTTGCAAAATGGTGCGATGCAGATATTATCGTATATGTCGGATGTGGAGAAAGAGGAAATGAGATGTGTCAGGTTCTTGACGAGTTTTCTCACCTTATCGACCCTAAAACGAATCGCCCTATGACCGACAGGACGGTGCTTATAGCAAATACCTCAAATATGCCCGTTGCGGCAAGAGAGGCTTCAATATACACGGGAGTTACTATTGCGGAGTATTATCGTGATATGGGCTATCACGTTGCAATGATGGCGGACTCGACATCACGCTGGGCAGAAGCGTTGCGTGAAATAAGCGGACGCTTGGAGGAAATGCCCGCAGAAGAGGGATTTCCCGCATATCTGCCCTCACGTCTTTCCGATTTCTACGAGCGCGCATCATATGTCAGAACTCTCGGAGGTGACGAGGGCTCTGTAACACTTATCGGCGCGGTGTCACCTCAGGGAGCAGATTTTTCCGAGCCTGTTACACAAAATACAAAAAGATTTACACGGTGCTTCTGGGCGCTCGATAAAAGCCTTGCATATCAACGCCACTATCCCGCTATAAACTGGATGCAAAGCTATACTGAGTATTATTCCGATCTTGATAAGTGGTATGAAAAAAAGCAGGGCGCAGACTTCGTAACGTACAGAAAGCGTATAATGTCGCTTTTGAACGAGGAAGACGGACTTATAGAAATAGTGAGACTTATCGGCTCTGATGTTTTGCCCGACGAGCAGAAGCTCATTATCGAAATATCACGTGTTATCCGCGTCGGATTTTTACAGCAAAATGCCTTTCACGCCGAGGATACATACGTTCCGCTTAAGAAGCAGAAGCTCATGATGGGCGTTATTCTTCATCTGTACGATAAGGCTCAGTCGCTGGTGCAGCAGCAGGTCCCCATATCTGATATAATGGCAACGGGACTTTTTGAAAAGCTGACCACGATGAAATATGAGGTGGAAAACGACAGAACAGATAAATTCGATCTTTATATCAAACAGATCGACGAAAAGCTCTCAGCCTTCGGCAGAGACATCTGACAAGAAACCGCCGTGCTTGACGCGGCGAATGGAAGGAGCTTATAAATGATAGTCGAATATTTGGGTGCTAAGGAGATCAACGGCTCGTTGATAGTCCTTGATAATATAGATGACGTTTCCTATGAGGAAATGTGCCAGATAGTTCTGTCTGACGGCACAAGCAGACAGGGAAGAGTTATACAGATAGACGGCAAGCGTGCCGTTATCGAGGTGTTCGAGGGCACTCGCTCTCTTTCCTTGCACAATGTTAAAACAAGACTCAAGGGTCATCCTATGCAAATGCCTCTTTCAGTTGAGATACTCGGCAGAACATTTAACGGTGCAGGCATGCCGATCGACGGAATGGGTGAGATATTTGCAGATAAGGTCTGCGACATAAACGGATTACCTATAAATCCCATAGCAAGAGAATACCCGAGAGATTATATCGCTACGGGCATATCATCCATAGATGTTATGTCAACGCTGATAAGAGGGCAGAAGCTGCCCATATTCACAGGTGCAGGTATGAAGCATAACGAGCTTGCATCACAGATAGTGCGTCAGGCGCATTTGCAGGGTGTTGACGATGACAGATTTGCTATTGTTTTCGCCTCAATGGGCGTAAGCGCCGATGTTGCGGAGTATTTTAAGGCATCATTTTCAAATGCGGGAGTTTCCTCAAGGGTCGTAATGTTCCTTAATCTTTCATCTGACCCCGTTATTGAAAGAATACTTACCCCGCGCTGTGCGCTTACCGCGGCAGAATATCTTGCTTATGAGCTTGGTATGCATATACTCGTAATTATGACTGATATGACATCGTATGCCGAGGCAGTGCGTGAATTCAGCTCTTCAAAGGGCGAAATACCGGGAAGAAAGGGATATCCCGGATATCTGTATTCCGACCTTGCCTCTCTTTACGAAAGAGCAGGAATAATAAAGGGTAAGGAGGGCTCTGTTACTCAGCTTCCGATACTGACGATGCCCAATGATGACATAACACACCCCGTGCCTGACCTTACGGGATATATAACGGAAGGGCAGATCGTTCTTGACAGAGCGCTTTCATCAAAGGGGATATATCCGCCTGTCGCAGTATTGCCTTCGCTTTCAAGGCTTATGAAGGACTGTATTGGAGAGGGATATACGAGAGATGACCATTCAGAGCTTGCAAATCAGCTTTTCTCTATGTATGCAAAGGTCGTCGATGCAAGAGCGCTTTCGTCTGTAATCGGCGAGGAGGAGCTTTCCGAAAAGGATAAAAAATATATAAAATTCGGCAAGCGGTTTGAAGAGGAATTTATCAATCAATCCTCTGAGGAAAACCGTTCAATGCAGGAGTCGCTCGATCTCGGCTGGGACCTTCTGTCAACCTTTGACGAAAGCGAGCTTGACAGGATCAAGAAGCCTACATTAGAGAAATATTTCAGAAAAAAATAACGAAAGGGAGAAGCAAAAATGGCTTTAGCCCCAACTAAAGGCAATCTGATAAATTTAAAAAAATCTCTTGCGCTTGCCGAAAACGGCTATGAGCTGCTTGACAGAAAAAGAAATATTCTCGTTCGTGAGATGCTTCGGCTGATAGACGATGCGGAAAGCATACAGAACGCCATTGATAAAAGCTATGAAAAGGCATATGAGGCACTTCAGGCGGCAAACGTATCGCTCGGAATAATTGCCGTTCAGTCAGCCGCATCTGCTGACATAGACGATTCTCTTTCGATCTCATACAGAAGCGTAATGGGTGTGGAGATACCGTCAGCTTCAATAAAGAGCGACAGCGCTGTACTGCCCGATTTCGGTCTTCATACATCAAATGCATTTCTCGACGAGGCATTTATAAATTTCAACAGAGTAAAGGTGCTGACTGTCCGTCTTGCAGAGATCGAAAACAGTGTATACCGCCTTGCTAATGCAGTCAAAAAAACGAGGAAAAGAGCTAACTCTCTTAAAAACATCGTTATTCCCGATTTCAAAACTCAGATAAAGTTTATATCAGATGTGCTTGAGGAAAAGGAAAGAGAAGAATTTTCTCGCTTAAAGGTGATAAAAAGACGAAAATAATCGTCTTTTTTTCGTCAAAGCTATTGCAAAATCGTTTTGGGTAGGATATAATATTACAGATTGATATTTTTTTAACATAAATATATCTGCGCCGCAATTTGTCGGCAGAAGGAGTACGATATGAAGAAAATCACCAAAGCAGTCATACCCGCAGCAGGTCTCGGAACGAGGATGCTGCCCATCGCACGTACCGTGCCGAAGGAGATGCTGCCCATAGTTGACCGTCCTTCTATGGAGTATCTTGTAAGAGAAGCGGTCGAATCGGGTATTACCGATATTCTTATAATCAACGGCAGAAACAAAAATGTTATTGAGGACTATTTTGATTATTCCGTTGAGTATGATAATAACCTCAGAGCCAAAAATAAGCAGAAGGAGCTTGCGGATATAGAAAGCGTTTGCTCGCTTGCCAACGTGTATTTCATTCGCCAGAAGGTCACAAGAGGTCTCGGACACGCTATTTCATGCGCAAGATCGTTTATCGGAGACGAGCCGTTTGCAGTGCTGTACGGCGATGATATAATGTATTCGGATACAAAGCCCGTTACAAAGCAGCTTATTGATGCTTTTGAAAAGTACGGAAAGGCAACAGCAGGCGTTTGCAGAGTTTCAGATGAAGATGTAAAGCGTTACTGCTCACTAAAGACCGATCATATAAACGAAAATATTTATGCCGTTTCCGATATGGTTGAAAAGCCCCAGACCCCTGAAGAGAAATTTTCCAATTTCTCTATTCTTGGCAGAGTAGTTCTCACGCCCGATATATTCGATATACTTGATAATACAAAGCCAGGTGCAGGCGGTGAGATTCAGCTTACCGACGCTATGCGCGTTCTTGCACAGACGGTCGGTATGACCGCCGTTGAATATGACGGAGTAAGATACGATATGGGAGATAAGCTCGGATTTCTCAAGGCGAATGTGGAATTTGCTTTAAGACATCCCACGCTTGCCGATAGCTTCAAGGAATATCTGCGCGATATTGTAAACGATCTTTGATCTTGCAAAAAATAATGCTTAAGTGCGGAAAAGGTGAGCGATATGGAAGATAACGCAAAAAACCTTCGGGTGAATAAGGCGAACTATTACTTGGACATTGCACAGACGGTGCTTGAAAGAAGCACCTGCATAAGACGTAAGTTCGGTGCGATAATCGTCAAAAACGATATTATCGTTTCAACAGGCTATAACGGCGCACCGCGAGGACGTGTAAACTGCTCAGATATAGGAAACTGTATGCGTGATAAGCTCGGTATACCCAGAGGGGAAAGATACGAGCTTTGCCGTTCTGTACATGCAGAGGCAAACGCCATAATTGCCGCATCAAGATCCGATATGCTTGACAGTGTACTGTATCTTGCATGTGTTGACGGCAAAACGGGCGAGCTTCTTCCGGGTACGTGCTGCTGCCAGATGTGTAAAAGACTCGTTATAAACGCGGGTATATCAAAGGTAGTTGTTCGCGAAAACAAAAATGAATTTACCGTATATAACGTGAGAGATTGGATATTCAACGATGACAGTCTTTCAGGTACGTTCGGTTATTGAGAAAGGTTTAAAATGGACAGTATCCCCCCTAATTTATCAAAGATAGAATGTGTTCCGCTTAACAGCTCTCATATACAGGATGTGTATGCAGTCGAAAAGGATTGCTTTACAGATCCGTGGAGCGAGGAAATGTTTGTTCAGCTTTTATCAAATCCTCTTGCGGTATATACCGTCGCTGTTTATAATGGAAAAGCTATCGGGTATGCAGGACTTTATCACATCCTTTCGGAAGGGCAGATAATGAACGTTGCAGTCACACCCGAAATGAGAAGGCAGGGAATTGCCGAAAAGATGCTGAAGGTGCTCGTTGACTATGCAAAGGAAAATGACATAGAGGTAATGACGCTGGAGGCAAGAAAAAGCAATAACGCCGCAATTTCCTTATATGAAAAGCTGGGATTTGAAATAGTAGGAGAGAGAAAGGGTTACTATCAGCATCCGTCTGACGATGCTGTGCTGATGAACCTGACCGTTTAATTATGTATATTTTAGGCATTGAAAGCTCGTGTGACGAAACATCAGTTGCCGTTATAGAAAATCAAGGCGGTGTCAAAAGCAGAATACTGTCAAATGTTATAGCTTCATCTGTCGATCAGCACGCACTGTACGGCGGCGTCGTTCCCGAAATAGCCAGCCGCGCACACGCAGAATCAATATACGGCGTCACTCGTCAGGCGTTGAAGCTCGCAGACATTCCCCTTGAAAAAATAGACTGCATAGCAGTCACATCACGCCCCGGACTTATCGGCTCGTTGCTCGTAGGCGTTAATTTTGCAAAATCCCTAGCGTTTGCGAACGGTATACCGCTTGTAAGTGTTCATCACATAAAGGGTCATATAGCGGCAAATTTTCTTGTTGAGGATGCGCCGGAGCCACCGTTCTTTTCACTTGTAATGTCAGGCGGACATACGTCGTTTATAAACGTAAAAAGCGTATACGATATGGAAAACGTAGGCAGTACACGTGATGATGCAATAGGCGAAGCGTTTGATAAGGCAGGAAGAGTAATAGGTCTTTCCTATCCGTGCGGGGCTGAAATGGACAAGCTGGCATATCTGGGTGATCCTGATGCAATAAAGCTCCCGCTTGCGATAATTAAGGACGATTCACTCGATTTTTCGTTTTCGGGATTGAAAACATCAGTCATCAATTACGTAAACACAAATAAAATGAGAAACGAGGAAATATCCGCGCAGGATGTTGCCGCTTCGTTTACAAAAACTGTTTGTGCATCAGTCATAAACAGATTGGCAAGAGCTTACGAAAGATATAAATTTGATAAATTTGTAATATCCGGCGGAGTTGCGGCAAATTCGCATTTGCGTTCGGCAATAGCGGATTTTTGTGACAAAAACGATATAAAATTCTATATGCCACCCGTTTCACTGTGCGGTGATAACGGTGCAATGATAGCTGCACAGGGCGTTTTTGAATTCCGTGCAGGCAATTTGGAAAGCGAGTCTCTTAACGCTAAAGCGTCAGAGCCGGTATGTTAATTTTGAGAATAGTTAAAATTGTTAACCTGTGTTCACAATTTTCGTCAAATTAACTATTGACAACTCAAAAATTTCCATATTAATTACTTTTTTCGTGCATTAAAAAACATAACAGAGGCTTTAGTGAATTTTCCGAATGATGTGGATAACTTTCTCATTTTTCGCTAAAATCCCGATGTAATGCCCGTTTTGATGGTGGAAAATGTGGAATACCCTGTGGAAAGTGTGGATTTCTCAATAATAATACGGTGTATTTTTAATCACTTTTGAAATATGGTTAAAATCACAAGACGTTTTTCACACTTGTCTTTAATGTAAAAAATGTCAGAAAAATACATTTTAAAAAGTAAGAGATAGAATATTAACAAAATATAAATTTTGAAGCGTGGAAAGTGGAAAGGTGATATTATGATAAACGAAAAAGAAAAATATAAATCATATGTTGACGATGCGGCAGAGAAATTCAAAGCGCTTATGTATGAACAGCTTGCCCGCGTAGAGAAGATAAACTCAACGAAGGATTTCGTTGATTATTCAAAGCTCGACAAGATAGTTATCGGTGTTACAGGCGGTGACGGAATTGGTCCTACGATCACAAACGCCGCTGCAAGCGTTCTCGAAATGCTTCTTGCGGATAAAATTGCAAGCGGTAAGGTGGAAATACGCAATATAGAAGGTCTCACCATAGAAAACCGTGTCGCTCATATGCAGGCTATTCCCGATGACGTTATGGAGGAAATATATAAATGTGATGTTATCCTCAAGGGACCTACAACGACCCCGCACGCAGGCGACGGTCTGCCGAATATCGAAAGCGCTAATGTTGCAATGCGTAAAAATCTCGATCTTTTTGCAAATGTCCGTCCTGTAAAGGTTCCCGACCAGGGCATAGACTGGACGTTTTTCAGAGAGAATACTGAGGGCGCATACGCAGTAGGCAGTAAGGGCGTTCACGTAACAGATGATCTCGGTGTTGATTTCTGCGTTGCAACAACCGAGGGCTGTGAAAGGATCGCGCGCCTTGCATACGATTACGCAAGAAAGAACGGCAAGGAAAGAGTTTCAATAGTCACTAAGGCGAATATTATTAAAACAACAGACGGAAAATTCCTTAACATTGCAAAAACGGTAGGACAGGAGTATCCCGAGATAGTAACTGATGAATGGTTCATAGATATTATGACCGCAAAGCTCGTTGACGAAAAGAGAAGAGGAGATTTTAAGGTATTTATTCTTCCCAATCTTTACGGAGACATCATAACTGACGAAGCGGCTGAATTCCAGGGCGGCGTCGGTACGGCGGGCAGCGCCAACATCGGTAAAAGATATGCAATGTTTGAGGCTATTCACGGCTCAGCGCCGCGTATGGTCAACGAGGGCAGAGCAATATACGCCGATCCCTGCTCAATGCTCAGAGCGACGGTGCTTCTTTTGTCACATATCGGTTATCAGAGTGAAGCTGACAGACTTGAAAGAGCTCTTGATATATGTATGTTTGAGGAAAAGAAGCTGAAGGTAACGGGCAGAAATACAGGTGCTACCTGCGAGGAATTTGTTTCTTACGTAAAAGAAAAGCTCTGATTGCGTTTACGCATAATTCTTGCGGCACGTTATCGTGCCGCTTTGGTTTTAAATGGACGAGGTAAATATGTCACCTAAAAAATCAGATATATTCAATTCTGTATATAAACCGAAATTAAAAAAATCCGCAAAGGAGATATATGATACCGTTCCTCCCGCTGTTGTGCGAAGAATGCCGAGATATTTCCGTTACCTGCGCGATCTTTTGAATAACGATATTCTTCGTGTTTCCTCAGGTGAGCTTGCACATCTTATGGGAACGACTTCATCGCAGATACGTCAGGATTTTAATTGCTTCGGTGATTTCGGTCAGCAGGGATATGGATATAATGTAAAGTTCCTTTATACGCAGATCAGCAGAATACTCGGCGTCAATAAAAAGTATCCTGCGGTCATTATCGGATCGGGTGAGCTTTGTACAGCTCTGCTCAATACAACAGGCTTCGATATACGAGGTGTTTGCGTTGTGGGCGTGTTCGATATAAATGAAGAAAATACAGGAAAGAAAAACGGTGCGTATACGGTACAGCATATTTCACGCCTTAAGGAGTTTTGCCAAAAGGAGCCCGTAAGTCTTGCGGTCGTTGCATCGTTGGATGCCGATGCATCTGTATGCGATGTCATAAAAGAAGCAGGCATAAAAGGAATATGGAATTTTTCCGGCAAGGAATTTTCACCTGAGGGAATAAAATGTCGGAATGTTATGTTTGGCGACTCGCTTATGCTCCTTATGTACGATATCGGAGTTAGCGATGAGGATATGTGATCAGATGTTAAGCATATCGAATGGAGGCTTACAATGGATATAAATTATGCATCGAAGGTGTTGTCCTTGCCGTATGAATGTGTGATGAATGCACTCAAATCAGCAAACGCCGATCAGCTTCGTGTTATTATATATGCCTGTTCAAACGAGCAGTTTATTACAGAACCGCATAAAAACCGCGCAAGAGCAGTAAAGGATCTGCAAATGCAGTGGTCGGACATTGAATCAGCTCTTGATTTCTGGCGTGATAAGGGAGCGTTTATTGATTCAGACAGAGAAGCAGATAAGGCGCATACGGTGAAAAGATCAAGCTCTGCCGACCTGCTTAAAAAGGATGCGCCCGAGTATACGGGTAAGGAAGCGGCAGAGATCATAGAAAAAAATATCACACTGCAAAGGCTTATTGACAAATGCGGTGCGATGCTCGGCAAGATGCTTAATAAAAACGAGGTATCGCATATAGTGTCGATGTATGACTATCTGCAGCTTTCCTCAGAATACATACAGGTTTTGTTTGAGTATTGCATAGAAAACGATAAAAAGTCTGTCGTATATATTTCAAGAATGGCATTCAGTATGTTTGACAGTGATATAACCACGGTTGAAGGCTTGAAGCTCATGCTTGAAGAGGAAAGAAAGAAAAACGATCTTCTTTACCGCATAAAAGAGCTGTTTGGTATCGGCGCGCGTACGCTTACAACAAGGGAAAAAAGCTGTATAAATAAGTGGATAGACGAGTATAAGACTCCGTTTGAGCTTATAACAGAGGCGTATGAAATTACAGTAGATAAAACGGGTGATGCTTCCGTCGTATACGCAAATGCTATTCTGAAACGCTGGTTCGAGGCAGGATATACGACACTGGAGCAAACTAAGGCGGAGGCTGAAAGCTACAAAGCAAGCAAGAAGGCGAAGGAGCAAAAAAATCAGAATAACGCCAAAATGGGCAATTTTGATGAGGAAGAATTTTTAGATCTTGCTCTCAAAAGGAGCTACAAGGGCACAAATAATTAATACAGAGGGAATCTGCTATGGCTTACAGAGATGATGTATATATATCGGTAAAGCGTGAGTTTGAGGAAAACTCTCAAAGGGCGCGAAGGGACGCCGAGCAGCGCCGCAGATCGCTGTCTGCAAAGTATCCTGAAATAGAAGAAGTAGAAAGAAAGCTCTCGCTGACAGCTCTTTCTGTTTTTAAGGCTGCAACCATGGGTACAGGTGAGCTTCAGTCCAGAATTGATGCCGTAAAGGCAGAAAATCAAATGCTTTTACAGCGCAGAAGAGAGCTTTTGAGATCATACGGATTTCCCGAAAACTATTTTGAACCCGCTTATAGCTGCAATATATGTAATGATTTGGGCTTCAAGGATGGCATAATGTGTCAGTGTATGCAAAGAAGACTGTCTGTCCGTATGCTTGAAATATCGGGCATAGGCTCTCTTGCTAAAAAGATGCGTCTTGACAATTTTGATCTTTCGTATTATTCCGATGATCCTGACGGATACAGAAATATGCAAGCTACTTACAATGCAGTCAAAAGATTTTGTGATGACTTCAACGGAAGGGATGACGACAGTCTTCTGTTTTTAGGCAATACCGGTACTGGAAAAACTCATCTTTCCGTGGCAGCCGCCGTTGAGATAGTTAACAAGGGCTACTATGTTATCTACAATACATCACAGAATATTTTTGATGATTTTGTATATGATAAAACGCATATTTCCACAAACGAAATATCGAGGGCGGAAAAGTATTTCAAATGTGAGCTTTTGGTAATAGACGATCTCGGTACGGAAAATATCACGCAATTTTCAATAGCATCCTTATACAATCTTATAAACACGAGAAGATGTGACGGAAAAGCAACTATCATAAATACAAATCTTACGCATAAGGACTTGAGAAGCAAATATGATGACCGTATATTTTCACGTCTTATGGGAGAATTTTCACCGTATCTCTTCAAGGGCAAGGACATACGTATGAAAAAGCTGATAGGACATATCGATTGATCAGGCAAAAAAATATATTTTAAATACACAGTAAAAAGGGAGCAGCTTATGGATTATTTGTCGCTTGAGATTTCATTGGTCGCATTAATACCTGCGATCCTTTTGTGCATCTACGTATACGCGAAGGATAAAGTGGAAAAAGAGCCCGCAGGTCTATTGCTTATACTTTTTTCTGCAGGCGCGGCTGCCTGCATTCCATCATCGCTTCTTGAAAGAGCTATTGTCGGATGGTTTGACAAGCTGTTCGAAGCACAGGTGTCTTTCGGTCCTGACGGCACACCGTATTATCAGTCGGTATCGGCTGATATTGCGCACAAGGCGCTATGCTCGTTTTTGGGCTTTGCACTGATTCAGGTGATCGTAAAATGGCTGCTTGTCGTTCTGATAACCCGAAGGAGCAAGCATTTCAATTACCTTTTTGACGGCATCGTTTATTCGGTGTTCGTTTCTCTCGGATACGCAGCGTGCGAAAACATTTATTATGCGGCTGTAAACGGTTGGGACAGGCTTTCGTTGCGTACTGTAACAACGCTGCCGAGCCATCTGTTCGTCGGCATAGTTATGGGATACTGCTATACGCTCTGGCATTTTTATTCCGCAGCTCAGAAAAAAGAAAAGCAGCTTGTAGCTGACAAGATCCTGAATAAAAGAAAAATAAGATCGTCAGTTGTTTGGGGAGTTGTCAACGTTGCTATCCCCGTTGTACTGTTCGGCGTATATTCGTTTGCAGGCTCGTTTACAAGCGGTATTATGGTAACGCTTTTTTATGCTCTCGTAATCACAACGTATATATTCTGCTTTGTCAAAATACATAGCATTGCAAAGAATGATACTGCGGGAACCGTTTTTGTCAACAGACTTATTTTAAAATTCCATCCCGAGCTTGATAAGTCATTCTTTAATAGGGAAAAAGCAGGCGATGCGGAGTCTGATGAAAACGGCATCGGAGGTGACTTCGATGCAGAATAAAGGATTTAATTTAAGAGCTTCTTTGGCAATAGCATTAATTCTGGCATTTGCCGTGTGCTTTTCTTCGTGTGCCGATATACTCGGCACTCCCGATGCATTTTTACCCTATAATGATACGAATTCGGGCGCGAGCTTGGATACGTTTTCGCCTGATCTGTCACAGGGATACTATTATCAGCAATTGACTCCGCAAGAAAAAAATATATATGACGATCTTCTGAAGGAGATCAGAAACGGTGGCAATACTTGTACATTCACAAACGGCACGTATGCTGATTTTACAACGTGGGTAGAAAGGGCGGTGTTCGCCATCCATTATGAGCATCCTGAGCTGTTCTGGATCGCCTGCGGCTATTCATTCAGCTTTTCACAGGGCTTTCTTGATTCTCCGTCATCGTGTAAGGTCACGGTAAAGGAATACGATTTCTGGAAATACGTATCGAATAAGAAAAAGTATATCGACAGACTGAATGCAGAGGTCGATAAGGTAGCAGCTTTAGCAGATCAATGCTCAACAGATTATGATAAGGTAAAGTTTGTTCACGATTACATAGCCTTGAATGCATTTTATGATTTTGACGGTCTTGCAGAGGCAAAAAAGACGATGGCTGATGAAAATTCGTTTTACATCTACACAGCATACGGCTGTCTTGTAAACGGTAAGACCGTATGCTCAGGCTATGCGAAGGCTTTTCAGCTTATTATGACAAAGCTCGGATATAACTGTATATACTATACCGGCCACGCAGGAGGTCCTCACGGATGGAACTGTATATATCTTGACGATCAGGCATATTGGATAGATATTACGTGGGATGATCCGTCAGATGAGGACTCGAAAGGAAATCTTCTGTACCCGAATGAAGCGACATACGAGTATTTTTGTATAAATTCAAATGAGCTTTCGGGAACGCATGTGCCGGATAATCTGTTTAAAGCACCTGAATGTGTATCGACGGATTTCGGCTTCCACGAGCATAGCGGATACATCCTCGATACCTATAATTTTGATAAGGCAAAACAGATACTTTCGCAGCAGGACGGCAAAATATCATCAATAAAGTTTTCAAACGACATTGCTATGAATGAGGCTTATAAGGATCTTGTCAGCAACGGCAAAATATATAAGATATTTTCAGGCAAGGTTTCTGTTTCTTCCTCAATTCCGCACAGAACGATAACGTTTTATCAACAGTAAATAAAATGGACCGCAAGGCGAACGAAAATGCCTTACGGTCTTTTGTTATTATTATTTTACGGCTCTCATTACCGAAGAGTCGTTCATAAACGTTTCCATATTGTATAGCACGAGTATCTTTGAAATGTCATCCTGCGATGCGTACTGTGAAACTGTTTTAAATTCCTCTCCGTTTGGAGTGTAGTAACGCATATCAAGAATTATCAGATCGTAGTGATAAGCAAGAAACGGAGCTACGCTGTGAGCAAAGCTGTCTTTAATAAGAACGAGCGTTTCACGCTTTTCGTCTGTATTCTTTTTTATTATCGTTATCGGATTGTTTCCGCCAAAAGACGTGTTGTCGTGACCTAAAAAAACGCTGTACTGATCGGCAGTATCAAGATATGACATATTGTAAAAGCCCTGATAGCTCGTAATTTCATTTCCGACGGGTATCGTCGTAGTAAACTCATTATCTGAGTCAAAACGGAAAAGTGAGACCTTATCAGCACCCGTGGGGGCAATTCCTGCCTTTGCATAGACTGTTCCGAGAAAATCATCGCTCTGTATCTGAATATCAAAATCCTCAAGACTTAAGGGTGTTTCTCCGAATGAGTGCATAATTTCAACATAAGCGTAGTATGCGCCGAGCGTTGTCCAATGGTGGTCTGTTTTGTAATAAACGTATTCGCCGTCTTCATAACGCTCTGTAAGAGGAGTTAAAAGATCTATTGTTTTAAGCTCTGTCTTAGAGCAGGCATCCGAATACCGTGTCCAGAACTGAGCGTTTCTATCTGCAAACGCATTCGGTAAGTAAGAGCTTGAAACATCAACCGTTCTGCCTGCTACGGCGGTATAAAGCGTTGCGTTATCCTTGATCTTAGTGTTCAGAAGATTTAAAAGCGTGACGTTTTTCTGTATCGTCGAAAGGGCATCCTCATCCGTCCTTTCAACGCTTTTCCCGTTTTCGTCTGTTATTTCGCCTGTAACTGTATCGGGATTTACAAGTCCGCCGTTGATAAACAGGATACCGTTTGACTGACGCTTGAGCATAGCAAGCTCGGTATAACCCTTAACGGTACGCAGAGTGTTTCTGGCGGGGAACTGATCTGCATAATAGTCAGCAATCTCATCAAACATACTGTCATTTTTTTCAATGGCTTGCTTTTCGTCGTATGTCATAAATATTTCATTGAAGCCTTGCTTAAATTCCTCTGCAAATCTTTCTGCCGATATTTCGGGCATCTGCTTTAAAGCGCGTTTTTCTTCGCCCGAGTATTCCTTATCGGGCAATGCCCAGAACAGTACGGTTATTCCGAAGATAAGAATCAGAAATATTACCATAGTAATAATGTCAGTCAGCTTTGTTTTTGAAGCCATTGAAAGCTGCTCATCAAGCAGTATTTCGGCTTCAGGCTTTTTATTGCTCATTATGATAATTCTCCTTTCTTCAGAATCTGAAATATAAGAACGGATTGAAGCTGGAATCAACGAGATATGCACAGCTTACAGCGAATACAGCAAATGCACCGACGGGCACGGCAATACGCCATATTTTACCCGCAGCCTCCTTTGAAAAATACAGCTTGTAAAACAGCTTTTTGGGCAGAGGGGTGCAAGCGATGCACAGTATTGCAACAAATACAAGATTTCGCATGATCTCATATCCGTCTGATGCGTTTATAAATCCGCCGTTTGTAACACCGAACATATTTTTAAGATATGCAATACCTGCGGGCAGATCCTCGAATACGAAGATCAGCCAACCGAAAAGCACAATGATAAGCGTGTAAATATGGCGGAAAAATGCAGGAATCTTTTCAAGCCATTTAAGCAGAAATCCCTTTTCAAGCATAAGAATTATGCCGTAGTACAAGCCCCACAGTATGTAATTCCAGTATGCGCCGTGCCAGATGCCCGTCAAGAGCCATACGATAAGCAAATTTCGGTATGTTTTGAATTTACCGTTTCTCGATCCGCCAAGAGGGAAGTATACGTTATCTCTGAACCAGGTGGAAAGCGACATATGCCATCTGCGCCAGAATTCCGTGATGCTTTTGGAAATATAGGGATAATTGAAGTTTTCAAGAAATCTGAAGCCGAGCATTTTGCCAAGACCGATAGCCATATCCGAGTATGCCGAAAAATCGAAATAAAGCTGGAATGAATAGCAGATTATACCGAACCACGCGGCAAGAACGCTTCGCTCGTCAGCGGGAATATCACGGAAATATTCCCATACCTGTCCTATTGCATTTGCAAAAACGATCTTTTTACCAAGACCCGCTATGAAGGTGCGAACACCCGAAGCGAAAAGCTCGATGCTTTCGTGACGCTCATTAAGCTCGGCGTCAACATCCTTGTAACGAACGATAGGACCTGCGATAAGCTGAGGAAACAGCGTAACGTAAGCGCCGAATGAGGTTATTTTTTTCTGAACGTCGGCATCCTGTCTGTAAACGTCTATCACGTACGAAAGAGCCTGGAACGTATAGAAGGATATACCGATCGGAAGTCCGAGTCCCAAAAGCGGGATATTGACACCGGGTATAAGATTAAGTATGCTTCCTACGATAAAATCGTAATACTTGAAAAATCCGAGAATTGCGAGATTTATAACAACGCTTATTATCAGAGCAGCTTTCGCTTTCCGTCGGTCGTCCTTGAATTTATCAACGAGATAACCGCATACATAGTCAACTATGATCGTGAAGATCATGAGGAAAACATATACAGGCTCTCCCCAACCGTAGAAAACAAGGCTGATAGCCAATAGCCAAATGTTACGCCATTTTTTAGGACATAAAAAATATATGCCAAGGGCTATCGGCAGATAAAGAAATAAAAACTCCAAGCTTGAAAATACCATAAATTTTATACCTGCACTATAACTTATTATAAAAATTCTAATGTATTCATTACGTTTTTTCAAGAGCAATTTGTATATTAATTGTGAAACGATTTATACGATTGATTAATTTTCAACAGAATTTTAAATGAAAAATTATGCAATATGTCAATAGAAAAGTTTTTTTATTAGTGGTAGAATGTATCCGACAGAGTAGGATATAAAGCGTATGCAACATCGTTGCAGTGTCGGCGGAACGGGGAGTTGTCCGCCGAACGAATTGCCTTTCGGGCTGCGGTTTTATATCCGCATCCCGCTGGCTTACAAAAAATCGGCGAGGGGGCTTTCTGCCCTCTCGATTTGTTTTCCTATGGGAAATTCTCTCTGTTCAGAAGAGAGGAAAATATGCTTAAGTACAAACTAAACAGAAACGTCTTTATGTGCGGTATAGTGTTACTGATAATGCAGTTTTTGACGCTTGCCGTGCGAACGGTATCGTATGCGGCGGTCAAGGGCGTTCCGCTTACGTTAAAGGCTATAATACCGACAAGCGTGCCCAGGCTCTTTTTGTTCTGGGGAATGGGCATAGCAGGCGTGATCGTGCTGGTAGCTGCGTGCAGTATAAAAATGGGAAATGCACTGTATGCCGACGGGCGCGTTGCGACAACGCAGACGAGAACAAAAAAGCTCGTTATGTGCGCTTTGCTTCTTGCTATGTGCGGCGTCGTATCGCTTGTTGAAATAATGCCCGTGCAGGAAATGAAGATAACCTTTACGTTTCTTTTTATAGGACTGTGCGGATATTTATACGGTCCTGCAACAGGTATGGCGTTCGGCGCAGGTGCTGATATAGTGGGCTATATTATAAATCCCGCAGGAGGTATGCTTTTTCCCGGCTTTACACTTACTGCGCTGATAAGCGGTATGCTTTACGGTGTGATCATGCACAGAAAAGCCACAGGAGCTAAAATGCCCCTGTGGCGTGTAATTACAGCAAAATGCGCCGATACGCTTATCTGCAATATCATATTGAATACGTTTTGCTGCAGCTTACTGTACGGTGATACATTTATTGCGCTTTTGCCTATGCGTATTGCCAAAAACCTTATTATGCTGCCGTTCGAAGCAGCATTGCTGTTCGGCGCGGTCAAGCTGATGGAAAGGTACGGAAAGAATATTTAAGCCAAGGTCAGCTTATCATATTCCTCAATGAGCTCAACGGCTATTTCGTCATCTCTCTTATACGGTATGTTTGAGCCGTTTATAACCACATATGCCTGACGTCCCTTCCCGGCAAGCACGATGATGCTTCCGGCAGGGGCGTTTTTGAATGCTGTGCGGATGGCTTCCTCGCGGTCAACGATTATATCGTAGCTCCCGCCTGCATTTTCTACATAAACGGCTATTTCACGCGCGATCTGCTCGGGATCCTCAAAATTCGGATCGTCCGACGTTATATATGTGTGATCTGCTAATTTTCCCGACGCGGTGCCAAGATCCCGCCGTCTGTTAAGTGCCTTGCCTCCCGGAGCGCCGAATACCATTATCAGCCGTCTTCCCGGATATTCTGCTCTGAGTGAGGTTATAAGCGTTTCGAACGACAGGGTATTGTGCGCATAATCGGTGCATATCGCTATCGAATTATCCTTAGTTGTATACATTTCCATTCTGCCCGGAACTTTTACGCTTTCAAATGCTTTTCTTACAGTCTGGGCGGAAATTCCGAGATGCATTGTTGCAGCTATTGCCGCGGCAGCGTTTTCAACGTTGAAAAATCCCGGCACGGAAAGAGTAAACTCCTCATCATAATTATCGGTCCTGCAACGGAAAACGGTGTTGCTTCCCGATTTGCTCATATCGTAAATGTAAACGTCAGATGTCGGAGATTTTCCGAATGTTACAACTGTGTCACAGCTGTCAACGGCGTTTTGAAGTATTCTGTCAGCAAACTCGCAATCGGCGTTGACGACAGCGCGCTTACACTGCTTGAACAGACGGAGCTTCGTTGAAAAATAATCTTCAAAATCCTTATGCTCATTAGGGCTTATGTGATCCTGCCCGATGTTCAGAAAAACACCTGTATCAAAATCAATGCCGTTTATACGGCACTGCTTTATGCCCTGACTTGATACCTCAATTGAAAAAGCGTCGAGCTTTGCTGAAACGCCGTTTGAAAGAAAACGCTGTAATTCGTACGATTCGGGTGTTGAGTTAACAGCTTCCTCATATGTCAGCCCGTCAAACGTTTCTATTGTTGAAATAAGACCGCAACGGGATCCGTTTACAGAATCGTAATGAGCATCAAGGATCTGCTTTATAAAAAGACACACGGTGCTTTTTCCTTTAGTTCCCGTAACGGCAAACGTCTGCAGTGAGGAAGACGGATAATTGAAAAACATATTTGATATTTCCGCAAGCGCCTTGCGTCCGTCGCTGACAATTATATACGGGATGTCGGAATGATTTAAGTATTTCTTTTCGGAAATGTAGAAGCTCGCGCCAAGCTCTATGGCGGAGATCAGGTACTCCTGCTTGAACGCTTCGCCCTTGCAAACAAAAAGACAGCCGGGCTTTGCGTTTGATGAGTTGTAGCAGATGCTTCTTACGGGAGTGCTTTCGCAATCGTAAAAATCACAGTAGGACACGAGTCCCTTGTCGAAAAGCAGCTTGTAATAATCGAAAAATGTATGTGCCATAGAAAAATCACTTTCTGATAAATTTTTCGTATAGATCTACGTTTGACTACTATTATACGCTTTTTTTAAAAAAAATCAAGAGAAATATGTAATATTAACAATTTAACGTATTGCAAAAGATGCGGAAATATGATATAATCACAGTAGAAAATGATTTCTCTCATTTATATAGGAGGAGTATATGGAAATATCCAATTTGAAACAAATAGGCGAGCGTCTTGCCGATCTTCGTGACATTCTCGGTTATTCGACCAAGGATATGGCAGAATTCACAAATACAACAGAAGAAGAGTATATCCTTTGCGAAAACGGTGAAAAGGATATTTCAATATCGTTTCTTATCAAGTGTGCGCAAAAGCTCAGAGTCGATATAAGCGACCTTATTCTCGGTGAAACTCCAAAGCTTTCCGTTTATTCTGTGACGAGAAAGGGCGAGGGCTTGCCTGTTGAAAGACGCGCAAGTCTTGCATATCAGAATATGGCGTATCTTTTCGGAGACCGTAAGATAGAGCCGTTTATAGTAGTAGCGCCGTACAGCGAAGAAGAGCAGAAAAAGCCTGTTCATATGTGTGTTCACGACGGACACGAGTTCGATATGGTGCTCAGCGGCACGCTTAAGATGATAGTAAACGATAAGACGGAAATATTGAACGAGGGAGACTGTATCTACCTCAACTCAAAATGGCCTCACGGTATGATAGCGATAAACGGTGAAGATTGCCGCTTCCTTGCGATCGTAATACCCGAAACCGACGAGACATGAGATTTTTTATAAACAGAAGCGATATCTGCGGAAATACTGTTGAAATAACGGGAGATGACTGTGTTCACATAGGAGTCTCCCTGCGTTCACGTCCGGGACAGAAAATAACCGTCTGTGATGAGCAGATGCGTGAATATGACTGTGTGATAACATCGATAAGTCAGACGAGAGTGCTTGCAGATATCGTCGATATTCGCTCGGCAACGACAGAGCCAAACGTTAAGATACACTTGTATCAGTCGATAGCCAAGGGCGATAAGCTCGATCTTATCGTTCAGAAAACGACAGAGATAGGCGTATGTGATATAACTCTTGTGGACAGCAAAAGATGCGTTGCCAAATATGACGGTAAGACGGCTGAAAAGAAGGTAGAACGCCTGTCCAGGATCGCCGAAAGCGCTGCAAAGCAAAGCGGCAGGGCAGCAGTTCCCGCAGTAAATGCACCTGTACCGTTTGAAAAGGCGGTAAAAGAAGCGCAGGGACTAAAGATATTCTGTTATGAGCTTGAGCAGTCGGTTTCCTTCAGACAGATACTTTCGTCATCCTGCACAAATGAGATATCCGTATTTGTAGGACCTGAGGGCGGATATACTGATGATGAGGCAGCGTATGCAGTTGACCACGGAGCAATGGCGGTAACGCTGGGCAAGCGCATTTTAAGGTGTGAGACCGCACCGATATTTGCTATTTCGTGCATAATCTACGAAACGGAGCTGTAATTCATCATTTTAAGTGCGAATATTGTAATTACGACGAAAAAACTTTGAAAATTTATATTAATTTATCAATTTTTTATTGATTTTTTACAACTAAATCTATATAATATATAAGGTATGTGCAATTTATCATATTGTGCTGCAATTTTACTTTTTGTTTTTTATGGAGGACGTATGTCTAACAGATTGATTCAGGGTGTAATTCACCAGATGAAAGATGTAGTGAACAGGGTTATCGGAGTTATCGACGAAAACGGCGTTATCGTTTCCTGTTCAGAGCTTGTAAAAATAGGTGAGACCCGTCAGGGCATCAGAGATGAGCTTGCATATACGACGGATGCAGTATATTCTAAGGGTTATACATATCGCCCGATAGGCAATTCCGCTAAATCGGAGTACGTTGTTTTCGTTGAAGGGGAGGACGAGCTTGCTGATAAAATATCCGCAGTTCTCGCCATTTCGCTTTCCAATATCAAAAATTTTTATGATGAAAAATACGATAAAGCGTCATTTATCAAAAATATCATTCTTGACAACATTCTTCCCAGTGATATATTTATCAAATCAAAGGAGCTTCATTTTTCGACCGATGTCACAAGAGTTGTCATTCTGGTCAAATTCAGCGGTAATACCGATGGAGTTCCGTTCGATATGATATCGAGTATGTTTCCTGATAAGAATAAGGACTATGTCATCAGTGTAGGTGAACAGGACATAGTTCTCGTCAAGGAAATGAAGACGGGATACGAGTCAACAGATGTATTGAAAATAGCACAGACGATCTATGATACGATCTCATCGGAGTTTCTTGTCAAGGGCCTTTCCGTCGGTATCGGCTCAGCGGCAGAAAACGTAAAGGATCTTGCACGTTCGTTCAAGGAGGCGCAGGTAGCCTTGGAGGTCGGAAAGGTATTTGACACCGAAAAGGATATTATCGCATACGAAAATCTCGGTATCGGCAGATTGATATATCAGCTTCCGACCACGCTTTGCGAAATGTTCTTGCAGGAGGTATTCAAAAAGGGATCGCTTGAATCTCTTGACAGGGAAACTCTTATGACCATTCAGGCATTTTTTGAAAATAACCTCAACGTGTCCGAAACATCCAGAAAGCTTTTTGTTCACCGTAATACGTTAGTTTACAGACTTGACAAGATCAAAAAAATGACAGGGCTTGATCTGCGTGAGTTTGAGCACGCAATAACATTCAAGGTTGCCCTTATGGTTAAAAAATACCTTACAAGCAAGCCTGCCAAGTTTTGATCTGTCCTTGCCCCCTGAAAAACGGGAGAAAGAAGACTTATGATCAAATTTAAAAATGTATCTGCACAGTACAAGAATGCAGACGGTCAGAATGCATTGAGTGATATCAACTTGACAATTGAGGATGGTGAATTTGTATTTCTGACAGGCCCTTCGGGTGCAGGTAAATCTACTCTTATGAAGCTCCTTTTGCGTGAGGAAACTCCCAAGACGGGCACAATACAGGTCGATGACTACGACCTGAATTCGCTTAAAACACGAAAGATCCCGTTTTACAGACGTAATTTAGGGATAGTTTTTCAGGACTATAAGCTCTTTGAAAAAAGCACGGTATACGAGAATGTCGCATTTGCAATGCGCGCAGTAGGCGCTCCCAACAGAATAATCAGAAAGCGTGTCAACTCCATATTAGATATCCTTGATATAAAAGATAAGAGCGATAAATTTCCCCGTCACCTTTCGGGCGGCGAACGCCAGAGAGTTGCCATAGCAAGAGCTGTTGTAAACAATCCGAGCATTATTATCGCAGATGAGGCTACATCAAACCTTCATGCCAAGCTCAGAAACGAGATAATGCAGATACTTACCGGCTTCAATAATTCGGGTAAAACGGTTATCGTGATAACGCATGACCTTTTTATGCTTGAAAAGTTCAATAAACGTGTTATCACTCTTGAGAAGGGTGAGATCGTAAGTGACACAGGAAACGGCGGTGGGATAAATGGGTAAATACAGTATTACATATCTCATTTCCAGAGGCTTTCACAGCCTTGCCCGAAACGGCTTTATGACGCTTGCCTCGTGCATAATCCTTACAGGCTGTCTGCTTATAACAGGGTGTCTTGGACTTGTGTTCTACAACGCTTATGTCAATATCAATGAGCTTGACGGTCTTAATGAGATCGTTTGTATGTGCGATTACGATCTGCCTGAGGGAGAAGAGAAGATAATTGAGGAAAAGATCAAGGCGCTCGAAAATGTTCAAAGCGTACAGTTTATTTCCAAAGAAGATGCTTTCGCTGAACAAATAAAGCAATATTCCTCATTTCCAAATATTCTGAATTTCTTTAAAGATACTCAATCGGATGTTGATACAACTGCACCTGCAGTTGACACACAGACCCCCGCTGAAGATCCTCTTCCCATTACTCTTGAGCAGGAGGTCGAAAGGGCGTTGGCGTCAAGAAGCTCGCTTTCAAGCTATACATACAACACAGCCATTTCGACAAAGCTCAACGGCATTGCCGCTGATATTACCGCTAAGGAGCAGCTTATAAAGCAAAAGGACAACTCTCTGCACCTGTCCGAAACGTATATGGCTGATACCACCGTTGAAGCGCTTTATTATAAGGACGGCTCACTTTATGCAATTGTTGACGGCGCGGCCCTTACAGGCAGTGTCGATCAGAACGATTACTTATCCCACGCTTCCGATAACGGCATGATAATGCTTTATACCGTTGATTTCTATAACAAATTCATCAACTATACCGAAGCTGAAGAAAACGGCGGCAAGCGTGTTGCCATGTCAGGCATTAACAGCTATGTTATAGTAGATTTCTTTGATCTTTCGTCAATTGTCGGCGAGGATTCGGAAATAACTGTAAAAAGCTGCAATGCGAGCGTTTTCATCAATGCAGACGGAAATATCACACAGGAGAAGTTTTCCGCTATTATAAGCGTTGTTCCTGCGGGCGATGAAAACGGATTTGAAATATCCATTGATTATACAGCCGCACTGTCGGATATAAATTCTCTTGACAGTATTGAATTTGACCAGGCAGTTCTCGGTGCTTATACGGCCGATGCGGATATTGCCGATAAGCTCGGAATAAAGCACGTTGAACAGAACGATAACAACGAAACTCAGGCCGCTCCCGAAACAGCTTTTGATACGGATGCTCAAACAGATGCTGCGACTACTGTCGGCGTATCGGGAATAAACAAGGACACATTTGACAAAAATCCGCTGTCCGATGCTTTTAAGGTCGTTTATAACGATATTGAGAGCATTTCAAAATTACGTGATGAGCTGACTGCCATCGACGGAATAAGAACGGTTGAGGATGCTGCTGATGCGGCAAAGACTCTTGATGCGTTCAAAAACGTAATTTTGCTGTTCTTTATTTTACTGATGATCGTTTTGGTGACGATCTCATGTATCATTAACGTTTACACGATAAATATGGCGATAACAACACGACAGGATGAAATACTCGTTATGCGATACGTTGGTGCAACGGGATTCTTTATATCGTTCCCGTTTATGTTTGAGTCTGCAATGATAGGACTTATATCGGCAGTTCTCGCATACATATGTCAGTTTGCCGCGTACGGCTATGTTTCAAGTATAGTTATCGGCTCTGAGCAGGAAATAGCGTCCTTCGTTTCAGTCGTTCCGTTTTCTGAAATATGGTTCGTTGTACTTGCCGCCAATATAGTCATCTCTGTTGCAACTTGTCTTATCGGCTGCACAATGTCCACGAAGAAACACATTAAGGTTTAAAGGAAAGGTATTATATGATTTTTAACACAAAAAGAGCTATCGCCCTGATAATCTCACTTGCGATGCTTCTATGTGCTTTTACAGTTACAGCATCAGCAAAGAAGATCTCGCAAAGCGATATTGATGCTTTGCAAAATCAGATCAACCGTGCCGATGCGGAAATTGACAAGCTGGCAAATAATAAAAGTGAGCTTGAGCAGCAGCGCGCAGAGCTTGCAAAGCAGCTTGCAGAGCTTCAGAATGAAACTGAATACAATGCTGAAAAGAAGCGTTTGCTTGATCTTCAGCTTCAGTACGTTATGTCAGAGCTTACGATAGCTCAGGAGCTTATTATGCAGTGCGAAAATGAGCTGGCGATGAAAAACAGCCTTCTTGAATCGACCGCAACCGAGCTTGAAGAGCAAAAAACGCTGTTTGTAGAGCTGTTCAGAAGCAATTACGAATCGGGCTCCTCAAAGCTGAAGTATCTTGAAATATTGCTTACATCACGTTCTATTTCCGATTTTATTCTCAATCTGCAGTACATAGGCAGTATACTTGATTACGAGCAGCATCTGCTTGAATCTACTGAAAGCCTTATGATCATGTATGAAAGCCAGGTCGTAGATCTTGAAGAAACTCAGAAAGAGCAAAGTCTGAATAAGGCGGTTCTCGAAGAGAAAAAGGAGCTTGTGGATATCGTATCTGCCGAAACGGCCTTGTACATACAGAAGCTTTACGAGGATATGGAGCAGGCGAAGGAAATACACGATAAGCTCCATGATGATGAGCTTGCAGTTCTTGACGAGCTGAAGGAGCTTGAGGACAAAAAGGACGATCTTATCTACTCAAAGGAAGAGCTTGAAGAGGAATATCTTGAGCAGCTTCGCAAGGAAGAGGAAGAAAAGAAGCGTCAGGAGGAAGAGGAGAAGCGTAAGCAGGAGGAAGCCAATAAAAACAATCAGAGCAGCGGCGGTAACACATCGTCGTCGGGCGGTCTGATGTATGAAAACGGCTGGTGCTTCCCGGTTGACTATAATAAGGCGAAATACACGGATAACTTTGGATGGCGTCCCGATCCGTTCGGAAGCAGCAAGCGTGTGTACCATCACGGTATAGACCTTGCACTCGGTGCAGGTAATAACATTTATGCAGTTGACTCGGGCACAGTGCTTATATCAAAATATTCAAGCACGCTCGGAAACTATGTAGTTATTCTGCACGCAAACGGATATAAAACGTATTACGCTCACGCATCAAAGCTCTACGCTAAGGTTGGCGACCGTGTGTCAAGAGGCGAGGTAATTGCACTTGTAGGAACAACAGGCTCTTCCACGGGTAACCATCTGCATTTCGCTGTTGTAACACCTGACGGAGATTATACAGATCCTGAAAACTTTTTCGGAAAGCTCCTCGGAGCCATGAAAAAGTATTATATCGATTGATCTTGGCATATAATAAAACTACCGGGCAGGCTTTTGCGGCTTGTCCGGATAGTTTGTAATTAACAGTATTGGTTTTAGCTTGATTTATAGGAAAAATATGAACGAAAACGAATTTGAACAGCAGAATAGTGAAGCAATAGAAGCCGAGGATCTTGCACAGAAAAGCATTTCCCAAGAAGATCATATAGGTTCGGAAAATGAACCGACCGCGCAAACGCAGCAGCCGGAGCAGAATGCATTACAAAAGCCGAAAAAGCAGTACGTAATATCGTATTTCAAGGCGATAGTGCTTGTATTGCTTACTGCAATACTTGTTTTTCAGACAACATATCTCGGCGTCAGCCAAAAGTATCAGCGTCAGCTAAAGCAGCTTGTTAACAGCGGATTTTCAGAGGCGAAAATACAGGAAATAAGCCGCATATATAGAGAAAATTTTATCTATGATTACAGTGAAGACGATATTCTCAATGGCTTGATCTACGGCTTTATTGCAGGTACCGGTGACAGATACGGAAAATACTATACGGCGGATGAATACAAGAGCTTTATAGCCTCTTTAGACGATAAGGGTGTCGGTATAGGCGTTATAGTCGGTCACAATACCACCGAAAATTCTATTGAAATATATAAGGTATTCAAGGACTCTCCTGCCGATAAGTCCGGAATAAAGGTAGGCGACCACATACTTGCCGTTGACGGTAAGTATCTTACAGAGGTCGGCTATGATAAGGCGACCGATCTTATTATCGGACAGATCGGTACAGCTGTTGCGCTGACAGTCAAAAATGAAAACGGCACATCGCAGATAAATGTCACAAGAAGCGAATATACAACAACTACCGTTGACCATTCACTGCTGGACGGTAATATCGGCTATGTAAAGATCACTAATTTTTACGCAAATACCCCGACCGAGCTTAAAAATGCGATCTCAGACCTGAAGATGCAAAAGGCGAGCAGTGTTATTTTCGATCTGCGTGATAATTCCGGCGGCTCGCTTAATTCTATCAAGGAAACGCTCGAATATATGTTGCCTGAGGGTGATATGTTCAAGATAATCGATAAAGCGAAGAACGAAGAGGTATTTAAATCAAAGGGTCCCGGCTTTGATCTGCCTGCGGTAATTCTGACAAATGGGTATACAGCTTCAGCAGCGGAGCTGTTTACATCGGCACTCGCAGATTACGATATGGCGGTTACGGTCGGTACAAAAACGCACGGTAAAGGCTCTGTATCATCGCCGTTCCGCTTAAGCGACGGATCATATATTTACCTTTCCGCAGCGCTTTATTATCCGCCAAAATCGGATAATTTCGATAAGATCGGCATAACTCCCGACCACATAGTTGAGCTTTCGGAGGAATTTTCAAACGTAAGTCTTTACAAACTCGCATACGAAAACGACGATCAGCTCAAATACGCTGTTGCATTGCTGAAAAAATAAATTATTGTATAATTTTTATATTGTATATAAAGAAAGAGGTACGGATAAATGGCAGAAAACATTATTAAAATAACCGAAGAAGGTTATAAAAAATTACAGGAAGAGCTTGACTATCTTCGCACGGTCAAAAGAAACGAGGTAAGAGAGAGCGTTAAGGTCGCTCGTTCCTTCGGTGACTTGTCGGAAAACGCTGAGTACGATGCAGCCCGCAATGAGCAGGCTCAGGTCGAAGCGCAGATCGCAGAGCTTGAAGAAAAGATTTCCAGAATGCAGGTAGTTTCCGATGATGAGGTAACTACGGACAAGGTAAATGTAGGCTCAAAGGTCAAAATACACAACGCTACTTATGACGAATACGTTGAGTATTATCTCGTTGGCTCTACGGAGGCAGATCCCTTTGAAAACAAGATTTCGGACACCTCTCCCGTAGGTAAAGCAATAATCGGCGCTAAAGTAGGCGACACAGTAACAGTTCGTCTTCCCAAGGGTGACGTTAAGATTATAATTCTTGAGATCAGCAAATAAGAAAGGGCATTAAAATGAGCGAAGAATTGAATGTGACAGAACAAAGCGAAGAGCTTGATATGTCTTCGGAGCTTGTCATCAGAAGGGCAAAGCTCGACGCACTTAAAAGCGAGGGAAAGAATCCGTTTGAGGTTACAAAATATGAGGTGACTGCAGAAGCTGCAGTTATCAAAGAAAATTTTGAAGAGTACGAAAACAAAACTGTAAAGCTCGCGGGCAGAATTATGTCACGCAGAGATATGGGTAAGGCGAACTTTATAGATATCGCTGATTCAACGGGCAGGATCCAGGTCTATATAAAGATAGATGATGTTGGACAGGATGTGTTTGAAGCCTATAAAAAATGGGATATTGGTGATATCATAGGTATCGAAGGCTTTGTTTTCAGAACAAGACGCGGCGAGATCTCAATACACGCACAGGGTCTTATGCTTTTGACGAAATCTCTGCTTCCTCTGCCTGAAAAATGGCACGGATTGAAGGATCAGGATACACGTTATCGCCGCAGATATGTTGATCTGATCGTAAATCCTGAGGTAAAGGACACATTTGTAAAGCGCTCGCAGATAATCAGAGAGCTGAGAGCTTTCCTTGATGCAAAGGGATTTTTGGAGGTAGATACACCTGTTCT
This sequence comes from Eubacteriales bacterium, assembly GCA_045544195.1. Classification (GTDB taxonomy): domain Bacteria; phylum Bacillota; class Clostridia; order Oscillospirales; family CAG-272; genus RGIG7213. The sequence continues at coordinate 45,045 of JAZPYO010000034.1, forward strand.
TCATACCCTGGAGATCGGAGCATCTGCACGTCCGTTTGTAACACACCATAACGCACTTGATATTGATATGTACCTGCGTATCGAAACAGAGCTTTATTTGAAGCGTCTTATCGTTGGCGGATTCAATAAGGTGTATGAGGTGGGCAGAATATTCCGTAACGAAGGTATGGACATAAAGCACAACCCCGAGTTTACGACAATAGAGCTTTATCAGGCATATGCAGATTATCACGAAATAATGGATCTTGTTGAAGAGCTCTATGTTCACATCACAAAAAAGATATGCGGAAGCGATGTCATAACATATCAGGGAACAGAGATCAATATGGCTTCTCCCTGGAAGCGTCTTACAATGGCTGAGGCTGTGAAAATGTACTCAGGCGAGGACTACTACGACTGGACATCTGATGAAGACGCCAGATCAAGAGCAAAGGCAAGAGGCGTCGAGGTCGAGGCAAATGCTGCAAAGGGAGATGTTCTTGCTGCATTCTTTGATGAATTCGTCGAGGACAAGCTCATTCAGCCTACATTCATTTACGATTATCCCGTGGAGATTTCACCGCTTGCGAAGAGAAAGCCGGAGGATCCCGCGTTTACTGAACGTTTTGAGTTCTTTATCTACGCAAGAGAAATGGGTAATGCATTCTCCGAGCTTAACGATCCTATCGATCAGAGAGAAAGATTTGAGCGCCAGGTCATCGCAAAGCGCGCAACAGGTGCTAATGCAGAGGTAGACGAGGACTTCATTATGGCTCTTGAATACGGCATGCCCCCCACAGGCGGCCTTGGTTTCGGTGTTGACCGATTGGTAATGCTCCTTACCGATAGCTACTCAATTCGCGATGTTTTACTTTTCCCAACGATGAAGCCCATTGATTAAGAAAATGGCGTAAAATAGCGGTATTGCAGGGTTTTTGAAACTCTATCAAAACTGTTTTACGACACATTTACGACAAATGAAAATTTAAGCAATAGATTCCCTGTGGCAAATGTCACAGGGAATTGTTGAATAATGACGGTAGTATGATATAATAAAGACATAAGCGGTATTCGTTAGGCGGTGATTTTATGAAAAAATTTTTAAGCATTCTTGGAACGGGGTTAGGTATAATCATAGGTGTGCCTATAACCTTGGTTGTGTGTGTTGGATATTTGCTTTTTGTTCCATTTGATATAATCCGTTATCATAGAATGCCGTATTATAAAGACTTTGGAATTAAATATCAGTTTTTTATCACATCAAGGGATATAGTGCAAATTTACAATCGCATTGTTCGAGAACAGTTGCCTATTGAATACGTCAAAAACAATGATTTTGAATACTTTTTAAAAAACGGGCAAGTGCTTTTGTGTGGATGGGGTTATGATGGGTTTGAACAAGTTGACGGCGAATGGTTTTTTGTTTTGGACGGTGAATGTAATACCAAAATGACAATGAAAGAAACCCTTGAAAATGATGCAGATTTGTTAAAGCCTGAACATAAATGCCTGCCTGCGAAGTTCTTGGTTTTTTACAATGATATTACTGATGCGGAAAAATTTGAACAGGCAAAAGAGTGCCCGTATTTTCATTGTGTTTTTTCTGTGGATGAAGATATATGATAAAATTTTAAGGACTATGACACCAAAACTGTCATAGTCCTTTTATAATGTATGTATAACGAGAATATTTATATTTCCCAAAATTCAATATCGTTACAAACAAAATCTTTTTTGCGGTATTCAGAAAACTTTTCTATTGGGTAGCCTTTAGGAATAAGTTCAATGTATCGTGATGTTTCTGTGCGTCCATCGACACCTTCTTTAGCAAGTGTAGGACGAGCAAAACGGAAACAGTTCTTTGTCATATAATTCCTATAGTATTCTTTTGCAAAACCTTGTCCGTTATAGTTGGCAGTTGGATTTTCAAAAATCAGTTCACCTGCCAAAAGAAGTTCTCGCAGACGAGGTAAAGATACATATTCTCCGTCATTATCTTTGAGATACAATCGCCAAGTAGGGTCAAGCATAATTCGTTTTTCAGACGGCAAAAGGCAATCAACAACCACGTGGCAGTCATCAAATGGTTCTTCATAAGGCATACAGGTGATGTGTTGGGCTTTTATACCATTGAGGCGAAGCAAAGATGCCAAAAGAATTGCAAGCCCTCGACAATTAGATTTGCCTTCGTTACTCTCACAGAAGCCAATCAAATCGGTGATCGTTCTTCCACTTCCCAAACCTTTTGTGCCGTTGTGCCCGAAATGGTCGCAAACGAAATCAAGCAGTTTAAAAACGATTTCATCACTTGAATTATCAAGACCTTTTATGTAATCAAAATAGTTGTATTTTTTTAAAATTTTGGGAGTTTTACCGCCTAATACAAACTCTACGGAACTGCCATATTTATTTTCTTTGTCGTAATCGGCATACTCTTTTAAACTCTCGAGTCGTGTTTTTTCACTGTTTGGTATAAAAACTTCAGGTGGGATAAATTTATATGGTTCATCCTCGGGTATATCGCTTAATTTAATATATTTTACAGGTGTTTCTTTACCGTGTTGAGTATAGAAGCCTTCAAGATTTCCGTCTGCAAATTTGATGTGATAAACCATACGATAGTATTCATCGTTGATTTCATAACAAAAAAATTCATCCTTTTCATAAACACAATTAGGCTCAAAATTATAATAGCCACTTGAAGTAAAGGATATTTTCATTCGGAGAGGAGATTCGTCAAATATATTAATTGTTTCGCCCATATTCTCTTTATACCATTTTCCGATCAATCGCTTGTCCATATTTTTATACCGACCTCTCTCAACTATACTGTGATATGGATTAACCTGTACAATGCTAAATTGTCTTTTGTTCAGTATATCATAAAACTATGAATTTTTCAATGTTACAATCTTTATGGGTCTTAATGATTAAAAAAATTAATAGAATAGATTCTGATTACAATAAGTGTTTTTTATATCAAATATTCCGAAAGCAGTTTTAAGTGCTTTCGGAATATTTGAGTTATTGCTTTGTGATCAGCTCGACGAGTGATACAAGGTCTTGCTTATCTATTATATCATCGTCATTGAGCATTGAAAGGTCATTTCGTATTCTTGTATCCGGGTCAGAGAGATATTTCTTTAAACGAATGATATCACGCACGTCTATATTACCGTCGCCGTTTACATCTCCCTTTTTGCCGTTTTGCATTATTCTGAATGTGCGGCTATCTGTGCCGGACATATCAATATTGTATGCAAAGCTGTAAGTGCCGTCCTCGTCGTAATATACCTGATATCCGTCGTAACCGTTGTTTCCTGTATCGTATTTCACATATTCGCCGTTTACGAACTCGTACATACCGTCTATTACATAGTTATCGAAGCCGTAAATACGGATAACTGCGTGATTATCTCCGCCCAAAATAGTAAACTCCGCTGTGCCGTTATTTGCTTTTACGCTCGGTAAAAATGTTTCTGAAATATTTTCTCCCTCTGTAACGATCAATCTGTAAGGATCAATACAAGAGTCCTGTCTTACATTGAGAACGCTTGTGATATCTGTGTCATCAGGATCACCCCAGGGAAGTAAAACTGTATTAATTGAAATAACATCACCTTTTTTAAGGGTAACTGCACCTAAATCAAGTGTTAGTGCACCGTAGTTCATATTGTTGATGTAAGTATTTTTTAAAACAAATCTTCCATCATATATCTTACCGTTTACAGTGATGCTGTGATCCCTTATCATCAAAGCCATATTCGTGACCTGTTCAGACGTGCCTTGACGCTGATAGTAGCAAAAGAACGGGGCATTATCTCCAAGTGTTATATAATCAACTGTGCCTGCGTTATATGAAAGAGCTTTATTTGCAATATTGTTATTTTCGTCAAGGTAGCTTAACGACTTATAAAAAACGTGTCTGCCATCAAAAGAAACAAATGAAAAATCACGTTTGAAATTACTGAAGCTGATATCCTCAAGCACCGTCAGCTTTATCTGATAATTTGTACGTGTTTCGTCGGTCTGCGGAAGCTCGATATGCTTGTATTCAGCTTTTATTTTTCCGTCATCGGATAAGTACTCCATATCGATATCTGAATAAATAGGTCCTGCGCTATGGATATTTGCGTTTTGCGTTTCTGATTTATAGCTGTTACCGTTAGAGTCGGTATATTTCAAAAAATATATCTGACCGCCGCTGTAATGCTGGGGCTGATCTTCCCAAAGCACGCCTGATAAAGCTCGAAAATCGGGAAGTGTCCAGCCGTCCTTGCCGTTTACAAAGTAAGGGGCTATACAGTTAGTTTCCGAAACACCCACCGAAAGATGATAATATGAAACAAAGAATTTTATTGATGAAAGCTGCTTTAAGGGATACTTTCCCCAATTCTGATAAAGGTTAATTACTGTAAACGTCTTTTCCTCCTGTGCATTCAGAGCTAAAGGAAAATATATTTCACCGAATGACGTATCATCAGGATAATAAACATTTTCTTCATACTCTCCGTGGAAGTTCTTGCAGACCTCGACGGGAATGGGGAGCAGATCCTTATTTTCGTCAATTACCGCACCGCATTCAAGGCTTCCGTGTACAGAGTGGCTTTTTATGTAAATGTGTCTGTCACAATTGTCGCCTTTTACAGTTATCGGAACAAAGAAGTATCTGTTCGGAGTATTATAGTACGCAGTGTAGAAGCCCATACCGTCCACATTGAAAACATAAGCACCTGTATAAGGATCATAATGTGAATATGATGCACCGCTCGTATTTTCATCTACCGTTATGTTATCGCCGGTAAGAGGATTTCTCTCAATATATGCTTCTTTGTTGAATAATGCAAAATCGTGCGTTTCGTCATTATACACACGAGTGCTTAATTTTATCTCCTGGCCGCTCGAAAGAGCGTTGATATTAAGATATCTGTTTATAACATAGTATCCGTCAACGATTTCAACGGATATATTACCCATATTATTTCCATTCGGTACGATAAATCCTATAACACCTGCATCAGTATCAAATGCCGCTGAGATGAGCGAGGTCATTTTTTCGCTGACTGATGTATAAGTGTTTAAGTCGTCAGCAAGCACGAGCTTTGAGATGCTTGATACGGGGATCTTTGTCTGCACTCCGACTGAGCTTATGTCGCTTATATCCTCGTTTGCAACAAACCGAAGCTCATCATGGAGCTTTTCTGAGTATGTGTGGAAAGTACGCTCAAATTTTACTGAAGGTGTTGCAATAGTTGCATTTACTGCTTTAAGTGCAGAAATGCTTATCGTTTCATTGATCTGCTTGCCGCAGTCCACCCTTATTCCTCTGACGTATCCTGTGTAGTTCGGAAGGTGGCTTATCGGTATTGTGTAAGTGCCCGACTGTCCGGGGGTTATGTCAAAGCTCACGCATTGCTCTGCGTTGAAAGAGCCGACTGCATCTGTATAGAAATAAATTGCACAGTCATCAGCTACCTGGCTTTTTATCGTTATTTGTATTGCGTTATACGAGTTGCTTGAGAATCTTATGTTCGAATTATAGCAAAACGGATCGGTTGTGTCAGTGACCTTGTAGGACAGAACATTATTTCTGCAGGATACGTTTGATACCATATTTCCCGACCAATATCTCGTTTTCGTGTTCAGTAAATTATATGATTGACCCGAAACTGTTACACTGTCATCCTGTATATTCTGACCGAGAATATGAACATCGTAATAGTAATATCCAAGTCTGAAGGCGTTGAAATACGGCACTGAATTGGAATGTGAAGCAAAAGAAAGACCGGACGATGATTCAAAATATGCATCGGAGGAATTTGTAAAATATGCAGCGCCGCTTTTGTTTTTGAATGATGAGATCAGTTTATTTGAGGTGGCAAGATTATACGTTGCCGAAAAAGAATTGTTTTCTATCTCAAGTGCAAGTCTTTGCGGAGAATCATATCTTACCTGCACGCCGTTTTTAACGGTGTTTGCGTATTTTATGGCGTTGTCCCAGCTACTTATATTTTCAGCGGTCGGGGAAGCTGTATTTTCGTATTCAGCTACATCATCTTCTGTCTTTACTGCTGTTGTCCTCAGAGTTGTATAGGCAATTGCGGGAAGAGAAAACAGAAATGACGCTATCACTATAGAAGAAATTACCCCTTTAATATTCACAAGGTGCTTCATAAAAAACCTCCTTTTTAGCATCGTATTAATGATACATTAATATTTGTTAATTTGCAAGAGATAAAACATTTTTTCTCCCTTTTGCACAAGAAAAACGTATATTTTGTGTTAAAAATCAACAACATAATGTTTTTTAAAAACTGAAAAAATATGCAAAATCGACAAATTACGAATATAACAAATGCATCCTCCTTTTTACTGCCGATTTTTAATATATGATAGATTTAGACATTTTTAACTGATACAATTAAACAAAAGATTGAAAGGTGAACACAGTTGAAAAAAATAGTAAATTGGTTTAAAGAATACGGCTATTATTATAAAATACATTTTATTATAGGTGCATTTGCACTTTTGATGGCTGTGATTATTATAATTCAAGCAGCGACAAAGGTGGATTATGATATATATGTAACGTATCTTGGACCGATAGCGCACAGTACTGATTCGCTGGACTCTATAGAAAAAGCGATGATCTCTACCTTGAACGATGACCTGAAAAAAGAGGTAAAGGAAATTTCAATACGAGATATAGTATATCTCAACACAGAGCTTTTTTCCGAGAGCCGTGATAACGATATGTTTGTTTCCGCTACATCGAACAGTGATGCTGTTAAGCTATTGAATAATGAAATAGCTGTCGGTGATTCGTATATCTATATTATAGATAAGGAGCAGTATGACAAGATAAAGCTGACAGGAGCGCTGTCAAAGCTGTCAGATGTCCTCACAGAAGTTCCGCAGTATGCTGACGTGTACGGTATTCCGTTGAAAAAAACTCCGTTCGGACAGAGCTTTGCCTGCTTTGCAAATTACCGCGACGATATGATATTATGCCTTCGTGCAAATACGTCGGACAGTGCGGTTTCTGCGTTAAAGGGCTCTGAAGCGGTTCAAGCTGAATTTGACCTTCATAAAAAGGTTTTTGAAAGCATCGTTAATTACATTCCTGAGGAATGATGCAATATAATAAAAATATCTCCCTTGCATTGCAAGAGAGATATTTTGCTTTTATATACGTTTTATTTTATGTGTAAGCCTGTTACTATCTTTGTTATTATGACCCATATAAGCTGGTAAATAACTATCAAAAGCGAGGTGATGCTTCCGCTCAGACCTGCGATGAATGCAAATATCACTATCATGAATGAAACGAGCATAGACATTACAGAGATCAGCGTTCCCGTTTTGATAACCGAAGATAGCTTTCTGCAATTTGTAAGGGTCTTCAAAAGAGATTTAGCCGATCTCGTTGATATAACGGTAGCCTCGGCAGATTCTGATGTTGAAGAAAGCTCACTTGCGTTTGCGCATTTGATGACCTTTACAGGATATTTTTTAATGTTGATCTCGTTTGCAAGAAGGGCAGTATCGATATTGGGATCGAACGTTTTCACCGCTATGCACATACCCGCATTCGTAAGCTGACGCAGAGTGCTTGTGAATTCACCGTCCGCTGTATACTGAAAATAGAATTTGGCAACGATAGTTCCGCCGAATGCTACATACATTATACGCCTTGAATTGTTAGACTCGGATATTTCATCCTCAGTAGTATAAGCAGGGATATAGTTTCTGTTTTCCATAAATGATGCACTTCCGATCAGAACGTGCTCATCATCAACGTCGGCTTCTATACCGTCCTCATATACTGTGTGTATTTTTACGTTATCCGTGGTTCCTATTTCGTTGGTAATGCTTGAAAATACATCGTTCAACGGTCCGTTCAGCTTTGTGAAAAGACTTGCTATAACATAAACCACGTGATCGAATCTTGCGTGGGGATAAATTCTGTGGTGAACGAGCTTTGTTGCGTAAGGCGGGAATACCTCGACATCATCAAACGAAACGACTGATGCACTTGAATATTCATCGGCAACCGTTTCACCTATGAACGTACTGTTTTCGTAAGATGCCAGAGAAGAAGCCTTGTATAAGGGTGACGCAAACGCGACATACAGCGAAGACGGCAGTAACGCACATAAGAGTGTAAATGCGTACGAAACGGAAGAGTCAACAGAATCCTTTAAAACGAACATAAGAATAAAATACGCAATTGCTACAAACAAAGAAAGCAGGGAAATAATACCGAAGGCGGAGCGTTGCTTTGTCTGCTTTGAAAAATTCGTTGCAAATTTTTCGACAAATGATGTTTTATTGATCTTGAGAAGCTCAGGATTTTCGGGCAGATAATCGAAAAATTCATTCTTGTCCACGCTGTCAGAGTCGGGCGTGTACTTTTCTATTGCATATTTACGCTTTGCGCTGGAAACTGTTTTGAACGAGTTTATCTCACGCTTAAGATCCCAAAGCTCGCTTACAAGTGAAATACATATGCAGAAGGCGCACGGAGAGAACATAAGCATAAGCTCATCGGGCAATACGATCGCTGTATATATACCGTAAGCAGCGGTGGTAAAAGCAAATACAAACGTTAATACATCGGTCGTTGATCTGCCTGTTACAAACGCCTTTGCGCCGTCTGCGAGCCTGTTCATTGCCAAGCCGCAACAGATGAAGAACAGCTGCATGCAAAGCAAAATAAGAACACGGGGATTTGCATCGGGAGAAATAAAGTGAGGAAGCGATGCACCGAAAGAAACGAGCGACTCCAGAACGATCAGTAAAAGGGAAACAACGAATGAAGCTATAATGCGGATATTTAACGAGGTAAACGCCTTTTTGTATTTTTCAAGGAATATGGGCTTTTGCGACTGGCTTGTATATTCGTCTATCCTTCCCCTTGCCCTTTGTTCTGCCTGTACCTTGCGTTTTTTCTTTCTTTCGCGCTTTTCCTCAGGTGTTTCGCGCGCTGAAATGTCGTCATTGAAAATATCGTTGAGCTTTTGCTCAAAATTGACGGCAAACATTATATCATGCTGGGCATCGTCATATCCGTCACTCGAATCCTCCTGGTCGTTATAGGCCTGATCGAATGCCCGTGCATCGTTTTCCGAAAGATTATTATCATTTGCCTGCTGCTCTGAGATAGACGGATCTTCATCAGACTGAAGATCGGATTCACGTGTTGCAGCGTTGTCAAGTCCTTCAAGATCAGACTGCCTTGTAGGCTCATTATCCTCCGTTAAGCTATCTGAGCGATCGACCGATTTGTCAGCATCGGGAGAGGATGCGGCAACTATTGTAAGGTCCTTGCTATCCTCGTCATCAGCCGCTACTCCTTCATTTGCTTTTGCTTCATCTGTTTCAACGGAAAAAGCGTTCGTCGAAGATATCTGTTCTTCTATTTCAAAAAGAGATGTTGGCTCGTTATCGGAATCAAGCTCCTCAAAGTCGGCATCGTCAAATATGATCTTGCGTTCGTCTCTCGGCTCTTCTTCTGTTATATTGATGCTGCTTACGCCTCTGCTTTGCGCAGGCTTTGACATAGGTGCAGGCTGATATACGGTATCGTCAAGTCTGTCAAGCGTATCGCTGAAGCCGATAAGAGAATCATCAATATCAGTAAGTGTGTCAATGTCTGACGATTTACCGAACGTTTCTTTATCCTCCGGATCCGTCATTTCGGTGGGAGTGTGCGTGCTTTCTTCTGATTCGGAAATCAGATCGTCTGCAATGATAACTCCCGTGTCATCTTCATTATTCAAATCGCTTTCGCTGTTATTTTCCTCATTTTTTTCAGTGTCCTTTTGCTGACCGTCAGGTGTAAGACCGAGGGAAATATTCAGCATCCTGATAAGCTCGTCTGCTGAAAGGTCTTTCTTTTCATCGTTATTGTCCATCATTAAACCCTTTCCTTTCTGTCAACTGTTTTCATAGATCATTTGTTAAGTATATATTTTTGCTTTGTGATCTCATTAAGTATTACTGCGGCTGCACAGGATACGTTCAGAGAATTAACGCACCCCATCATAGGAATTGAAACTGTAAAATCGCATTTTGATCTTACAAGCTGGGATACACCGTGTCCCTCTGCGCCGAGAACAAGACACACGCCGCCTGAAAAATCACATTTGAAGTACTCAGTTCCGCCAAAATCAGCAGCGTATACCCAGACTCCTTTCTTTTTAAGCTCGTCTATCACCGAGGGAATATTTGTAACCTTTGCTATCGGAAGGTGCGATACAGCGCCCGCCGATGCCTTTACGGCAGTTCCGTTTACTGTTGCGCATCTTCTTTTTGGGATGATAAGACCGTGAGCCCCGGCGCATTCGCACGTACGGATTATCGCGCCGAGATTGTGCGGATCCTCTATGCCGTCTGCGATTACTATGAAAGGCGATTGTCCCTTTTCGTTGGCAATCTGTAAAATGTCGTCAACGTCAACGTAGCTGACGGACGATGTTACGGCGCATATGCCCTGATGCACTCCGCCGTCTGTAATTTTGTCGAGCTTAGTCTTATCGCATTCAAGAACAGGAATGTGACGCTCCTGAGCTAAAGCTATCAGCTGACCGAGCGAGCCGCTTTTCTCGGTGCGTATAACGAATATCTTGTCCGTTTCAGTTCCTTTTTTTAAAAGTTCGCGCACGGCATTTCTGCCGTATACGATGTTTTCTTTATTATCAAGCTCCATAACTAACTCCGAATTTCAGTATGATTATTTATAATAACACAAAAAAACGTATTTGTACACATATAATTATAAAAATTTACAATATTCTTTATTTGTCCTGCAAGTGATTCGGGTTGACAATGACGGCGAAACGTGCTATAATCAGTGCATACTATTGACAGAGGTTTTTATGAATTGCAAAAATATATCGGCTTATGCCAAGATCAATTTATTTCTTGAAGTCAGCGGTCGTTTGCCTGACGGGTATCACCTTTTGCAAAGTGTTATGCATTCGGTAGATATATGCGACAGCGTTACGGTTACTCTCAATAATAGCGGGCAGTACACCGTTAATTGCTCTTCTGCTGAAATTCCGCCTGAAAGCAATCTTGCGATCAAGGCGGCAAAATGCTTTTACGAAAGCTCTTGCGCTGATTTTACGGGCGTACATATTGACATCGAAAAGCGTATACCGATGTGCGCAGGTCTTGCAGGCGGTTCAACAGATGCGGCAGCGGTATTTGTTGCGCTTAACAGCCTGCACGGAGAAATATTTACGCAGGAACAGCTTTGTGCGCTCGGTAAAAAGGTTGGTGCTGACGTCCCATTCTGCATACACAAAAAAGCAGCATTTGCGCAGGGAATAGGAGAGGTGTTGACCCCTGTTGAGCCGCTGCCCGAGTGTTATATAGTAGTTGCAATAGGAAGCGGAGAGCAGATAAGCACAAAATGGGCTTTTTCTCAGCTTGATGGCAATGAGGACAGAAGGATAAAAAGTGCCGATGATATACTGAACGCCATGAATAGCGGCGATATTGACAGTATCGGAAAAGAGCTGTACAATGTATTTGAAACAGTTTCTCCTCATAATCGGCAGATAAAAAGCATTATGATGAAGCATTCTTCGTGCGGAGTTCTTATGAGCGGAAGCGGCCCGTCGATATTTGCTCTGTATAAAACGGAGACTGATGCAAAAAATGCAACACAGGAGCTTATCAGTAAGGGAAACCGTGCATTTTTTTGCACACCCATAAAATAAACATAAAGAATACGGCAGAGTCATCTGCCGTATTTTGATTAAAAAAATCAAATTTCTATTGATTTATTTATTTCTTTGTGATATAATAAACAAAATAATGGGAAAGTATGCGGTAATGTTGTATGTGTGAAAAAACGAATGGGGAATATATGGGTATAAGCGATATGCTCCGTTCTTATGCACAGGGGGCAAACGCGAGATTTCATATGCCCGGGCACGGCGGGGTCGGCGTTATGGATCTTTCGTATGAATACGATGTGACCGAAAATTCCAAAACCGATAATTTGTACGATCCGTCGGATGACGGATATGTAGACTCAACGCTCAGAATGATCGAGCGTACGTATGGATCGCATGCAAGCATAATTTCTGCGCACGGAGCGACTGCGGCTATACAGTCATCTGTATACTGCTGCAGAGTCCTTAAGGGTAAGCGCTTTTTCGTTCATCGCAAGTGTCATGCATCGGTTATAAACGCTCTTGCTCTGTGCGACTGTGAAATGTCATACTTTACGGATGTCTTTCATCTTGAGGGTATGCTTGACTGTGTATGCGATGCAACGGTTATTCTTACAAGCCCTGATTATTACGGTGATATTGAACCTGTGAGCAAATATTCAGAGCTATGCAAAAAACACGGTATGTACCTGATAGTAGACAATTCGCACGGCGCGCATCTGCTGTGGTGCAGGGATAATATGCACCCTCTGGTACTCGGTGCTGATTTTTGCATTGATTCGATGCATAAGACGACACCTGCGCTTACAGGCGGCGCTTTGCTCCATTCGATGAGATGTGAAAGAGAGCTTATGCTTAAGGGCGTGCGTTTATTTGCATCCACCTCACCGTCATATCTCATCGCCGCCTCGGTCGAAAAAAGCGTTCAGCTTATGAACGATCGCGGAAAGGAGCTTCTTTCTGTTCTTCAGGCGGAATTATCCGAGCTTTCAGAAAAGCTTGAAGGCATAGGGCTTTGCAGATACAAGGGCGAATTATATGATGTGTGCAGATTTACACTTGCATCACAGAGCCATAACGGTAAATACTACGATATGACAAAAGTATGTGACTATCTTGCACAAAACGGTGTGGTTGCGGAATTTGCAAGTAAGGATAAATGTGTTTTTATCGTTCCCGTTTTTACGAAGAAAAGCGATCTGCAACGGCTTTTCGATCTTTTGACATCGTTTACAAAAGAGTTCAGACCCGATCGCACAGGCAAGCTGTGCGATGCCTTTCCAACGCCAAGAACGGCAATGGGTATAAAGCAGGCGTTGCTTTCACATAATGAGAAAATACCGATCATATCCGCAGTTGGCAGAGTGTCAGCGCAGATAAAATATGTCTATCCTCCGGGAATACCGATAGTTTTGCCGGGCGACATTATAGACAGGCAGACTGTCTGCATCCTTGCGGAAAATAATATAACAGATATAGAAGTTGTATCAGATGAAAAAGGTTAAAATTGACCGTTTATACGGCAATGAGTCAATTAAAAAATATATTGAGGATCGGATAAGCAATGGCGATCTTTTTCACGCCGTGATCCTGTCAGGAAAAGAGGGAAGCGGAAAAAGCACTCTTGCAAAGCAGATGGTCTCTGCTATCGCATGCCGATCGCTGAATGCTCCGTGTGGACAGTGCGATGCTTGTAAAAAAATATTGAACGATGAGTGCGTTGACGTTCACACAATAAAATTGCCCGAAGGCAGAAGCTTTGTTCCGATCGATAGCATAAGAGCCATATATGACACGATAGCTTATAAGCCCAATGACCTTGATTTCAAGGTGTACCTTATTCAAAAGGGCGACAAAATGCTTCCTTTAGCACAGAATGCACTGCTGAAGCTGCTCGAAGAGCCGCCGGAAAATGTGTACTTTTTTATACTTTGCGAGGATGAAAAAAAGCTGTTACCTACAATCCGCTCACGGTGTGAGGTCTTTCGTCTGCAGGAGTTTTCCGCAGAGGAATTGGAAAGGTATCTGCGTGACAATTTTGAATATGGCGATCACAAAACCGCTTCATCACTTGCTCAGGGCTCGCTCGGTCTTGCTGTAAAGATGCTAAGCGGTGACGATCCCGCCATAAAACGCAGACAAATTTCCGACAGACTCGTCGAGCTGTTGCTTGACAGATCTGTAAGCGAATTTGAATTTATATCGTTTCAACACGAGAATATTAAATCGTTACAGGAGCTTTTTGAAATATATAGACTTTTGCTTTCCGCCTTGCGTGATATTCTTGCCGCAAAGGAAAGTGACTTCACAGAGCTTTTATACTATGAAAACACAGAAAAGCTCGATGATCACGCCAACCGCTATTCGTCTTATACGTTGGCTTCGATGTGTAAGGTGCTGTTGGATGTTTTATCAAACGAAACGGTAAATACACGCTTGCCCCTTACGATAACGAGTGCATCATCAATGCTGTGGGATATGAAATTTAACGGAGAAAAATAATGTCAGAAATAAAAACAAACAAGAATAAGAATTTCGGTTACAAAAAGGGATACCGTAAGCCGTATCAGAATAAAAATGCATCTGATAAGGAAGGAAATGCAATATCATCTGCTCAGAGCGTGAAAGCGCAAAAAAGGGCAGATTATACACCGCCCATAATTGATATACCTGAGGATATGATCCCTATGCCGCTGACACCTGAGCCCGAAAAGGAGTACGATCTCACATTTAACGGCGAGTTTGTTACCATCATAGAAGAACCAAAGGAAAAAACGTATGAGATCGTTGGGGTGAAATTTGACAATTCCGAGAAGGTATATTATTTCGATCCCAAGGAAAAAAAATATACCAGCGGCGATCACGTTATTGTAGAAACAGCAAGAGGGCTTGAATTCGGCGAGATCACCGTTGAAAATAAATGCGTTCCCGAAAAAGAGGTGGTTTTGCCTCTTCGCTGTGTAGTCCGTCTTGCAACAGAAGATGACGAAGCTAAAAACAAGGAAAACGCAGAAAAGGAAAAGCAGGCGCTTATCGAATGTGAAAAGCTCGTTTTAAAGCACGAATTGCCGATGAAGCTCGTAGAAGCTGAATATACGTTCGATAACACGAAGCTCCTGTTTTACTTCACCTCTGATTCGAGAGTTGATTTCAGAGAGCTTGTAAAGGATCTTGCTTCTTTGTTTAAAACAAGGATAGAATTAAGACAGATCGGAATACGCGATGAGGCAAAAATGATGGGCGGACTCGGCATTTGCGGCAGAGTTTTCTGCTGTAAGGCGTTTCTTGCCGATTGCGGTCAGGTGTCAATGAAAATGGCAAAAGAACAGAATCTTTCGCTTAACTCGGCAAAAATATCGGGCACGTGCGGAAGACTTATGTGCTGCCTAAAATTTGAACACGAAACGTATGAAGAAGAAGCAAGACTTACGCCCAAGGTGGATTCATTGGTACGTACGCCCGACGGTGACGGAGTGGTAGTTGATTCAGCACCGCTTGCGGGTACTGTGAATGTAAGACTTTCCTCAGCTCCCGATGCGCCTGCAAAGCAGTATCACAGAGATGATGTAAAGAGCATCGGATATGTGAAGCGAGAGAAAAACGAAGCAGAGGCGAAAAACTGATATGAAGTTTCTTGTTATGTCCGTTACTGCAGGTGAAGGTCATAATATCACTGCAAGTGCGGTAAAAGAGGGGTTTGAGCATCTCGGTCACGAATGTCAGATACTTGATACGTACGACTATATAAACCGACTGCTTGCAAAATCGCTCGATAAGGGATATCTTTCTGCAACAAAATATCTGGAATCTTGGTATGCGAAGGGCTATAAGTGGTTTGAGGACATAGGTCCTGAAAGCGATTTCAGGACGGTTTTCAGAGCAACTCACGCAGTTGTTGCCAAAAAAATAGTAAGCTATATTTACGACTACGCACCTGATGCTATATTCGTCACACATTCGTTTGCCGCCTCGTTGCTTGACGTTATCCGTGAAAAGTATATAATCGGCTGTAAGATATACGGCATAGTTACCGATTTTTGTATGCATCCGTTCTGGGAAGAGGCTACACATATAGATTACGTTGTTGTAGCTAATGAGCTGATGGAGCATCAGGCGAGAAAAAAAGGCTTTGATAAAGAACAGATATTGCCGTTTGGTATTCCTATCAAGCTGAAATTTGATAAAAAATGCTCCGATGAGGAAAAAAGACAGTTTAAAAAGAAGCACGGCTTTGACGAAAATCTGCTTACAGTCATCGTTATGGGCGGAAGTATGGGATACGGCAATATAGAAAACAGTATCTCTATGCTTGACTCTCTCGATCTCAATATGCAGATAGGTGTAATTTGCGGTAAAAATCAGAAGATCTTCAATAGTCTTTCCGAAATGACATTTAAAAAGAACGTAAGAGTATTCGGCTATATTGATTTTGTAGACGAGCTTATGGAATGTGCTGACGTTTTTGTTTCAAAGCCCGGCGGACTTACAACGTCTGAGGCGCTCGCAAAGGGACTTGCTATGGTAATAGTAAATCCTATTCCCGGTATTGAGGACAGAAATGCAGATTTTTTGTGTAATAACGGTGTTGCGATGCGCGTTACGGACGCGTATGATCTTCCCGATATAATTTTCCAGTATTTCAGATTTCCTGAAAAGCTTGAGAATATGAGAAAGAATATTGCTATCATAGCAAAGCCGTCATCAACACTGGAATTGTGTCGCTTTGCAGAAAAAAGAGTCATAAAAGATAGATTATTGTAAGAAATTACATCTATTATTAATGAATAATTAATAATTGTGTGTTACGATTAGTTGTTTAAACAGAAATGTTTTATAACTAACTTTGTATTGAGGTAAGGAAAATGAAATTTAAGAGAATAGGTGTTTTAACATCGGGCGGTGATGCACCCGGTATGAATGCGGCAGTTCGTGCGGTCGTTCGTACGGCAATCGGAAGCGGAGTTGAAGAGGTATACGGTATATACGGCGGCTATAAGGGACTTATTGATAATGATATGGAAAAGCTCGATATCAGAAGCGTATCCAACATTATCTCAAGAGGCGGCACTATGCTCTATTCTGCGCGCTGCAATGAGTTCAAAACCGAAGAGGGTATGCAGCGAGCTGTGCAGGTCTGCAAGGACAGAAAAATAGACGGAATTATTGCCATAGGCGGCGACGGCACATTCAGAGGCGCAACAGACCTTACAAACAGAGGAATCCCCTGTATCGGTATACCCGCAACGATAGATAATGATATTTCTTCTACGGACTACACCATAGGCTTTGAAACTGCTATGACAACTGTTGCAGACCTTATTGACAAGCTGCGTGACACGTGCGAATCACATGCGCGCTGCAGCGTTGTTGAGGTTATGGGTAAGTATGCAGGAGATATAGCCATAAACACAGGTATTGCCACAGGTGCTATCGCGGTTGCGGTAAGAGAGATTCCGTTTGATGAGGAAAAGGCTATTGCAAAGATAGCTAAGGCAAGAGAAAATAAAAAGCGTAATATCATCGTTATTGTTGCAGAGGGCAAAACAGATTACGCAGAGGGGTTTGCGGAGCGTATTGAAAAGGCAACAGGAATCGAAACGAGATTTACACGCTTCGGCCACGTTCAAAGAGGCGGCATTCCTACTGTAAGAGACAGAGTCACAGCATCCCGTATGGGTAAGGCAGCCGTTGTTGAGCTTCTCAACGGAAAGAGTAATCTTGTAATTTGTGAAAGAAAAGGTGTCATCACTTCGATGGACATCAATAAAGCTTTGAAGATAGACAGAATGTTTAAAAACCTTATGACTGACGCTGAATATGCAGAGCTTGAAAAAGAAGGCGTTCTTGAAGAAATGCGCGCTCACTGCGAGGAAAGAGCTGCAGCAAAGCTCGAGCTTTATAAGCTGTCAGAAGAGATCTGCAAATAAAATAATGTACATAAAGCGCACCGTTTGCAGTCTTTGAAGGCATGCCATATGTGCGCTTTAAAATTTTTAAGGTGGGGTGAAA
Source organism: Eubacteriales bacterium (assembly GCA_045544195.1). Taxonomy (GTDB): domain Bacteria; phylum Bacillota; class Clostridia; order Oscillospirales; family CAG-272; genus RGIG7213. The sequence continues at coordinate 62,720 of JAZPYO010000034.1, forward strand.
TATGAAAAAATTATTTTCGATGCTTACAGCGATTTGTATTCTTTTATCTGCTACTGTGACTGTATCTGCTGCGGCGGACCCCGATGCTCCGTATTGCAATCCTGACTACATTTTTTATGATTGTGCAAAGGTGATATACGATACACTGTACGATTTTGACAACTATGAGGAAAATACGGAAACCGAAGACCCCAATGACTATTTGGTGTGTGTCGATATTACAGGCTGCGGAGTTACCTCGGGAAATTTGCAGAGCTTTATCAATTCGGTATTCCGACAGATGACGGAGGTCTTTTTTATTGACGGTCATTCGATAGGCGTCAGAAGCTCCGCAAGCGGTATTTCTGCCCTGTATATGAATACTATTTTCGATCTTGAAACCATAAAGAAAGCAGTAGAAAAGGTAGACAGTGTAGTAAACGATATTATACAGCAGGCATCTGATATACCGACAATTCAGGAAAAAGCACTTTTTGTACATAACTACCTTGCACTTAATAACAGATATAATTCTGATATTCTTGCAGGAGTACCAAGCACCTCTGTTCCGTATACAGTCTTCAATATTTACGGTGCTTTGGTTGACCATAATGCAGTGTGTCAGGGATATGCGCTTGCATTTAATCATATAATGCGCCGTATGGGCTGTAGGGCAGATTTCGTTATGAGCACTGCGCTCAATCACGGCTGGAGTCTTATAGAAATTGACGGATATTGGTACCATGTTGATGTTACGTGGGACGACCCGACATACGATAAATGCGGAAATCTTGATTACGAAAATTTCCTTTTGAGCGATGCGGGCATCAAGGCTACCGGACATGATTCCTTCGACAGCTTTTCACAGGCAAATGCGACGACTACGGATTACAAGATAGGCGACAAATACGATACGTTGTATTTACACGACAAATCAAAGACTAAAAATAATGTTGTCTATAATGACGGCTTGTGGTATTTCGTCAGAATAAACGGCAAGGGCAAATATGATATATGTACTACCGAAGACATTTTTGCGACCTCTGAAGAATTGCAGTATACCGTTGTGAAAAGCATTTCTTCTATGTGGTATGCGCAAAGCGGCGGATTTTACCCTACGATCTCACCGTCGATTTTCAAATACGATGACAGACTCTTTTACTCGGTTGCAGATGCAGTGTATGTATGTGACTTTGATATGAGTAATGAAAGCGTTGTTTTCAAGCCCCAAAAGCCGAACAATTATACAAATCTTTACGGTATACTTATTGATAACGACGTTTTGTACTATCAGCTGCTTGATACGCCGAACTGCACACAAAACGAGCCGCTTTCATCATATCAGCTCAAAAAAGCGGATATTCTGTTTGCGACTAATTCCGATCTTTATATTTCAGACGGTGTAATTTTCGGTGTTATGGGCGAGATAACCGCAAGAGATCTTATGTTCAATGTCATCAATTCCAAAAATGTATATTTTGGAGAAGATATTCATGGCAACGGCTCGTGCCTTGTTAAAAACGGAGATAAGCTGTATGTTTACGGTGACGGCGATATGGTTTCCTGCGGATATACGGTTATAATTTCCGGCGACGTAAACCGTGACGGCAAGGTCAATACGTATGATATAATACGCTTGAAAAAGCTCTTGAACGGTGCTTCTGCTTCAAGTGAGGATATGATGTATTTCGATGTCGATCTTAACGGAGAGCTTAATGAAAGCGATCTTGATCTTCTTGTTTCGCTTGTAACGGAATAATGAATAGTAATACCCCCTTTTGCATATCATTTTTTGAGGTGATATACAATAGGGGGTAAATTTTCTTTATACAGATGGCGTTGCCGATCTTACAAAAAACGCAGGAAAATCTTCGCTGTGATCTTGCTTTTGCTTTTGTTAATTGGATTTTTCGCCGTTGATAAAATTATTTCGCCGACAGTACTGTCCTTTGCTAAAACCGCACTTGAGGGTGAAATATCAAAATGCATCAATGATAGCGTTATGCAGGTAATACAAAGCGAGGATGTAGAATTTGAAACCATATATAAAACAGTAAAAAATGCAGATGATTCGGTATCGGCAATATTTTTAAACGCATCACAGGCAAACAGGATCAAGGCGCTTATTACAGAAAGAGTTATCGAAAATATCGAAAACATGGATACAAAAATAGAAATTCCGATAGGAAATCTTACCGATAGTATTTTCTTTTCGGGAAAGGGAAGACGTATTAAGGTCGATGTACTTACGGTAAGCTCAGTTGAAAACAGATTAGAAAACAGAACAGAGGACAGCGGCATCAATCAGACGCATCTGTCCTCATATATAGTTATAAATGCAAGTGTTTGCGCAAGAATAGGCAGTGAAAGCATTAATACAGAGGCAAACGGCGAGATAATGCTATGTGATACTGTAATAGTCGGTAAGGTTCCGGATTCGTTTACCAGCATCGATGTGCTTGACGAGCAAACGCGCCTGTGGCTTCAATCGTATAAAAAATAATGCTTATTTTATCTTTCTGCATTCAAGATAGAATCTCTTGTCATCAGCGTGCCCCATTGAAAATGTTTTTCTTGGCAAAGCGCCGTCTTTTATAACGGAGTAGAACAGCTCATCCTTACGCATACCGTCGAATATGAATCCGATGCTGTTTTCCTTTTTGGCAAGAGTGATAAGATTTTCAATGCCGTGAATGTAATCTATCTGACATTCGGGATGATTTTTGCTGAATTCAAACAGAAAATTCTGTATATCTCCGACGGGCAATGACGTTGCAGGATCGTTTATGTAAATCTTTCCACATGAGGATGACGTATAATAACTGTAAGTAAAAGCACCGTCAGATGTCTTTTCCGAAGATGCGTTTCCGACTTTCGCAAATTCCTTTAACACAGTGTCGGGATCACAGTTAGTTATCAGTCTGTAAATAGGCTCAAATTCTATTGCTTCATCGTGAATGTTCACAAGCTCAACAAGAGCGTACCGTGCAGGGCAGTCAATGCCGCACTCACCCGTTTCAGCCTTTATTTTCTCATAGCACGCCTTAGCGGTAGCTAATGAGTGATTTCCGTCGCCGACGGCAAATACAAGACAGCTTTCCTCGTTTATGCCGTACTTGCGGTTAAATGCATCAATGTCGGAAAGGGCCGATATTGCAGCATCAACTCTGTCTGTCTGCTCCTTGTCAAGAAACCATCCTGTTATATGGCCACCATTCTGCATAAGATCGAAATCGTATGCCATTTCCATCCCGCTTTTTGCGTCCTTCAACGGCTCTATAACGGTTTTTTCACAATCGTCGCAGAAGAGCATAACGTGCGGAGATTCCACAGGGGCATTACAACGTATCCGTACTCTCGGAGGGATGCGCTCAAGAACAGTACCCTCGGTTGCTCTGATAGCGGAAGCGGCACCCTTGCTGTAATCGTATGCTTCAAGGTCGATCATACCTATGATACCGTGACGTATCTTACCGTTTGACGGCAGTACACGCTCAACGTATATCATAGAGCATTTTCTCTCAATGAAAAGATTTTTAATGTATTCTTCCATTGTTGTGGTGATGCTATTTATCTTTTCGTCTGTTGCATCTTCAAGATATACCTCGGGAAGAATGATGTTGTATGCCGAAAAATCGGGATCAGCATCATTTTTTGTTTTCTCCCAGTATTCAGGCTCCGATGTGTACTGATCGCAGGCGATCACGGCAAATCTGTTCGGCGATACCTTGCTGCTGTCGGGCAGTAAAATGTCAGCGGGAAAGAAATAATTGTTTTTCATCTTATCTCCAAAATATTTTATTTTCAGCGGCTCACCGCTGAGCTTTGTTTATTTTATCATAAAATGATCCATTGTGCAATATCTTTCAATGATTTTGATAAAAAAATGAGTCTTTTTTTCGATAATATATTGATTTTTCTTATAAAACTTGCTATAATACAATTTGATATATAATAATGACATCCGAATATCGGGTGAAAGGAACGGTAAAGATCATGGAATGGTTATCACTTAACGATATCAGAGAAAAATATCTGAAGTTTTATGAGTCAAAGGGGCATCTGCGTCACAAGAGCTTTCCTCTCGTACCGCAGGATGATAAATCCCTGCTTTTGATAAATGCGGGTATGGCTCCCCTGAAGAAGTATTTTACGGGCGAAAAGGAACCGCCCCGCCACAGAATGACAACGTGCCAGAAATGCATCAGAACGCCCGATATAGAGCGTGTCGGCATAACAGCACGTCACGGCACTTATTTTGAAATGCTCGGAAACTTTTCTTTTGGAGATTATTTCAAGCACGAGGCTACTGCATGGGCTTGGGAATTCTGTACAAAGGAGCTTGAGCTGCCCGTTGACAGACTGTATGTCAGCATTTACGAAAATGATGATGAAGCATTTGATATATGGACAAAGGAGGTCGGCGTCGATCCCACTCACATTGTGCGTCTCGGTAAGGAGGATAACTTCTGGGAGATAGGATCAGGCCCCTGCGGTCCTTGCTCTGAGCTTTATTTTGACAGAGGTATCGAGCACGGCTGCGGATCGCCCGACTGTGCTGTCGGATGCGACTGCGACCGATTTGTTGAGTTCTGGAATCTCGTTTTCACTCAGTTTGAGGGTGACGGAAACGGCAATTATACCCCCCTTGCAAAGCCCAATATCGACACGGGCATGGGTCTTGAAAGAATAGCCTGCATAATGCAGAACGTAAACAATCTTTTTGAGGTCGATACGGTACAGAATATAATGAAGGCGATAATTGCAAAGGCGGGCATCGTTTATGGAAGCGATCCGCAGAGCGATATATCCCTGCGTGTTATCACGGACCATATAAGAAGCACGTGCTTTCTTATATGCGACGGTGTAGTTCCTTCAAATGAGGGCAGAGGATACGTTCTCCGCCGTTTGCTCAGAAGAGCCGCACGCCACGGAAAGCTCCTCGGTATAAAAGGAACATTCTTATCGCAGATCGTTCCCGTTGTGGCAAAGGAAAATCTTTCGGAGTATCCTGAGCTTACGGAAAAGCTCGATTATATTCAGAAGATCGTTTCCATAGAAGAAGAAAAATTCGCAAGGACGATCGACAGCGGCATGGATATGCTTAACGATATGATAAAACGCGCAGTTGAGGGCGGAGAAAATACCCTTTCCGCGCAGGATGTATTCAAGCTCAACGATACCTACGGATTCCCTCTTGATCTCACTCGTGAAATAGCCACTGAAAAGGGAATTAGCATCGATGAAGAGGGCTTCGCTGCTCTTATGAACGAGCAAAAGGAAAGAGCGAGACGCGCAAGAGCTGAGCTTGGTGATTTCAGCTGGAGCGACGATACGCTTGATTTTGCTTCAAGTGCAAAAAAGACAGAGTTTACCGGCTATGATGAGCTTGAAAGCGATGCACAGGTGGTTGCTATCATTTCAGCAGACAATGAAACTATCGGATCTGTTACCGATGCTGAGGCTGTTGTGGTGCTTGATCGCACACCGTTTTACGGCGAAGGCGGCGGTCAGGTCGGCGACAGCGGTGTTATTAACGGTATTAATGCTGAAATAACAGTCAACGATACGAAAAAGACAAACGGTATTTACCTGCACAGATGCTATATCAACGGCACTCTTACAGTAGGCGATAAGGTTACTGCTAAGGTAGATGGCGAAAGACGTGATGCTATACGCCGTAATCACTCAGCGGCACACTTGCTGCAGGGTGCTTTAAGAAAGGTTCTCGGAACTCATGTTGAGCAGGCAGGCTCATATGTTGATGCAGAAAGAGTGAGATTTGACTTTTCACACTATACCGCTATGACTCAGGATGAGCTTTGCAGGGTCGAGCAGCTCGTAAATGAAGCTATTCTTTCCGGTACAACTGTTCAGACGGTCGAAACTGACGTTGAAACGGCTCGTTCTATGGGTGCTATGGCGTTGTTCGGCGAAAAGTACGGCGCTGTTGTAAGAGTTGTAAAGATGGGCGAGTATTCGACAGAGCTTTGCGGCGGCACACACCTTGACAACACCGCAAAGGCGGGTCTGTTCAAGATCATCACTGAATCCTCTGTTGCATCGGGTGTTCGCAGAATAGAGGGAACAACGGGTAAAAACGTTCTTAAGCTCCTTGAAGAAAAGCAGACCCTTATTGCCAACTGCGCAAGAGAGCTTAAGGCTTCAAATCCAAATGAAATAGATAAAAAGGCTGCATCCTTGCAGGCTGAGCTTAAAGAGGACAAGCACGAGATCGAGCGCTTGAACAACAAGATCGCTGCATCTCAGGCAGATGAGATATTCAAAAATTCAAAAGCAGTCGGCGCATTTACCGTTATCACAGGTAAGACAGAGGGCGTTTCGGTTGACAGTATCCGCGCACTTTGCGATAAGATCAAATCACAGACTCCAAATGTCGTTGCTGTTATAGCTGCAAATAACGACGGTAAATTGAATCTTGTGGCTTGCGCAGGCGCAGAGGCTGTAAAGGCTGGCGCACACGCCGGTAATATTCTTAAAGAAATCAGCAAGATCGCAGGCGGCGGAGGCGGCGGCAGACCTGATAATGCAACATCGGGTGTCAAGCTCGCTGATAAGATCGATGATGCTTTGAATGAAGTATATAATATTTTGGAAAGGTCAGGTAACTGAAATGGCAGAAAAGAGCTCATTCTTTAAAGACTTTAAAGCATTTATCTCCAAGGGTAATATCGTTGATATGGCAACAGGTGTTATCGTCGGCGGTGCGTTTTCGAAAATCGTAACATCACTGGTAAATGACATAATAATGCCCCCTATAAGTGTCCTTATGGGTGAGGTGAATTTTGCTGATCTTAAGTACGTTCTCAAGGAAGAGGTGCTTAACGAGGCAGGCGAGGTAGCGGAAAAGGCTATTTCCATCAACTACGGTAATTTCATTCAGCTCATTATTGACTTTTTGATAATGGCATTCTGTGTATTCCTTATGATACGTGTTATCGTAAAATCAAGAGCAAGACTTGAAGCGAAGAAGAAGGCGGAAGAAGAGGCAGCTGCGGCAGCTAAGGCGGCAGAGCCTGCTCCTATCCCTGAGGATATTCAGCTTCTCCGTGAGATCCGTGATAGCTTGAAAGGTAAAAACTGATAATGGCAGACTGTTTGTTTTGTAAAATAATCGCAGGTGAGATACCCTCGTCAAAGGTATATGAGGATGAGTTCTGCTATGCGTTCAAGGACATAAATCCCCAGGCTCCCGTACATATCCTCGTTATTCCTAAAAAGCATTTAGCATCGATCGATGAGATAGATTGCGAAAACAGCCTTTACGTAGCGAAGATATTTCAGGTGATACCGTCTATTGCAAAAAGTGCAGGTCTTGTAAACGGTTACCGCGTTGTATCGAATTGCGGTGACGATGCTTGCCAAAGCGTAAAGCATTTGCATTTTCACATTCTCGGCGGAAGACAGCTGAGCGGAGAAATGGCATAAAATAACGACAATAAAAAACGCTTACATCATCTACTGTATGATGTAAGCGTTTTTTTGCAGTCAATTACATTTATTCTGCATTGTAGTCCGCTATGATCCTGTCGTATTCAGTTATAACGGCTCTGCGTCGGTCAACATACTCTTTAAAGCTGCTCAAACACTTTTCTTCACCGCTAAGCAGATTTTTAAACATTGCCTCGCTTTCCTTTTCCTTCTCAAGTATCTCGTAATGTACCGTGTGCTGATTTCCGCAGTAATCTTCAAGATTTTCGAGAATCTCGTCTGCTGAAATTTCGATCTGGTGCGGCTTCAGCTCCTTCATTATAAGATAATACAAGCCGTCAACGCCTTCAAGCTTGTCAGTAATTCCGAGACTGATAAATTCAAACATACAACCGATAGCAGCAACATATCTGTAATTGGGATAAATATTCAGATCTTCATAGTAGCGTTCAAGGTGTGTCTGAGTGTTGTTAAGAAGATCTTCCAATGTATCTATATAGCCAAGCAGACGCTTTTTTTCAATTGCCTCGCGTTTTATGCGTTCTTCCTCGCGCTGATTGTATGAATTGTAATCGTTTAACCTGGCGTTATATACCCTCAATTCCTCTTTATAGTTGTCGTATTTCAAATTATATTCCTGATCGGGATACCTTATACTCACAATAAAGAAGTCTATCATCATATATAACGGTATCAGAACCATTGTAATGCATATACCGCATAGCGCAAATAAAAGTGTGGTTTCAATGATCTGATCCTGATATCCCATCGTGTACCTGACAATAGACACGATAAGACCCGCAAGCGCTCCGAGAACCAGACCGATCAGCAAACGCACGATTGGCTGATCTACAAAGTAGCTCCATTCAAAGTGCTTGTTCTTTGAACAGTCTTCCTTTTTGGGCTCTTCGGGCATTGTGGGCTTTTGATATGTGATCTTTGTAGTTTTGAATGATGATATATGAGTTTTTAATTTTGATATACAGCGCGAAACAAAGAAGCGTTCAAGCTCCATATCATACAGAACTTGCATACTTTTGTATAATTTACTTTCGTGCATTCTCATTCTTTTCCTTGAAAATCGTTAATTAGCTATAATAGAAATGATCATACTTCAACAGTATAATATCACGGAATCGAGGTAAAGTCAAGCATTATTGAGATAATTTATACATAAAATAATTTTTTAAATCTAAAATAACATTAAAACATCACTATTTGAATAACAGAATGTTGATCGCCTTCTTTTCTTCCTTGACGTTATAATCAAACGTATGCAAGCATATGAATTAATGACAAATTATAAGGCGGTCTTTTGTGTGAATACAGTGAAGAGATTTTTTTTAAACGGTATGGTACTTACGCTGACATCTGTGTTTATGCGTCTTGTATCCGTGGTTTTTAATGTTTATATAACAAACAGAATAGGCTCTGCCGGAATGGGACTTTTTTCGCTTATTCTGTCTGTATACACTTTTGCAACGACACTTGCGACATCGGGAATATATCTTGCGTGTACAAGACTCGTATCGCAGGAATTGGTACGCAATTCAGCGCAGGGTGTCAAAACGGCGATGAAAAAATGCATCGAATACAGTCTTTTCTTCGGTACGTTATCGTTCATGCTTTTATTCTGCTTTTCAGAAAAAATAGCTTTACTCTGGCTGTGCGACATACGCGCATTACGATCTTTAAGATTGCTTGCCGTATCATTGCCTTTTTTTGCACTTTCCTCGGCGCTCAGCGGATATTTCTGTGCAGTAAGACGTGTCGTAAAAAATGCAATAACCAATATTCTTGAGCAGCTCATAAGGATATTTATTACCGTTATGCTCCTTGTCAACACGACATGCAAAAATGTAGAGCAGGCGACAGTTGCCGTTGTTATCGGTATGTGCATATCCGAGCTACTTGCATTTTTTGTTTCGTTCATTCTTTTCATCGCTGATATGAGGAAAAACTGTAGCAGAATGCCGGAAAAAGCCTCATCGGGCATAACAATAAGACTTCTTAAAATGTCTGTTCCCGTAGCTTTGTCCGCATACATAAGATCGGCTTTGGTAACAGTCGAAAATCTTCTTATTCCGAAGGGGCTGGTGCGTTCGGGGGCGGGAACAGAGCAAGCCCTTTCATCTTACGGAGTAATATCTGGAATGGTATTTCCCGTAATATTTTTCCCGGTTGCATTTTTGTCTGCATTTTCCTCGTTGGTAGTCCCTGAAATAACACGCTATAAGGAAATGCAGCAGGGAAAACAAATAAATTATGTTGTCGGACGGATATTCAAGGTAACTGCCGTCTTTTCTGTGGGAATTGCGGGAATATTTATATTCTTTTCCGATTCCCTCGGTCTTTTACTATACAACAGCGAGCAGGCAGGGCATTACATAAAAATATTTGCCGCACTGATACCCGTGATGTATATTGACAATACAACAGACGCTGTACTTAAGGGCATGGGTGAGCAGATAAGCTCGATGCGGTATAACATAATTGATGCTTTGGTTTCGGTCTTGCTTGTGTATTTTCTTCTTCCGCCGCTCGGAATAAAGGGATATGTTGCCGTAATATACATAAGCGAAATGCTGAATGCTGCCTTGTCATTGCAAAGAATGCTCCGCATAACGAAATTCAAAATAAAGCCGTTTTCGTGCATTGTCTCACCGTTACTCAGCATCATCGGTGCCACTTCTATCGTTAACATTGTAAATATCAACTATAAATTTGATGTTGTAAGCGTTACTGTCAATATCGTGCTGTGTATGATATTGTATTTTTCTTTTCTGTGTATGACGGGTGGGGTAACAAGCGAGGAGAAAATTTGGTTTTTGAACATATTTTCTTCAAAAAAGAAAGAATAATGATACTTTTTTTTTGAAATCTATTGCATTTTTTTATTATTCGTGATAGAATAAACCGAATATATTTTATTATTATGCCGCATGCGGCTTTTACGGAGATATGATTATGTACAACAAAGTACCGTCAAATCTTGATTTCCAATCAAGAGAAAAAGCAACGGAAAGATTTTGGAAAGAAAACAAAATTTTCGAAAAAAGCATTGATATAAGAGAGGGCGGAGAAAACTTCACCTTCTATGATGGTCCCCCTACTGCAAACGGTAAGCCACATATCGGTCACGTTCTTACGAGAGTTATCAAGGATATGATACCGAGATACAGAACGATGAAGGGCTATCACGTATTGCGTAAGGCGGGCTGGGACACTCACGGCTTGCCCGTAGAGCTTGAGGTTGAAAAGCTCCTCGGCCTTGACGGCAAGGAGCAGGTCGAGCAGTACGGTCTTGAGCCTTTTATAAACAAATGCAAGGAAAGCGTTTGGAAGTACAAAGGTATGTGGGAGGATTTCTCCGGCACGGTAGGATACTGGGCTGATATGGATGATCCGTACGTTACCTACACAAACGATTATATCGAATCTGTGTGGTGGTCGCTTAAGAAAATATACGATGACGGCCTGCTTTACAAGGGCTTTAAGATAGTTCCTTACTGCCCCAGATGCGGTACGCCCCTGTCATCTCACGAGGTTGCTCAGGGATATAAGGATGTTAAAGAAAAGTCGGCTATTGCAAAGTTCCGCATCAAAGGAGAAGAAAACGCATATTATCTTGCGTGGACTACTACTCCCTGGACGCTTCCTTCAAACGTAGCTCTTTGCGTAAATGCCAAGGAGGATTACGTTAAGGTATCCGCAAACGAAGAAGTATACGTTCTTGCACAGGCGCTTGCCGAAAAGATACTCGGTGAATATACCGTTATCGAAAAATATAAGGGTGCAGAGCTTGAGGGCAGAGAATACGAGCCTTTGTTCGATTTTGTAAAGCCTGAAGAAAAAGCGTTTTACATCACTTGTGCCGATTATGTAACTCTTACTGACGGTACAGGTATCGTTCATATTGCACCTGCATTCGGTGAAGATGATGCGCAGGTCGGAAGAAAATACGGTCTGCCCTTCGTTCAGCTTGTTGATGCAAAGGGCTGTATGACAGCAGAAACACCCTGGGCAGGCACATTCTGTAAGGATGCTGATAAGGATGTTCTTTATGATCTGAAGGTAAGAGGTCTGCTCTTCAAAACGCTTCCGTTTGAGCACTCGTATCCATTCTGCTGGAGATGCGATACACCTTTGATCTACTATGCAAGAAACACCTGGTTCATAAGAATGACAGATGTTAAGGACAAGCTTCTTAAAAATAACGCTACTATCAACTGGATGCCCGAAACGATAGGAACGGGCAGATTTGGCGAATGGCTCAAAAACGTTCAGGACTGGGGTATTTCCCGTGACAGATATTGGGGCACACCCTTGAATATATGGGAATGCTCCTGCGGTCACAGACACAGCATCGGCAGTATTGCAGAGCTTAAGGAAATGTCAGATAACTGCCCTGATAATATCGAGCTTCACCGTCCGTACATTGATGATGTGACAATAAAATGTCCGCAGTGCGGCGGTGAAATGCACAGAGTAAAAGAGGTTATTGACTGCTGGTATGACTCTGGCGCTATGCCGTTTGCTCAGTGGCACTATCCTTTTGAAAACAAAGAGCTTTTCGATCAGAATTTCCCCGCTGATTTTATTTCTGAGGCTGTTGACCAGACAAGAGGATGGTTCTATTCCTTGCTTGCCATCTCAACTCTCATATTTGATAAAGCTCCTTATAAAAACGTTATCGTTCTCGGTCACGTCCAGGACGAAAACGGTCAGAAGATGTCAAAATCAAAGGGCAATGCGGTTGACCCGTTTGATGCGCTTGAAAAGCACGGCGCTGATGCTATCAGGTGGTATTTCTACTCCAACAGTGCGCCTTGGCTCCCCAACCGCTTCCACTCTGCAGCGGTTACTGAAGGACAGCGTAAGTTTATGGGAACGCTGTGGAATACCTATGCATTCTTTGTGCTTTATGCAAACATAGATAACTTTAATGCCGCAGATCATAAGCTCGATCATTCAAAGCTTACGGTCATGGATAAGTGGATACTTTCGAAGCTCAATTCGCTCGTAAATACGGTTGACGGATATCTGTTCGATTATAAAATAACAGAGACCTCCAGAGTTATGGAAAAGTTCGTTGACGAGCTGTCAAACTGGTACGTTCGCCGTTGCCGCGAAAGATTCTGGGCGAAGGAGCTTACCGACGACAAGATAGCTGCGTATATGACATTGTATACGTGCCTTGTAACATTTGTTAAGCTCGCTTGTCCTCTTATACCGTTCGTTACAGAGGATATATACAGAAATCTCGTAGCTCTCAATGATCCTTCCGCTCCCGAAAGCGTACATCTGTGCGACTATCCCGTAGCTGACAGCGCATTTATCGATCCCGAGCTTGAAAAGGAAATGGACGAGGCAGCCGATATTGTAGCACTCGGCCGTGCGTGCAGAAATGCCGCGGTTATAAAGAACCGTCAGCCTCTTGCTGAAATGTTCATTCACGCACCCAATAAGCTGAACGGCTATTATATTGATATAATTAAGGACGAGCTTAATGTGAAGAATGCATCGTTTGTTGACGATCTTTCCGCATTCACGACATTTACGTTCAAGCCACAGCTCAAGACATTGGGCAGAAAGCTCGGAAAGCTCATTAATGAGTGCAGAGAGGTGCTTTCTGCAATAGACGGAAATAAGGCTATGGCTGAGCTTGAGGCAACAGGCACGCTGAAGCTCATTCTTTCGGGTGAAGAATACACACTTGAAAGAGATGATCTGCTTATTGATTCAGGTAAGGTTGAGGGCTTTGAGTCCATTTCCGATAAGGGCATTACAGTAGTTCTCAATACGGTGCTTGACGATGCACTTATCGAAGAAGGCTTCGTGCGTGAGATAATTTCCAAGATACAGACGATGCGCAAGGACGCAGGCTTCGAGGTGATGGACAACATTACAGTCAACGTCAGCGGAAGTGAGAAGATCACAAGCGTTATGAAGCGTAACGCCGAAAAGATATGCTCAGATACTTTGGCATTGGAAATAGTATATTCTGCGGGCGGTGCTTATACTGCTGATTGGAGCATCAATGGCGAAGAAACGTCATTCGGCGTTACAAAGCGTGCGTAACGGAAGGGTATTATGAGAAGAAGTGAAGCAAGAGAATGGGCATTCAAGCTCATATTCGAAAGTCTGTTCCATCAGGATCTGACGTCAGAGGATATATTAAACAGCGCTCTGGCGATCGAAGGCTTTGAAGCAGATAAATATATCGTAAGCGTATTTGAAGGCGTACTGTCCGCATGCGATGAGCTTGACAGTACGGTCAGCAAGTATGCTAAAGGCTGGTCAAGTGAGAGAATATCAAAGGTTTCGCTTTCAATTTTGCGTCTTTCTTTATACGAAATGCGTTACGTTGACGATGTTCCAATGAGCGTTTCGATAAACGAAGCAGTTGAGCTTGCCAAAAAATACGATACGGATAACGCTCCTGCATTTATTAACGGAATACTTAATTCGATAGCCAAGGCAGAGAATATTTCGTGAAAACTTTAGGTATTGATACAAGTAATTATACAACCTCGGCAAGCGTGTGCGAAGATGGGGTAATTACGGAGAATATCCGTATACCCCTGCCCGTTGCCAAAGGCGGCGTCGGGTTAAGACAGTCCGACGCCGTGTTTGCTCATATAAAAAATATCCCGATCGCTATGCAGAATCTGAAATGTGATATTTCGGACATTTCAGCAGTCGGAGTAAGCGCAAGACCGCGTGATGCAGAAGGCTCATATATGCCGTGCTTTCTTACCGGTGTTGCATCAGCATCTGCAATTGCAAAAAGCCTTAACGTTCCGCTTTTTGAGTTTTCGCACCAGGCAGGTCATATGCGTGCAGCAGAGTATTCTTCAAATGCTGAGCTATGCGAAAGATTTTATGCATATCATCTTTCAGGCGGTACGTTTGAGCTTTTGCAGGTAGATAAAAAAGACAACGGGTATGATGTTGCGATCATCGGTGGCACAAAGGACGTTACAGCCGGTCAGCTTATTGACAGAGTAGGTGTAAAGCTCGGACTTGATTTTCCCTGCGGAAGACATCTGCAAGCTCTTGCAGATGAATATACAGGACAGCTTCAAAGACCAAAAATATGCGTTGACGGACTTTACTGCAATATGTCGGGCGGTGAAAATCTTTGCGAAAAGCTGATATTGTCAGGTGCTGAAAAAAGCTACGTGTGTGCATTTCTCACAGAGTTTATCAGATCAACGCTTGAAGCGATGACAGATGCGCTTATAAAAAAGGTTGGAAAATGCAATATACTGTTTTCGGGCGGTGTTGCCTCGAATACAACGCTTTCTGCATTTATGAAGAACAAATACGGCGCGTATTGTGCTGAAGCACAATTTTCACAGGACAACGGTGCAGGAATTGCACTGTTATGTATGGATAGGATAAATGCCGATAAGAAATGATAAAAATGTGCTGACTGTAAGTCAGCTTAACGATTATATAAAAATGCTGCTTGATAATTCTCCTGTGCTTTCAAGCGTTTATATTTCCGGGGAAATATCAAATCTGAAGCTCCATTCTTCAAGCGGTCATTTGTATTTCACGCTTAAGGATCAGATGTCGAGTGTAAAGGCGGTTATGTTTCGTTCTTCTGTTGAAAAGCTGCGTTTTGTTCTCGAAAACGGAATGCAGGTCATTGTCAACGGCAGAGTTTCAGCATATGTCCGTGACGGAGTTTATCAGATATATGCTTCATCAATAACTCCTGAGGGGATAGGCGATATAGCCCTGTCCTTTGAGCAGTTGAAGGAAAAACTGAGATCAGCAGGTCTGTTTGATGAAAAATACAAAAAGCCAATACCGGATTTCCCAAGAAAAATCGGCATTATAACCTCACCTACGGGTGCGGCGATAAAAGATATTATAAACGTAACATCGAGACGGTATTCCGTCTGCGAGCTTATTCTGTATCCTGCGTTGGTGCAGGGCATCGCAGCTGAAGAAACATTGGTAAACGGAATAAATTATTTTTCGGAAAGTGATGTAGATGTAATAATAATCGGCAGGGGCGGCGGCTCGGGCGAGGATCTGCAGGCGTTTAATTCGGAAAAATTAGCTCGTGCGATATTCGCCTGCAAAATACCCGTAATTTCAGCGGTCGGTCACGAGCAGGATTACTCTATCTGCGATTTTGTTTCTGATCTCAGAGCGCCTACACCGTCTGCCGCAGCAGAGCTTGCAGTTCCTGATAAGGATGAGCTAAAGGCGGCCTTATCAGTGAAAAAAGCCGCTATCGTGAAGGCGATAAAAGATAGAATAGCATCAGAAAGAGAATATACGGACAAACTCAGATCATCAGCCGTTTTCTCATCTGAATTTCCGCTTATCGTCGAAAAGCGCGAGCAACTTAAGCAGTATGAAAATGATATGTTATGCTCACTTGATGATATGATACAAAAAAAGCGTACTGTACTGTCCGCTTGCAGTGTCAGACTGGACGGTCAGAGTCCTCTTGCGATTTTGTCAAGAGGGTATGCAAGCGTCAGTAAGAACGGTGTTACGGTGAAAAGTGTCCGACAGATCAACGCTGAAGATGAGATAAGGCTCGTTTTTTCTGACGGTGATGCAAAAGCAAGGATAATTGAACGAAAGGAAGAATGATATGGAACTGACGTTCGAAGCAGCAATACAAAGGCTTGATGAGCTGACAGAGCTTTTATCAAGCGGAGATGTACCCTTGGATGAGGCGTTGAGCCTTTTTGAAGAGGGAATTGCTCTTATAAAGCATTCAAATAAGCTTCTTGATGAAGCAGAACAGAAAGTAAAGGTTATAAGTGAATGATGAGTATTAAAGAAATATTGAAATCGAATGCAGAATTGATGGATGAATATATAATTTCCGCCTTGCCTGCTCCCGATAGCGATTATCCCGTTATTTTCGACGCAGTAAAATACAGCGCCGAGAGCGGCGGTAAACGTATAAGACCGACATTAACGCTTGAGTTTTGCAGAATGCTCGGCGGTAAGGATGAGGACGCGCTCGTTCTGGCTGCCGCTCTTGAAATGATACATACATATTCACTTATACATGATGATCTGCCTTGTATGGATAACGACGATCTCCGCCGTGGAAAGCCTACTAATCACAAGGTTTTCGGCGAGGACGTTGCAACCTTGGCAGGTGACGCTTTGCTCACATACGCCTTTGAGCTTATTGTATCGTCTTCACTTTCCGATGATATAAAAATAAAGGCCGTCAAGGCACTTTCCTATAACGCAGGTATGTACGGTATGATAGGCGGTCAGGTCATGGATATGCAGGGTGAGAAAACGCCCTTGACGAAGGATGAGCTTTATAAAATGAACCGTCTTAAAACAGGATGCCTTATTAAATGCGCGTGCATTTTCGGAATTCTTGCCGCTTCAAATACGGTTAGCGTTCCGCACGGATTATACGGTGATGCGGAAAAATATGCTGACGGTATAGGTGTATCTTTCCAGATAACAGATGATATACTCGATGTCATAGGAGATGAAAAGCTGTTCGGAAAGCCCATAGGCAGTGATATTGAAAGCGGAAAGACCACGTTCACAACTGTTTATACAGTCCAAGAGGCATCGCAGATAGCCAAGGAGCTTACTGATAGTGCAATAGATGCAATATCAAAATATCCCGCATCTGATGTACTTACAGAGCTTGCAAAGCAGCTTTTGTCAAGACAATCATAATTTATAATTATACACTTGAAAATTCACATTAAATGTGTTAGATTTATTTTAAAATGAGAATAGATGTATATTTATTCAACAACGGATATACAAAAAGCAGAGAAGAAGCACAAAAGCTAATAAAGCTCGGATGTGTCAAGATCAACGGCGAAAAAACCTGTAAGCCTTCCTTTGCCATCGATGGCGAGTGCAGTATAGAAATTGAAAATCCCTTTGCATATGTCAGCAGAGGAGGAGACAAGCTGCGCGCCGCACTGGACACCTTCGGCGTTTCTGTCAGCGGTCGGTGCTGCGTTGATATAGGTGCTTCTACCGGCGGATTTACCGACTGCCTTTTACAGTACGGCGCGTCAAAGGTTTTTGCAATAGATTCGGGAACAGGTCAGCTTGCAGAATCTTTGAAAAGCTCACCGAGAGTCGTGAGCATGGAAAATGTAAATGCAAGGTACCTTCGTGCATCTGATATACCCGAAAAATGCACTTTGTGCGTCATGGACGTTTCTTTTATATCGCAAACACTGATATATAGCGCCGTTGCGGACATTTTACAAGACGGTGGGGAATTTATTTCTCTTGTAAAGCCGCAATTTGAAGCGGGAAGGGGCAATGTCGGTAAGGGCGGTATCGTTAAAGACGAAAAAATAAGACAGCGTGTTCTGGAGAATATTATTCAGCAAGCTGAGCTATACGGTCTCAGATACGTTTCTCACATCACCTCACCTATAAAGGGCGGCGACGGTAATACGGAATATCTGGCATACTTTATAAAACAGAATGGATGTTAAACTGATGGAACAAGGTAACTTAATAAAGAAGAGACGGCATATGAAGATCCTTGAGCTGATCACAAACGAGGATATTGTGACACAGGATGATCTTACAGAGCTTCTCAGACTTTCAGGCTTTGAGGTAACTCAGGCGACGGTATCGAGAGATATAAGAGAATTGAAGCTCACTAAAGCCGCTGACGAAAACGGCGTATATAAATACACCATCTCGCAGAGCGATGAGGAGCGTCCCTTAGGTAAGTACGGATTTATTCTCCGTGAAACAGTTATAAGCTGGGAAAAGGCTTATTCGCTTGTGGTGGTCAAAACGATATCAGGCATGGCGAATGCTGCATGTGCCGCAATAGATCATCTGCAGTGGAGCGAGGTAGTCGGTACTATCGCAGGTGACGATACGATATTTATTGCATCAAGAGGACTTGCAGAGGTCGATGCGATAGTTGAAAAATTGGAAAAAATCAAATTGAAGGTGTAATACTTTAATTTACTTTCGGGAGGTGATAGTTTGCTTGCGAGCTTGCATATAGAGAATATTGCAGTCATAAAGAGCCTTGATATTGACTTTGCTCAAGGATTTTCGGCATTCACGGGCGAGACAGGTGCGGGCAAATCTATCATTATGAACTCCTTAGATCTTTTGTGCGGAGAAAAGCTTCGCCGTGATATGATAAGAACGGGCGAGGATACCGCACTCGTTTCGGCGCTGTTTACTGACATTGATGAACGGATCGAAGCTGTGCTGTCAGAGAACGGCATACCGTGTCAGGACGGTGAAATATTTGTTTCACGTTATGGAACGATCGACGGGAAAACTACCACAAAAGTTAACGGAAGGACTGTGCCTGCGTATGTTTTGCGCAGCATTATGCAGATGCTTCTCGCTATTCACGGTCAGCATTCCTCACAGGCGTTGCTTGACCCTGATAATTACATAGGATATCTTGATGCATTTTCGGAAAGTGATGAGGAGCTTCACCGATACCGATGCTTATACGATGAGTTTAAAAAGGAGCGTTCAAGCCTCCGCGCACTGATGAATGCATCGAAGGATAAAAGCGAGCGAATGGAGCTTTTGAGGGCGAGAATCAAAGAGATCGACCGTGTGAATCCAAAGCCAAATGAAGAGCAGTCCTTGCTTGAGCAGCGCTTAAGGATAAAAGAGCGAGAGCGGATATCAAAGCAGATAAAGCTGATAAATAAAGCACTGTATAAATCATCGTCAGCGCTATGCGCAGCCGATCTTATCGACAAGGCGTTTGAGGCATTGAATGAACTATACGATATACTCGGTGATGAAAAATGTGCGGAAAATGCCAAAAGGCTTGCGGATTTCAAGTACGAGATCGAGGATATTGCGCTGAGTACCAAGCAGCTTTTGCCCGATGATGATCAGGATGATAAGGAAATGATCGACCGAATCGAAACGAGGCTTGATGATATTTCTTCGCTGAAAAAGAAATTCGGTGCTGATATTGAAGAAATCGCCGCTATAAGAAGATCTGCTGTTGAGGAGCTTGAAAGGCTCGATACTTCTGAAATTCTGATAAAGGAAACGAAGGAAAAGCTACTTAAAATTTCTGATGAGTGCAGAAAAAACGCGTCTCGCCTTACAGAAAAGCGTAGACGCGGCGCTATCGCTCTTCAAAGACTGATATGTAACGAGCTATCAGAGCTTGATATGAAGAAGATACGTTTCAGAATAGATGTTTCAGAGCGAGATGAATACGATGAAAGCGGTGCAAATTCAGTGAGCTTTCTTATTTCCGCCAATGAGGGCGAGGACGAAAGACCTGTTGACAGGATCGCCTCAGGCGGTGAGCTTTCACGCATTATGCTTGCAATGCAGACGGTTTTCAGGCGGAAAAACAATATACCTACCGTGATATACGATGAGATCGACACGGGAATTTCGGGCGGAACTTGTGAAAAAATAGGAAAAAAGCTGCAATGCACAGCCGAGGGCTGTCAGGTGTTTGCTATAACTCATTCTGCACAGATAGCATCAACGGCGGATAATCACTATCTTATTTACAAGGAAGTTTCTTCAGGGAGAACTGAAACAAAAATAAAATTACTATCAAATGACGAAAGGATAAAGGAGCTATCTCGCATAATAGGCGGTGTTACAATAACGGAAAGCGTTGAATCTGCGGCACGCGAGATGATCGAAAACGGTAAAAGAAAATGAATTTGTTGCAGGAATTTAAGGACAGAGGAATGCTTGCTCAGATAACTAACGAGGAAGCAGTAAAGGAGCTTTTTGAAAAGGAAAAGATATCCTTCTATATCGGTTTTGACCCCACAGCCGATTCATTGCATGTCGGCCACTTTATGCAAATGAAGATAATGTCGCATATGCAGAAGGCGGGTCATCGCCCCGTTGTCATTTTTGGCGGGGGTACGGCTATGATAGGCGACCCTTCGGGCAAAAACGATATGCGAAAAATGATGACAAAGGAAACGATACAGCACAATGTTGATTGCTTTAAGGAGCAGATGGCGAAATTTATCGACATTTCCGACGGAAAGGCGATATTCGTTGATAACGCTGATTGGCTTCTGAAGCTCAACTATGTTGAATTTATCAGAGATATCGGCAAGCACTTCAATATAAACAGAATGCTTGCGGCTGAATGCTATAAAGCAAGACTTGAAAAGGGCGGTCTGACATTCCTTGAGTTCAACTACATGCTTATGCAGAGCTACGATTTTTATAAGCTGCACCAGGATTACGGAGTAAAAATGGAGCTTGGCGGAGATGATCAGTGGTCAAATATCATAGGCGGCGTAGAGCTTGTAAGAAAAATGACGGGTGACGAGGTATACGGCGTTACGTTCAATCTTCTTACTAACAGCGAGGGTAAGAAGATGGGCA
The DNA here is from genome assembly GCA_045544195.1 of Eubacteriales bacterium. Taxonomy (GTDB): domain Bacteria; phylum Bacillota; class Clostridia; order Oscillospirales; family CAG-272; genus RGIG7213. The sequence goes on from JAZPYO010000034.1 coordinate 83,504, forward strand.
AGACAGAAAAGGGTGCTGTATGGCTTGATCCTGAAAAAACATCTCCCTACGATTTCTATCAGTACTGGCGTAACATCGGTGATGCTGATGTTATCAAGTGTATGAAAATGCTCACATTTATGTCCTTGGAGGAGATCGCAGAATACGAAAAGCTCGAAGGCAGTGAGCTTAACAAAGCAAAAGAAAAGCTCGCTTACGAGCTTACACTTCTTATCCACGGTAAAGAAGAGGCTGACAAGGCTGATGCAAGTGCAAAATCCCTTTTCGGCGGCGTAGGCGATGCAGATAATATGCCTACAACACAGCTTTCTGAAAGTGATTTTATTGACGGACAGGTTTCAGTTTTGCAAATGCTCGTCGTTTCCGGCATCGCAAAATCAAGAAACGAGGCAAGAACGCTTGTAACACAGGGAAGTATTACCGTTAATGATGAAAAGGTTACTGACCTTTCCGTAAAGCTCACAAAGGAGCAAATAGGCGACGGTATCATCGTTAAAAAAGGTAAGAAGATATACCACAAATTCACGGTTTGATAATATGTTTGAAAAAGTAATTGAAAGCCTCGAAAAAAATAATATCCGCGCTGCTTATGTAGAGGATACAACTCAGCTTATTGATTTTATAAAGGACTTTATTCCGAAGGGCTCAGTTGTTTCTAATGGCGGCTCTGTAACCTTGGCACAAACGGGTATAATTGACCTTTTGAGAAACGGTGATTACAGATTTTTGGACAGAGGAGCAGAAGGCCTTACCCGTGAGCAGATAGAGGAAATATTCCACAAAGCATTTAATGCAGATTATTATCTTATGAGCTCAAATGCTGTAACCGAGAACGGAATGCTATACAATGTCGACGGAAACAGCAACCGTGTCGCAGCCTTACTTTACGGACCTGCAAATGTCCTTGTAATAGTGGGAAAAAACAAGATAGTTAAGGATATTCCCGCGGCAATAGAGCGTGTGAAGACAGTTGCCGCACCGAAAAATGCCGCTCGCTTAAGCTGCAGCACATACTGCAATTCCGCACAGAAATGCGTGAATGCTGACAGTTGCGATTTTGGCGGATGTGCTTCTGATGCGCGGATCTGCTGTAATTATGTAATTACCTCGCACCAACGCCGCTACGGCAGAATAACCGTGGTTATAGTTGGGCAGGAGTTAGGGTATTAATATAACGTTTGCGCAACAACAGTGCCGACTGAAGCTGGTAGCTTGAGTCGGCACTTGCTTTTTTATCTGTAGAATGTATTTCCGCCTATAAATTCACGGACGAGACTTGTCGGTGGTATCTCGTCATCAACATCAACGGCGGCTTGTATTGAATTGAGTATCTTTACCATACCTCTTACCTGATCGTAGCATTCATCCTCAGGTGTTATCTCAAGAAGCAACGGATAAATGTATTTTTTCAATATTACAAGCTCATACAGCGTAGAGCTGTTGAAAATAAAATCTGCATTTTCTTGGAATGGGAATATCCATCTTTCTTCGCCTCGTCTTACCGATTCCCACATTGACAAGGTTCTTTGAACTGATGCGCCGCGAGTTTCATAATCTCTTACAGTACGTCTTAACAGTCTTAAATAGCTCGTCGCAATACGGTTGTGATTATCGAGATTAAGCGGTATAAGTGGGCTTATATACAGCTTAAATATCGCATTTTTGTCAAGCTCGGCGGGGAGAAGAAGGGGATTTAAAGCGTGAAGCCCTTCGATTATTATGACAGAATCGTCATTAAGTCTCAGTTTATGTCCTTTCCATTCACGCTTTGCAGTCTTGAAATTGAAAATCGGAATTTCAACCTCTTCACCCTTTAAAAGCTGTGATAAATGCTCAGCAAAAAGGGAAGTGTCAATCGTGTTTATGTGCTCAAGATCGAGCTTTCCGTCAGGTCCGGGTTTAATGAGGCATCTATCCAGATAATAATCGTCAAGACTCATAAGTATAGGCTTTTTTCCGTGAACCCGAAGCTGTGTTGCCAAGCGGTTCGCAGATGTCGTTTTCCCTGAGGAGCTCGGCCCTGCAAGCATTACCGCCTTTGCATCACGCTCACATATCATGTCTGCTATGTGTGAAAAGCTCTTTTCGTGCAAAGCCTCATTAACTCTGATCAGTTCGCGTATTCTGCCGTTTTCAACAAGCTGATTCAGGTCCGCAACTGTTTCGCACTCCATAAGCTCACCCCATTGCTTGCCTTCGGTGTATACGTTCAGAAAGTTCGGCATTTCGCGGTAAGAGGAAACTCGGTCAGGGTCAAATACGTCAGGGAATATGAAAATAAATCCGTCAGGGGCAGAGATGATGTCCCATGATCTCAAAAAAGATGTTGACGGCATCATTTCGCCGTAATAATAATCGCAAAAATCATCATATTCATATACATCTATCGTTGGAGATGTGCGGTATTTTAGCAGGCTTACCTTATCAAAGTCGCCGCTTTTTGTATACCGTTGAATTGCTTCGGCTGTAGTTATCCTTTTTCGTAATAAAGGTATATCCTGATCTACAATGTGTTGAACCTGCTTTTTGAGCCTATCGGAAGAAAAGTCGTCGGTGTTGCAAACTTTTATATACAATCCTGAACCAACGGTACAATTCATTTTCCCCTGCGCTGACGGCCAAAGCTGTTTTATTGCAAGGAAGAGAATAAACTGAGCTGTCCTTTTATAAGCCTCTCTGCCTGTGGGATCCTTGTATCTGAGCAAACGGATCTTGCCATCCGATGCCGCCATTGCGCGCCGTATCGAATCACGGTCATTTGAAACGTCCTTTTGACGCAAGGGAATATAATTCAATGTAAAAATTTCGCCTGCAAGCTTTGCGGCGATAGGATCTTGTGATAACTTTCCGCTAACCAAGCCGAGCCGCTTTGCAAGATCAAGCAGTGTTTCATCGGGCTGCGGAGAAATGCGCAGCCCATCAATGATCAATTCCATAAATTTGACTCCGTTCTAAAAAAATAAAAGGCTGACACGCAGTAAAAACCGGTAGTCAACCATTAACGGTGGTTGGTAGAAACGCTTACCCATATTGTAAGCATATACCATCTGCGCAAAAAGCGCCTTGCTTGTTTATTTTAACATATTATTCTCACGATGTCAAGTATTAATTTTCGCAAAATGCCTAAACGTAGTGATAATTTAGAACAAAATGTAAATTCTTGATATTTTTACTGAAGGTATTGACAAACCGTTAATTATATATTATAATTAGTATGCATTATTATTTTTATAGGGAGAAGTGTATGATTTTAAAACAACGTGTTGTGATAAGAAACATAGCGGGTGAATTCATTGCCGTCCCTGTAAAAGCAGGTCAAAACAGCTTTGAGGGCGTCTTGACGACTAACGAGGTAGGGGCTTTCATTCTTGAACTTCTTAAGAATGAAATTTCATTTCCCGATCTTGTAAATGCCTTGGCATCCGAATTTGACGTTGATGCTGCAACGGCAGAAAATGATGCTTTGCATTTTGTCGAAAAGCTCCGCCAAAGCGGACTTATGGACAGCGAGGGAGGTACGTTATGAGTTAAGACCTGTTGTCACAAAGATCATGGTAAGAAAAAAATTATTTTAGGAGGCACAGAATTGAAAAAAAGGATCTTATCTTTATTTCTTGTCAGCATAATGGTGTTCTCGGCTTTACCGTTGTCCGCGCTCGCCGAAATTGCTGATAACAGCGAAAAAAATGATTCTACAACGTCTCAGCTGGCAGAAACTACGAAGGATATTCTTGACGGTGCTATATATCTGCCTATAACTATCAGAGACTTCAACAACGACGGTATCCTGTTCGAGTATAACAGCAGCGGTGTAATTTATGGTAGTAAAATGCGTATCCATGGCGATAATGCATCACAGTATGGACCTCTCACAGATCCTTCAACTGAAAATCAGTTTGAAAAGGGTGATGCATACACAGCTTTTCCGACAACAGCAAACATATTAAGCCGTTATTACGGCGATTTTTACCGCGGCACATCAAATAAAGCACCAAATCAAACAACTGTTGTTTATAATGCTGACGGCAGCGTGACACTCAAAAGTGATAGTGACGCAATTGACCCTCAGCTCCATATTGATCTCAAGGGCAAAACAAAATCATATTCTTATCTTGCAATGGTGTATAAGAATGCGAAAAATATTGTGAATGACTCCAAGGTTGACTGGGAGGTATTTCCTTACGGCGTTGTTGATATGGCTGCCCGTAGAAAAAGTGGAGAGTATAATTCCGGCGATACCAAATTGGTAATTGGATCTGACGACTGGAACATCGTATATCTTCCGATCGACACAACGGAGGCTATGGACGGTATCCGTTTTGACTGGACGACCACACCTAATGCGGAAATCACGATAGCGGGCATTTATCTTGTCGATTCAAAGCCTGCCAAGTCCGGATATGATGATGCAGCCGACCTTATGTATGCTGAAGGCACAACATTCAGCGGAAGCCTTCCTGCATCGAAAAACGTCACTTTTGCGTTTTTCCGTTACAGAAACGCAAATCCTTCAACATCGGTATCACTCAAAGTTAACGGAACGAATTTCGGTTCAACAAATTTAAAGAATGATTCCATGTGGCATTGGGGCTATATGCACCCCGCTGCAGGTATCAACAACGGAACGTCATATACCTTGACGTCAACAGGCAATATCGAAATTTCAGAGCTGTATCTGCTCAACAATGATGATGCAGCGGCGTTGCAGGTATTGTTCAGAACATCGGGAAGCGGTCAGATCCCTGAAATGCATGCCCTTGAGGATTCCAACCTTGATATTCCTACAAGCGATGCTATCGTAGCAAAGCCCTATTACGATCCTACTATAGACTATGTTTTGTCCGAAACCGATAAAGCTGACGGTTATTACACACGCTACTATGCGCAGAAGGATAATGCAACGCTCAATTTATATGATTACATTTCCAATGCAACGTACCGCATTAACTGCGGTAATGGAGCGATAGGACCGAAGTATCCGCAATTTATGCAGATACGCTATAAGGCTTCCGGCTTTGGTAATAACAAAGGATTAGTTTTTAATTATAAAACAAACAGGGGTGCGGGCACTTTACACCAGAGTGGAGCAAGCTCCGCGGTTACTGTGGATGATGACGGAAAATGGCACACGCTCGTTGTTCCGCTGAATAAAAGTCTCGACTGGTATCTTTGCGATATTTCAACTGTTCTTCCCAAGGGCGCTACTTTGGATATTGACTATATAAACCTTTTCAATACAATCGCAGGCGCTGAGTATTATGTGAAGGACTGGGATAAATTAAAGGCTAAGTATAACAACAATTTAGCTGCTATTTATGCAGACCACTGGGTACAGAGTGTTTTCTCGTTTAACACCAGCCCCAACGCGCACAAAACTGAGGGCGGTAACGGCCCTAACTCATCAGGCGGAGAATTCTTCTATAACTATCCCTTCAAGAGCGAGAGCGAGGCTGGAAAGATTCAGGCTTCGCTCAAGGATTCGGAGACTGGTATTTATGATTCTACAAATCAAGTGTTCAAATTCCCGAACACAAATCGCACCTCTGTCGGCGGTACCCGCGGCACGTGGATAGAAGGTCTTGTCGATAATAAGCTCGGTCCGAACGGTAAGCCTGTTTATAAAAAGGAAATTGTTGAAGCGATCGCTAAAGCGCTTGCATTAGCTTTAACGATTCCTTACGAGTTGCCCGACGGAACACGTAACATCAGTGCTCTTGCAGGCGGTCTCGTTGATATCGACGTGCTTTTAGCAAATTGCAGTGATGATCAAAAGAATGCGATAATAAAAGATAAAATGAACGGTGATACGATGTTTGATATGGCAGAATATCTCCGTCACATGATCAAGCTGAACGGTAACTCACACGATACGTACTATTATACAGTCGGCACATATGACGAAACAAAAGCTAAATCCGATCTCAGCTTTGCAAACGTTTCAACATGTATGGACGCAGCATACCTGTTGCTTAACGGTCTTTGGTCTTCAGCTGACGAAGGCGGTTACGCCATCGACCTGAACGATTATACAAATATCGGTCTTGTTTATGATGAGAAAAATGATTGCCACATATTCCGTTCATCTTATGCTGGCATCAATTATGACAAAGAAAACCGCCTCATTTACAACACCGTGATCGGTGATAAGGTAATTGAGCCCTGGATGGTTGCTACAAAAACAAATATGATCGCATCAACTTCTCCGGCTTCAGAATACCGCTTCCTTTCGGGCGCTATTGCACAAAGTGGCTACGGCGTAACTCATTCGCCGTATTATTTCACAGACTGTAACTACGCAAATACCACAACTATGACTCGTTACGATTCTGCATCTAAAACAAATTTACTTGACCAGGATCTTAACGTAACAAAAACCGAAAGCGAAGCACAGTTTAACGGTCTGTTTTACGGCAATGACAACTATAACTTTACAGTTCAGGGACACGGTGTGTTTGTTTTTGACTCGACGAAGGATCTTTTCTTTGAGTTTAACGGCGATGACGACGTTTACCTTTATCTGAACAATGAACTTGTTCTTGATCTTGGCGGTGCTCACGGCAGAACAGATAAGAGAGTTAAAGTTACAGAGTTACTCAACACAAAGGGCATTGAAGACGGCGAGGTAGTTTCGTTCGACTTCTTCCAGGCTGAGCGTCACGGATATGGCTCTAACTTCGCTATTTTAACCAATATTCCGATCGTTACCCCTGATATTGAAGTTGATAAGACTGCTGAACAGGAAAATGAAACTCCCGATACGAAGGATGATGCGCTTGAATACAATGCAACGGTAAATCCCGACGCGCCGATTTCTTACGCATTCAGTCTTGAGAATATCGCAGAAAATAAGGAATATCTTCACAATTTCACGTTTACAGACAACAAGGCAAGCGTTGAGCTTTCCAAGGATTTAATTAAGCTGAACGATCATACAACAATTAATGATATTACCGTGACGGTAGTATATTATGAATATGACGAGGCTGACACCAAAAAAGAGAACTTAGAAACAAGAAAGAAAATAGAAATAACCTACGGCAAGGATACTCCGGGCTGGTCAGAGGATATGTTAAAGCAGATCCTTTCAGGTGATATTCTGCTTGAGTACGATTCGATAGATCCTGATCATCCCTATCGCGGAAAAGGTCTTTACTTTGGTGATTCGATCAAAATATCCGGTATCAATTACGTATTTACCGAAGATGATAAAAAGGAAGGCTCATTCCAGAATACTGTTGTTGTAACTACAGAAACAGTCGATTTGACGGGAATAGCTGAAACATTGGTTAAGCAGGATGATTTTGTCGTTATCCTTCCGAATGATAAGATATACCTTTGGGCTGACCATGCAAGAACGTTCAACGTATCAGAATTCTTTATTGATGAGTCAATCGGTAGAATACCGTATGAGAATATCGGAAAGACTATCGAAGATATTTCCTATGCTGCTGCTGTAACAGGTGTCTCTGAAGTAACTGACGGTCTTGCAGCTACATTTACTACCGGTGACGACATAAGAACGCAGTCATTCACCGTAAGTTCCACAAAAGTAGGTTCACTTACCTTTAAGTACAATGTTAAGCTTACTATCACAGATACAAAAGCGGAAGAAGGCACCGAGCCTACTGTGGAAAATATGACATATACCGTTGTAGTATATACTTACGATGCCAACGATATATCATTCGCTCTCGACTACGGTCTGCCGATGGTGGTTAACACCGATGACTATCTCAAGGGTGATACAGTTAACCTCCGCACAAACACCGCTGCTTCTTCTAAAGTTACAGGCTATGCAACTTCACAGGATGTTTCATCTCCTAAGAGTGAGGCATACGGTACTATAAGCGAGCTGGGTGCTGACAGTTCTATAACCTATACCCCCATTAAGTTTATCGAAGGCAGAGATTACGTTTATGTTAAGATAGGCGTATCTGAGGAATTTGGTTCAAATACTCCCTATGCGGTTACAAAGGGTGTTGAAATGTGGAAGAAGGTTTCCTTCGTTCCCGCATCCGTTGTTTACTACGAAGAAAAAATAGGTGTGAATTACAAATCTCCCGCGCAGACATTTGAGCTTGACAATGTTAACAGAACGCAGTCCGCTGACGGAGAGCTCCAGTACGGTTATGACAATGCGTACAATGATAACAACGCAACGCAGTCAGGCAATTCCGACGCAGTTCCTCCGCAGTACTACATTATCTGGTACAAGGAAATAATTCAGGCAGGAACAGGAACAGGCGGCTTTGACAACCAGGGTAACACATATAACTTCAGTAACAATTCCTACGCTTATATCAATACTAAATCCGATGCTTATCAGTCATTCTGGAATAATAAGACAAATAACCAGCTCAATGCTGCTATCGAATTTACATTCAATGGCACAGGATTTGAGATCATAAGCTATACGAATTTGAATACTGCAACCGTAGTTGTTGACGTATTCGATGCTGACGGTAATAAGGTAGATACAAAGTACGTATTTACAAAGTACACCAACGGTCAGCTTCAGCAAGTTCCGATAATCGACTTTGAGGGTCTTACGTACGGTCGGTACAGCGTAAAGGTTTACGCAGTTCCCGCTGTTGCGTCTACTGCAACAGACTTCTACCTTGACGGTATCAGAATCTTCGATCCTCTCGGAAAAGGCGATGACGGCGATTCTGCTCTGAGAGAAGAAACGTATCTTGAGAAGGAAAACAACGCTGATATCTTCGATATACGCGAACTCCTTCTTGCGTCCAACAAGGTTGCACTTGCCGGCACAAAGATCGACGCTAACAAGACTGCATATTCTTTCATAGGCAACGGTACAACTCTTGTTGAAAGAAAGGGTAAGGGCCCCGGTATGATCGGCGAGGGTTATCTCAATGAATCTATAGCTGACGCAGATGCATTATTCAACTACGCAACCGTTGGTCCTAACAACGAAATATACCTCAGTGCAGGTAATACAGTTGCAGTTCTTCTCACCGCAAATGATGCTTCTTCCGCGAAGACATTCCAGGTTGAAGCTAAGCGTCTTGGCGAAACGAACTCATTACTTGCATACGTGGTTGTAGATGAAGAAGGCAACTACAGCTACAGACTTGCTGAGGTCAAGAGTTACACAGCAATGTATTTCGAAATTGACATTTCTGATTGTCCTAAGGACGAAAAAGGCAATTACGTTGTTATAATCGGTACAGCTCTCAATGATGCAGAACTCGATGCATTTAACGGTACGATAAGCCTTACATCATTCAAGGTTAAGGGCTACACAATGTCAGCACCTGATATTTCCGTAAAAGCCACAACTGCAAACGCTGCATCTATGTCCGAGTTTGCAGAGATAGTTATGGAAGGTACAGAGGTAATTTCAGGTCATACAGCTAAGTATAACCCCGATCTGTATATCACGTCTGTAACATCTTCAGTATCTGCTACTGTTGGCGGCAAGGTTAAGTTTAACGTAGTCGCTTCGGCAGAAACAACTGAAATAATAGTAAGAGACGGCAACGGTGAAATAGTTAACAGTGCAGTTCTTTCAGTAAGAACTATCGGTAATAACAAGATATTCACAGTTGAAATGGATGCACCTGCAAATGTAGGCACCTACAATTATGCAGTAGTTGCAGAGGATTCCGAAGGCAGACTGTCCGAAGAAGCACATTTCACTGCAACAGCAATTAACTAAGGAGGTAAATAAAAATGAATAACACCAAAAGATCATACACTACTCCTTATTTAAATGTGGAAAAGTTTGAGCTCAGCAGGTCGATATCTTCAACATGTGATGCCGATCCTGTTGTGCAGGACTTCAAAACAGCAGGATATTTCGGTTCTGTTGATGGTTGCGAATATCCTATGTCTGAATATCAAGGTGTAGAAAAGCCGTGCTACCACACTGTAAACGCTGTTTTCACATCTGTTTGATATAATGTTTATTAAAAAACAAATATTGTCTAAAGCGGCAAAGCTCAAAAACCCCGTTAGCGGGGTTTTTGAGTTAACGCCAAGATGTAATTTTAATTGCCGTATGTGCTATATCAAAATGCAAGAGGATGAAGTGAAGGCACTCGGCGGTGAGCTGACCATTAATGACTGGATGGCTATATGCGATGACGCTTACGAAAACGGTATGCTTTATCTTTTGCTTACAGGCGGTGAAGTGTTTCTCCTTGAGGATTTTCCCGTTCTGTACCGCCACGCATATGAAAAGGGAATTATCCTTTCGATAAATTCCAACGGTTCGCTTATTACAGATTCACACCTGCAAATGCTTAAGGAAATGCCGCCCGAGAAGATAAATATAACTCTCTACGGCGATAGTCCCGAAATGTACGGTAAGCTCTGTAATAATCCAAATGCATATAAGACGGTCACAGAAAACATTTTGAAGCTCAAGGATAATGGAATAAGAGTTTCTCTCAATTGCTCGCTCACACGCCTTAACGCAGGATCTCTTGACAATCTAATTGATTTTGCACTCAAAAATGAGTTACCTATCAACATTGCAACGTATATGTTCCCTCCGATGCGTAATGGTTGCTCGGAATACGAAAGCATCCGTTTATCTGCTGAGGAATGCGGTAAAATACGTGCATATCTCGATTACCGAGATGAATCATCGAGAGATAAAAAGAAGCAGTTGATCGCTGACGGAGCTAAGATAGACAGATTGAATGTAGAATGCCCCGAAAGCGGCACAAAGTGTATGGCGGGGCGATGCAGCTTCTGGATGACCTGGCAAGGAAAAATGTCAGCTTGCGGTATGTTTGCTGATACGGTTGATTATAAGATCGGAAATTTTGACCGTGCCTGGTCGCAAATCGTTGAAAAAACTAATCTTATCACATATCCCGATGAGTGCAATGAATGTAAATACGGCACATTATGCACTTGTTGTGCGGCAATTAACTTTGCGGAAGGTGGGGCTTTTAATGCCGTTCCGAAATTCTTCTGTGATATGACAGATGCATACATCAAGGAATTTGAACGTCTTAGCAGTATGTAATTATTTATATAAAAAAACTCTTTTGCGTTATTGCAAAAGAGTTTTTTTATGCGAAAGGGCGACTAAAAGTAGTATAAGTAGGGGTAAAAACGACCAAAAGTAGTATTATCGATATTTGGCGCAACATAAAGTTAGACTATTAATAAATTCAGGTAAGTATGTTTGATCGATTAGGCACTTCACGATGCGTAGCATCCCTTCACGCACGCAGTGCGCTTCTCGTGCCGCAAGGCACACTTAGCTGAAAAGAAACACCATTTGTCTGGTAGACAAATGGTGTTTCTTTTCTGGCCTACCCTAAGGGATTTGAACCCTTAACCGTCAGAATCGGAATCTGATACTCTATCCAATTGAGCTAAGGGTAGAGAATTGATGCGTTCTTACGCATCATTAATAGTTATCTAAAAAATTCGTATGCTCGCCGTTAATAGAATAACCTATTACCGTATTCAAATTAACATTGTGTGTGCTTTTAAAAATATTAGCCTCTATTTGAGGATAATCCTTTTTAATTGATTTTATAAGCTCCTTCATTTCGATACGCTTGGAGTTCATTATGGCATTTTCGTCAGCCAACTGCTCTGTAAATCTGCAAGCGCATTGCAAAAAATCAAGCTCATTATAATTACGCCAAGCGATAATATCGTCTTCGCCAACGCAGTACATCGGGCGTATCAATTCCATACCGGGAAAATTTGTCGAATGGAGCTTTGGCATCATTGTCTGATATTGTCCACCGTAAATAAGCCCCATAAGCACAGTTTCGATGACATCGTTATAATGATGTCCCAATGCTATTTTATTGCAGCCAAGCTCCTGAGCGAATCGATATAGATACCCCCTGCGCATTCTTGCACAAATATAGCACGGGGATTTTTCGATGTGCTCAACTGATGCGAAAATATTTGTATCATATATTCTTATCGGAACTCTGAGAAGGTCTGCATTACTTATGATCTTTTCGCGATTTTTTGCGCTGTACCCCGGATCCATAACGACGAACTCAAGCTCGAAGGGAATTGTACTATGGCGTTGAAGCTCCTGCATGAGCTTAGCCAAAAGCATTGAATCCTTACCGCCGGACATACAAACCGCTATTTTATCACCTGCAGAAATAAGTTCATATGTACGGACACCCTCAATAAATTTGTTCCAGATGCCTTTGCGGAATTTTTTGTTTATGCTGCGCTCAACGAGAGCGCATTTGTCAAGCTCTTTCATCAGAATCTGAAGCTGAATGTACCTGGAGCAATTTCAAGATCTACGTAATTCTTATCGTTCAAATACTCGATCTCACCGTCAGCGCAGAAATAATTTATGCCGGATATCCTCGCACTTTTACATTTGTGATATATGAAGTGCTCTTCAAACTTTTTTATCGGCTTGCCGTTATGTATATGCTTGCCCTTTTTATATAAGCCGACAAGTGATAAAAATTTAAAGCGTGACAGCTTTTTTACTGCAAGCAACTCAAATACACCGTCATCGACATTTGACTCGGGAGAAGCATTAAATCCACCGCCATAGTAAGTACCGTTTGCAGCAAGGCATAATGTAAATGAACCGTCATATGAAAACTTCTTGCCGTTTTCATCAACACATTCAATATGCATTTCCTGACCGAATTTTTCCAAAAGACGCAAAACAAGACTCAAAATGTAAGCCATGCTTCCGGAGATCAAAGGCTTCTTTTTCATTTGAGCGGTTTTAATTACAACATCGCAGTCAAAACCTATATTAAGTATATTAACGTAGTGTCTTGAATTGTTATACTTTACAGAGTCGCATCTAACGGTGACCTTTTCATCACTGTAACGCAAAAAGTCGTTACCTGTTCCAGCAGGATAAGCTGAAACGATCGCACTTGAAGCGTATTTTGAGCCGATAATTCCATTAACGACCTCGTTTAACGTTCCGTCGCCGCCGTAAACGGTTATTTCGGCATTTTCTACTGTATCGCATATCTCGCGTGCGATTTTTTCGGCATCCCCTATTGCAGTTGTAAAACGGTTATCGTCGGTCTCATTTGCGTATTTTCTAGCAAGACCTTGTCCTGCGGCGGGATTTATAATATTAAATCTTGGCATATTTACACCTAAACAAAAGGGGCAATGTATCTTGCCCCCTTTGGCTCTTTAACTTCTTATTCGGCGGGCGTTTCGTTGTCTGCTTCTGCGGTTGTTTCATTAGAAACAGTCTTTTCCTGCAAGTCGAAAGCGATCTCGTCGCCGTTACTGAGAACTATTTCAGTCGCAGAAGTTGTTACAGTCACATCGTTTATGATGATCACCCATTGTTTATCTTCGCCGGCTTCAACATCACCGATCTTAACGATCGATGCTTTATCCTCGGAGAAAGTAACCGCCATACCGGATATTGCGGAACCTTGCTGTGTATCGATCTCTGTCTTTCCGTCCTTCTTTGCTGACGAGTTGAACTCGGAGATATTAAAGAGATTGTAAAGTGTAAGATCGTTCTTATCACCCATTATTGAAATGGACTGGTCGCTGATCAGCTTTTGTGCACCGTTAGTGGCGTTGAATGTAACGCTGATGGAACGATAAGTATTCTCTTCGAGCTTGAATTCAACAAGATCGTAGTTATTCAACGTGCAATTCTTGGAGTCCTCGACCTTGACGCCGTTTACATATACATACCAAAGGTACTCGACGCCTTGATCTGTGGTGCCTGCAACTTCATTTGTTATAGATTCAACAGTAACGTTGTTGCCTATATCTGTCGTAATAACACAGTCCTTCTTTCTTTCTGTGCAGAGTGTATTCAAAGCAAGGTAGGGAGTAGCCTTTTTGCCCCACTCATATTCGTGGTTCTCGTTAGGAATAACGCGTATCGCGTCAAGATATACGATACGTTTACCGGCCTTATTGTAAACATAAGCCGATACGTATGTTGTGTTTGCAGTTTCGTCATCTGTATTTGAGCAGGATGCTAAAGCAACTGCTGAGAAAACGAGCAGTGCAGCAAATGCAAACGATAAGATTCTCTTTAATTTCATATTAAACATTTAACCTCCTTAATGTGAATACACATCATATTTAATTATACTACAAATATTCAGAGTTGTCAAGTAAACAGTGTAATATTTATAATAATTATATTGTAATAGCAAGGCTTACTGGTGCTTTGTACATACAGAGTTTGCGGCTTTGCCCGCTGAAGTCTTTGTAACACCGATATACGTTCCCGGCTTTACTGTATTCTGGAAGAACGGGTATTTGTCAGAGCCCGTATATATCGCCGCTGAGCCTAATGGACGATACATATACTGCGCATCTGTTATATAGAAATACCATGAAAAGCTTCTGTCTGTTTCAAGAACGAGGGCCTGCTTTATTTTATTCGGGCAGTTTTCCGATGCAAAGCATTTATAGTCAGCACAGAAATCAACTAAAATATGGCGGTCACAGTATTCTGTCGGCTCTGTTCCCGGGGCATACTTCAAGGTCTGTGCCTGATCGGCTCTCGGATCCAATCCACAGGTAGCAGGATTATATAGCTTGCCTGAGCTTCTGCAAACAGTTACCTCTGTCAAAGCTCCTTCATCAATAAGCTGCTCAGGAGTTCTTACACCCGATTCTATTTCAGCGATAATGTCTTCGTGTAACGCCATCATTACATTATCAAAAATATAAATCGGAGCAAATATTCTGTAAAGAGGAAGCGTTTTAGGTTCTTCAAAGCCGTACCATACTGCTGCAACGTAGTATGGTGTAAAACCACAGAACCATTTGTCGTATTCATCGTTTGATGTACCTGTTTTTCCTGCGGTAGGGATATGCTTGATAAGCTCCATATCCTTATCATCGGCAACAGTTTTAAGCAGGCTTGTCATTACATTGACAGTATCCTCGCTGTAAACGACCGTGCTTACCTTTTTATTGTCAAGCACAACATTTCCGTTTGAATCAGTAACAAGAGAATAGGTGCGGGGATTGTTGTATATTCCTCCGTTTGTAAACACAGTATACGCGCTTGCCATTTCCCGTACAGTAAGACCTATGGTCGTAGCACCCATTGCAAGAGGAGCTCTGTCAAGGTCAGTCATTTCAATTCCTGCGGAGTTTATATAGCTTTCCTCAAGGTTATAAAGACCGACCTTCTGAGTAAATTCGTAAGAGCGTTGCAGACCGACCATATCAAGAACTCTTACTGATGTCGTGTTTAGTGATGCCAGAACTGCATATGAAATATTTGTAAGCCCTCGGTATATTCTATCGCTGTTTTTGGGCCAGTCGTTGCCGTCTACGTAAGAGTAGGGAATATCATCGATTATCGTTCCGGCTGTTATGAGACCGAGCTCAATTGCAGGAGCGTAAACAGAAAGGGGCTTTATAGACGATCCCGGAGAACGTCTTGTCTGGGTAGCGTAGTTGAGACCGCGGTTCATCGTCTTTTTGCCTCTTCCACCGACAAGACCGAGTATATCGCCCGTTGTCGGATGGCAAACAACTACTGATGACTGAGGCTTAATAACGTAATCCTGGTCGACTGAAGGGAATGTATTTTCATCAAGATAACATTCCTCCAATGTAGCCTGTACCTCGGGGTCCATACAGAGATATACATTCAATCCGCCTGAGAAAAGCATATTTGATGCTATCTCACGCACGACACCCTTTTCCTTCATAAGATCGTTAATAACATCCTCAATCGCGGCATCTACGTAATATGAGCTTATTGTGGTAGAATTGTTCGTTTGCTCCTGTTGGAGATTAATAACGAGCTCTTGATCAAATGCTTCGTCAAATTCTTCCTGGGTGATAAGCCCGTACTGAAGCATTGTCTTTAAAACTGTGTTTCTTCTGTCTGTATTGTTTTCGGGATTTTGAACGGGGTCGAACTTCGTCGGAAACTTTGTGATCGAAGCAAGGGCGGCGCATTCTACAAGCGTCAGCTCTGACACTTCCTTACCGAAATATGTGTACGCAGCTGTTTTTACACCTGAGCAGCCCTGCGAAAGATATATTGTATTAAGATACATTTCGAGTATCTCATCCTTGCTGAGCTTTTCTTCAAGGTATAGTGCGCGGAATATCTCCTGCACCTTTCTTTGAATAGTTACCTCATCCTCGCCTGTAAGGTTTTTGATCAACTGCTGGGTTATCGTAGAGCCTCCGAACGTGCTGTCAGCCGGTAAAAAGAAGTTCTTTACCGCACCTGCGGTTCTGTACCAGTCAACACCCTTGTGATCACGGAATCTGTGGTCCTCAATTGCAATGAATGCATCTGTAAGGTACTCCGGCATCTCGTTTATTGAGACCCAGATCCTGTTTTCGGAGCCGTGTAAACGTTCTTTCTCGAGTTCAATAGGCTCGTTATCAGGGGAATAGTAATAGAATTTCGATGTAGCGTTCTGTTCTGTTTTAAGATCGTAAACATCTAATTCAGGGTCGATATTTGCGTTAAGATACAGAACAAAAACGATTCCGCATATAGCACCTGTGATAATACCTACGATGAGTATAGTTGCCAAAATATTGAACAGATAGGAAATAACACGCAGAATAATATGAAGCGTTATGGACAAGCTCCTGGTGACAGCTTTTTTCCAGTTTATCTCCTCACCCATCTGCCGATGATGTTCTTCGTATTCGTGCTTTTTTGATTTTAAAAAGCCGTAGACCTTACGGAAAAAGGCCGTTACAGCATCTTTTGCTTTTATTAAAAAATTCTTTATTTGTAACACCTCTTAAATATACCTTTAAAATAAATATTTACACAGTATATTTTTATCATTATAGGTTCGAAATTTCAAGAGATGAATTTAAATTTATTGTTAATACATCCGTTCAAAGCAGAAAAACACCGTAAAATCACTTTTTTCGCTTAGCTTTCTCGCATCTTTGATACATATCGGAAACCTTTACGAGTATTATATCATCACCTATACGTTCAATGCAGCTCCACGGGATAATTATGTTATCGCCTTTACTTATTCCGAGAAAATTGCACTCACCGGGAACTATTATCGAGATCAATCTTCCCTGTGAAATATCAAGCTGACCGTCGATAACAAACCCAAGTCGTCTGCCGTCGCATATATTTATAACTTCCTTGTTTTTAAGAGCATCCAAAGTGGTTATACACAGATCCATAAGCAATCTCCTTTTAATAATATCTATGTCTTTTGCAAAGAGAATATTATGTTGATAGAAAATTTAACAAATGTATGGTATACTGCATAGGAGCGAGTTTACAAGGAGTTTTTTAGTTTTATATGAAAAAGAAGGCCATGTGCTGCATCGCAGTTTTAATATTGATAATTGCATCATCGTGCTATACTGCAGTACCGCAAGATACTGACGGGGATCATTTAACAGAAGACGATATATTTACTCTTGCTACCGATATTGCGGATACCTCTTTGTCCGAAAACAGTAAATTTGAGGAAACACAACGGCATAGCGCAACGGAAGAGTCTGCTTTTCAGGATATTACCGCGCCTATGGAAATTACTGAAATACCGGTAATACGTATTACGACCGATGACGGCAAGGACATCGTATCTAAAAGTGAATATAAAAGCGCAACGATGGATATTCAGGCATCAGAAGACAGCGGTCTTTCCGATTTTCAATGCAATCAGATACGCCTTTCGATAAAGGGCAGGGGAAATGCGTCATGGAATCAGTTTCCGAAAAAGGGATACAGAATAAAGCTTTCGGAAAGCTCCTCCCTTTTGGGAATGAAAAAGGACAAGGACTGGGTACTCGTTTCCTCATATGGCGATAAAACGCTGTTGCGTAATATAATAGCGCATGAAATGGCGAAATCCCTCTCAAATCTGGAATTTACGCCGACCCATATCCCGGCGGAGCTTTATATAAATGATGAATATCTCGGTGTTTATACTCTTGCTGAAAAAATTGAATTTGGCGGAGGAAAGCTTGAGTATACGGCTGATGAAAATTCCTTGAATACGTCGTTTTTACTTGAGGTTGGCTGGGATTATAACGATGAGATGGTCTACGGAAAGAACTTTTTTGATATTGACTACATCGACAGGATCGTTTTCAAGGAACCTGAGTTTACATCAAAATACACCCCGTGCGCTAAGAGTATTATCAAGTATATGGAGCAGACGGAAAAAGCGATAGTTGATCTTGATGGATATGAGGAGTACATAGATGTTGACAGTCTTATTGACTATCTTATAATTACCGAATTTACGAATAATACAGAATCTGTTTTTTACAGAAGTGTTTATATGTATAAGCCGCAGGAGGAAAAACTGAAGTTTGGACCCGTATGGGATTTCGATATGGCATTCGGTAATCACAAAAATGACATTTCTGATTATGACGGTTGGTGCAGCATTGACAATGATTTTGATTATCTCGGTCACAACAGCGTGAGCTGGTATAGCTTTTTGTTCAAGGATGAGGCGTTTGTTGAAAAATTCAAGCAAAGGTGGAATGAAGTGTCCGAATCTCTTTTACAGATCGCTTTGCAAACGCTTGATACGCAGTATACTGCCGTATATAATGCTCAAAAGCGCAATTTCGAGCTATGGGATATAATGAATAAAAAAGTAGGCGTGGGGAATGTCGATCACCACACCTACAATACGTATGAGCTTCAGGTTGACTATCTGAGAAATTTTATCAAGGACAGATACGCCTGGATAAATGAGCATATATCAGAACTCTGATTTCAAGGAGCGTAAAAACAGGTTACCAAGCGTCGCTCTCGGATCAGCATTATTGAATAATACATCGTACAGAGCAGAAGTGATAGGCATTTCTGCGTTGTATTCTTTTGCAAGAACAGTGAGAGCCTTAGTGGTAGAAAATCCCTCTGCAAGATAACTATAGCTTTCTCCTCTTGCGACTGCCTCGCCAAAGCCTCTGTTGTGCGAGTGTGGAGAAAACAGGGTGGCTTCGTAATCACCTATATGCGACAGACCGTATACGGACATTTTATCACCGCCCATAAGCTCTACTAAGCGTGATACCTCGTGAGGTCCTCTTGCCATAAGGGGACCTTTTAGTGTTGAAAGTGAAAAGCCGTCAAGAATACCTGCGCATATTCCCATTACGTTCTTCGCCGCAGCGCCTATCTCAGTTCCTATAAGATCCTTTGAATGATAAAATCTTATTATATCGGAGGAAAAGTCCTTGCATAATCCCTCTGCGAGCTCACTGTCTGTTGACGATATGACCATACAGCTCGGGATCCTTTTTGTGAAATTCTCAACGTGCCCCGGTCCTACCCACACAGCAACTCTTGATGTGTAATCAAGACGTTCTGACGCGACCTGTGACAATCGCATACCGTTGCTTTCTATAAGCCCCTTCATGCATAAAACATATATTTTATTTTTAATACCCGTAGATGCGATCTCATCAAAAAGGGAAGGAGTGTGCTGAGCAGCAATAGATACGATAACAGCATCGCTGAAAGACAAAGCCGTAGATAGATCGCTCGTAAAATTGACTTCATTCGGCAATGTAAGATATTCATTTTTATGAGTTTGTGAAAGCGTCTGATATGCAGGAGAGCTTGCTCTTCCGTACATCAGAACATTGAAGCCCTTCGTTGTAAAATACCAGGCAAGGCAAGAACCCCAACGGCCGCAGCCTATAACGGTTATATTCATAAATCCACCTCTTTTATTGGTGCAGGGAATTTACCTGCATTTCTTTGAGCCTTTCCATATGCTCTTTCACCTCGGAGCTTCTGCGTTTGTATGTATCGATTATCTTTTGCACTGTGAACATTTCCATTATTGTCAGCGCATTTTCGTGATTCATCTGCTTTATCATCTGCGTAAATTCATTGAGGACAAATACATTATTTCTGTCAGACAAAAGCTCCGTTTGCTTATCTGTGAATACTACAACACTGTATAAAGGAATGTTTTTAATATTGTTTTCGCGAAGGATGCTTGCAATTATACGCTTGTTGTTTTCGTTTCTTATTTCAGGATTTTCAAATTCCAGAACTCTGTTGTCAATGCATTGCACCCATACTGCTTGCTTTGTATTGTCTATCCTTCCGGAGCGATCGCACAGTGATACAACTGCAATTCCGCCGCGCGTAAGTATAACCGAATCTATCTTTGAATATTTTCTGATTATGCCGTTTTTATCCTTTGCACTGGGAAAAAAGAAGCCTGTAAAAACATTATTTCTGAAATATTCCGAGCACACGGTTTCATGAAAAAGTGCGGTGGAAGACAGCTTCTTGGTGATAACCTTATTATATCTGCTTTTTCTCCAAAGCACATAGAGAATATAAGATGCAACGAGCAATAAAACGATTATTAAAAGCATTACAAGAATTATTTTAAGTATTAACATGACTTGCTCCAGACTAAAACTTAGTAATTTTTGCGGTTTAAATGCACACCTTTGCAAATTATACCACACACAAAGGCTTTTTACAAGTACAAAATAACGAAAAAATAAAGTTTAAAAATAGTTTATAAATAGTTGTTGCAAATACATAGTGAAAGTATTAAAATAACTTATTATTATATTAAGGTTAGGATATTTTGACTATGAAAATTAAAAGAATTTTGTCGGCAATCGTTTTGGTTGTATTGATAGGCAGTGCTGTGATGATGGCTTCGTGCGCATCGTGCTTTTCCGATAAATCATCTTCAGGAACGCTTTATAATGTAATGCTTATAGGCGCTATTGAAAAGGCTGATGAGCAGACACTCAACGGTGCTTCGTGGCGAGCTATAAAGAAATATGCAGAGGGGACAGAGCTTTTGTATAAATACTATGAGCCTTCCTCCGCAGAGGTAAATAACTATATCCATACAGATAATATGCAATCAAGCGAAGCAGTTCGCGCCTCGATTCAGACACAGATAAACATTGCATCGAATCAACGCGCAAAGGATAAATCTGTTATTGTTATTACAGGACAGGACGGAATTGAAACATATCTTTCCGACATAATCGGAAACGAAAAGCTCGATTATGCAAAAGCATTTTCTTCGACTTGGTTTTTGCTTGTCGGCGGATCCACCGTATCCGATGCTTCAAATGCCGATAAGCTCGGTGTACGTACAATGTCTCTTATATTGAACGAAAAGGATTACGGCGCATTGTGCGGATATACGGCTGTCAAATCCGGATATAATAATATCGGCTATCTCGGCTCTGATTCTGCATATTCCGCGAGTTTTAAAGCAGGTATTCAGGAGGGAATAGAAAAAGCAAAGACAGAGCTTTCGTCAACTGATGCAAGGTTAATAAGTAACGATTCTTACACAGACAGTGCAGATTTGCGAGCAGAAAGCCTTTATGCTGAGTGTGACATTGTAATACCTGAAAACACGGTTTTTGAGGATGCATTGAAAAGATCCTGCGGTGAAAAGAAATTTGTAAGTCTTACTGAAAACAGCGAAAAATCTGCATTTGCATGCGTTATAGATTATGATGCATTGCAGACTGTTATTCAGAATACTTTAAGAGCAACATTCAATTTGGGAGAAAATAAAGAAGCGCGTACAGTTGGCGCTGCCGAAAGCATTTTTAAGATAGCGGAATAAACTTATACAAAGACAGGTAAGGAAGAAAATCGTTCCTACCTGTCTTTTTAGGGAATTATCAATTATTACACAAAATACAAATTTTGTGTAATAATTGAGGGGTATTTAATGAAAAATAACGGATATGAGGCTTTTGACCTTATATCCGCCATTTTTTTAATCAAACATACTGAACATCGATATTTGGTTAGTTTCTGACAATCCGTCAAGAACGCCATTCTGTTGCAGTATCTCAATAACAGCCTTTGATATTTTTGCTTTCTGTGAAAGCTCTTCAATGGAAAATATTTTTTTACCGTTACACGCTTCAGCAATTTTTTCCGCTGCCGTGTCACCAAGTCCCGGCAGACTCGAAAACGGCAATCTGATTTTTCCGTTCTCAGGTAAAAACGCGCTTGCGTGTGAATGCTCAAGACTTACGGGTAAAAACTTTATGCCTCTGCTTACAGCCTCAAGCGCTAATTGACAAGCTGAATACTGTTCCTCGTCTTTTTGGCTTCTATCCTGCTTTTTGTCGATTTCGCTTATAAGCTCCTTAAGTGCCGATTTTCCTTTGAGCGTTGCCTGGCTGTCAAATCCGCCCGGTGCTACTGTAAAATACGCTGCATAAAATTCCAGCGGATAATACACCTTATACCAGCCAAGACGCAAAGCTGAAATAATGTATGCTGCGGCGTGAGCCTTTGGAAACATATATTTGATCTTAAGACACGATTCAATGTACCATTCAGGCACTCCGTGCTCGCGCATTGCCGTAAAATGCTCCTCTTTAAGCACTTTCGGCGGTTTGTTACCTTTACGGACAATTTCCATTATATTGAAGGCCATAGAAGGCTCAAGTCCTTTGTGTAACAAATAAACCATTATATCGTCACGCGTTCCAATAACGTCTGAAATCGTGCATGTTCCGTTTTTGATAAGCTCCTGGGCGTTTCCGAGCCAAACATTTGTTCCGTGTGACAGACCCGAAATCTGCAATAAATCAGAAAAATTCTTCGGTTGTGTATCAACAAGCATCTGGCGCACGAATTTTGTTCCCAATTCAGGCAGGCCAAATGTTCCTACGGGTGATCCGATATCCTCCTCAGTAACCCCCAAAGGCTCTGTTGAAAGCAACAATCCAAGGACGTTTTTGTCGTTCATAGGAACGTCAAGTACGCTTGTATTGGTGTATTTTTCGAGCATTTTGTACTTTGTTGGTACATCATGACCGAGAATATCGAGCTTGAGTATCGTATCGTGCAGATATTCAAACGCAAAGTGCGTTGTGACTATTGTTGATTTGGGATCATCAGCCGGGTGCTGAACGGGTGTAAAATCATAAACATCGTACTCTCTCGGCACAACTATTATTCCGCCGGGGTGCTGACCGGTAGTACGCTTTACACCGACACATTTACTTACTAAATGCTGTATTTC
This sequence comes from Eubacteriales bacterium, assembly GCA_045544195.1. Classification (GTDB taxonomy): domain Bacteria; phylum Bacillota; class Clostridia; order Oscillospirales; family CAG-272; genus RGIG7213. The sequence continues at coordinate 106,453 of JAZPYO010000034.1, forward strand.
TGCCTTTGTAACATCTAAATTCAGTTCTTCGATGTATTTCATAACGTACAAGCCGTAAGCGGTTTTTGACGCGAGAGTACCTATTGTTCCTGCTCTGAAGACATTTTCTTCACCAAAAAGCACCTCTGTATATTTGTGTGCATCAGCTTGTACGTCTCCCGAAAAATTAAGGTCTATATCAGGAGATTTATCGCCGTAAAATCCCAGAAATGTTTCAAAAGGAATGTCGTGACCGTCGCCCTTCATTTTTGTTCCGCATACGGGACAGTTTTTGTCGGGCAAGTCAAATCCAGAGCTGACAGAGCCGTCCTCAATAAACTCGCTGTGCTTGCAATTTTCACAAAGATAGTGAGGAGGTAAAGGATTTACCTCGGTAATATTTGCCATTGTGGCAACGAATGAAGAACCGACAGAGCCTCTTGAACCAACGAGATAACCTTTTTCCTCGCTGTTTTTAACGAGCTTTTGAGCGATGATATACAAAACTCCGAAGCCGTTTGAAATGATAGAGGTTAATTCCCTGTCAAGTCGCTTTTTAACGATCTCCGGCGGAGGATCACCGTACATGCTTACCATTTTATTGTGGCACATTTCGGTGAGCTCCTCGTCAGCACCCTCGATCTTTGGCGGATAGTTGCCCTTCGGTATAGGTCTGACGTAACCGACCATATCAGCTATCTTATTCGGATTTGTGATAACTATCTCACGCCGTTCCTCATCACTCAGATAATAAAACTCTTCAAGCATTTCTTCGGTGGTACGGAAATATACGCCTATATCAGCATCGCCGTCCTTCATCTTTTTGCCTGCGAATATTATTTTTCTGGCGATCTCGTCCTCTTTATTCAATACGTGTGCATCGCACGTCGCACAAACAGGTATATTCAGCTCATGACCGAGCTGTACTATCCTCTTGTTTATCTGTATGATAGCATCTTCGTTCTTCAGCTTTTCACTTCTTATAAGATAACCGTTATTACAGAGAGGCTGGATCTCAAGATAGTCATAATATGAAGCCGTTTTTCGTATGTCCTCATCGCTTCTTCCGTCAAGTATCTGCGAATACAACTCGCCTGATGAGCAGGCGGAGCCGACTATCAAGCCCTCTCTCAATTCATCAAGAAGCGTTTTGGGAACAAGCGGCTTTCTGTAAAAGTACTTAAGATTGGATTGCGAAACTATCTTATAAAGGTTCTTAAGTCCGGTTTCGTTTTTGACAAGCAGTACTATGTGGTGCGGACGTCCTTTTAACTGAACTGAAGAAGATGAAATAGCCTCATCAAGCTCAGATAGGGTATTAATTCCCTCTTTATGCAGCTTTTCAGCCATTTTTATGAATATCACAGCAAGCATTTCAGCATCATCGCAAGCTCTGTGGTGGTTGAAATCGCCAAGCCCCATAAATGTGGCTATTCTGTCAAGGGTATGACGCTTAAGCTCCGGATTGACGTATCTTGAAAGAGCTACTGTGTCAATATACTTATTATTGAATGCAAGCTCGTGTACCTTTGCAGCACGCGAAATAAAGCCTACGTCAAATGTTGCATTATGAGCTATAAGTATTTTGTCTTCGCAAAACTCCAAAAAGCTGCTGACGGCCGTTTTTACATCAGGAGCATCAGCGATCATAGAATCGTCTATGCCTGTAAGCTCGGTGATATTAGGCGGGATCTTCATATCCGGGTTTACAAACGTATTGAATTTATCCGTGACCTGTCCTTTTGATATTTTTACAGCACCGATTTCTATTATTCCGCAGTCAATAGAGCTAAGACCTGTTGTTTCTATATCAAATACAACGAAATCTCCGAGCAGCTCACCGCTTGCCTCGCCGTAAATTACCGATGAGGAATCGTCAACAAAATACCCCTCCATTCCGTAAATGACCTTGAACGGCTCTTCTCCCTCCGCTTTTCCTTTGTTCAGCTTTTCAGCCGCAAGCATTGCTTCGGGAAAGCCCTGGACATTTCCGTGGTCGGTAATTGCAACTGCCTTATGTCCCCATGCCGCTGCAGTTTTTACTGCGACATCAGGCGGAATTGTTGCATCAAGAGAAGACATCTGTGTATGCAAATGAAGCTCAACACGCTTTTCCGGAGAGTTGTCCTTTCTGCCTATACTCTTTATCTTCATTATATTTTTAGGAGTCAACGCCAATTCGCCGTCAAACTTGTCTATTTTGACAGAGCCCATCATAGCAACAACTGTACCGGGCTTTGAAGAGCATATTGGGCAGTCTGCTTGCTCAGCGGGCAAAACCAGCTTGCACGTTAAGGCTGAATCATTGTCGGTTATGTAGAACGAAACGATTATCTTGGTTTTGTTGCGTGTTTCGCGCGATTCGATTTCAAAAATTTCGCCCAGCACACAGATATTTCTGTACTCTGATTTGATGTCGCGAAGCGGAACGGGATCGGCAACTGTAAATTCTTCACCGTATATTACCTCGCCGCCGGAAGCCTTAAACGACATTTTTCCAATTGTGAAGATGTCATCGTTTTGAATATACAACGCTTCATCTTCGTAAAGAGTTGTCTTCTTGTTTTTGTAATCTGTCAGTATCTCATCCTTGCTTTTTTGCGGTACATATGTATTTGTACTTGTGTTTGTGATCGCGGCAGCTGCCTCGGCTGCGATCATAGATTCACGAACGATAGCCTGCTGCTCTGAAAGCCATTTTTTCTGATTTTCCTCATAAAAGGCATCGCTGTCATAGCTTTCGTCACGCTTTATAATAACAGTATATTTCAAGCCATACTGCTCGTATATAATACTACTGATAATTTCAGGCGCATCGCTGGTGTATATAAGATCAATGCCGCCGTTTCCCGTTGAAATAGTTACAACTATCGTGTCACTTGTTATTTCGGTTTTGTACTCATTGAAAAAGCCGCGTGTGATAGCACCTTTAAAGCTCGCTTCGAGAAATACGCTGTCCATTACCTCTTCAGAAAAAAACTGTGAAGGGTAAACGGGCTTTATATGTACGTAATTTACCGAATAAGCCTGCATTATGTCAGAAGATAGCTCAAGCAATATTTTTGTGCTTGCAAATTCTACAAGCTCAGCAGTTACCTCTATACATCTTTTTTCTTTGTTGACCAGTGTTTTTAAAGCTTTGGATGATGATAAAATACGCCGTTGAGTATCATTCTTCGGCGTATATTTTGAAAAAACATCCTGCAGTGTTTTTGCATTAGTCATATTTTATTTATCTCATCACATAATACATCAAGTATTACGTCCTCTTTGTATTTACTTATAACAGTTCCTTTTTTGAACAGGATAGCCTCACCGTTGCCTCCTGCAATACCTATATCCGCTTCCTTAGCTTCCCCGGGGCCGTTAACAACACAACCCATAATGGCAACATCAATGCTTCTGGACGGAGAAAGAGCAGGTATACGTTCTTCAAATTTTTCGCAGATAGAAATAAGGTCTATCTTTGTTCTTCCGCATGTGGGACAAGAAATAAGATTGATCTTCTTTTCATACAGACCGAGTGAAGACAATATCTCCCGACCTGCAGCTATTTCTTCAACAGGGTCAGCGGTGAGCGATACACGTATTGTGTCGCCTATACCATTGCTTAAAAGTGAGCCTATACCGACAGAGTTTTTGACCAATCCGGAAAACCTTGTTCCTGCCTCAGTAACACCGAGATGCAAGGGATAATTGCATTTTTCAGCTATCAGCTTGACAGCATTTATCATATTCTGGGTATTTGAAGATTTGACGGAAATAATTATATCATCAAAATCAAACTTTTCAAGTAATGAAGCGTGGTACATAGCGGATTCAGCAAGAGCCTCTGGAACCGGGGCGGAATACTTGTTGAGTATTTCCCTTTCCAATGATCCGCCGTTTACACCGATACGTATCGGCACACCTGCAGATCTTGCCGCGCGTGCGACTTGTTTTACTCGGTCATCATCGCCTATGTTACCGGGATTTATTCTGATCTTATCAACTCCTGCGGCAATGCATTCAAGAGCGATCCTGTAATCAAAATGTATGTCTGCGACCAACGGAAGATCGGGAAATTCTTCTTTTAGTCTTCCAATATTTTTGGCTTCATTCATATCGGGCGCTGAAACGCGTAAAATATCGCAGCCTGCATTAACAAGACGAGATGTCTGAGCCTTTAAAAGCTCATAATTTCCCGCGGGTGTATTCGTCATTGACTGTATTGCGATCTTTTCGTTTCCGCCGATATATAAACTTCCTATCTTAATTCTTTTTGATTCTCTTCTCATATTATTAACGATACTACATCCTTAAAAGTAATAACGATCATAAACAGCATCAAAATAACAATACCGATAAAATGAACGTAATTTTCATATTTTGCAGGCACAGGACGCCTGAAAATGATCTCAAAGAGTATGAAAACGAGTCTTCCACCGTCAAGCGCGGGAAACGGCAACAGATTGAACACTCCTAAGTTCATACTAAGGAATATACACATATATATAAGACTCGGCAGACCGTCCTTTGCGGTCTGTGCAACAGCGCTCGTTGCGCCGACAGGCCCCGAAAGCTGAGAAAAGCCGTACTTTCCGCTTACCAGGTTAACAAGTGAATCCCAAATTATACTTATCGTATTGAAGGCAGATGAAATTCCGTATGACAAAACGCTTGTAAAGGTCTTTTCAAGCGGTGCTACCTTGAAAAATATTTCTCCGTAAACTATGCCGTCCTGCTCAACGGTCGGAAAAACAACGTCGTGAAGAACGATCTTTTCGCCGTTTCTTTCAACGGTAACATCCACAGCATTTACGCATTTATCCAAAACGGTATACAATAGATCCTGCGAATACTTTACCTTTTCATCGTCTATACTGACGATCGTATCACCGATGAGAAGACCTGATGATTCAACGTATGTTTTATATGAATCATCAAATTTTGAGATCGTTGTTCCACCTATATTGAATGATGTAGCAACGAGAATTATCATCAGTATCATACCGAATACAATATTCGTTACTGCACCTGCGGCAATAATTATAAGGCGTTGCCATGCGGGCTTTTTGGAAAAGGCGTTTTCATCATCAGATTCCTCATCCTCGCCAACCATTTTTACAAAGCCGCCAACGGGTACTGCGCGTAAAGAATACTGAATATCCGTCTTTTTGCTTTTAAAACCAAACAGCTTTGGTCCCATACCGATAGCAAATTCCTCTATCGTGACCTTAAAAATGCGAGCAAAGGTATAATGACCGCATTCGTGGATAAATATCAGCACACCGAACGCAAGCAACGCTATCAGAATGTAAAGCAAATTAGTCAAAAAATTAATTATCAGTACCACGCCTTTCTGTTGTAAAGATCCAACGCCAAAGCTCTGACGTGTGAATCTGTTTGCAATATATCATCAAGCGTAGGAGCTTGAATGTTTTTATGTTCGCTGATCACCGAATCGACGATGCGGTATATATCAGTAAATCCAATCTTTTCCTCAAGGAAAAGTCCGACCGCTATCTCATTTGCGGCGTTATAAGCACAGGGCATAACGCCTCCCTGCTTCGCCACATGCTTTGCCAGAGGAAGCATTTTGAATACATCTTCATTTGGGGCATCAAATGTAAGAGAACCGAGCGCACAGAAATCAATGGGCTTTACGACACCCGACACTCTTTGCGGATACATAAGAGCATATTTTGCAGGATAACGCATATCGGGAACACCGAGCTGAGCGATAACGCTGTTATCTTTATATTCAACCATTGAATGAATTATGCTCTGACGGTGAATTACGACATCAATTTGATCGCATTCAACATCAAAAAGCTTCATTGCTTCAATTATTTCAAGACCTTTATTTGCAAGTGATGCGGAATCAATAGTTATTTTTGAGCCCATATTCCATGTAGGATGTGCCAATGCATCACTCAACTTAACGCTGTCGAGCATTTCTGCGGTATAACCGAAAAACGGCCCGCCCGATGCGGTAAGTAAAATGCGCTTAACTTCGTCCTTTTTGCCGTTACACAAACACTGGTGTATAGCACAGTGCTCACTGTCCACAGGTAAAAGACTGCCGCCGAATTTGCGTGCGATATCGTTTACTATATCGCCTGCGCATACCATACTTTCTTTGTTAGCCAGAGCAACAGTTCGCCCCGCCTTTAAAGCAGAAACGGTCGGTAAAAGTCCGTTTTTTCCCGATACTGAGTTGAATACTATGTCGCACTCAACGCTGCCGGCTATCTGGCAAACGCTTTCATAACCGTCGAGTATTTTGCAATTCGTATCTGCGACTGCGATTTTTAAGCTCTTTGCTGCGTTGTGATCTGTAACTGCGCAGTATTCAGGAGAAAACTTTCTGATCTGTTCTTCCAGAACCTTTATATTTCTGCCTGCAGCGATGGCTTTTACATTTACACCGAAATACTCGGCAACATCGGCGGTTTGCTTTCCAACAGAGCCGGTAGAGCCGAGTATTACAATACTTTTGTTAATATTCATATGATCCTTTATACCAAAAGATTTATTGTACCGCAGGTTATGCACAAAAACAGCGATACTGCAATTATACTATCGAAGCGATCCAAAACACCGCCGTGTCCCGGCAATAGCTTTCCGTAGTCCTTTATTCCGTAATTACGCTTGATAAGCGACATAAGAAGATCACCGACCTGAGCGATGACCGAAACAAAGGGGGCAAATGCGATCAAGACTATGTACTGTATCGTTTCTAAATGCAAAAACAGTATACCGTATACGGCAAACAGAGCTGTTGTGCCAAGTATACCGCCGACGGCACCTTCAACGGTCTTTTTAGGTGAAACATCGGGAATGAGCTTATGCTTGCCGAAAAGCATTCCGATAAAATAAGCAAATATATCAGTCCCCCACGCTGCAACAAAAACCAAGGGATAAAAAACATTACCCTGCGGCATATCGCGTATAAGTATTATAGCTGATAATCCGCCTACAATATACATAAGTATAAGCGTCACAAAAGATGAATTAACAATGTCGCACTTCCCTTTTGAAAATACCGTATAAGTAAATACAACAAAGATAAACACCATTATGACAGCCAAACAAACATTACTGTTGACAACGGTCTTTTCTTCAAATAAATACGAAAAACGTGTTGCGAAAGGAACGATAGCTGCCGCTAAGAAGGCGGGAACAGCAACGCCTTTGTTTTTCAGAAAACCTGTGCATCGAAGCATTTCAAACACGGAAATTAAACAAAGTAGTGCAACAAGAATGTTGATCAGCACGGTATTGGAGAAAATCAAACACGGCAAAATGGCAATAAGCCACAATACAGACGTTATAATTCTAACTAGCAAAACTTTATTCTCCCAATTTTATCAAACTCCACCGTATCGGCGGTTTCTGGAATTAAATACCTCGATAGCCCGATCGACGTCTTCACTTGAAAAGTCGGGCCACAGTACATCAGTAAAATATAATTCAGAATAAGCACTCTGCCACATCAAAAAATTGGATATTCTGTATTCGCCGCCTGTTCTTACGATGAGGTCAGGCATGGGAGAGGCATTTGTATACAGTCTTTCTGTAATATCATCCTCTGTGATGCTTGTTTTCCCCTCTTTGATGCACAGATTAACAGCGTGTACTATTTCATCTCTGCCGCCATAATTGATACCTACGTTAAGAATATATTTATTGTTTTTTGAGTCGGCTTCAGTCTGCTCCATTTTAATTCTTAATTCGTCAGGAAAAACAGATTTGTCTCCAAGAAAGACTATACGCACGTTTTCTTTCATCATATCCTTGATAGCAACATCAAGGTAATCTGAAAACAGAGACATTATCGCGTTTACTTCTTTCTCCGGACGTTTCCAATTTTCAGTTGAAAACGCATATACGGTAACAGCTTCAATATCAAGATTGCGACAGTACTTAACAATATTCTTAAACGTTTCAGCTCCGACCTTGTGCCCGTATTCTCTGGGCATAAGGCGTTTTTTTGCCCATCTGCCGTTACCGTCCATTATAAACGCAATATGTCGCAATGCTTTTGTTTTATCAGCCATTAAATTTCCATTATTTCCTTTGTTTTAGTGCTGGTTATCGTGTCGATCTCCCTGATGTACTTGTCTGTGAGATCCTGTATAGACTTATCAGACTGCTTTTGCTCGTCCTCGGTCATCTCGTTGTTTTTCTTCATAGCCTTGCTCTTGTCATTGGCATCACGACGGATGTTGCGAACAGCAACCTTTGCATCCTCGCCCATTTTAGCTATCTGTTTAGTTGTTGATTTACGTGTTTCCTCTGTCATTGCGGGAAAAACAAGACGAATGCATTTACCGTCATTCTGGGGATTGATGCCTATATCGGAAACCTGGATAGCCTTTTCGATATTCTTGAGCGTAGAAGCATCCCAAGGAGAAATAACGATAGTGCGGGCGTCAGTGCATTTCACCTCTGCCATTGCGGAGATCTGTGTAGGTGTGCCGTAATACTCAACGGTAACCTTATCAAGAACGGCAGGTGTTGCTCTGCCTGCTCTTATTGTTGAAAGCTCATAGTTGTAGTTAGCTATGGACTTTTTCATTTTTTCTTCGTATTCTTTTACATCAAGCTTCATTTTAAATATCTCCTATAAATAAATTTATTTTACAATAGTGCCTATGGATTCGCCACGGGCAGCTTTAACAATGTTATCGGGATCGTCAAGCGCAAACAGCAATATCGGAAGACCGTTTTCCATTGCAAGACAAGTGGAAGCGGGGTCTGTAGCCTTGAGATTTTTTTCAAGGATCTCAGCATATGTCAAGGTGTCGTATTTGACTGCGGTGGGATCTACACGGGGATCTGCTGTGTAAATTCCGTCGATATTCTTTGCAAGAAAAGCAATATCCGCCTTGATCTCCAATGCGCGAAGAATTGCACCTGTGTCAGTCGTAAAGAAGGGATTGCCTGTTCCTCCGCCAAGAATTACTACCTTGCCGCCATCAAGAGCGTTGATAGCATCTCTTGCTGTAAATAATTGAGCGACCTTGTTCATTTCACACGCAGACATCGCCAGAGCGTCAACGCCTGCGTTTTTTAACGACTGCTCCAACGCCAGACAGTTTATCATCGTTGCGAGCATTCCCATGTCGTCAGCACGCGCTCTATCCAGAGAGACACCGTTTCGTGCACCTCTCCAGATATTTCCGCCGCCAACAAGAAGAGCGACCTGAGTGCCCATATCGACCACTTCTTTTATTACGGAGCAGATCTGATCGAGAGCGTCAAAATTGAGAATTTCTCCGTCCGCAGCACCGTTTCCAAGCGCTTCACCGGAAAGCTTAACAAGAATTCGTTTGTAAACAGAATCAGACATAAGCATACCTTCCCTTATATATTTCATTATATTTTACTTTATACATTTTAACCTGTATTGATAAAATTGTAAACAGAATTTGCAAATAATATTTTTTTACTGAAATGAGAAAAAACACCTCAAGAAATCTCTTGAGGTGTTTTAAAATCCTGGAAACTATTAGCCGTTAACAAGCTTTTCAATTTCAGCTGCGAAGTTGTCTTCTCTCTTTTCGATGCCTTCGCCTTTTTCGTACTTAACGAATGCAGCAACAGAAAGCTCTGCGCCGAGCTCCTTTGCAACGGATTCAACGTACTTACCAACCGTCATAGAGTCATCCTTAACGTAAGCCTGGAACAACAGGCAGTTGTTGTCATAGAACTTAGCAAGCTTACCTGAAGCCATTTTTTCAAGAATTGCTTCGGGCTTTGTAGCGTTCTTGGGATCGTTCTTGATCTGGTTGAGGATGATGTCCTTTTCGTTAGCTATAACAGCCTCGGGAACATCCTCCTTAGCGAGATATGAAGGAGACATAGCTGCGATCTGGAGTGCTACATTCTTAGCACATTCTGCAAACAATTCTGTTTTAGCAGTTTCTTCAGAGCAGTTCATCTTAACGATAACACCTGTTGTACCCTTGCCGTGTACGTAAGTAACGAGGTTACCCTCGAAAATAACGAAGCGGCGGATATTCATGTTTTCACCGATAGTGAATATCTTATCCTTAAGGGATGCTTCAACAGTATATTCAGAGCCGAGCATAGGGAGCTTGAGAAGCTCTTCAACGTCAGCGGGCTTGTTTGCAAGAACTGTCTTTTCGATATCCTTTACGAAGTTAACAAATGTTTCGTTCTTTGCAACGAAGTCTGTTTCGGCATTAACCTCGATCATAACAGCAGTCTTACCGTCTTCGCTTGTCATGATATCAACAAGACCCTCAGCGGCTATACGGTCAGCCTTCTTAGCTGCAACTGCAAGACCTTTTTCGCGGAGATACTTGATTGCGCCTTCAACATCGCCGTCAGCAGCGTCAAGTGCCTTTTTACATTCCATCATGCCGCAGTTCGTCTTTGCTCTGAGATCTGCAACATCCTTAGCTGTAAACTTTGCCATTTTGTTTTCCTCCTAAGAAATTATTCGTTGTCTGCATTTTCAGCGTCAGCAGCTTCTTCAGCAACTTCTGCCTCAAATGCTTCGCCCTGCTTACCTTCGATAACAGCATCAGCAAGAACAGAGCTTATGAGCTTGATTGCGCGGATAGCGTCATCATTACCGGGAATAACGTAATCAGCGTCGTCAGGATCGCAGTTTGTATCAACGATAGCAACAACGGGAATACCCAGATTCTTCGCTTCGGCAACAGCGTTCTTCTCTTTCTTAGGGTCAACTATGAAAATAGCGTCAGGAAGCTCAGCCATTTCCTTGATACCGCCGTAGTTGCGCTCAAGGTCAGCGATCTCCTTATTAAGAGCAGCAGCCTCCTTCTTGGGAAGAAGATCGAATGTGCCGTCAGCTCTCATCTTTTCAAGGCTTACAAGACGAGCAATGCTCTTCTTTATCGTTTTGAAGTTTGTGAGCATACCGCCGGGCCAACGCTCGTTAACAAAGAACATGCCGCATCTGGATGCTTCTTCCTTGATAGCGTCAGCAGCCTGCTTCTTTGTACCTACGAAAAGAATTGTCTTTCCTTCCTCAGACAAGGAGCGAACGTACATGTAAGCTTCCTCAAACTTCTTAACGGTCTTCTGCAAATCAATGATGTAGATACCGTTTCTTTCGGTGAAGATGTACTCAGCCATTTTAGGATTCCATCTTCTTGTGTGGTGTCCGAAATGAACACCTGCTTCAAGCAGCTGCTTGATTGTGATAACAGACATAATTGTCCTCCTTTGGTTTTTCCTCCACCGCAAAACCATTACGCAAGTAAATACTACCACCGGGCGCAACTTATGCGATGTGCGGATTTAAAATTTAGTCACGTTTTTCAACGTGCCGAAATATAATAGCATAAAATAAAGAGCTTGTCAACACTTTAAAGAAATTTTTACATTTTATTCATCTGATGACTACTGCGGATTCGCCCAAAATTTCCTTAAGCCTGCTTATAAGAAGTGCGCTTGGAATGATCTTTCCCGGAAAAGCAACGTAATTCTTTTCCTTTTCAGAATAAATGCTGACTGAATAATTTCCCTTTTCATCTTTGTATATCGAAAGAAGAGCCGCTGCCCTTTTATATAACTCGCATTCGAGATCCGGCACCTTTACGTAAATTATCTGCTTTTTTGCTTTTGGCTCAGAAGAATCGTCCGAGCTTGTCTTACGGGATGAATAATTACCATTCTGTATCAGCGGCTGAATAGATTTTGCAAGAATTTTCACCCCCTCGTCCTCAGAGGCACTTATATCACCGCAAAGGACAATGGCAGCATCAGGGGTAAGATACTGACCGTTGGTATTCAATACCTTTGGAAATATCACAGCTTCTATTTCGGAAAAGCGATCTTCAACTGTTACAAACGCCATCATATCGCCTTTTTTGGTCGTTTTGTTAACTCGTGCGGTCACTGTGCCGCAAATACATACGCTTTGCTTTTCTGTGTATCTGCCGTCATTTTCCTCAAACGAAGCTACTATATCGGTGATTTTGTCATGGTTTATATCTTTGATATTATCGGTATAGTCGTCAAGCAGATGACCGGAAAAATACATCCCCGAGGCTTCCTTTTCAAGAGCCAGCTTTTCTCTTAACGGCATATCGGGAAGCTGAGGGTATGTGTATTCGCTTTCATCATTTAAGCCATTATCAGAAACCGCATCGAACATATCAAGCTGACCTGTAAGGTTTTTACGTTTGATCTGCAGCTCGCTTTCAAGTATTTCTTCAAAGCACGCAAGAAGCCTGCTTCTGTATATACCGAATGAATCGAAAGCACCGCATTTTATGAGAGAATCGAGCTGCTTTTTGTTGCTGTCGTACTTCGCCATCCTGCGAATGAAATCCTCCGCAGATGCAAACGGACGCTTTTGTCGCTCTGATATGATATTGTCAACGAAGCTGCCGCCGACATTTTTTATGGCAAACAAGCCAAAGCGTATTTCAGATACGCCGTTTTTCTTTATTACATTGAAATACTTTCCGCTTTCGTTAACATCAGGGGGAAGGACCTGTATTCCCTTTCTTTGACAAGCTGAAATATATCTTGATATTTTCGTTTGGTTTCCAAGCTCGCTTGTGAGAAGCGATGCCATATACTCAGGGAAATACTTGCATTTGAGATATGCTGTGCGGTAAGTCAGAAATGCGTATGAAGCTGCATGCGATTTATTGAATGCATACTTTGCAAAGCCTGCAAGATTATCAAAAAGCACATTGGCATCGTGCTGAGTCATTCCCCGCTCTGTTGCTCCTGTCACAAATGTCAGCCGATGCTCTTCCATTTCCGTTTCCTTTTTTTTGGACATAAGACGGCGGACGATGTCAGCCTTTCCGTACGAATACCCCGCGATCGTCCTGAATATTTCCATGACCTGCTCTTGATAAACAACAACGCCGTTTGTAACGTCGAGTATATCCTTTAAAAGCTCTGACGGATACACGATATTCTCGGGCGATGAACGGTTTTCAAGGTATTTCGGTATGGAATCCATAGGTCCCGGGCGGTATAAAGCGATAGCCGCAATTATATCCTCTATATCAGAGGGCTTCATTTGTGATAATAGCTTACGCATTCCCGCGCTTTCAAGCTGAAATATTCCGTCGCAGTCACCCGCGGTAAGCATTTCGTACACGGCAGTGCAATCAATGGGTATCTTGTAAATATCAAATTCTGGATCATATCTGCGTATCTGCTCGACGGTATTGTCGATTATAGTGAGGTATTTTATTCCAAGAAGGTCGAATTTCACAAGTCCGAGTTTTGATACAGCATCCATATCGTACTGCGTCAGAACAGAATCGCCGTTTACTGCAAGCGGCACATATGTGTCAACGGGGTCCTTCGTTATAACAACACCCGCTGCGTGTGTTGAAATATTGCGGGGCATACCTTCTATGCTCATCGCTGTGTCCAAAAGACGTCTGACCTTATCATCGCTTTTATAAAGTGCTTTCAGCTCCTGCGATTCGGGATCGTCAAGTGCCTCTTTAAGAGTTATCTTAAGCCTGTGCGGTATAAGTCTTACTATTGAATCTACCTCGGAATATGACATCCCGAGCGCTCTGCCGCAGTCTCTGACAGATGCCTTTGCTGCAAGGGTGTTGTATGTGACTATCTGGCAAACGTGATCTCTGCCGTATTTTTCCGTCAGATAATTGATGACTAAATGTCGTCTGTCGTCGGCAAAATCGACGTCGATATCCGGCATACTCACTCTTTCGGGATTAAGAAATCTTTCGAACATCAAATTATACTTTAACGGGTCTATATCCGTTATTCCGGAAAGATATGCAACGAGCGAGCCGGCTCCGGAGCCTCTGCCCGGACCTGTTGATATACCGTTGGCTTTGGCATAGCCTACGTAATCGGAAACTATGAGAAAATACTCTGAAAATCCCATTTTTGAAATTACGGACAGCTCATATTCAATGCGTTCGGTATATTCATTTCCTAACGGTACTATGATCTTGTCCTTACATTTCTTTTCATACCCGTTGTAAACGATGCGTTTAAGATATTCGCAAGGATCTGTACTGTCATCGGGGGTAAAGGCAGGCAGATATAAATTTGAAAAATCAAAATCAAAGCAGCATTTTTCTGCGATCAGTACCGTATTTTCCAAAGCCTCGGGAATGCGGAAAAATATACGGTGCATTTCATCTTCCGATTTTATATAAAATTCGTCGGTTTCAAAGCCGATCGGTCTGCCGTTCGTTATAACAGAGTTCGTCTGTATGCACATAAGGACTGCCTGAGTATCTGCATCCGCACGTCTTACATAATGTGCATCATTTGTCGCAACGGTTTTTATATTAAGCTCTTTTGCAAGGTCATAAAGCAAATACATGACTTCTTCCTCGTCGGATGTATTATGATTCTGAAGCTCTATATAAAAATCGTCGCCAAATGCATCCTTCAACGCTTTAGCATAGCTTCTTGCATTATCGTTCAGTCCTTTTAAAAGCATCGTTGGAATATATCCTGCTATGCACCCCGACAGGCAGACGAGTCCCTCCTTATGCTCAAGTAAGAGCTGTGTGTCAATTCTCGGGCGTGTGTAAAATCCTTCTGTGAAGCCGCGTGAAACGAGCTTTATGAGATTTTTATAGCCGATCTCGTTTTTACATAGCAAAACAAGATGATAATATGCACCGTCTACGCCGCGTGTCTTTTCAAAGCGCGAGGACGGCGCTACATATACCTCGCACCCTATTATAGGCTTAACGCCGTGGCTCTTACAAGCGTTGTAAAATGCCACCGCGCCGTACATTGTTCCGTGGTCAGTTATCGCAATTGCAGTCTGTCCGAGTGCCTTTGCACGTTTTGCCATATCATCGACACGGCAAGCACCGTCAAGAAGACTGTATTCGCTATGGTTGTGAAGATGAACAAAACCGCTCAACGCATTTACCCTTTCTTTTCCTTTGCGATATTAATCAGCTTTTTCAATCTGTGTGAAAGCCCCGATTTTGACACGGGGGGATTGAGTGTTTTAGAAAGCTCGGCAAGGCTCAGCTCGGGAAACTCTACTCTTGCCTTTGCCGTCCTTTGAAGATCATCGTCGAGATCACGAAGAATTCCCATCTGTTCAAGGTATTCTATCGCCTCTATCGCTTCCTTGCTTGCTGCAACTGCTTTTCCGATATTAGCAGTTTCAAAATTTACGACCCTGTTGACTTTATTACGGTATTCCTTGAATATTTTCCTGTCCATCATCTTGAATGCTGCATTGTTTGCTCCGATAGTATTCAAAAAGTCAATTATCATTTCGCTGTCCTTGTAGTATAACACAACTGCAGATCCACGCACAGTCTGACGTGCGGGCAGCTTTATATGCTCAAGCACGGATAAAACATCTTTAGAAAGATTGATGTACGGAGTGTATATTTCAAGATGATAAGATGAAGCAGGATCAGAAACAGTACCGGATGCGAGAAAAGCGCCCCTGATAAATGACTTTCTGCAATTTTCACATTCAAATATATCATGGTTTACGCGGTAACAAGACGGAACTCCCGGTGGATTAAGCTCTTTTAACGGTTTTAACTGACGAGCTGAAACAGCGGTTATCTTATAGCTTTTATATGGCCTTTTTTCATCATCCGGACTTGTATGCTTTTCTGTTATATACTCGTTTGTTGTTATGCTGTAAAGCTCAGATAAGAGTGATTTATAAAGCTCTGCTACATTTTCGTTTTCTGTTATCAGCTTCAGCTTATCAGCTTGAAAAATATTAGAAAACATAAGCATTCCCGCAAGCAAAGAACGCTTGCAGCATTTTTTTGAAACCTCGAGCGTGGCAAGCTGTGTTTTAGTATCCGAAGAAAATGACATTTGCCACCTCATTGAACAAATCGAATTTCACATTCGATCTGTATTCCTTCTCTATCCTTTATCGTTTCCTTTATAATACTGATAAGCTTCTGCACATCACTGCAAGTGGCATTGCCTGTGTTAACGATAAATCCTGCGTGTTTAACGGACACCTGTGCGCCACCGCAGGCAAAGCCCTTAAGACCTGCCTCGTCGATCATTTTTGCGGTATATTTGCCAGGATAACGCTTGAAAGCGGAGCCTGCGCTCGGATAATTCAAAGGCTGTTTGTCCTTTCTTTTCAGAATTATACCGTTCATTTCACTTTTTATATCTTCCTTTATTCCCTGATGTAAGACAAATTCAGCACCGAGTATAACAAGGCCGTTGCTTTGAAAATCTGAATATCTGTAAGAAAAGCCGCATTTGACATTTGAAAGCATGAGTATCTCATCAGTGTTCATATCATAGCATTTTACAAATGAGACGACATCCTTTATCTCTCCGTCGTAAGCGCCCGCGTTCATAAAAACAGCGCCGCCTACTGTGCCCGGAATGCCGTAAGCAAACTGTAGTCCCGCTAAGGAATTGTCGGCGGCTGTATGACAAAGAACGTGCAGAGGGACACCGCATGATGCGTATATTCTGTTATCGTCGGCAGATATATGCTTTACATCCGTGGTGACGATAACGATCCCGTCATAGCCCTCGTCGGAAAAAACAACGTTTGATCCGTTGCCCAATATATAAAATTTAATATTACGCTCCTTCAAAACGCGGATCAGCATAACGAGGCTTGATTCGCTATCGGGGAAAACCGCTGTACATTCCCCGCCGATTTTAAAGGTTGTAAGCTGCTTGCATGATGTGCCTGTGCAAACTCTTACACCCGGCAGTGATTTTAAAAACTCAATAATATTCTTCATAATATCAGTATATTAAAAAAAATCGATTTTGTAAAGTGTTTTTATAAATTTGTGCAATTTGAACAATGTATATTTATGCAGTGAATAAATATACACCCTATGAATGCAATTAAGGGCGTACGCCGTACACGAGTTGCGTGATAAGGACAGCGTACGCCCTTTTCAAAATCTAAGCTATACTATTATTCGTAAAGCTTTGCCATATTGAGAAGCTTTCTGTACTTCTCCTTAGCCTGTTTTTCAGCAATTGCGAAGAGTTCCTCTGCTCTTTCGGGGAATGCTCTTACCAAAGAGTTGTAACGAACCTCGGACATAATAAAGTCGCGGTAGGAGAGTGTAGGCTCCTTGGAGTCAAGCGTGAAGGGCTGTTCCTTTTCGGGATTGAAGCGGAATGTATGCCAGTAGCCTGACTGAACAGCATTCTTCGTTTCCTGCATGCTCGTTGCAAGACCCTTCTTAATACCGTGGTTGATACAAGGAGCGTATGCAATAACGAGCGAAGGACCGTTATAAGCCTCAGCCTCAAGTATAGCCTTCAAGCACTGATTGTAATCAGCGCCCATAGCAACCTGAGCTGTATAAACGTAGCCATACGACATAGCGATCTGAGCAAGATCCTTCTTCTTTGTGTTCTTACCGGAAGCGGCAAACTGTGCTACTGAGCCCGTAGGTGTAGACTTCGAAGCCTGACCGCCTGTATTGGAGTAAACCTCTGTATCGAATACGAAGATGTTGATATCCTCGCCCGATGCAATAGCGTGGTCAAGACCGCCAAAGCCGATATCGTAAGCCCAACCGTCACCACCGAATATCCAGATGGATTTCTTAACAAAGAGATCCTTCATCGCCAGTGCCTGCTTGCAAAGGTCGCAATCAGGGCAAGCCTTCAATGCTTTTTCAAGCTCAACGGCAGCTATCTTGGAAGCTGTTCCGTCATCCTTAGCAACAAGCCAAGCCTTAGAAGCTTCTGCAAGCTCTGCGCAGTCTGAAGAAGCGAGCTTCTCTACTATTTCAGTAAGGAGAGCGCGGCGCTGTCTTGTAGCGGTTGCCATACCAAGACCGTATTCAGCGTTATCCTCAAACAAGGAGTTAGCCCAAGCGGGACCCTTGCCTTCTTTATTTGTTGTGTAAGGTGTAGAAGGAGCTGAACCACCCCAGATAGATGAGCATCCTGTTGCGTTAGCAATAAACATTCTGTCACCGAACAGCTGTGTTATGAGCTTTGCGTAAGGTGTTTCGCCGCAACCGGGGCATGCACCTGAGAACTCAAGCAAAGGCTGCTTGAACTGTGAGCCCTTAACTGTTTCGGGCTTGAATTTTGCAAGAACATCTGCATCATCTGTGTACTGATATGCAAGATCGAAATACTTCTGTTTGTCAACCTGTGTGTCAAGGGGCTTCATCGTGAGAGCCTTTGCGCCCTTCTTACCGGGGCAAACCTGAGCACAAGAGCCGCAGCCTGTACAGTCAAGTGCCGAAACAACGATCGAGAACTTGTAGCCTGCAAGACCTGTCATAGGAACTGTTGCCATATCGCCTGTATCAACGCTGTCGGGAATAGCTACAGGACGGATTACAGCATGAGGACAAACATAAGAGCAGAAGTTACACTGAATGCAGTTTTCGAAATTCCATTCGGGAACATCTACTGCAATACCTCTCTTTTCGAATGCGGCAAGACCCTGAGGGAATGTACCGTCAGCCTCTGAAACGAATGTTGAAACGGGGAGCTCGTCACCCTTCTGAGCATTAACGGGTGTAAGGATGTTCTTTTCAAATCTTCCGAGCATATCGCCGTCGTCTGCTGCACATGCACAGCCGTTTGCTTCATCCGCTGCGTTAGCCCATTCAGCAGGAACATCGATCTTAACGAGATTTGCAATACCGAGATCGATAGCGCTCTGGTTCATCTTAACGATGTCCTCGCCCTTTTTGGAGAATGACTTTACAACAGCATCCTTCATATAAGTTACAGCTTCTTCTATCGGAATGATATTAGCGAGTTTGAAGAAAGCAGCCTGGAGAACCATACTGAAGCGGTTGCCAAGACCGAGCTCTCTTGCTATCTTAACACCGTCAACGGTGTAGAAATTAACGTTTTTGTTTGCAAGATCACGCTTAACATTTGCAGGAAGTCTTTCATTGAGCTCCTCTGCAGTCCAGCCTGTGTTAAGCAGGAACGTACCGCCGTTCTTTACGTCCTTTGTCATATCGTACTTTGTAAGATATGCTACGTTGTGGCAAGCGACAAAGTCTGCCATTGAAACGTAGTAAGGGCTCTTTATCTGCTTATCACCGAAACGAAGGTGGGATATTGTTACGCCACCGCTCTTTTTGGAGTCGTATGCGAAATATGCCTGAACCTTCTTATCAGTGTGGTCGCCGATGATCTTGATGGAGTTCTTGTTTGCGCCGACTGTACCGTCAGCACCGATACCCCAGAATTTGCAGCAGATCGTGCCTTCGGGAACTGTATCGGGGTTTTCGCAATCCTCGAGAGAAAGACCTGTTACATCGTCCTTAATGCTGATCGTGAAGTGATTCTTGGGCTGAGAAGCATCAAGGTTTCTGTAAACGGAAATAATGTTCGCGGGAGTTGTATCCTTGGAACCGAGACCGTAGCGTCCGCCGATGAGAACATCAACCTTAACGCCCTCCTGCTCTAAAGCTGAGCAAACATCAAGATACAAGGGCTCACCGATAGCACCGGGTTCCTTTGTTCTGTCCATAACTGCGATCTTCTTTGCAGTAGCGGGGATAGCTGCAACAAAATGCTTTGTTGAGAAGGGTCTGTAAAGACGAACCTTTATCAAACCGACCTTCTCGCCCTTAGCTGTGAGGTAATCGATAGTTTCTTCGATCGTGTCACAAGCAGAGCCCATAGCAACGATGACCTTTTCAGCATCGGGAGCACCGTAGTAATTGAACAGCTTATAATCTGTACCGATCTTAGCGTTTACCTTATTCATATACTCCTCAACGATCGCGGGAGTGTTGTTGTAATATGGGTTAGATGCTTCTCTTGCCTGGAAGAAGATATCAGGGTTCTGTGCAGTACCTCTCAAAACGGGGTGATCGGGGTTAAGGGAGCGTGCCTTATATTCAGCAACTGCGTCCATATCGACCATTTCCTTGAGATCCTCATAATCCCACTGCTCAACCTTCTGAATTTCGTGGCTCGTTCTGAAGCCGTCGAAGAAATGAAGGAAAGGAACGCGAGATTTGATAGTAGAAAGGTGTGCAACTGCACCGAGGTCCATAACCTCCTGTACGTTGTTAGCGCAAAGCATTGCAAAGCCTGTCTGTCTGCACGCCATAACGTCTGAATGGTCGCCGAAGATAGAAAGTGCATGTGATGCAACCGCACGCGCGGAAACGTGGATAACGCAAGGCAAAAGCTCGCCTGCGATCTTATACATGTTAGGGATCATGAGAAGAAGTCCCTGAGAAGCTGTGTAGGTAGTCGTAAGTGCGCCTGCCTGCAAGGAACCGTGAACAGCACCTGCTGCACCCGCCTCACTCTGCATTTCAACCACTTTTACCTGCTGACCGAAAATGTTCTTTTGACCTTTGGCACTCCACTGGTCTGTAACCTCAGCCATAACGGAAGAAGGTGTGATAGGATAAATACACGCTACTTCTGTGAAGGCATAAGAAACATGAGCCGCAGCATTGTTACCGTCCATGGTCTTCATTTTTCTTGCCATAACTTTGTCCTCCAAAATTTATATTTACATTAACAATCAATATATCACATAATATTGCCCAATTATTAAAATTAAGTGTTATATTTTCGTTAATTTTTATATTTAAACCGATTTTTCGGTTATTTTGCCGCTTGCGATATTTTATCCATATTTTCTTTAGGGCCGATAACAATGATTTTATCATCAGGCTTAAAGGGGATATTGGGGTCAATACTTACCGTAAGGTCGCCCTTCCCGCTTCGCAGTGCGACGATGCTTACGCCGTAGCGCTGACGTACATTAAGCTCTATTGCGGATTTTCCTATCCAGGATTTAGGCATTTCAAATTCTGTTATAGAGTGCTTACTGTCAAGCTCGATAAACTCAAGCACATTGTTCTTTGCCAATCTGTACGCAACCTTTTCGCCCATATCGTTTTCGGGCAGTATCACAACGTCGGCGCCGATCTTTTCAAGTACCTTTTTGTGAAGCTCATTAGAAGCTCTTACAACTATTTTCGGTACTCCCTTCTCTTTAAGAAGAAGCGTTGTCAGCACGCTTGCATTGATGTTGTTTGAAAAGCATACAACAACACAGTCATAGTTTGAAATTCCGATACCGTTGAGGAATTCTTCTTTTGTTGCATCGCCGACAAGACCGTCTATATATTCGTCTACCTCATCGATTCGGTCTGCCGAGGTATCTACTGCCAAAACATTCTTTCCGTATTCATTTAATTTTAAGGCGAGCGTTTTGCCAAATCTTCCGAGACCTATAATACAGTAATGATTCATTTTATTATTCCTTTCATATATTTGAGATCAACCGATCAGCATCTGTGCTTCCGTATATCCTACGATGTGCTTTTCTGAATTAAGCCGTGCGGACAGTGCGTAGGTTATTGTAAGAACACCTACTCTGCCGAAGAACATAAGCACCATAAGCATCAGCTTGAGGGCAGGTGCAAGAGAATACGTTCCAATATTCGAAAGACCGACCGTAGCAATAGCAGAAACCGTTTCGTACAAGCAGTCGATAAAATCTAATCCCGTTGTTAATTCGACTGCGATAGCAGCGGAAAACGCAAAAAATGATGCAATAGCTGTTATAGTCAATGCTCTGAAAACATTCGCATGGGATATTTTACGTCTGAAAAGTATCAGATCTGTCTTACCTATGGCAGTACTGTATACCGTATACAAAAGAATGCCGAATGTCGAAACCTTGATGCCGCCCGCGGTCGAGCCTGATGCCCCGCCGACAAACATAAGCATAATGCATACGATCTTTGTAAAATCACGCATATTTCCGTTACCCAACGCATCAAAACCTGCAGTACGCGTGGTAAATGATTGAAATATTGAGTTGACCGCCTTATCGATGATCGACATATTACCGATCGTATCGGGATTTGAATATTCCCCAACAAAGATCAAAAATGATCCGGCGCACAACAACACTGCTGTTGTTATCAGCACAAATCTTGTGTAAACCGAAAGACGCGTGCGTTTATTGATCGCAAAATCTATCAATTCATCCCATACGATAAATCCGATACCGCCGATAAAAATAAGTGTTGCAAAAATTAAAAGAACATATGGGTCGCCGTTGAACATTGCAACGCTAGAATATTCGCCGCCGTGATTGCCGAGCAGGTCAAATCCCGCATTGCAGAATGCCGAGATCGAGTGGAAAAAGCTGAACCAAATTCCCTCTGAAACGCCGAATTCGGGTATAAATCTTATCATAAGCAGACAAGCTCCAAGCGTTTCCGTTATCAGCGTTCCGAACAACAGGCGTTTGACGAGCCTTCCGATTCCCGTCATTGATGACAGATTGAGCGACTGTGCTATAAGAGTATTTTGCGACGGAGACATTCGCTTACGCACGACAAGTGAGAATATAACGGTCATAGTCATAAAGCCAAGACCGCCTATCTGTATCATTACGAGTATTACAGCACAGCCGAAGGTACTCCAGGTCGTTGCAGTATCGCATGCGACAAGTCCTGTAACGCACGTTGCGCTGACTGCGGTAAAATATGAATTGATCACCTCGTCAAACGAAAATGAATAAGTGTCATTTCGTGATACGGGCAAAAGCAACAACGTTCCGCCTATTAAAATGATCGTCAAAAAGCCCACTATCAGTATTTTTGCAGGACTTAATCTTTTTTTGCTGTGTGGAAGATTTTTATTTCTGATTTTTATCATCTGCCTTTGCTAAAATATTACAAATAGTATAACACTGAAATATGAAAAAGTCAACATAGGTATTTACAGATCAACACTTATTTCTCTGCCAAGACTGAAAGAGTACAAGGATGCATTTCTTACAGTCCTTTTTGTTATACGCTCAAGCGCTATCTTATAATACTCAAGCTGTGTTCTGTGCCTGTTGATAAAAGATCTGATCGATGCTTGATCGTTTGATATACGGTCAGTTTTGTAATCAACGAGTGTCAGCGTTCCGTCATCATTTTCAAAAAACAGATCAACAACACCTTGAACGAGCAATCTTTCGTCGGCATACGCACTTGAATCCGTATTGCTTGTAAACAGCGATGCATCAAGATATATATTGAAGCGGTATTCTCTGTAAAAGAACTTACCGTTTGCCTTACAGAACGATGCTTTTTTGAAAAGCTCCGAGGAAAAGAATTCGTCAAGAGCGGAAAAATCAATATCGTTATAAGCGCTTTGCGGAATGAAGCTGTGTTCCACAAGCCTTGATGCTTCCTGCATTACTCCGTTTTTAATGACAAGATCAAAATCACAGAATTGCATAAACAGATGCGTTGCAATTCCCTTTTGAGCGGCATCGTTTGCGCGCTTTATTTCGTAAGGATCCTCAAATACGATCGGTATTTCTCTATCCGCTGATGCCTCGCATTCACGGTCGAGCATATCAGGATATAAGCGTGAAACGGAAACCTTTTTGGGCAATGTCGTGTGAAGTGCATAAGGATATTCAAACGAAAGATTTTCTTTTATTCTTTCGTAAAATCCGTTAATGTTGCTTACATTTGACTCTTCAACAACGGCTTCTGTATCTGTCTGAATGCCTGCACTCTGACCGTTTATCACCTGCATAATATAGCTTTTCCCCTCTGACTCTCCGTATAATGACCTTAAGATCATCTGGATATAAGAGCTTGAGGAATACAGATCGTACGGCGTCATTTTATTGGGAGCAAACGAGCCGTCAAGCAGCTTTTCTGCTGATTTTGTATTGCACGTTATATACAGTCTGTGCCTTGCTCTCGTCATTGCAACGTAGAGCAGCCGCCCCTCTTCTTCTACCGTTTTTCTGTGTTGCTGCTGTGCTACGCATTCATACATCGGCGTTTTATACATTGCAAAGCCTGATTCATCTCTTATCTTAACGCAAAAGCCGTATTTCTTATCATACTTATAGAAATCCCCCCTGCCTGATTCGAGTTTTCCCGACGCGTTGCAAACAAAGCACACGGGAAATTCAAGTCCCTTTGACTTGTGTATCGTCATTATTTTGACGCTCGTGTCATAATCGTTTTCTGCCTTTACTGTTTCGAGCTTTGTTTTCTTTTCTATCAATTCGTTGATGTAATTGATAAAGTTGTAAAGACCCTTGAATGCACCCGCTTCGAATTTTCTTGCAAATTCGTAAAAGGTCATAAGATTTGCCCTTCGTGCATTTACTTCCGACCTTTCTCCGAGATCATATACAGATGCAAAAATACCGGTATCATTAAATAAGTACCATACCAGCTTGTCAGTCTGCATACTTTGTGCTTTTCTCCTGTACAGCTCGAGCTTTTCAATAAATCTTTTTACTTTTGGGCATTGTGTCTGTTCTGCGTACAAAAGAAGCGAATCGTAAAGCGGCATATCGCCGCAGTTTTTACGGATATTTATCATTTCATCAAGCGTAAATTTGTAAAGGGGGCTTTGCATAAGGCCTGCAAGCTGAATATCCCTCATAGGATTGTCTATCGCTGATAAAAGACAAACAGCCAAAAGGACCTCGCTCGATTCAAAGAAGCTCTTTTCAGCTCCGTTGTAAACGGGTATTCCTCGCTTTTTCAATTCGTTTTCGTAAATAGAAGCATTCTTCTTTACGCTGCGGAAAAGTATTGCAAAATCACCCGGAGTATAATTTTCACCGTTTTCGTTTTTTTCATTGTCTATAAGATGCTTTATAGTATCTGCAACATATTTTGCTTCTTCCTCATCGCCTGACTGATCTTCGCTGTATTCTATCAACGACAGATTTACCTTTTCCGCTTTGCAAGGTGCTTTTGAAAACACGAGCGCGTCCGCTTCTGTGTATGGAACAGATGGACTTTGAGCAAAAACTGACGAAAATATCAGATTTGAAAAGTCAATTATATTTTCCGAGCATCTGAAATTGTTTGACAGAAATATCGCTTTGCCGCATTGTCCGTCAGAGCCGAATTTCGTTCTGTATTCAGAAAACAGATCGGGCTCTGCCCCTCTGAAGCTGTATATCGACTGCTTTATGTCGCCCACCATAAATCTGTTACCGTCAGCCAAGGCTGCGAATATCATATCCTGAAGGCTGTTGCAATCCTGATACTCATCGACGTATATCTCACTGTACTTATTCTTTAATGACATTGCAAGCTCTGACGGAGCGTTTTTGTTATACAAAAGCCTGTATGTATATCTTTCAAGGTCATTATAATCCATTATCTTACGCTTGATCTTTTCACGCTCGAATTCGTGATCAAAGTATTCGATCAGATTATACAGGCAGTAGAACATGTCGCCGCCTTTTTTAGCAACGTCCGAAAGCGTACTGTCTGTAAAATCGTCAAATATTTTCAGCTTTTCGATGTCCTTTTTAAGCCTTGTACGCAGCTTTTTTGTCGGTTCCTTCCAATCGTATTCGCCCGTTGCTCTGCCCAAAGAAGCAAAGCTGTGCTTACAAAGTATTTTAAGGGCGTTTTCGTACTCGCAAGATCTGATCGAGGACTGAACGCTTTCAAGCATCGAAAGGTCGTCGCAAAGCGCAGGATAGTATTTTTTGAAAAACATCTCATCGCTTGAATTTTCAGCAATGAATGACGAGAACCTCAAGGCGTAGTGGTCGGAAAGCTCGGTGATCATTTCAGAAAACACCTCACTGTACGGACTTGCGAAAAATCCGTTTTCAGCAACATTATAAAAGTTTTCTGCAGTCTTACGTATGATCTCAGCACCTTGTGCAGAGCTGCAGATCTTATTAAAAACGGATATAAGTATGTCATTAAGACCGTCGGTGCTCTTATTCTTTATAAGACAGTCGACCATATCCTCAAATCCGTTACAGGCAAATTTTTCGGGTACGTCATTTTCGTAGAAGCTGTCTATTACTCTGTCCATAACCCGCTTTTTTAACAGAAGTGCTTCAGAATCCTCCGCAATACGCATACCGCCGGGTAGACCTAATGAGGCGTAATTTTCCTTTATCAAAGCGGAACAAAAGCCGTGTATTGTACTTATCTGTGCTGAATTGAGTGCCATCAGCTTCAGCTTGAGCGACTGATCGTTGGGATCATCCGCAGACTTTCTCGTAAGCTCCTGACGTATCCTTACCCGAAGCTCCTCAGCGGCAGCCTTTGTAAAGGTAACAATGAGCATTTTATCAATGTCACATTCACCGTTTACAATACGGCGTATAACACGCTCTGTCAGAGTTGCAGTCTTTCCCGAGCCTGCTGCCGCTGCAACGATAAGATCGCATCCTGTGTGAGTTATTGCGTTTAATTGTCCGTCAGTCCATTTTTTTTCGTTACTCATCGTCTTCCACCGTTTTGCTTTCATATCTGCATATTGCTTTATACTCGCAGTATTCACAAGCGATCTTATTGTTTGGCATTATCTTCGGACAAGCGTCCGCCTTTCCGCTTTTCATTATGTCTGCAAGCTCACCGAGCGAAGCTTTAAGGCTGTCAAATGCCTCTGAAAATTCTTCATCCGTTATAAAAGATACCTGCTTTCCGACAGCAGCCTTGAATACTGTGCCATCACCGAGAACGGCATTTTTTATCTTTTCATCGGATATGACCGCTCCGCTTCTTGTTATGCTTGCTTTAGCATCATCATCAGCTCTCTGAGCTGTAACGCTTTTGCTGTGATCGGCAATAGTCGGCATAGTATTAATATAAAAAACTGCCGCAGGCTTTACATTTTTACCGAATGCACCGTTATCACTCTGACAAATGCTTATCATATAAACGAATAGCTGTATATTCTCGCATTGCTGCAGATCTTCGAGAGAAAACGCGACCTTTGATGTCTTATAATCAACTATTTTGATATACGTATTTCCATCCTCATCAAACGTGTCAATTCGGTCGGCAATTCCGCCGAGAACAGCGTTTGTTCCGTCGGATAACGGAATATGCAACGCTTTTGTCTCGCTGTTATCGGAAATATGATATTCGAGCTTTACGGGCTTGAATTGAGTTGCTGAAAGCTCGCACAAGAGATTTTGCGCAGATTTTACTGTACGCTTTTCAATTCTTGTAAAGAGTGAACGTATTCGCTGATATCCGCTTTTTGTAAGATCGGCATTGAGATACGCCTTTGTGAATTCTTCTGTAAATGTATGAATGTGATCGCACAAAAGTCCGTATTCGATGTCCTCGGTAATATCACCGCTGATATACATCTGCATAAGCCTTTGCAGAATATAGTGCACATATGTACCAAGATCGTTTGATTCGATATCAATTTCCTTATCATTTTTAAGCCCTAATACATAATTACAGTAATATTTGAATTTACAACGCTTGAATTCTCCTATCTTTGATTGCGACAGCTTAAGATCGCCCGAATAAAGCTCCCTTGCGGCATTTTCAGAAAGTCGGTGTACCCTGTCATATTTTACAGTCATATGCTCTGTATTCGGATCCTCTGCCAGATGATGCTTTATCGCCTCTGACTGATCTGTTGGCAGAATTCTGCCGTAAAGGTCAACAGCGCAGGCAAGCGTGTAAATATCATCCGCTTTCATACCGTCATATATTTCTCTTCCTTTCGGAAACAGCTTTTCGATTTTTGTAAAGAACGGCGATGGGCTTTTCTGTGTATTGTCGGTGTCTCTTCTGCAACGGGTAATATATACGTTTTCTCTCGAGCAGGTTGCGGTCTTGTAAAATTCAAAGCTGTTGCGCATATACATTTCACCGTCATTTTCAAGTGAGATGCCGTGGCAAACAAGCTCCTTTATATCTGAAAACGAAAATACGGTCGGCGATGAGACCTTTGAAGGAATATCGCCTTCATTGACACCGAGGATGAAGATGCAATCAGGGTTTTCTGTTCTGAGTCTTCCTATATCTCCGATAACTACCTGGTCCTGCGATGTCGGTATTTTTCCTATATCTATCTCCGATAAAACCATCGAAAGAAGAGCTATATATTCAGTAACACTTACCGTATTATCTCCGCAGACGGATGAAAGGTCATCGCAGGCCTTGAAAAACAGGTGCCATATCTGATACAGCTCAGATCTTTCGCCGTCGTCATCGCACGATAAAATCTCGTTTTCAAGTTGTTTTTTTACATTTATCTTTAAAAGAAGATCATATATGAGCTCTGATATTTTTTTACACGTAAGACCGTCCGAAGTGAGTGCAGAGGAAAGATCGTACAACGGCGTAATAACATAATCCCTTATGCGATTGATGTGATCAAGCATCTGCCTTTCATTATCAGTGAAGCGCGCGGAATATCCGTACGGATTCATTTCCCAGCCTTCAGCATAAAAGCGTTTTCCGGTTATTCCCCAACGTTTAACATATGCTGAAAACAGATCGGTATCCTTATATGACAAGCCCGCAAGACCTGTTTTTATGTATGATATAACATCCTCGCGGTAAAATCCCGAGTTATGCACGTTTAAGGCTGAAAAGACCAGCTTTATAAAGGGCTTTTGCATAATGTCGGTTCGGGAAGAAATGAAAAACGGTATGTTGAACTTTTCAAATACTGCGTCGATAATTCCCTTCCATTCATCAGTATTTGCGACAGCAACGGCGAAATTTCTGTATCTTTTATTTTCAGCTCGTATTTTTTTGCATATCTGAACCGCTGCATATTCTGCTTCGTCAAACGGTGTATTGCAAACTACTGTTTTCACTTCATTTTCAACGCATTCCTGCTCTGAGCTGTCAGATCTTAAGCTATATTCAAGATGCTTTAAAGCATTGTTTTTGAAGCGTGCGGGAAAATCAAGATCGGTCAATACAAGCCTTTTTCCCTTGTCGTCTGCAATTGCTGTCAGCTTGTTTTTCGTGTATTCGCAGATACTGAGCGAAAAGCCGATATCAGCCTTTTGCGACGATGTGCAAAGAGAAATTACAACATTGCCGCATTGCTTAAAAATATGCCCTATCACTTTATACTGCATTGATGTAAAAAAATAGAACGAGTCAATATATACACTGTCATATTCACCGAACATATCGTGCTGTTCCAGCAGCGAAATGAGCTTTGTCATATCATCAGACGGATCGCTTAATGCAGAGCCAAGATTAGAATTATACGCATCGAATATGAGTGCTATATCCGATAGCTTGTCCTTGAGCCTTGAATTATCATCGGTAACAGTCTCAGACGCCTTATATAACTCATCAGCACTTATTCCGTTACGCTTAAGCTCGCTGACAGTGGAAAAGATACTTGATATTATCGAGCTGTCAGCGGCGGCAAGTCCTGAATACACCTTCAAATATTCGGAAATAGAGCGTGAAGCAGTATAAAGAAGCAGGCGGCCTGTCGTTTTGTCCGTGTAATTATATGCTATACCGCCATATTTTCTGAATGCATCGTTACAAAGACGGGAAAAGCTGCAAACGTATAATTCAGTTGACGGAATATCGCTTGTTATATCAGCACACGATGCTTCTGCGCTTACAGCTTCCTGATCGGGAACTATGAGCATAACTTTTTTACCGTCTGAAATATCACGCCTTATTGAGTTGTAGATGAATGTCGTCTTGCCCCAGCCTGACGGCGATAACAAAAGCTGAACCATATAGGTTTATTCCTTTCTTGTCAAATCAGTATCGTCCCTGCCACACGCGAACGCTTGCAGCGGCGTTTATAAAAATTGATAAATCCCTTTGAGCATAGATAAATACCGTCATCGAGCCGCTTTGCGCTGAAAAAGCGCTCCTTGAGCGAACGAAATGTAACAAGACAAACGCTGTGTTTTGACATATCCTTAATAAATGTGTATGCGTATGAATCCTCAAGCTGCCGCTGTGTTACACCGTCGGCAACAAAAATATACACCGGAGCGCCGTTTTTTTCGATAAGATTGAAATATCTCCTGTTTCTCAGGTACAGCGGTACTGCGAAAAGTAAAGAAAATAACAAGACTATCGGCGCACTCGCTATCAGAAACGCGGACGAAAAAACAAACGCCGTTCCTGTCTGAAACGCGGCAAATACAACGGATGCATATGAAATAACATTCGCAAAAATGCGGTATTTTCTCGTAAATGAAAAAAAGGTGCGCGAAAGCCTTACAGCAGAGCTATGCTCAAAGCGATTATATGCATAGTTTATTTTTTCCTGTGTTGAATTGCGGTCATATTCGTCATACGATAGCATACGGAGCTTCGCTTCCGACAGCCTGATGTCAGTATCGTTTTTATCATTTGCAAGCCTGTCCGCCTTCAGCCGCATTTGTAAGCATTTTTTCTTTGCGTATGCGATCTGATACTCTTTTCTGCGAATGCGGAACAGCAGCCAGGCTTCATATAAATTTTTCAGTCCTTTTTGCATAGTTCAATGTTTCTTTGCAGAATTTTTCTGCCTCTCCAGGAAAAAGCTCTTTGCTTGAAGCGTTCGCCTTCTAGATCCGCCAGAACATCTGTACTGAGATACTCTATCCTGTCCTCTTTAAAAAAATCAATTTCTGTTGTTATTCCCGATCTCAGCATCTTTTCTGTATGCGGGCAGACGAGCTGGCAAATATCGCATCCCCATACGCTGCCGTATTTTTTCATAAGCTCTGCCTTCTGTATCGGTAAAACGCCCTTACACTGAGTTATTTCCGATAAGCATTCACCCTCTAAAGAAAACGGACACGCATTTTTACACAGGTCACAGCCTTCACACATTTTTATACGGTAGTCGCTTTTTGAAGTGAGCAAATTTATATCACAATCGGTGAATATTCCGCCGAGAAAAACGAATGATGAGTATTTTTCGGTTATAAGCAGTCCGTTTTTTCCAAGCACGCCCAATCCGCAAAGGCATGCAGCCTCTGTTTCACAGATCGGTGAGCTGTCGGCAAAAAGCATTGCTTTGCACGAAAACAATTGTTCTATCTTCGGAATTATCCTTTCGGCGAGCAGTGAAAAATATAAATGGTAATCCTTGCTTCTTGCGTAAAGTGAAATATTCCCATCGGTAATTCCGTTAAAATACGGCACAGCCACCATTATTACAGACTGAACGGTAAAATCGGCGCTTTTTTTGCAGTGTTGATTTCGCTTAAGCAAAGCGTATGGAATTGCCTCTGCATATTCAATTTTTTCTTCAAGAAATATCCTTTTCAGATCATCGTTCATCATTTTATACCCATATCATTGTTGATAAGACTTGCGGGCCTGATTGCATTTTTTCCGAATTTGTCTGTAATTTTATCTACTGCACTGTCGAGCCGTTGATCCCTTTCGTCATCGGCAATCTCGTCAAAAAAGGAAAGCTGGTCCTGATATTCGGTTTCATAAACAAGATTAAGTGCGGTTACTGTCATTGCCCTTATCGGCTTTTTCAGACTCCAGCATTTTTCAAATATATCAAGCGCGCACGTGTATATCTTTTTTGTTGAATTAGTTGCCATATCGAGCGGCGAGCGGCGTTGAAGCGTTTTGAAATTTACGTCCTTAATGGAAAGCTGAACTGTTTTGCATTTAATGCCCTGGTGTCTCATTCTTGCGCAAACATCACTTGCAAGGGCGGAAATACCGGCCTGTACAGATTGAATATCACCGATGTCATGCGAAAATGTTATACCTCTGCCAACGGATTTTACTTTGTGAGAGGAATAGTAGCAGGCGACAGGCTCGTCATCTGCGCCGATGGCATATTTATACAGAATGTCTCCGGCTGCTCCAAGCCGTTTTCGCAGTATATCAGCAGGCATCTCCGCAAGCTGACCGATAGTTGAAATGTGCATCTGATTCAGCTTTTCACCAACAGATCTTCCGACGAACAAAAGCGCACTTACATCCAACGGATACACTATCTGCTTGAAATTATCCTGTGTTATTACGGTAGTCGCATCGGGCTTTTTGTAATCTGAGCCCAATTTTGCAAACGCCTTATTGAACGATACACCGACCGACGCGGTAAGTCCTGTTTCCCTTTTTATCGTGTCACGGATCTCGTCGGCAATTCTTTTTGCCGTACTGAAATTAACTTCACCGTACAAATGCAGAGTTCCTGTTATATCAAGCCATGACTCATCTATACCGAACGGTTCGACAAGATCGGTATAACGCAGGTATATTGTATTTACGTACTTGCTGTACTTTTCATATTTATCGTAATGAGGCGGAACGATAACAAGCTCGGGACATTTTTTTCGTGCCGATGCAAGTGTTTCCGCAGTCTGAATACCGTATTTTTTTGCAAGCTCGTTTTTAGCCAGAATTATGCCGTGGCGGCTTTTTTCATTTCCGCCGACAGCCATAGGTACGTTTTTTAAGTGCGGAGCGAGCGCACATTCAACTGAAGCAAAAAAACCGTTCAGATCACAATGCAAAATATATCTGTTTTTCATAGTAATATTATAACTCAATTTATTTACCGTGTCAATACCGTGTTAATGCTATATAAGCACATTTAATTATTAATAAAATAATAAATATTTACATAAATTTAATTGTTGCGTGTTCAAAATATGTTATGATAATTCTATCTATGATAAGGAGTATCAACAGATGGCAAATAAGTCAAATAACGCAACTGTTGCGGAACAAGATATTAAAATGCTCAAAGGACCTGACAAGGTACGTTTGCGCCCCGGTGTTATTTTCGGCTCTGACGGACTGTCAGGCTGTGAGCATTCTGTTTTTGAAATACTGTCAAACTCGGTAGACGAGGCAAGAGAGGGATTCGGAGATCTGATCTATGTTACCGCCTTCAATGACAGATCTATTGAAATTGAAGACTTCGGCAGAGGTGTGCCGCTTGGATACAATGAGCGTGAGATGCGCTACAATTGGGAGCTTGTTTTCTGTGAGCTTTATGCAGGCGGCAAGTACGATAACAACAGCGAGGATGCCGCATATGAGTTTTCACTTGGTCTGAACGGTCTCGGTGCGTGCGCAACGCAGTTTTCATCGCAGTATATGACAGTAAAGTCATACTCGAAGGGGACTGTAAGCTCTATTTCGTTTGAAAAGGGATTTCCTGTGACAGAGCTTGAGGTACGCCCTATTGAACGCAAGGAAAAGAAAACGGGTACGATCATACGCTGGAAACCCGATCTTGCGGTATTTACTGATATCAACATTCCATTTGAATACTACGATAATGTGCTTAAAAAGCAGGCTATCGTAAATTCAGGGTTAAAATTCATTCTCAAATTCCAGAACGATGACGGACAATTTCAGATTCACGAATATTATTACGAGAAAGGCATTTCAGATTACGTTGAAACTCTTGCAGGGACTACCGCGTTTACCCAGACCGTTAATCTTTCCGGCAGCGGTGTCGGCAGAGACAGAGAGGATAAGCCTGATTATAAGCTGAAATTCGATATCTCATTTACTTTTTCTAACACGGTAAATGTGATCGAATATTACCATAATTCGAGCTATCTTGAACACGGCGGCTCTCCTGACAGGGCTGTAAAAAACGGATTTGTATACGCTATTGATAAGTATATCAAAAATGCGGGAAAATACACTAAAAACGAATCGAAGATACAATTCGGTGATATTGAGGATTCGCTTATAATAGTAACTAACAGCTTTTCTACGTATACATCGTATGAAAACCAGACTAAAAAGGCTATCAACAATGCTTTTATTCAAGAATTTATGACATCGTTCATAAAGCAAAATCTTGAGATCTTTTTTGCCGAAAACCCAATAGATGCTGAAAAGATCGCATCCCAGGTCCTTGTCAACAAAAGAAGCCGTGAATCAGCCGAGGCAACACGGCTGAACTTGAAAAAAAAGCTGACTACGAGCAACGATATAACGAATAAAATAGATAAATTTGTCGATTGCAGATCAAAGGATAAAAACATAAAAGAGCTGTTTATCGTTGAGGGCGACTCCGCTCTTTCATCCTGTAAGCTCGCCCGTATACCCGAATTTCAGGCTATTATTCCCGTAAGAGGTAAAACGCTTAACTGCCTTAAAAGCTCTTACGAAAAGATATTTGAAAGCCAGATCATCGTAGATCTGCTCAAAATACTCGGCTGCGGTGTAGAGATAAAAACAAAGCATAAGGCTGATTCGGCAGAATTCAATATCGATAACCTCAAATGGTCAAAAATTATTATATGCACCGATGCCGATGTTGACGGATTTCAGATAAGAACGCTTATTCTTACGATATTTTACCGTCTGCTTCCCTCTTTGATACGTGAGGGTAAGGTGTATATTGTTGAATCTCCGCTTTATGAGATCACTTATAAGGACCAGCAATATTTTGCCTATGACGATAACGAAAAGAACGATATTTTAAAAAGTCTCGGTGATGTAAAATGCACTATTCAGCGTTCAAAGGGTCTTGGCGAAAACGATCCTGATATGATGCACGTTTCAACAATGTCACCTAAAACACGCCGTCTTATACGTGTGTGCCCTGCAGATGAAGCTGAAACATACAGAATATTTGATACACTGCTCGGTGACAACATCGAAGCAAGAAAGGAATTTATATCTGAATTCGGTGCTCTTTACATCAAAGACGCAGATATATAAGGATGTACAATGGCAAAGAAAAAGAAAATACAGATCCCTGAGGATAATGCACCCTTGGCTGAAATATCCGATCAGCCCATTACAGCGACGATAGAAAAAAACTATATGCCGTATGTAATGAGCGTCATCATTTCCAGAGCGATACCCGAGATCGATGGATTCAAGCCTGCACACCGCAAGCTCCTTTATATGATGTATAAGATGAATCTTCTGAACGGACCGAGAACGAAAAGTACGAATGTTGTCGGCGCTACGATGACACTCAATCCGCACGGTGATGCTTCGATATACGAGACTATGGTGAGAATGACGACCGGTAACGGCGCTTTACTGCACCCGTTTATCGACTCCAAGGGAACGTTTGGTATGCACTCGACAAATATGGAGGTCGCCGCATCCCGTTATACCGAAGTAAAGCTCGCAAAGATCTGCAACGAGATCTTCGGCGGCATAAACAAAGACTCCGTTGATATGATAGACAACTATGATGCAACACAAAAGGAGCCTGTTTTACTTCCTGTTTCATTTCCCAATATACTTGTTTCTTCAAACCTCGGTATTGCTGTGGGAATGGCATCTAATATATGCTCGTTCAACCTCGGTGAAATATGCGACGGTACGATAGAAATACTGAAAAACAGCCATGTTTCGGTTGACAGAATACTTGATATAATCAAAGCTCCCGATTTTCCGGGCGGCGGTCTTATCCTTTACAACAGAGATAAGATGCGTGAATTATACACAACCGGTAAAGGTGCTGTGCGTATACGCTCAACTTATGAGTATGACAAGGAAAACAACTGCATTAACATTCTGCAGATCCCCTATTCGACAACGATAGAATTATGTATCAAGAAGATATCTGATCTTGTGAAGGAAGGAAAGATCAAGGAGCTGACTGATTTCCGTGACGAAATTGGTATAGACGGCTTCAGATTTACATTAGATCTGAGAAAAGGCACAGATCCCGATAAATTGATGCTAAAGCTGTTTAAGCTGACACCTCTTGAGGACAGTATGGGCTGTAATTTCAATGTTCTTGTAAACGGAACTCCTAAGGTTATGGGCGTAATTGAAATACTCAGTGAGTGGATAGCCTTCAGGATGAACTGCTTAAGACGTGAGCTTTCGCACGAGCTTGAAGCAAAGCGCGAAAAATTACATTTGCTGCTTGGACTTGGTAAAATACTGCTTGATATCGACAAGGCGATAGCAATAGTAAGAGGCACTGAAAAGGATGCGGATGTTGTTCCGAATCTTGCAAAGGCATTCGATCTGACAATGCCGCAGGCGGAATATGTGGCGGAGATCAAGCTCCGTTATCTTAACCGTGAGTATATTCTCAACCGAGTTTCAGATATTGATACTCTGCAAAAGGAAATAGCGGATCTTGAGGAAACGATCGCATCCGACAAAAAGGTCAAGGAGCTTATTATAAAGCAGCTTAGGGAAATAAAGAGCAAATACGGTATTCCGAGAAGATCGCTTATTCTCGCGCAAGAGGATGCTCAGGTATATAACGAGGTTCAAAGCGTTGAGAATTTCAACATCAAGGCGATATTTACCAAAGAGGGATATTTTAAAAAATGCACTTTGACGTCTCTGCGCGCCGCAGACGAGCAAATGCTCAAGGACGGTGACAGTATACGCACCGTTGAGGACGGCGAAAACCGCAACAACGTTGTATTTTTCTCAGACAGAGCGCAGGCGTATAAAGCAAAGCTTTCCGACTTTGACAGCACAAAAGCATCTGCTCTCGGTGATTACATTCCGTCAAAGCTGTCATTCGATCAGGGCGAAAAAGCTATATTCATGAAGCTCATCCCCGAGAATTTCGTTCCTAAAAACCTTGTGTTTATCTTTGAAAACGGCAAGGGCGTAAAAATTCCAATGGAAAAATACGAAACGAAAAGCAATCGAAGAAAGCTGACAGGTGCATATAGCTCCGCATCGCCGATCGTTGCGATATTTTACGAGGACGAGCCGTTTAATCTCGTCATGATATCTGATACAAACCGTGCTATTAATATCTCAACGAAGCTCATCCCCGAAAAAACGACGAGAACTGCAGGCGGTGTTACACTGTTCAATCTGAAAAAGGGTCAGAAGATAGTTTCTGCATACAAGGACAGCGAATGTCCCTTTGATGCAAGTAAGTACAGAAAGATCAAGATACCCGCAACACCGACCCTGCTTGAAGCATTCGATATTGATGCAAGGCAGATAAGCATCGAATAAGGAGGATAAACAAATGAAGAAAAGAATTATTTCAATTCTCGGATTTTTTGTAAGAAACATATCAACAGTTGTGCTTTTATGCATTATTTTTACTGCATTTGCCTCGGCAGAGGGTAACAGCTATACAACATCAGAGGATCCATTGATCTCTCTTTCATATCTCGATTCAGAGCTTATAAGAATTAAGGAAGAGCTGAAAACAGAGATGAAAGCCGAAATTGAAGAAACGGTTCGCGAGGAAATTGCCAAAAATTCAACAGGCGGAGGCGTTTCAACTGAGGTCGTATTCACAACAGAATCTTTAAAGGCAGGTCAAAAGGTGATCGCCCTGGGAAATTGTGAGTTTATTTTACTTACAGGCTCTTTGAAGGCAGTTTGCCCCACCGCTGTACAAAATCTTACCGACAAAACAACGGAATCTTCAATTTTAAATGACGGAAGCATAATCAAAAATCACTATATAATAATACCGAAAGCTGACGGCAGAGGCTTCTGCTGTACCTCAAGCGGTACTGAGGTTATGATAAAAGGCGAATACAAGGTGATCGGATAAGGAAGCCCTGCGTGAATACTCATTTTAATTATAAGTTAAGGCGCATATTCACGCAATGAAATTCAAGTTTAAATGTACACACAGTATTATTGCTTGTGTACAAGCTCATTTGAATTTTACAGAGTATTTGTGATGCCGCAATATGCGGCAGATTGGAGTTTTAGAAAATTTATATGAAAAAGATCCTTTTACGCACCTTATGTATAGTTTTTGCAGCAATGTTTATTCTGACGTTTGTTTTGGCTGCTGTGATCAGCTCAAACGCAGAAGAAAATGCTTCACAGCGAGCAGAAATCGATGAGCTTGATACGGCAAATGCCTATTTCAAGGATGCGGAGCTGTTTTTACGCGTCGGCATTACATACTCCGACTTATGTGCAGAGGGGTACAGAATAAGACCGTCGCACGCGCAGCTTGGCTTTGATCTTTACAAAACCGAGTTTAAGGGCGCATTCGATTTTATTTATACTCTGAATGATTATGATGTGTTTTTCGCAAAGGGCGGAAACCTTTATAAGCATACAGTTTCATCATCAAGCTCTGAATACAGAACCGCCTCATCTGTAAGCGATGCGACGGTCGGCGGATTTCACATTCTTTTGCCGATGTACTATCAGGATTTCAGATCAATGGACGAAGATATCGCTATTTTGAGTGAGCTGTACGCTGAAAATGTTTTTATCCCTTCCTATATTCATGGAGAATACAGAATACTGTTCGGCTCGTATTTTACTGAAGAAGAAGCCGCAGAAGCACTTGACGGCGATATATTCAAGGCTCCCGTGATTGATGAAACCACCGCCACGGAAACGGAAACAAGTACAGGATCTGAAAGTGCTTTGGAAACCGAATTCGATACCGATACAGCAACTGATACTACCGAAGAGGCAGGAACCTTCACAGATACATCATCCGATACAATATCGCAAGAGCAAACGGAAACTGATACGCAAATTCCTATCGAAGATATACCGGGTGTTGAATTTGATCTGTCAGACTCAAGTCTTTTGATTCCGGGTGATACAGAGATCGTTCTATTGGATTATTTAACGGGTGATTTTCTGTTTTACTTTGATACTGACGGCGAATACGGCTTCGGATGCTATCCGAACAAAATTGACGGCGAGTACAACTATCTTAAAACAGCAGATGGATACTACCGCCCGGGTGTATTCGAATTCAAGCGTTATAACGGCGATGGCGTTGACGGTATATCAATGGTAACGGTATCTGAAATCGAAGAATATGTCGAAAGTGTCGTTCCGTGGGAAATATATACCACATGGCCGCTTGAAACAATAAAGGCGTTTGCCATTACCGTTCGCACATTTGCAGTTTCGAATATCGTTGATTCCAAGCACGCCAAATACGGAATTGACGTATGCTCAACATCAAACTGTCAGGTATCAAAAGGACATTCGCGTGTTGATGATATCGTTCGCAGAGCAGTCGCAGAAACAAAGGGGATGATACTTACCTGCGACGGTAAAACTGCAGGAATTTCTTATTCTGCGGTAACAGGCGGAAGCATTGCAGCATCGCATCAGGTATGGAATCAGCCTGCACAAAAATATCTTATCGGTCAGTTTACACCGTGGGAAAGATATGAAACCCATAAATACGGTAATTGGCAGTTTGAAGCAACTCCTGAAAAGCTGTGCCGAACATTACGCAACGACGGATTTACGCAGTTCAAGGACGCGATCGCCGACGTTGAGATATTGGAACTGTGCGAAAACTCCTCTTATGTATATAAGATCCGTGTTACAGATATTCACGGTACCTCTGCTGTGATCGTTCGTTCGAGAAACGTATATCACGCTCTTGAGGATTATTTATACGCTGCCAATTTCGTAATAATGCGTGACGGTGTTATTGATGACGGCACAGGAGATAAAACGGGTATATACGTAATGACTGAAAACGGCTTGCAAATGATACCCAAAAATGAACAGATCAATGTAATAACATCCACGGGAATAAAAACCTCTTCCCTACCCAATATTCTGTCTGTACAGACATCTTCAGGTCCGATAGAGCTGGATGTATTAAACGAGGCAAAGAAATTCGTTGAAAACGCGGTCAATCCTTCAAACTCCGAAAGCAATTTTATATTCATAGGTAAAGGAAACGGACACGGTGCCGGAATGTCACAGCTCGGAATACGTGACCTTGCTGATCTTGGGTATAAGTGCGATGAAATACTTTATAAATATTTTCCTTATACCGAGGTTACACATTACCGTGAATATCTTGATTAAACCGATACAATAAAAGATACCCGTGTACGTTACGTACACGGGTATGTCTTTTTTTATTCGATAACTTCGTATAGCTCAGATGCATCAGACTTCAATACATGCTCTTTTACGTCCTTGACCTTGATCTTTAAGACCTTGTCGCCAAACGTTATTTCGATAATATCTCCCTCTTTAACATCATAAGATGCCTTCGCCTGACGTCCATTTACAGAAACATGTTCAGTGTCGCAGGCATTGTTTGCTACTGTACGACGTTTAATAATGCGGGAAACCTTTAAAAACTTATCAAGGCGCATTATTATTTGTTAACGGAATCCTTGAGCTTTTTGCCTGCAGAGAAAACGATTCTCTTGGAAGCGGGGATCTTAATCTGCTCCTTTGTTCTGGGGTTAATACCGGTTCTTGCCTTTATGGTCTTAACCTCAAAGGAACCGAAACCAAAGAGCTGAACCTTGTCATCATTTGCAAGAGCAGCAGAAACCGAGTCGATAACAGCGTTAACAGCTGCTTCTGCCTGAGCCTTAGTTAAATCATTTTTTTTAGCAACCTCTGCTATAAGATCTGTCTTGTTCATTGGTAAAATCTCCTAAAAATTATTTTTGTGTGCTAATTATAGCACCTTTATTGTTAATATGCAATAGGAAATTATCAAAAAATACATTTTTTTATGATTTTTTTGAAATTTTTAACTATAACATACTAATAAATCAATTAAAATTGGGGCTTAACCTACACAAGTCTGTGCAATAGCTGCGATATCTTCAGCAGAAACTACACCGTCACGGTCAAGGTCGGCAGCCTTGCTGTAGCAAACAACGGAGCTGTCAGCCATGAATTTCTTTGCACGGATAATATCCTTAGTGGAAGCTATGCCGTTACCGTCAAGGTCGCAGTCAACTATAATAACCGCTGTGTCGTAGAATGCGCCCTCGTAGCTGAGCTTGATTATGCATCCGCTTGCGATCTTGCCTTCAAGAGCATCACCCTTAGCATCTGTAATAGCGTATTCGCCGTCAAACAGTGCTGTGAGCTGCTCTGCAGTCATTCCAAGCTTTACACCTACGATCTCCTTTTTACCGTCTGCTGATTCGTCAATGGTAAGACCGGAATCATCCTTAAGTGTTATTTTGCCGTCATAAGCCATAGGAGTAACCTCGAATGTGAATACATCTATTTCGAATGTTTCATTATTCTTTGTTACAGCCTGTATAGTAGCAGTATGCGATGATACTGTGAGATTTGATGTGGGAATATCATATTTGAATGCGTTCATATCAGCGCAACATGTTGCATAATCGGGATACGCTGCAGAAACATCTCCACGTACATACGTAGACATATTCACGAATGCGCCGTTATCAATGCTTATCTGAATAGCAGAAAGTCCATCGGGATGCAATGCCCAACCCTGTGTATGAATCATCTCACCCTTTGAAACGGATGTACCTGTTGATGCGGGGTCATCAAGGAAAGAATGATAGCTGTCGATTATCGTAAGAGTTTTAACGGGAATATTGGGGTCCTGATAGTAATCTTCATCAACGAATGTATAAAGCTTATACGTGCCGGGTGTGAAATCAGTTGAAGCACGGCTGTTTGCAATACCGTCATTAACAAGGTCGTTTACGGTAACCTCACCTGCGTGCATTTCAAACCAGTAAAGCGATGTTACAGAGCCGGGGGTTTCTCCGTCCTTGAACAAGCCTACCCAAGCGCCCTCGCAATCACCCTTTGCGGTGATCTTGATCGGCTCATTAAGGCAGTATCTGTCCTTATTTGTCGTCATATAAGTTGTGCCGGGGGCGGGATTTACAAACAAATTATAGGTTGCTATATCGTACGTGCCGCCGGAAGCTGTCTTACCGCGTACCTTTATCGTATTAGCACCTGTATTAAGTGATGATACGTTAAGCGGAAGGTTAAATGAGTTCACCTTGCTTTGAGGATAAGAGGTTGTTGCGTTTGCAACGTCGCTTCTTAATTCAGCAGGAAGAGCTGTCCATGAGCCGCCATTTACCTGATACTCATATCCTGTTGCTTCATCTTCGTGAACGCTCCAGCCCTTGATGCCGTAAGTAGCGTTCGTTCCCTTCTGAACGACTGCAGAAATTTCGGGAGCCTTGTTTTCGCCGCCAACGGGGGAAAGTCCGTCGGGCTCGATCATCGTGTGATACTTTTCGCCGGATATTCCGTAGTATTCCATAATACCGTGTGCAATAGCCGTACCCATATCAAGCACCTTCTGGGGATTCAGAAGGAAGGTCTGAACGTCGGACTGGTTGGACTGGAAGCAGCACTCAACGATAAGAACTGCGTGAAGTCTTGCTCTTTTACCTCTTTGGATTATACCGTAGTAGTCCTGACGGGTTCCATCGGGATAATAATTGTTACTTGAATTCTCACTATACGGTCTTGACTGTACAGGGACACCTACTTCATCGCGGAGCTTATCCTGAATAGTAATACCCAATTCTCTAGAACGGTCATCGCATTCGGGCAAATAGTTACGGTTACCTATAAAAACCTGGCTACCGCTAGGACGTGGATCGTCTGAAGAGTTGTTGTGGATACTTACGAAAGTACCTGAACCGTTATTCGTTGCAGTATCAATACGTGTCTGAAAGCTGGGGCACGCCTCAAGTGAGCTCTTGGTCATATAAACCGTGACGCCGGCAGCCTGAAGAGTTGCTTTTGTCTGGTTAGCTATACGCCAGTTGTACTTATCCTCTACCTCGCCACCCCAATCAGTAGCTCCGTCAGCGCCATCCCAGCCGTTGCTGGTCAATCCGTGACCGGGGTCAAGGGTGATCTTATAGCGGTCAAGCGAGCTGTTGGGAGTAGTAGCCGCCGTAACACCGATAGCCGACATCATTGATGCAAGCATCAATACGGCCATCATAATAGAAATAATTTTTTTCATTAATATTCCTCCTATAATCTATGCCGCCGCAGCCCCGTAAAAGAAGATGCGGTAGCATTAAACACTTGTGATCAGCCTATGCAAGCGTTTGACATGATCGAAAAATCATCTGCTGTGATATTTCCGTCACGGTTAATGTCTGCTGCTCTTTCAAAGCAAACAACATTGTTATTTGCGACATATTTCTTCGCGCGGATAATGTCCTTTGCGGTGGTAATACCGTCACCGTCAAGGTCACCGTCAACGATGATGACTGCTGTATCGTAATACGCGCCCTCGTACTTCAACTTAAGCAGGCATCCGCTTGCAACATAGTCAGTTACGATATTACCCTTTGTATCAAAGATGTCATAATCGCCGTCGAACAGAGCTGTAACGGATTCGACAGATGATCTGTGAGGAATACCAAGCACGAGCTTTCCGTCTGCATTTTCCTCAAGAATTGCACCGTTTCCTGCGTTAAGCGTTATTTTTCCATCGTAGGGCGGAGGTGTGATCGTAAGCGTAAATGTCTTAAGTACAAATATTTCGCCGTTTTTGGTTACAGCCTGAATAGAAGCTGTGTGAGTACCAACGGAAATAACCGATGTATCAAGATCATGCACAAAACCGTGAACATCAGCACAGATCGCAGCATAATCGGGGTACGCCTGCAAAACATCACCTCTTGTAAGAAGGTTCAAATTGTATGTTGCGGAATTGTCAATACATATGTTAAATGAAGAAAGACCGTCGGGATGTAACGCCCAGCCCTGCAAATGCAAGGGCGCTCCCTTTGCCACAGATGCATTATCCGTAGGAGCATCAATAGATGAGTGTCTGTTCGCGATAAGCGTTATTGTTTTTGCGGGTATATTGGGGTCAACCGTATATCCGGAATCAACGAATGCAACGAGCTTGTATGTACCTGCTGTCAGGGTACTTGCTCTGTCATTGGCTGTACTGTTCTTCAAAAAGTCATCTACCGTTACGGTGCCGTTATGCATTTCAAACCAGTAGTACGATTTTACTGAGCCGGGATTTTCGTTAGCGCCGAACAATCCTACCCAAGCGCCGTTTGCATCACCCTTTGCGGTGATCCTGATCGGCTCATTCAAGCAATAGCGATCCTTATCGACGGTCATATACGTTGTGCCCGCCGCAGGTAACAGGAACAGATTGTACTTTGCAATATCATAATACTCATTTGCCTTTGTCAA
This sequence comes from Eubacteriales bacterium, assembly GCA_045544195.1. Taxonomy (GTDB): domain Bacteria; phylum Bacillota; class Clostridia; order Oscillospirales; family CAG-272; genus RGIG7213. Next base: position 149,949 of record JAZPYO010000034.1, read on the forward strand.
GCCACGTATTTCTACCGTTGACGAGCCGGAAGGCAATGATGAAATGTCAATAGCCTTGGAAAATGCGTTGATCGTTGATGCGTTACCCGTTACGCTTGCAACATCTTCACGGTAAGTGCCCTCAAGAGTCTGCCATGAGCCTGAGCCGACCTTGTATTCAAACCTTTGAACAAGGTCCGTATGAACGCTCCAACCGGAAACAGAAAGCGTATTATCAACGCCCTTTGTGAGCGTTTTGTCAATAACAACGGCACTTCCCTCCTCGCCCTTTGATTCGGTCGAAGAGATGTCGATCATGTTCTGGTAAGAGCCGAGCTTCAAGCCGTAGTAATCAGCAATACCGTCCGCTATTGCATAGCCCGTAGCCGTAACCTTTTCGGGCTTAAGCAGGAAGGATTGAACGTCAGACTGGTTCGACTGGAAGCAGCTTTCAACGATCATTGCGGCAGTTATCGTGCCGCCGTAGATCTTTGAATATCTGATAACTTTATATTTGTCTACCGCAGTGCCGTTAGGATATGTTTCTGATGAGTCCGTGTTTGTATAGGGATCCGAATTTTTCGGAATACCTACATCATTGATCAAGCGATTCATAATAGCATTCGCAATAGCAGTAGACTTCGCTTTTATAGGTCTATAGTTGTTATTGGGGATAAATACAACGCAGCCGCGAGCGGAAGAGGACGTGAAAGAGTTATTATGGATACTGATGAAGGCATCAGAACCGTTGTTGTATGCAATGAGAGGTCTGTCGGGAAGCTCGATGAACGTATCATCGCTTCTGGTTAAATAAACAGTTACGCCTGCATACTGCTCAAGCCTTTCCTTAGCAGCCTTTGCTTGTCTGAGGTTATAATTCTTTTCATCATCGCCGCCCCAGTTTCTTGCACCCGTAGCGCCCGGGTCCTTACCGCCGTGACCTGGGTCAAGCGTGATGATAAGATTTGCTGCTTCGGTTTCTACAGCAGTAAACGGGATCACTGCTATGATCGTAACGAAGCACAAAAGCACCGAAAATAATCTTTTTAGCATAAAGAACTCCTTACATAAGATTTCTATTTTATTGTAACATCAAAATTTTACTCTGTCAAGAAAAAATCAGAAAGTTTTACTCACAAACTTTTTCACATTTTTTTGTGCATTGTGAACAAAAATTATTTTTTTCTTCTGTGAAATATAGAAAATATTCAATAACCCCTTGAAAAACTATATTTTTTGTAGTAATATATTCTTGTATGAGTGTGATGTGCATTCACACCGACTTTTTCCTTTGTGAAGAAGCGAAAATTATATTTTTGGAGGTTTTATGAAACACCTGAAACGCTTTACTTCTCTACTTCTCGTTTTCATTCTGCTTGCCGCTTGTCTGCCTTTGGCTACGCAAGCTGCTTCGGCAAATTATGACGAGTATTATGCAGAGCTGATAGCAAAGGGATTTCCGGATTCCTATGCTTCACGACTTGCAGATCTTCACATTTCCCGTCCTACCTGGACATTTGAGCCTGTTCTCGTAACTAAGTTAAAACCGACATACACATGGAGCTACGTTATCCAAAAAGAATTGGAAGATGAAGCAAGCAACCTTATCGACTCTTCAAGCTCATACGCTCCATATCACAAGAATCATAATACATACGACTCACAAAACAAATATCCGTGTAATAAGGCTGCAGTACAGTTTTTCATGGATCCGAGAAACTTTATGACAGAAGAAAGGATCTTCATGTTTCAGGACCTTGCATACGTTCCCGGTACATACAGCGAAGCGGTAGTAAACGCTGAGTTTGCAGGCACGTTTATGGAAAACGCCGTTATTCCCGACCCCGGAAATACGTTGACGTATGCACAGTATCTTTTGCAGGTAGGTGAAAGACACGGTGTCAGCCCCACGTTCCTTGCAGCGCGCTTAAGACAGGAAAAGGGCACCGACGGAAACACCAAGCCTTTGCTTAACGGTTCTTGCGGTAACACACTTTGGTCTTATTACAGCAACGGTACAAACGGCGCCCCCTCTTCAGGCTACTCATATAGCTACTTTATGAAATTCAACGGTTATTACAACTATTTCAATATTGATGCAATGGGTGAAGGTTATTTTAACATTTACCACAATGCTATGAAGGAAGCATACAACGCAAGCTGGGATACGCACAAGGAAGCTATTGACGGCGGTGCGGCTAAGGTGAGAACAAAGTACATAGATGACTACCAGAATACAAGCTACTTCCAGAAGTTCAACGTTGACCCCCGTTCCGGCCGTAACTTCTGGGGTCAGTACATGCAGACGATATACGCCGTAACATCTGAGGGCACAACGGTTTACAACGCTTCTAACAAGAACGGTATTCTTGACAGTCCCTTTAACTTCATAATCCCCGTATTTGACGGAATGTCCTCTTCTCCGTATCCGAACCCCGGTTCTCAATTCGGTATGAAGTACAGCTTTGTAAATATGCTCGATACTCCTAATCCCGACGGAGCATCTCCTATTACACTCGGCACACGCCACACGTCGATGTCTATTGACTTTGGCAGCACGAACATTGCCAATATCGGCGGCTGGAGCGTTCACTCCTATGCGCGTAACGGCTACTATTACAGTGTTGACGGCGGTCCTTGGCAGAGCGCTAAGAATCACCTGAGAAATGACGTTTCCAACGCTTACACCTCATATACGAACTCGCCGTACAATGCATTTGACATTGCGGTAGATATGAGTCTTTACGGCTTGGGAACTCACACGGTCAATATAAGAGGTGTTAACTCCAACGGTACAGCATATCCGATCGCAAGCGTGAATGTAACTTGTACAGCCAACAATATGAAAATGCAAAGCGGCGAATTCAAGATTGGATCGACGCAAAGCGGAAGAACCGTCACGGGTATTGACAAGAATACAACTATTTCCGATCTTCTTTCGGGCATTGACGGCGGCAGCAGAATAGTAGATGAAAGCGGCTCGCCCGTATCGTCAGGCACGTTGAAAACGGGATATAAGGTACAGTACCTTGCTTATAACGCAGTTGTTGACAGTGCAACGATCATCGTCGGCGGTGACGTTGACTGTGACGGTAAAATAACTGCTAAGGACGTTATAAAAGCTAAAAAGTATTTTGCATCTATGGGTAACGCTCAGTTCCCCGAAGCGATCGACTGCAACAACGATGGATCGATCTCATCGAATGATATAGGTCACATTGCAAACAGCGTTATTTCTTGATTTTAATAGCAGTAAAGCCGCACGGATCTATGTCTGTGCGGCTTGCAGATAAATAATGTATTTATAATATATAAAAGGAGAGTGTTAAATTTGAAAATCATCAAAAGGTTTACAGCCGTAGCTCTTATCGTTATGATGATCGCATCGTGCTTTTCATTCATTTCGGTTTCAGCAGGAGCTGTTGACAGTTATTATCAATCGCTTGTAAACGCAGGCTTCCCTTCCAGCTATGCTGAAAGACTTACGAAGCTTCATCTCGTTCATCCCTCGTGGGAATTTGTTCCTCTCGATGTTACGGGCGTAAGCGAAGCCCAGGGCAAAACCGCTTATACGTGGGACTACGTAATTTCTATGGAATATTCGGGCTGCGGTGAGGATAACAACCTTGTATATCCTTCCTCCGATTATAAGCCTTACAGAAAAAATTCAAACACATACGACTCAGGCTGGTGGCCCGTAAGCGAAAGTGCGCTCAGATATGTTATGGACCCGAGAAACTTTATGACAGAACGTAACATATTTATGTTTATGGACCTTTATTACGGTGACTCTACATACTCCGAAGCAGATGTTGAAGCGGCGCTTGCGGGATGCTTTATGTCACACAAGGTAATACCCGATTCGGGCAACTCAATGACATACGCACAGTATTTTATCCAAGAGGGTAAAAAATACAATGTAAACCCGATATTTATTGCGGCAAGACTTAGACAGGAGCAGGGTTCAGGTACAAGCCCGCTTATTTCAGGCGCTTGCGGAGATACTCTGTGGAGATATTTCGAAAGCGGCACTAACGGCGCTAACGGAAGCCATTCATACAGTGAGCTTGTGGGCTATAACGGTTATTACAACTACTTTAATATGGGTGCTTCCGGTAACGGATACTTTAACATTTACCTCAACGGTATGAAGGAAGCAAAAAGCGCAGGATGGACGACTCACAGAGCAGCTATTTCAGGCGGTATTCAGAAGCTCAAGACCTCTTACCTTGACAGATATCAGAACACTCTGTATTTGCAGAAATACAATGTAGATGCACGCAGTATGAAAAACGGCTCTTGCATCAACTTCTGGGGACAGTACATGCAGAACTTCTCTGCTCCTTACAGCGAGGGAAGAACGATACAGAAGGGTATGCAGGCAAACCTTGATATCAAGATCAGATTCTGCATTCCCGTTTACAGAGGAATGCCCAGCACACCCAGATCCGACCCCGGCTCTATGTTCTCAAGTGAAAACTATTCTTACTCAACAGCAATTGACAATCCCGCGACAGCAAGCAACTCAGGCAGCTCTCCTTCTGAGGTTTCTTACACAATAAATATCGACACCTCACCTTCCCTTTATTTTAACGGTTGGGCTATAACAACAAAGGGTATAACCGATTACTACTACAGCATAGACTTCAATAATTCCTGGAAGCAGTTAAACGGCTACACACGTGCAGACGTTTATAACGCGGCAGTCGGGGCAGGATATCCTGCATCAGCGTCCGACATAAACTCCTACGAGGGCACAGCGGACCTTAAGGGTCTTACCCCCGGTTCTCACGTTATCGTTATCAAAGGACGCACTAAGTCGCTTTCAACCGCCACAGGTGTTCAGAACTTCCCTGTTGCAGTTATAAATCTTACTGTTCAGACAGAGCAGACCGACTGTAGATTCGTTCTCGATACTCCTTCTACCTCTTCAACAACATCCGTTGAGATAGGAAAAGATCTTATGACGAGTGGTTGGGGTCTTGCGCCGAGCGGCGTTAGCAGATTCTCCGTATCAATTGACGGCGGAAATGACGTTACATTGACACCCAAGCATCGTCCTGACGTACTTGCGGCTCCCGGTCACGAAGAATTGGCAAAAACCAACAGTGAGCTTCACGGCTTCGACCACGCAATTCCCACATCTGATCTTTCACTCGGCGTGCATACGGCTAAGATCTATCTTACAGCAAAATCCGGTCTTAAGTTCGTTATGGCAGAATTCAAGTTTAATGTCGTTCTCGGATCGAATTACACGATATCGGCAACAGACACCTCGGGATATAAGGATACTAAATTCAACGGTCAGAATGTATTCTGCGGAATTGAAGAAGGTACTACAGGTTCTGAGCTTATTTCAAAGATCGTTACCGAGAATTGCAAGGTATTCGACCTTTCAGGCAATGTTGTAACATCCTCTGAGCTTAAGTCAGGCTACGTAATAAAGATGTTTATAGGTCAGACACCGGTAAAATCAGCAACCGTTATAGTAACCGGTGATACGGACGGCGACGGCGTTGTTTCCGCAAAGGATGTTTTGAAGATCAAAAAGCATATCGGCGGACACTATACGACAGGCTATCTTGCCGCCGCGGACAGTGATCTTAACGGTTCTATCACACAGAACGATCTTTCTGCGATCGCTGATATTTGCGCAAAATAAAGCTGATCATCAGCCAAGGTATTTCCTTGGCTGATGTGTTTTTTTACGCAATTGGAAAAATCACTATTGACAAGAGTCAAACCGTGTGATATAATCAACTCGTCAAAACGATATAACATAGGGGAGCTTGCTATGCAGGCTGAGAGGAAGTTAAAGCTTCGACCCGTAACCTGATGCGGATAATGCCGCCGTAGGTGCTTGGATGTATTTATAGCCTTTAAGGCGGTCTGAATTGCACCTGCAGTCAGACCGCTTGTTTATTTTGGAGGATAGCATGAAATACTCAACAAAAAGGCTTTGTGAAAGTGGAATATTATTGGCTCTTGCCACAGTTTTGTCTATGCTTAAGCTATTTGAATTTTCATTTGGCGGAAGTATTACGTTACTAAGTATGCTCCCCGTTGTGTTGATCTCATACAGATACGGAGTAAAATGGGGACTGTCATGCGGCTTTATATACAGCATTTTGCAAATGCTGTTAGGAGTTAATACGATCTCTGTATTCGTTTTGCCGGGAGAAAGCCAGATGGTGTGGTGGCGTATCGTTCTTATGTGTCTTTTGGACTACGTTTTGGCTTACAGCGCTTTGGGACTCGGCGGACTTTTCAGAAACAAGACACCTAAAAAGGCTTTGATTTCAGGTACACTTCTTTCACTTGCGGTATGCTATGCATTTCACACTTTATCGGGTGCGATATTCTTCGGATCTTATGCGGAATGGTTTTTCAGCGATGTTATGAGCGGTGCATTTGCAAGCTACGTGCTTGCCACTTTTACAGGCGCGCCTTTGTATATTCTATATTCAGTTATATATAACGGCTGTTATATGATACCTGAAATTATTCTCACGAGTATAGGCTCTATCGCAGTAAGCACCGTACCGTTTATTACAAAGGATATAAAATAGTAAAATAAGCTCAGCCTTCACGAAATAGTGGTGGCTGAGCTTATTTATATCAGGTCGTGCCGAAATAGTTTATTATACCGTCGTAAATACCGAGGGCGTAGTCACCCGGGTTTTCATTCATATTTCTTGCCTCCTCAGCATTAGTTATAAATCCAAGCTCTACAAGAGTTGCGGGCATTTGCGTTCTGCGCAAAACATACAGCCCCGGTCTTGAAAACACACCTCGGCTCTTTGTTCCTACTATATACTGTAACCACTTGAGAATGCTTTCAGCCAGTGGCGCTGCTTTGCTCATCTGACTGAATACGTATGCTTCGCTTCCCGTTGCAGATGAATTAGCCGATGCATTTGCGTGCAAACTGATAAAATAATCAGCTCCCCATTGATTAGCACTGTTCACTCTGGCAGCAAGCGATGTGGAGTTACTTGTTCCAAGTATCTCATCGGGAGAATTTCGTGATGTAATAGCTTCATATTCAGGATTTTTGTTCAGCATATCACGCAGTATAATACCGATCCTGTATACAAGATCTGCTTCTTGAAAGCCGTTCCCTTCCGCGCCTGAATTAGGATTTTTAGGATTGTGTCCTTGATCGATAAAAATTTTAATTGCCATATTTCCCTCCAATATTTACTGATATTATATTTACTCATCTGCTTTTTCGTGAATAGTTTATAATAAATATTGAAAATTTAATATTTATGAGATACAATTATTGCACCGAATATTTGAAGGAGCATTTTATGAAGTTTTTATATATCTTAGTACAATGTACATACGGAATTTTACAAACATTTCTGGGAGGAATAATATTCCTTATCAATATTAAATGCCCTCATTACTTTTATCACGGTGCGGTAATAACAAATTGGCCGCTTCCTTCAAGCTTATCGCTTGGAATGTTTATCTTCGTTACCGACAATGAGAATTGCTATCCGTCATTGCATAGTAAGTGGTCGCCGTCAGAGATACGCGAACGGCTTGTGGTACACGAATACGGTCATACTGTACAATCGCTTATATTAGGTCCTTTGTATCTTATAGTTATGGGTATTCCCTCTTTTCTGTGGGCATTCATTCCATCGCTCAACCGTATGCGTAAGGAAAAACGAATATCTTATTTTTCGTTTTTTACTGAACGGTGGGCAAACTATCTCGGTGAAAAGGTTTTGAAGAAGAAATCAATGGAAAACGCACTTATAAACTGAACAGGAGGACGCATTGAGCAAATTTGAACTAAAATCCCCCTTTTCGCCTACGGGAGATCAGCCGTTGGCAATAGAGGCTCTTGTAAACGGAATAAAAAGCGGTATGACTGCACAGACTCTGCTCGGTGTTACAGGCTCAGGTAAAACGTTTACAATGGCTAACGTTATAGAAAAAGTGAATAAACCGACATTGGTGCTTGCTCACAACAAGACACTTGCAGCGCAGCTCTGCTCTGAGTTCAGGGAGTTTTTTCCCAATAATGCAGTTGAATATTTTATCTCATATTACGACTATTTTCAGCCGGAGGCATATATACCCGGAAAGGACCTTTATATAGAAAAGGATTCGCTTATCAACGATGAAATAGACAAGCTCCGCCATAGCGCGACATCTGCTTTACTCGAAAGACGTGATGTGATCATTGTATCAAGCGTATCATGTATATATTCACTCGGTGATCCGTCTGAATATAAAGACCTTGTTTTGTCTATCCGCCCCGGTACTGTAATGGACAGAAATGAATATATTTCAAAGCTCCTGTCCATCAACTATGAACGAAACGATATAAGCCTTATCAGAGGAAAGTTCCGTGTGAGAGGCGATACAGTCGAGCTTTTGCCGTCAAATGAAGGTGAAAAGGCGCTGCGTGTCGAATTTTTCGGTGACGAGATAGATAGAATTTCCGAGGTGAATATCGTAACCGGAGAGGTAATAAACTATCTTTCATACGCTGCAATTTATCCTGCCACTCACTATGCTGTATCTGAGGAAAAGCGTATGCAAGCTCTCGGTCAGATATTCGATGAAATGCAGGAGCGTGTGGCATATTTCAAATCTCAAGGAAAGCTGATTGAGGCTCAGCGTATCGAGGAACGGACGAAATACGATCTTGAAATGATAAAGGAGGTCGGCTACTGCTCGGGCATTGAAAACTACTCGCGTATTTTTTCGGGCCGAGCGCCAGGCTCAACGCCGTTTTGTCTGTTGGACTTTTTTCCTGACGATTATCTTATGTTTATAGACGAATCTCACGTCACACTGCCTCAAGTAAGGGCAATGAACGGCGGAGACAGAGCAAGAAAAAAGAATCTTGTTGATTTTGGCTTTCGTTTACCGTCTGCATACGATAACCGCCCTTTATGCTTTGACGAATTTGAATCAAAGATAAATCAGGTGATATTCGTCAGCGCAACGCCTGCTGAATACGAAAGAAAGCGTTCTCAGCAGATCACAGAACAGATAATTCGCCCCACGGGACTTTGTGATCCGAAAATAATCATACGTCCTGTAAAAGGGCAGGTTGACGATCTTTTGGGAGAAATTCGCCAGAGGGTGAAAAAGAAGGAACGCACACTCGTTACGACCCTTACAACAAAAATGGCAGAGGATCTCACCGAGTTTATAGAAAGCGCAGGCATAAGTGTTCGGTATATTCACCACGAGGTAGATACGCTGGAGCGCAACGAGATAATACGCGATCTGCGATTGGGAGTTTTTGATGTTCTGGTCGGCATTAACCTGTTGCGTGAGGGTCTTGATATGCCTGAGGTGTCGCTTGTTGCAATCCTTGATGCTGATAAGGAAGGCTTTCTGCGCTCTGAGGTATCTTTGATACAGACAATAGGAAGAGCTGCAAGACATATTGACGGAACAGTAATAATGTACGCAGACAAGGAAACGGACTCAATACGCGCAGCAGTTGCCGAAACCGAACGCAGACGCAGTATTCAGAGTGAATATAACCGAGCAAACGGAATAACTCCACGGTCTGTGTCAAAATCCATTCGCGATGTTATCGACATCAAAGCAAAAGAGCCTAAAAAAGATAAGGAAAAGAAGCAGAAAAAGCTCACAAAGGCACAGAAGGAATTACAAATTCAAAAGCTGACCGCAGAAATGAAAAAGGCCGCAAGTGAGCTTAGATTTGAGGATGCGGCTCATTTCAGAGATTTGATAAAGGAACTTGAAAGTAACTGATATGCCAAATAAATTTATTGAAGCAAAGGGTGTGAGGGTTCACAACCTGAAAAATATTGACGTTAAAATACCTCGTGATAAGTTCGTTGTACTTACAGGAGTATCAGGCTCAGGTAAATCTTCCCTTGCATTTGACACACTGTATGCAGAGGGGCATCGCAGATTTGTCGAATCGCTTTCCTCGTATGCAAGACAGTTTTTAGGGCAGATGGAAAAGCCCGATCTCGATTTTATCGACGGTCTTTCTCCCGCTATATCAATAGATCAGAAAACAACGTCAAAGAATCCCCGTTCAACAGTCGGAACTGTAACGGAAATATATGACTATCTGCGTTTATTGTATGCACGTGTAGGTATTCCCCATTGCCCTGTCTGCGGAAAGGAGCTTTGCAGAACAAGTACTGAAAATATTATTGAAAGAATACTGCAATTTCCCGAAAGAACAAAATTTCTCATTCTCTCCCCTGTTGTGAAGGACAAAAAAGGTATGCACGAAAAGGTGTTCGAGGATGCGAAAAAGGGCGGATACTCCCGTGTACGCATTGACGGCAGTGTATATGATCTTACCGAAGAAATAAATCTTGAAAAAAATCTTAAGCATACGATAGAGATAGTCGTAGACCGTCTTATTATGAAGCCCGATATAAGAACACGTCTGGCCGATTCGGTTGAATGTGCATTAAAGCTGTCATCGGGCAGTCTGATAATCCAGGATATCAGCGATGAAAAGGAATATTCCTTCTCGCTCAACTTTGCTTGCGAGGAGCATAATATCAGCTATCCTGAATTAGAGCCGCGCCTTTTTTCATTCAATAACCCTCTCGGCGCGTGCGATAAATGCGACGGTCTCGGAAATATGAGAAAGATATCGCCCGACAAGGTAATACCTGATCCGAATTTGAGCTTAAGACAGGGAGCTTTGGCTGTGAACGGCTTCAAAACAATGGATGAGGATTCGTGGGCAGGTCCGCTTTATTCCGCAGTAGGTAAGGATCACGGCTTTACACTCGACACACCTTTGAAGGACTTTTCAAAAAGCGCAATGAATGCTCTTTTATACGGCACAGGCACAAAAAAGTATGATATAGTAAGATACTTTGACGGTGTAAGGCACGATAAGCCCGTTGCATTCAGCGGTGTTATACCAACGATGGAAGCACGCATGAGAATGTCAGGCGGCGAATATTATGAGCAATTTACAGAGGATATTGAATGCTCTGCGTGTAAGGGCAGACGCTTGAAGGACGGCATTCTCGCAGTCACCGTGGGCGGACTTAATATACACCAGGTATGCAGTCTGTCCATCAAAGAAAGCCTTGACTTTTTCGAAGCTATTGAATTTACAGAAACCGAATGGGCGATAGCTAAAGAGATAATAAAGGAAATAAAAGCGCGCTTAGGATTTTTAGTCAGCGTCGGGCTGAATTATCTCACTCTTACTCGTAATGCAGGCTCTCTTTCGGGCGGAGAGGCTCAGAGAATTCGTCTTGCTACACAGATAGGCTCCTCACTTATGGGCGTTATGTATATTCTCGACGAGCCGAGCATCGGACTGCACCAGCGTGATAACAAAAAGCTCATTGATACGCTTAAAAAGCTCCGCGATGCACAAAATACAGTCATTGTAGTTGAGCATGATGAAGAAACGATGAATGAATGCGACTACATCGTAGACATTGGTCCCGGCGCAGGTATACACGGCGGCAGAGTTGTCGCCTGCGGAACTCCCGATGAAGTCAAGAAAAATAAAAACTCCCTTACGGCAGACTATCTGTCGGGCAGAAAAAAGATCGCCGTTCCGTTGCAAAGACGAAGCGGCAACGGCAAATCACTCAAAATATACGGCGCAAGAGCTAACAATTTGAAGAATATCGATGTTGAAATACCGCTCGGTAAGTTTGTTTGTGTTACAGGGGTATCAGGCTCAGGCAAATCCTCACTTATAAATCTCATCCTTTCAAACAAGCTGTTAAAGGAGCTTAACGGCGCGCACACGACCGCCGGAGCACATGACAGAATAGAAGGAATAGAGCATCTTGACAAGGTCATAGTTATAGACCAGAGCCCTATCGGACGTACTCCGCGTTCAAATCCCGCAACCTATACAGGACTTTTCACAGATATACGCGAGCTTTTTGCGATGACTCCGGATGCTAAGCTGCGTGGATACTCCTCGGGCAGATTTTCATTCAATATAAAAGGCGGTCGATGCGAGAACTGTGAGGGCGACGGTGTTAAATGCATAGAAATGCACTTTTTACCGGACATTTATGTTCCTTGTGAATCCTGCTCGGGAAAGAGATATAACGCAGATACTCTTGAGGTAAAGTATAAGGGTAAAAATATATACGAGGTCCTTGAAATGACTGTTGAAGAGGGCTTGAAATTTTTCGAAAGCCATCCGAAGATAGCACGCAAGCTGCAAACTCTGTACGATGTCGGTCTCGGTTATATAAAGATCGGTCAATCGTCAACAACGCTGTCAGGAGGTGAAGCACAGAGAGTAAAGCTTTCTACTGAGCTTTCGCGCCGCCCCACAGGAAAAACGGTATATATCCTTGACGAGCCTACAACAGGGCTTCACACAGATGACGTTAAAAAGTTAATTGAGGTTTTACAAAGACTTACCGATGCAGGTAATTCAATAATCGTTATAGAGCATAATCTTGATCTTATAAAGACAGCTGATCATATAATCGACCTCGGTCCTGAGGGCGGGGACGGCGGCGGCACGATCGTTGCTGTCGGAACTCCTGAGCAGGTTGCCGAAAGTCCCGATTCGTACACGGGAATATTTTTGAAAAATGCTTTATTACAATGATCAGATCCCCCGTTATCTTTGCAGAGTAGAAATAACGGGCTCGTTTTACACTGATGATATTTCAAATGGTGCTAAATCGTTGCACCTTGAGGAAAAGGTATTCTTTGAGCGTGAGGAAGATAACGCACACGATATCAACGCTGTTGCGGTGTTTAATGAATCAGGCGTAAAGCTAGGATATGTGAGCAGAAAGGAAAATGCCGCTGTTGCATCAATAATGAACAGCGGCAAAGCCGAAATATTCGGTATAATATCTTATATGAACGTAAAGCGTTCCTCTGTCGGTCTTCTTGCAGATCTGTTTTACGTTTGCAATAAAGATGACGAATACATAATAAGGGATATTATTTTACAGTATTTACGTTAAGTCCGTCGTATGTATCGAAATATATTACAGTCTGCTTTTCAATGAGCTTTTTCAGCATTATTTCAAACATAGATTGCTGGTAATACGGAACGATGACCGTGTGGTAATTCTCTTCTTTATATTCCTCGTCCAGCTCATATCTTGTCGCAACGATAAATCCGTACGGAGTTTCAATAACATTGCTTACTTTTCCGCTTTCGAGCGATAATACGGCATCCTCTATCTCTTTATCGTATTCACCCTTGAACATAAGCTGACCGACAGGATTTGAGGATGTCTTTGAATCCTCGCTGTACTGTGCTTTGAGCGTTGCGAATTTTTCGCCGTTATTAACGTTTTCGATTATCAGCTCGGCAAGCGATCTGTTTTCGTTTTTATCGTCGCCGTAATCGTTATACAGAATGATCCAGTCGCCCCTGAACACTTGCGAAGAAACGAATTTATCAACGAGAGATTCGGCATAGTGTATTACAAAATCCGATTCCTCCGAAGACAAATATTCAAAAAGCTTCTGCTCTAAGGAATACACACTTGCAAGACGGTAATTTGATCTGTCTGTCAGATGCAGATAGTCAAGATAAGCATTGTATTCGCTCTCACTTTCGAATTCATCCTTATTCGACTTAAGAGTTTTTTCAAGCTCCTCAAGATCATCTTCGTCAAGTGAAATACCGTATTCAGATGCCAATTCTTCTATTGCATACTGGCGTGATAAACACCTCAACGCCTCAGCCTTTATCTCGCTGTTATAATCGTGACTGTTCCAATATGCATCGTCGCCTCTGTCGTATTTTTCCTTAATATTGAGATAATAGTATCTGTATTCCTCGTAAGTTATGTTTTTTCCGTTGATGCTCAACACATCTGCGTGATCTGTATAATTGGGAGACGGAACATAAGCATCTGTTTGAAAAACAGTCTGCGAATCATCATCAGTACTGCTTTGGTCGCTGTTGCACGCTGTCAGCGGTACAGATAAAAGACACGCAAGTATAAAGCAGATCAATTTTGTTTTCATTTTAATAAACCTCAAAGCTATCATTTACATTCATTATATCATATTAACTTTAACAAACAAACACAAAGCATTGAATTTTTATAAAAAGGACGGGCAGATATGCTTAAATATAAACCGTTTTTAATTTTTACGGTCATTGCCTCTGTATGCTTATGCACCATACTTGTATCATTTATTGCAGAGGATATTATAAATACAAATTACGATTCATTCAAATCTACCCTTGCAACAGTTGAAATAACAGACGGAAAAGCCTTTGCTGTTTATGAATACAAGGAAAACACGTACAGATATGAGATCAGATATTCGACAGCCTTAAAAAGCGGTATGACAATACCTGTTTATTTTCCGCCTGATTCGCCGTCAAATGCTGAAATCAAAGATGTAACCGCGGTTTTGATAATGAGATATGCTCCGCTCACAGTTTTCTTTCCTGCTGTTGTCGGAATGGTAATTACCGCATTCAAATACAAAGCAAAAAGGACGCCCGAATATGCGTGATGTCCTTAACGGACAAATCACGCATCGAGATAAATCCCTAACGGGATTTTCGATATGTTGCTAACGCAACTCGATATGCCTACGGCTCGATATGTTTGCTTCGCAAACGAGGGATTTATCTCATATCGAATTGGCGCGAAGCGACAATATATCGAGCTTGAACGAAGTGAAAGCATATCGAGTCAACGAAGTTGACATATCGACAGAAAGAAAAACGGAGCAAGAATAGAAGGTTTTATATCCTTTATCCTTGCTCTTTTCTGCTTGTATAAGGGTTTGGGCTTAGCCCATTTGCGTTTGACCCGTCAAACGCGATGCTCACACTTAGCGACATTTTTTAAATTCTCCGCTAAGAGTATCACCCATAAACGAGCGTCCTTTTAAATTACGAAAACAGATCGAATAATACGCTGACGTCTTTATTCGTATAGCCTTCCCAGCCGACAGAAATATTAGCCTTCGTATCGATCACCATCATTTGACCGCACATACCGCCCTTTGCAAATGAATGAGGACGTATTCTTCCCAGTTCATATCTCCCCAGTGCAATATCCACCCATTCTTCAGAAAGTATTCTCTTTCCGTTATAAATGCCCTTGTTGAGATATACCATACCGTGTCTTGCGATATCGCAGGTTCTTATATACAAGCCCGTAGCGCCGATAGGATAGCCGTGCGGACACTTGCTCCATGCAGCTTCACGGAAGCCGAGCGGATAGAACAGCCTTCTCATAAGAAGATCGTCGGCCTTTTCACCGCATTTAGCTGTGATCACTCTTGAAAGCATATAAAATGCTCCGTCGCTATATTGTCCTCTTTCACCGGGTGTAAACTCCAGCTTCGTTCTGAAAAGAAGATCGAGAAAATCGTCTGTATCATATGTGTGTATATCGTAGCAATCAATATCAAGATATCCCGACGGAAGACCTGCTGAATGCGTAAGAAGATGGTGTACTGTTACCATATTCCACTTTTCATCATATTCTGCCGGCAGGCGATCGGCAAAAATGTCAACGACCTTTTCATCAACGCTCAATAAACCGTCGTCATACATCATTCCGATGCCTGTAACTATAAAAGCCTTTGAAACGGAATAAATATCATTACAGGGGTTTACCTGAGCAAGATCTTCCGTTTTTTCAACGCCGTTTTCAATAACTGTAACGGAAAAAATATTCAATTCGTGCTTTTTGATCTCTTCAACAATTCTATTAATCATAACAACGCTCCTTTCACGGCTATGATACCATAAAAAATAGCATTTTGCAAGGAGTTTTTTAAGAAATTTAAAGAATATGTCTTGTAAATAGCTTCAATATGTAGTATAATATAACCTAATAAAAATAAATGGATTGGATCTTTACTTATGTACAGTACAAAAATCAAGCTGGCTGAGAAAATCTATTCAGCCTTTTTATCATCCTTTCCCGACAAAAGTATTGATAAGGATGAAATATTTAATTTGCTTACACCGCCGCCCGACAGTAATATGGGCGACCTTGCTATGCCGTGCTTTAAGTTTGCGAAGGAATGCCGCACATCTCCTGTAAACATTTCAAACGCACTTGCTTCTGCTATGGGCGATATTGAAGGAATTACAGTTCAATCGGTAAACGGTTACCTTAACGTATTTATAGACCGTAACGCATTCTTTGCGCAGACTGTCACAAATATACTTGATAAAAAGCAGAATTACGGCAAAACGGAAACAGGAAAAGGAAAAACCGTTGTTCTGGACTATTCCTCTCCCAACGTTGCAAAGCCGTTCCACGTCGGCCATCTCGGAACTACGGTTATCGGTCACTCACTTAAAAAGCTTTTCCACTTTGCAGGCTACAATTGCATAGGCGTAAATCACTTGGGTGACTGGGGAACACAGTTCGGAAAGCTCATTGTCGCATACAAAGAATGGGGCGATGAAAAGAAGGTAGAAGAGGGTGGTATTGACGAGCTTGTTGCTCTTTACGTCAAATTCCACGAAGAAGCAGAAAAGGATCCTTCCCTTTCTGACAGAGCACGTGCGCATTTTGCTGCGCTTGAAAGAAAAGAGCCTGAAGAAACTGCTCTTTGGGAAAAATTTATCGACATAAGCATAAAGGAATACAAAAAGACGTACGAGCAGCTTGATATAGAGTTTGACTATTATACAGGCGAAAGCTTCTACTCTGATAAGATGCCTGCTGTTATTGAGGAGATGAAAGCAAAAGATCTTCTCACGCTGAATGAGGGCGCTTCAGTCGTTGAGCTTGAGGAATACGGTATGCCTCCCTGCCTTATTTTAAAGACAGACGGCGCAACACTGTACCCCACGCGTGACATATCAGCAGCTCTGTACCGCAAAAATACGTTTGATTTTTACAAATGTATATATGTTACATCAAGTGCGCAGAGTCTGCATTTTGCACAGTGGTTCAGAGTCCTTGCGCTTATGGGATACGATTGGTATGAGGATCTTGTACATGTTCCTTACGGTACTGTCAGCATCAATGGAGAAAAGCTCGCAACAAGAACAGGCAATGTTGTATTGTTGAAGGATCTTTTTGCTACGGCTACCGAAAAGGCAGCTGACATAATGGCGGAAAAAAACCCTGCTTTAGCAGGTGATATAAAAACGGCAGAGGCTGTCGGTATAGGCGCTGTAATATTTTACTATCTTTCCGCGAACAAGATACGCGACATCAATTTCGTGATGCAGGACGCGCTTAATTTTGACGGTAACACAGGTCCGTATGCTCAGTATACATACGCAAGAACATGCAGTATCGCATCAAAGGCTGAGGAAATGGGCGTAAAGCCTGAAATGGCAGGCGATGTCAACGACGAAGAATTTGAACTTGCAAAAACTCTTTCGGTATTCCCTGACCGTATAGCTCAGGCGATAGCTGAATACGAGCCTTCTGTTATCACAAGATATATTCTTGAAATATGTGCAGGCTTCAACAGATTCTATCACAACTGCCAGATACTCTCCGCGCAGGATGAAACGGAAAGATCGCGCAGACTTGCTCTTACACTCTGCACAAAATACACTCTTGCATCAGCTTTGGAATTGATATGCATGAAGCATCCGGAAAAAATATAATAAGGTCAGGTGAATACATATGTCAGGACACAGCAAATGGAAAAACATTATGCACAAAAAGGAAAAGACAGACGCACAGCGCGCAAAGGTCTTTACCAAGATCGGCAAGGAGATCGCCATTGCAATTAAGGAAGGAGGCCCTAACCCTGAATCAAACAGTAAGCTGAAGGATCTTATAGCAAAGGCTAAGGCTAATAACGTGCCGAACGACAATATTGAGCGCGTTATCAAGAAAGCGAGCAGTAATGACGGCGTTGAATACGAGGAGATAACATACGAGGGATACGGTCCTTGCGGTGTTGCGGTAATAGTTGAGGCTGCTACCGATAACAGAAACAGAACGGGAGGCGAGGTTCGCCACTACTTTGATAAATTCGGCGGAAATCTCGGTCAACCCGGCTGCGTTGGATATCTGTTTTCCGAAAAAGGTATCATTGTTATTGAAAAGGATGACGGCATAGACGAGGATGAGCTTATGGAGTGCGCCCTTGAAGCAGGTGCTTCAGATTTTGAAGCAAGTGAAGAGGGATTTGAAATTACAACTGAGCCTGATGACCTTTCAACTGTACGTCAGGCGCTTGAAAACAAAGGATATAAATTCATCTCCGCTGAGGTTGAAAAGATACCTTCTGTTTATGTAGAAATTCCCGATGAGGACTCTGTTAAAAAAATGAATCTGTTGCTTGAACACCTCGAAGACAATGACGATGTCGTAGACGTTTGGCACAACTGGGACAACTGAACATCCCTCAACTTAATTTTAAAGACTTAAACGTGCCTTTCATAATACGAATGAAAGGCACGTTTTTTTGAAAGGATGATAGTTATAAAAAAGTGTAAAAATACCTTAGCAGCATCAATTCTGATGCTTTGTGTTTTGCTCACATCATGCACAGGTTCAGATCAGAATTCAGTGCAGGACTCAGAATTTGCAAACACCGACGAAAGCACCTCGGTACAGACCTCTTTATTCGAAAGTGACTTTACTGTTGATGACGATTTTTCATATCTTGACGTAACTGATGATGCTGAAGGGTGGGAAAGCACCGTGAAATACTCAAATGCTTCAAAAAACGCTATCGATCTTAAGTATACGGACCCTGCAAGATCAAGTATCGCCTTTTCGAATAACACATTTTCCGCGAGCTTTGGATTAAACAATGAAAATGAACAACTGATAAAAAGCTTTTCCAACAAAAACGGCATAGAGTATTTTTCAAATTCAGCAGATGCATATATGGCTGACAAATCAGGAATGCGTTTTGCCTCTTTATCAGGTAAGCAGCCGTATATGAATACATTCCGCATGGGATACTATTATTATGATATACACGTCATGGATCTTGCTATCAACGATCATGTGCAAGGTGAAAATACAACACCTGCATACGATCTTATCGGCAAACAAAGCGTATGGAGCAGTAATGATATTTACGATATAAAGTCTTCTGACGGAAAACTCACATACAAAGTAAAGAATAACATAGATCCATACTGCTACAGAACTGGATTTTCAATTTCAACGCAAAAATATAATGCAATTAAAATAACCCTTACATCAGAAGCCTCCGCCGCTTGCCAGTTATTCATTTACACAAGCCAATATAACGGATTTAATGCTCAGCAAATGGTTTCATTTCCGATAACTCCGGGGGTTGAAAAAACGTATACTGTAAGTATTTCGGGCTTGCCGGGCTATACAGGCGATATAAGAGGTGTACGTATCGACTGCGGTTCTGTAAATGATGAAACGATCACAGTATCATCTATGCAAGCCGTATACGATCTTTCTATGTCACCGTCCGTAAGACTCGAACGCATATTCCATACGTATTCAGATAAATTGCACGAGGAAATACGCTTCCTCGCCGTGAAGAATATAGATGATATGGAATATTTCGGCGTACAGACAAAGATACCCGCCGATCAAGTAAGAAAATTTGTTCTCGGTAACGATAGCAGTGTCTTTACAAAATTGGACAGCGATATCATTTCAGATATTACCTATGTCGGATTTGACATTGCTGATGCAGGCGTTTTGGGCTACATCGTACCAAAAGGTGAAAATATGGGTAATATCTCCGTTGAATTAAAAGACGGATATTATATAATCAACCGCTATATTCCCGTGCAAAGTCTGAAAAAGGGGCAAGAAATACGACTTGGCCACAGAATTTATAACGATAGCACACATTCATTTGATAGCTTCCTTCGTCAGACATACGTTGAAAGAAATCCGTTAAAAACGGTGTCGGTAACTGTAAATATCGACGGATCAAAATATATAGGATACGACGGATTCATAGGTGCGTACGTATTTTCTGTAAACGGAACTGATTTTTCAACTGCGTATTATGACAGACCCGATAAATATTTTAAAGTTCCGATTTCAGTAAACGGGGATGATTCTGACAGACGCATCTATATTAAAACAACCACAAGCTCAGGTTGTCTTGAAGCAGGCGCAGTCATCGGAGATGGCAATCGGCTGCTTCCCTTGCCCGTTCAGGTCTGCAAGAATTTCAAAGGAGAATACGAGGAGCCTGTATTTTATCCTGACGATACTGCATACGGTGAGGTATATTTTCCTATCACCGTAAAAGCAAAGGAAACAAAAGAGCTTACAGTGCTTAATATTTATCAGAACTGGGGACACTATCCTATAAAGCAGCTTTCATCTATACAGTTCATAGCACCTTATTATCATTTGTCGCTCGGTACAACAGAAACAAACTGCATAGCTCCGTACTTTGTAAACGGAAAGGATGCCTGGACGCTTCCCGATTTCAGAGCGTTATCCTCACCTCTTTGGACAACTCAGCCTCAGCATTACAGCGCAGGACAAATATTCTTTCTTAAATATACAGACAAAAACGGAAAAAGCTATAATTCCGAATCACAAAATGCGATCATAAACAGCGCAGGACCCGTTTATGCCGATATTGATATGGAATATCTGTCAGACGACGGACGCATCAAGGTTGAATACAAGCACGCAGAGCTGCCTCAAACAGATGAAACCCGCACTTATTATCAGATCAAAATGACAGTTTTGCAGGATGTTTCGTTCAACGATTTCAAAAAGGACTTTTCGTTTGTTTCAATGAACGGCAGACACGTATTCTATACAAAGCTGTCGTATCTTGATGAAAACGGACAGATCATAACGAAGGATCTTTCAAAATCGAAAACGGACGATGAGTATATTACTCTATCAAAAAACGCTCCGTTTTTCTGCTATTATCTTCGTGACGGTAACAGCACCGAGGTCGTAAATATGGCTCTTATAGTAAAAAACAGCTCGATCACAGTCAACGGTGAAGAATACACAGGTAACTTTGTTTTAAAGAATTCGTTTACAGGCGGGCTGAATTTGGGTGCACTTACACTTGATCTTGGTGAAACGACTCTCAAAAAAGGCGATATTCTCACGCTCAACCTCGTGCTTTTACCCTGGGGCAGCTATAACGAAGAAAAGATAGACAGCGTCCTTAACGTGCGTCAGGATTCTTGCATTTCACCGTATACGCTTGATGTTAAGATCGGAAAGGATATATCACAAGAGTTTTTGCCGAGCGTTATGGCAGACGGCGGAAGTGCAGAATTCACTATAAGCGGCGGAGATAATAATGCAGTAGTAAGAGTATACGGCTTTTCCTCGTACAAAAAGCCTGACATATATGAGCTTTCAGGCGAAGAATATACAAAATACAACGTAAGCAAAAAAGAGGATTTTGAAGGATATCAGGTATATCTTGATGAAGATGGAACATACAGCTTTGCATTTGTAATCGATATGTCGTTATCAAATTCAAGAACCTTTAGAATAACACAATAACAGCGCAGGAGATAAAATGAAAAAAATCAGAGTAACTATATGGAATGAATTCCGTCATGAAAAGACGGAAGAAGATGTAAAAGCATTATATCCTGATGGAATACACGCTT
Source organism: Eubacteriales bacterium (assembly GCA_045544195.1). Classification (GTDB taxonomy): domain Bacteria; phylum Bacillota; class Clostridia; order Oscillospirales; family CAG-272; genus RGIG7213. The sequence continues at coordinate 171,421 of JAZPYO010000034.1, forward strand.
TTATAAAGAATAATTTTGCAGTTGACGCCCCCGATTTCGATGTCACGCTGGCATCGCTTGACGATGATGAGTGTGGACTACCGGACAATGTACTCGAAAACACGGATGTGCTTATGTGGTGGGGACATATGTTCCACAACGAAGTACCGAACGAGCTTGTAGAAAAAATAGCCGACCGTGTATTCAGATTCGGTATGGGATTTATCGCTATGCATTCAGCGCACGTATCTAAGCCGTTTCAGCGAATAGTCGGTACAAACGGATATTTATCGTGGGGAGAAGAACAGCAGGAATTGATATGGAATGTTATGCCCTCACATCCTATCGCGTCGGGAATTCCGGAGCATTTCGAGCTTGAAATGGAAGAAATGTACGGAGAACCGTTCCACATTCCTCAACCCGATGAGCTTGTTTTTATGAGCTGGTTCAAGCACGGAAATCTTTTCCGCTCGGGATGCTGCTTTTACAGAGGACTTGGAAAGGTATTCTATTTTCAGCCCGGACACGAAACACGAAAGGCATTTTACAATCAATACGTAAGACAGATACTTGTTAACGCTGTTCGTTGGGCATCACCTGAAAATATCGTAATAAAAACTCCGGATTGCGGTTTTATGGAAAAGCTTATAAAATGATAAATAGCACGGACTGTATTTTCAGTCCGTGCTATTTAAATGCTTTCAATTATGTATTCTGCATACGCCCTTGCAACATTTATTCCCGTTGCCTTTTCCATACCGCCAAAAAAAGCGTTCGAATTTACCTCGCATATCATACCGCCGTTTTCACCATGAAGAATATCTATTCCGCAATAATCGAGCTTAAGTATTTTTGCACATTTTTCTGCAAAAGCTATATATTCATCGCTCGGCTGAATTGCAGTACCTGTTGCGCCAAGCTCGATATTCGAGCGGTAATCATTTTCGTTTTTTCGTTCCATAGCACATAAATACTTGCCGCCGATAACGATGATCCTGACATCTTTTCCCGAGCTTTCTTTAACAAACCTTTGAAACACGTGGGGCATACATTTCAGCTTTTCCATAGATCTGATAAGCTCGTCCTTTGTTTTTACAAGATATATTCCCTTTCCCATTGAGCCGTAGCTTTCCTTTACTATCATAGGCAAGCCCAATAAACTTATAAGTCTTTCCGGCATAGAATCCTCTATCACCCCGTCAGGATGATAGCACAATGCACCCGGAACTGTTTTAGGCATCGGAATACCGTTTTCGGACAAGGCTATATGCGTCAGCATTTTATCGTCGCAAACCGCTATGGCTGATGATGTATTGAAAAGCCTCAAGCCGCTTTTTTCAAGAATTTGCGCAATATATTTATCCTTGTCGAGATATACACAAAAATCATATTGCGAATACTCGTTTACAATGTTACCGCCATCTATCATACACGGATATTCTCTGTTTTTCTTATGGCAGACATCTATATTCATACGTGAAAATTCTTCACATAAACGCACAGCCTGATATTCAGCACTGCTTATATGCGTAAACGCATTAGTTAAAATAATCCCTTTTTTCACTATAGAAAACCAATTTTCCTTCATTATTTAATAAACAAGCTTTGCTTGTATGCACGATTTTATGCAACTAAACACATATTTGACATCATTCATTGAGCGTCGCAAAAATCCTATAACAACATTATAGCTTTTTGCCTTGCAAATAGGACATTTAGCTGTCTTGGGGTTGCATTCTTCCCATATTTCCGAGCTGTCAAATAACAGTTTTTTGCTTTACGATTTATGCACGCAGCTTCAATAACTCCCTACTCTTGATCGACCGTTAATGTAAAAGCATTAGATATTCAGCAGCTTTAAATTAAATATCGTCCCGCTCACTGTATTCACAAAGATATTCATAAATATAGTCAGCGCTGTCACCAGTCCAATATTCTTCTTTACTTCTGTCTATCATGCAATTATCCTTATTTAAGAATTATACGTTTTATTCGAGTGGAAATATAATTAACAACAACGGCACAGGCAATGGTGATGGCGATTATCAAAACTATGTTTATTCCGATGTTATTAGTAAGTATCATCAAAGAAAATGGTCCAAGAATTAAAAACTGATGTACTAAATAAACATCGTAAGAGTATTTATCCGAATACAAACAAATCTTCTTTATTGAATCAGGATATCCATTTTTGAATATGCCGGAAAAAACGGACTTAAAAATAATAAATAATGCAATACCCAAGAAAACGTGGGCGAAATTGCAAAATCTTCCGTATAATGAACCTATTACACCGTTTAATTCTAATTTGATAACATAATCTTGGACGATTTGGATTAAATTGAACAACACAGCTATCGGAACCACTAAAATACCTATAGTTTTGAATAGTTTTCTTTTTGTGCAATCAGATATACTACCCAAAAAGAAACCAAATACATAGCAGAATATCAAAGCAGAATTAAAATATTTAAAGAATGTTTCGGTAATAACAATTGAAAGAATGCTCAGCATTAAAAAACGTCTGACGCTATGTTCATTTTTGGCAAAGTAATGCGAAAGAAAAGGTGTGATCAAATACGAAAATAGGCAATACGGTATATACCACAGGTGTTCGCCACCATTTAATGTTCCGTAAGTCAAAAGTACTCTTACGGTTGTCATTTTCGATAGTTGTTCCGGGATAAATATTATAAAAAGTATAATTACCGGAATAATAACGACGTAATAATCTATTAAAATTTTAATAAAGTTGTTTTTGTAAAAAGTCAAATCGTCGTATATTTTCTCTCTCTTACCATATAAATAACCGGACATACACAAAAAAATTTGAACGCCAACATTAAACCACCATGCAAGTTCTATATCTAAATATTGCATAATATGGCACGTTACTATAAAAACTGTAGCAATAAGCCTTACCAATGATATGGAATAATCATAGTTCCCTTTTACTTTCATAATATATTCTTCCTTTTTGATAAATTCAAGCTTGTAGGTTATTCGCCTTGGGTTACAATTACTTTGCATAAACAAATATGTGTATACAATCGTAGACCTTTTTCCTGCTTAAAAGGACAACCGTCTCAATGTAAGCCATAAGTGTGTTTTTGTGCAAAAAAATGATAGAAAATCACAAAGATATATTTTACAGGGACGAAAGTAACATTTGCATCTATTTTTTAGCAGTTTTTTGAAAATATATCAATTAAATATAAATGATAAGCTTGTTTGCCTTTTTCTTGCGTAAATATAGCTTTAATGGCAAGCCTACCTTGATCTTTAGTGCTTTGTTAGGACAGGATCCGACACACTTCAGACATCTTATGCACTTGCGGTTTGTTATGCCCGATTTAATTGCCCCGAAAGAACAACTCTCAGCGCAAAGGCTGCATTTACTGCAATTTTCCCCTTTTTGTATTGCGACGCCAAGCCTGCTTCGCAGTTTTGGGAAAATATCGGCAAAAGGATTCTTATAGAGCTTTGGAAGCTTTATATATGAAGGCTCTTTGACTTTTTCAACGAGGGGCTTTAATTTATAAAGGTCGCAGAAAACATCGTCATTGTCTATGTAGGAGTGCTTCGTAGGGATATACGCTCCTGCAACAATATTCTTTTGATAGTTTTTTTGAATCTCATATAGAACATTCCCACAGCACATTTTTCCGTATGTAGCAACAACCGTCAGATTTTCAACCGACACATTCTTCAAAAAATCCTTTACAAGATCAGGTATATTTTGACAGTGTACAGGAAACACAAGAACAAGATCCTTATAATGTACTGTGCATTTTGTTTCCATATCCGCAAGCGGATATCCCAATTGATTTGCAAGGTGCGTCGCAATCGCCTTGCTCTGACCTGTATTTGAATAGAAAACTACCGCGTTCATAATTCAAAATACTCACGCATAATTGCGCACTCGGGTATTTCATCAAGAGAAAAACCAAGCGATGATTTTAACTCAGCTATCGCTTCCGTTCTGGATAAATGATTGCTTCGGCTCGCAATCGCAATTTCAAGAGCGCTGAACGGAATCATCGTACTTCTCATATAATAAAATCTTGTAAATTGCGAATGCTCCTTGCATTTTTCAATTTTACAGCTTGTATGTAATCCTTTATCAAGTTCTTCGGGAGCTACCCAACCGCATTCACGAATGATGGTTTCCTTTATTCTTCTCCACTCATAAACACCGCCGCATATTTCATTAAAATCCACTTGAATAAATGCGGGAATATTGCCTGACCAAGAGGACGAACGGATCGCCCTTTTCAGCGGTTTCAGGATGTTTGGAGCTTCTTTGATCGCTTCGCAGATGTTATAGACGAGTTGGTTGGAATAGCCTGCCAAATTCTTAATCCTGCTATCACCGTATGCAAGCTGCTTCATTGTGGCAAGGGTGTGGAATTGCCCCTTTCTCAACGGTGGGTGAAGTGTTAAAAGCCTACCGCAGTTCAGAAAGAAATTCAGTACTTTGTTTTGCGGAAACGTGTAAGCGATTGAAGGTGCCATATGATTAAAATATAATCCTAACATCTGTGCCGGCTCGTTTCCAGCCACAAAATACGGTACTTTGTTTGCAACAAGCTCGGGATAAAACAAAACGTATGCAAGAGAGGGACAGGCACAGGTATTTTCGCTCAAGGAGTATAACTTTTTATATATCTTTCTTAAATCGTCATTTGAAATTTTTCGACTGATAAATTCAACCGAATCAAGCGATCGTTTCGCATTTTCAATGCTTTTCTTCGCACATTCGGACATATAGGGAATTTCCCAGGTAAGTGCTAACACACGCAGCTTTAAGATCTTGGACAAATAGTACAGTAAGTATGTAGAGTCCTTACCGCCTGTGTAAAACACGGCGACGTCAAAGCGTGACTTCTTTGATCTCGGGAACGTATTCATGATCGGAACGATGCTTTTCAGATTTTTTGTCTTTTCTGCGGATTGACAGATCGGACATCTGCCGTCAGAATCAAATTCTATCCCCGGGATCATAAAATCATTTGCTACACAGGTTGTGCAAAATGTTGCATCGTCAAAACTCGAAGGAATTGCTCTTTTACTTGAGGATTTCACGATCTGCGCACCGACGAGATTTTTAAGTATGTTCATTTCATCATCTGACAGATCACAGGGCAGCTTTTCAATGATCGATTTTTCTTTTTTGGAAAGCTTAACGGTATTTTTGAACATATTGGGCTGATTTCTTAAGCCGTAATATCTCAAAACATTGTCTTCAAGCTTCCATCTGCTTTGAATATCGTACATAGCAACTTCTTTCTTATTCGATATGTTATACCAAACTGATGTAAATTGAAGTTTCGAGTTTCGCTCAAAATCACTTTTGCCTTTTTTGATGATTTGACACTCCGTGTCATGAATTGATGCTATCGCATCATGATTTCTCGTCGGCGTTCCGCCTCCTCCATGAATTGAATTGCGCGTACAACCTTATGCGCCCGCAGGCGCAATTCATGGCGAAGCCAATTCACGAGTGCAACGCACTCAATTCACGCGCTCGCGCAATTCATTGTCGAGTCGTCGTGTGAGACACACGACGGACTCGACGTGTTGTGTTCTTGGAAACATATTAACGGGATATAAGGTATCAGTTGTATAACCGCTTTGTGAAAAAATTACCATATCACGTATGAGTGTATCGGGATCGCACGATATATATATAACTTTTTTCGGCAATGCAGACACTATATAATCTATAACATCAGTTGAAAGTCCTTTTCTCGGCGGATCTACTATTATACATTCGGCTTTTGATGTGATCTTTGATATTTCGGATGCATCACCTGCATAAAAGGCGCAATTTTCAAGATGATTCAACTCGGCATTTATTTTTGCATCCTCAACAGCTTGCGGAACTATCTCAACGCCTATCAGTCTTTGGGCATCAGATGCAATACAAATTCCCACCGTACCGATTCCGCAATACAGATCTATCACATCTCCGCTGATACTGCCCATAAGATCTTTTGCTTTGTTGTATAATAATTCCGCGCCATTTCTGTTTACCTGGTAAAATGACAAAGGCGATATACGAAAGCGTTTGCCGCACAATATATCCTCAATATATCCGCTTCCGAATATAGTTTTTGTGTTTTGTGATAAAACAACGTTTGTGTTTTCGGTATTGAAATTCAGGCAGATCGTTGCTATATTTGGAAATTCAGATGTTATATATTTTACAAGCCGATCTTCATTCGGAATGCCTGTGCCGTTAACAACAAGACAAAGCATGATCTGCCCGCTTTGCTCTCCGTAACGCAGATAAATGTGCCTTAACAGTCCTTTTTGAGTAATTTCATTATAAACTGTATATTTTTCTTTTTCAAAATACTCAGTGAGCCTTTTTACAATATCTGAAAACACTTCAGGGGCGATATAACAAGAATCACACGGAACTACGGTATGAGTATGACTTGCATAAAAGCCCGCACGTATTCTTCCATTTTTATCTAACACAAGTGGATACTGTGCCTTATTACGATAAGCACAGTCTTCGTTATCAGCACAAAGCACGTTTTCAACCTTAATGTCCTTTAATCCCGCCTTTATTGCGGAATTCTTAATATAATCGCGCTTTAACTCATTTTCATATTCAAGACTGATATTGTGAAATACGCACCCTCCGCACTGCTTATACTGACACTTCGGAGCAATTCTGTATTTTGATGGTGCATATATCTCCTCGCACATAGCAACTGCATAGCTTTTGAGAATCTTTATCAGCTTGATGCGGCATAGATCCCCCTTAACACCGCCGTTCACAAAAACAACTTGACCGTTTATTCTGCATACGCCGTAGCCCAAATTATTTGTATCTGTTATTTCAACATCATATTTTTGATTTTTTTGCAAATTTCCCATAACGACCTACTTTGATTTGATAGCTCATTTTACCACACGGGCACAATTTTGTCAACATTCAAAGCTCTATAAACCATGCAGGGTCCTCGAAAAATAACCTTACCGTTCTTTCCCCTATAACACACAGATAACACAGCCCGCTATCACCCGGATTTTGTCCAAATTCAAAGCCTTTTTTCTCTATACGCTTTATCCTCAGTGTTCTGCCGTTATACCACTGTATTGATAACGGCTCTATCTGACCGTTTTCATTGAAAAAAGCATTGACGCCAACATATATTTTTTTCGCCATTTTCCTCTCAAATTCCGCAAAAACCGAACATTTGTTCTTTTTGCTATTAAAATTTGACATATGTCGGCAAATACCGAACATATGTTCGTCTAATGATACCATATATATTTTAGTTTGTCAATGATATTTTTATATTTACACATTTTTTTCACTTAAAGCATATAAAACTGTCAAATTTATAGTTTAAAATATATAATAATCTGATTTATCGCAAGGAAATATTATGAAATTTATTAAAAAGCCTTACGTTTACTGCATCGTATATACTATTATCATTGCTCTTTTATCTGCATTTGTGCTTCTGGATACATTTGTCATTCCGAGAAAGTACGATGATGCTGACAGCAAGGACTTTATGACTGCTGACAATACGTTTTCCTTCGGCACATCAAGACCCATAGAAGATACGGTCATCGGTGACACCGTTACTCAAACGGAAAGTGATGTCTTTACAAGCGTTGCTCATACAAGCTCTGAAATAAAAACCGATTTTGAAAGCAATGCAGCGCCTCCCGAAGATACCGACACTGCCGCTTCAGATCAGTCAACAGAGCCTATTGTAACGGCTCCGCCCGAAACAGATCCTCCCGAGCCGCAGTTCCCTGTTATCAAGGCTGAGACATATCAGGATGACAATATTAAAATTACCTTCCAAACCGTCAGATACTGCGATACCGATGTGCATTTCGCACATGTGGAAATTTCATCTGCCGAATATTTCAAAACTGCACTTGCTAAGGATTCATTCGGAACGAATATCAGAGAAAAGACATCATCTATGGCAAAGCGTAAAGGTGCAATTCTTGCAATAAACGGAGATTATTACGGAGCTAACAAAAAAGGCTACGTTATCAAAAACGGTACATTATACCGTGATTCCATACGTTCTGACGATGAAAGTGACGATCTGATAGTAAAATATGACGGATCATTTGAAATAATAAACGAGAATAACGTTTCTGCTAAGGAGCTTCTTTCTCAGGGTGTATATCAGCTTTTCGGTTTCGGACCTACTCTTGTATATAACGGCGATATAAAGGTGCGTGCCGGAGATGAAGTATCCGTTGCTACATCCAGCAACCCGAGAACTGCCATAGGAATAGTAGACAGCCTTCATTACGTTTTTCTCGTTTCAGACGGAAGAACGTCAAACAACAAGGGGCTTTCCCTTCTTCAACTTGCTGAATTTATGCATTCACAGGGATGCACAACAGCATATAATCTCGACGGTGGCGGCTCGTCAACTATGTATTTCAACGGAGAGATCGTGAACAATCCGGTAGCATCCGGAAGCAAAACTTCAGAAAGATTGGTAAGTGACATTGTTTACATCGGTTACTGATATTAATAAAAGGCGATATTTAAAGACGCTCATAAATTATGTTCTGATATCTGTATTATGTATAATATTCAATGCAGTATATACGCATTTCAGCTACGGAATGTTTTCATATCATATGCGTTTTATGTTTTTGTTTCCGCTTATCGGCGGTGCATTGCTTTGCGCGATCATCCTTTTACTCAAATTATATACAAGGGTAACAAGAGCTTCATTTAATCTCTGGAACAGCGGAATAGCAACATTCGTCGTCGGGTGTACCGTTCAAGGAATAATCAATATTTCAGGAAGAAATACTGATTACGGAATGATATACTGGTGCTTAGGTGCTTTACTGCTGCTTTCCGGAATAATCGCACTGTTTGTAAAAAAGAATAATTAAAAAATATCTCCCCTTTCACCTGATCTTTGAATATTTCAGATAACTGTAAAGGGGAGATATTATTTATTTTTGATGCGTTTTTTATTTAAAAACAGTACTTCACATATCTTTTTAAAATGCGGGAGCATATGTGATACCGCGAGTAATATCGGCGGTATAAATGCTGCAAAAAATAGCGAAAGACTGCTTATACCGAATGATAAAAACGAGGAAATGCCCGGTATTAATATTGAGATCAGGAAAAGCTCCGTTATTGCCAAAGCAAATAACCACAGCAATCTTCCCATACTTTTAAATGCATATTTCTTTCTGTGAGAATGTATAACAAATGCATAAACGAGCTGACACAAAATATACGCCATAAAGAAGCAACCGTCACCGTCAGACTGTCCTACGCCGTTTATAAAAATTATGCATCTTGTGACTACAAGCAGCAAGCATCCGTATACAGCAAGCATACCGTCATGAAGTAAAACTGATGATCTTTTCGATTTAAGCAAGGAAAAGCTGGTATTTTTATTCAAGAGCTTTTCATCGCTCTTGCTTGCGGAAATTGCAAATATTGAACACAAATCTACTATAAGACCGGAAAAAATAACTTGCGCAGGCGTAAGAGATACTAAAGGCGTAAAGATCGACAGTAAAACCAGAATAAGCCGTGTAACAGATGATGTAAAGATATATCTTACGATATTTCCGCAATTATCATAAACAAGGTTAGCTGTTTTTATGGCTTCACACACAGCGTTTATACCGCTTTTTTTATTCTCCGCCGCTGATTGAATAATAGCATCGGCACGAAGCTTTAACGCCTCATTTCCTGCGGCGGTCTGTGGGGTGGAATATACACCGCTGGTACGTTTTTTGCGTGTAATACTCGTTCCCGTTGAAAAGCTGACTACTGAAGAGCCTACCGTAAGAGAAACGTCTGTAAGGGTACTTCCGAGAATTCCTATCTGCTCTCCCGATTTCATCAATCTGTCAAGAATATATTTTTTCTGTTTACCGTCAAAGCCCTGAAAAAGTCGGTAATTTTTTAATTTGATATTTTGTAAGTTCAAATTTGAATTCACAAACTCATACGAGGTGATCATCTGGCTATGATCCTTAATTATGCCAAGCGCTTTTGCGAGATTTTCATTACGGCGTGATATATCATCGCAAAACAGTAACACCTTTATACCCGTGTCTGTAAGCATTTTTACTGTTTCGGCACAACCGTCAACTATGGGCTCTCTCATAATCAAAAAGCCTTCAAAGCATAGCTCGCTTTGTGCATATACGATCTTTTTAAGATCGCCGTAAATAGTTTGTTTGCTCGCTATTGCTACTACCTTGTATCCTTGTTTTTCATATTCCTCAGCCTTAAGGACATAATCGTATGCAATTTCGCTTTCAAGCTCTGTCTGTCCACTTGCATATCTGCGTTTAGTGCAGCGTCCAAGCACCTCTTCAACACCGCCGCGTAAAACGATCATAAGACCGTCAGACCCTAAAGTTAACGCTGTGTCAAGCGGAGAAAACTCACCTAACGGTAAAAAATCAATGACACTGTAATCGCGTTCACTTGATCTGTAGCATTCTGAAATAGCTTTTTCTTCCGACGAAAGCTCTTTTTTTCTTTCAACTGTTAATGAAGCGATCTGGCACAGATATTTCGTTTTTGAAAGCTCCTGTTTGCCGCTGTATTCTCTGCCGTTTACAAATATCTTTTCAAGAGCCATTTTTTCTTCGCAGACACCCGATGTTTTCGGAATAGCAAGACACGTCAGCTTGTTCATTCTGTCTATCGAAGAAATATTTTTGAATATAACATCCTCGTTATAATCGCTTTTTTTATCGGGTGAGAAAAATATCCCGTATGCAACGGATATGTAAGCAAAGGCTATGAAAAATTCACTCATTGATGATGCGGCAAGCGCCAAAGACAAAACAAATCCGTCGGTCATTTGCTCACTCATTCCAAAGCACAATACACAACACAGCGATATAATAAACACAAGCACAAGCATTGCAGAGCCGACAGTATGCGATAGCTTATTTGCCATATGCAATATTTCAAGATTATCAGCAGATGCGGGCTTGTTTGTAAGATTTCGCCTGCGAGCAACAGTGTTTTCTCCCGTTTCGCATGCCACCATTACTGCCTCGCCTTTAAAAATAATGCTTGCAGCAAACAGCATATTTTTTTGATAATTCACGGGTAACGACGGATCGTAAGAAATAAATTCCTCGTCCTTTTCTCCGTTTCCTCCGCTTATATTCATCTCAAGAACCTTGAAATTGTCGAGGTGCAAAATTCTTCCGTCGCACGGAACTATGTCGCCCTCTCTCAAAAGAACGATATCACCGGGTACTATCGCCTTTTGATTGATACGATATATCTTGCCGTCGCGGATAACTCTGTTTTCAGGGTCAGCATATTTCTCGCTTTGAAGTATTATCATTTTCGATTTTCTGTATGCGATCGCAACGGCAATATAATTTATTGCCGCAACGGCACATATAAAAAATGCACTGATGTCTTTTGAAACGAAATAGTATATTATGCTGACTAAAACAAGAAGAACAGTAACGCTTCCGAGCTTTGTTTTTTCTTTGCTTTTCTTGTCAGAGGCGGCGCGTGGGAATAACTCATTATAACGGTACTTTTTTAACCTGTTCTTCGCCTCTTTAGACGAAAGACCGTTTTCAAGATCTGTTTTAAGCATCGTCTCAAGCTGGTTGAAATTATATTTATACCAACGCTCGTTATTCATATTGCCGCCTCCTTTCGTTCTTTTTTCTTTACTGTACTGTTACTGACAATTTGCCGTCTGAAACAGTGATATTCAACACCTTTATGTCAGTGTTATAGTTGTCGATTATGAGGTTTGCCGCCTCGTCTTCTATATTTTTCTCGATATATCGGCGCATATTTCTTGCGCCGTATTTTTCTGAATATGACTGTTCTGCTACGTAATTGCGTGCATCTGTAGTATATTTAAGCTCAATACCTCTGTCAGAAAGAGCCTTTGCAAGCTCTCCCAGCATTATATCAGCTATTTTCTTGAAATCTTCCCTTGTCAATGAATTAAACGTAATTATCTCATCGACACGGTTAAGAAATTCAGGACGCAAAAAATCGGAAAGTGCTTTTTCTGTTTTTTCTTTTCCCGCTGCCGCTTGCTCCTTGCCAAAGCCTGCAGGAGCAGTTACATAATTAGAGCCTGCATTCGTCGTCATAACGATTATTGTATTTTCAAAGTTTACTTCTCTACCCTGCGCATCGGTTATTCTTCCGTCATCGAGTATCTGGAGCATAATGTTCAATACATCAGGATGTCCTTTTTCTATCTCATCAAACAAAACAACAGAATAAGGACGGCGGCGTATCTTCTCTGTAAGCTGCCCTGCCTCATCATAACCTACGTATCCCGGAGGAGAGCCTATAAGTCGGGAAACGGAATGCTTTTCCATATATTCCGACATATCGACGCGTATGAGAGAATCAGGTGAGTCAAACATATCGGATGCAAGAGTTTTAACAAGCTCTGTTTTTCCGACACCCGTCGGACCTGCAAAAATAAACGATACGGGCTTTTTCTTGAACGATACACCCGATCTGTTTCGCTTTATAGCTCGTACAACGGCTGAAATCGCCTCTTCCTGACCGATTATTCTCGCACTTAATCTTTCCTTGAGCGAGCCTATTCTTGCAAATTCGTTTTCTGTGATATTGCCTGCGGGAATACCCGTCCATATCTCAATAACTCTTGCAAGATCTTCAATACAAAGTCTTACTTCTTCAGCGTTTTGCTTCAAGGCTTCAAGCTCACTTGACAGCTTTATCTCTTCGCCCTTTAACCGCACGAGCATTTCATATCTTTTGTTGAGCTGATCCTCTTCCTTCGGCAATTCTGAGTTTTCGATAGACTCCCTTTGTGTCTTCGTTTCCTTTAAAGCATCAGACTTTTGTGCGATCTCACTCAGTATCGGCGTATTTATAGCAAGATGCGATGCCGCTTCATCAAGCAGATCTATCGCTTTATCAGGCAGAAATCTGTCAGTAATATATCTTTCGGAAAGAATTACCGTTCTGTATACTATCTCATCGGATATTTTCAAGCCGTGGAACTGCTCGTAATACGTTTTTATACCCTTGAGAATATCAACCGTGTCTGATATAGAGGGCTCTGATACGATAACGGGCTGAAATCTTCTTTCGAGTGCGGAATCCTTTTCGATATACTTTCTATACTCCGCAAGTGTTGTTGCGCCTATCACCTGTATTTCCGATCTTGATAAGGCGGGCTTTAAAATATTTGCGGCATTCATACTGCCCTCTGCATCGCCTGCTCCGACAAGATTATGCACCTCGTCAATTACAAGAATTATATTTCCGAGTGTTTTTACCTCGTCTATCAGCCCCTTCATTCTTCCTTCAAACTGTCCTCTGAATTGCGTGCCTGCGACAAGCGCCGTCAGGTCAAGGACATAGACTTCTTTATTTTGAAGCTTATAGGGAACTCTTTTTTCAGCTATACGTTGTGCAAGAGCCTCTGCTATCGCAGTTTTTCCGACACCCGGCTCACCTATGAGGCACGGATTATTCTTCTGCCTGCGGTTGAGTATCTGAATGACTCTTTCAAGCTCTCTGTCCCTGCCGATTATTCTGTCAAGCTCGCCTTTTTTTGCTTTTTCACTTAAGTTAAGGCAGTAATTTTCAAGATAGTTTCTTGCCTTTTCTTTTTTCTTTTCTTCCTTTGCGGATCGCTTTTTATCCTTGGAAGAACCGTCAGGATCAGATGCGCCCATACCGCCGAAGAGCTTTGCAAAATCTATTGCAGGAGCATTTGCGTTGTCAGTATCAGATGCCATAGCCGGCATATCCTCCGTCACATTTTCCATTATGCCTGCCATTTCGTCGTCCATACGGTCAAGGTCCTCATCGCTTATTCCCATTTTACCGAGAATATCGTCTACGGGCTTTATACCAAGCTCCTTGGCGCACTTAAGGCACAAGCCCTCATTTACTGTTTCTCCGTTTTCAAATTTAGTCATAAAAACGACAGCAATGCGTTTTTTACATTTAGAACAAAGTTGCATTTATTTAATAACCTTTCTTTAAGGGAAGTGTTTTCAAACTATAAGATCAAAAAGCCTGTTAAGAAGATTGAGCTTATGTATAACTGAGTATATCATCGAATTACTCAAAAGCTCATCTGTGAACAGCTCGGGGTTTATTTCAGCAAGCAAAGGATACCCATAGGTCAATATTGCCGAAAATACAAACGCATATAATATTCCCAAAACCGCGCCTATGATTATACCGAGAGACTTATTGGTAAAATTAAGAACGGGCAGCTTCGATATCAGGTCAAGAACATTTGCTATTATTGCTATTGCTATATGAGCTGCGGCATACAGTATAACAAACGATATTGCCAAAGCGACCGATGAAGATATTTCCTTCGGAGCATCGGTCAATATCTTATCAGCAAACATCAAGGATATCGGCTTTGCAAACAGGAACGCAACGATCACAGAAGCAAGATTTATCAAAAGCCCGAATACAGTTTTAATAAATCCATCCTTATAACCCTTGAATATAAATATACCCAGAATAGCAACAAAGATAATATCGATTATATAATTCATTTTTTCCTCGCTTTAAATCAGATAAATTCATTCTCTTCGATCGGATATGCACGGTTTTTACCCGCCGCAAGCAAAATTCCGTTTTCAGTCTGTAAAAGTCGGACTATAACGCTTTTATTGGCGTAAGCGCCTCTTTTTCCGTCCTTCAAAGATATTCTGGTGATATTATCATCGTATAAAACATATGCATATTCACCGTAAATATAAACATCTATCGGATGCGGCTCTATATCGAATGTTTGAAGCAGCTTTCCTTCCTGATCGAAAATACATAATGCGGTATCTTCGCCGAGCTTCGCTTTATCAAATACTGCCGCGGCGTACTTATCACACGCATACGTAATAATGCACTCGTCAAGACCGTACTTATGCTCACTCGCAGCAGGACCGTTTTCATCTGTAAATACGATCCTGTCAGTACAGAATACGACCTTTTTACCGTTTTCGAACATATGCATATTAAGCCCCATAATATCTTCGCCATATTGAACCGTATTTATCTGCTCTTGTCTTATATTGCCGCTTATGCAGTAGCTTTGCATACTTCCGTTTTCTGCACTTGCGGCAAGTATTTCAAATGAGCCGTCAGTATTCAATATTACATCGAATACATATTTATCATTCGTTTTCCATGTATATGCAGGCTTATAGCTTTTATTGTATATTATAACGCAGCATCTGTAATCATCACTTCTTGTAACAATGGCAAATCTGCCGTCATCAGCCATATATGCATCAGAGATCGGATAGTCAAGCGTTTCGCTGTATAATACAGAAAATGAATTATATACAGAAAAATCGTACCCTGACATATCGTACACAAGAAAATAACTTTTCCCTGCGGATATTCTCGGCTTGACATAGCTTATATCGCTTTTTAATACGGGCTCGCCTGCCATATTAACGACCTCAACACTCTGTCTGCCAACGCTGACAAGATCGCTTTTAAACATTTCAAATGACAGCTCTGCGTCTTCTGTATAAGCTATATGACCAAATTGAGACGGTGAGTCAGGAAGCTCTATATTGAGATCCTTCATAAGATACTGAAAATTTTCAGCAGTTATATCATCGGAAAATGCAGTAAGCATACAAAGCACGAACACAACGAGAACGGTAAGGGTAAGAAACTTGAAAAAACGAATTCCATAGGATATTTTTACGTAATACTCGTTTATCTGTTCTTCACCGTCATCGTATATATCAAGCTCAACACCGCCTGAGCGTAAGTCCCTGCGTTTTTCCTCGCCGTTAAGCTCAACTACGCCGTCGTCTGAAATTTCATTTCTATTTTTCTTCAATTCATCACCCCCGCGGTGTGAAAAAATCTTCCTTATATACTACCTTTGAAAGATACAGTCCGTCAGGCGGAGCTGTTATACCCGCCTTCGTTCTGTCACAGCTGTTAATAATATTCAAAATAGAATTCTGTTTGATCTTTCCCTTTGACACATCAAGCAGAGTTCCGACCATTATACGTACCATATTGTAAAGAAAACCGTCTGCCGCCACAGAAAATTCGACCGTATCACCGTATCTTTGAACCGTAAAATACTTAATCGTTCTTACTGTACTGCTTACATCGGATCCTGTCGCCATAAACGACGAGAAATCGTGCGTTCCGACAAAATACGACGCCTGAATATTCAGCATCTTATCATCGATATATTCCGAAACACGTGTTGCCCGCTTGTGTAAAAAAGGATCCTTGAACGGAGAATTATGCACCTTATACACATACTCCTTGTATTCGCAGTGACGTGGGTTAAATCCGTCGTCTACGACACAGCAATCCTTCACGGAAATGTCATTCGGCAGAATATGATTTAATGCATACGGTATCCGCTCACACGGAACATTATTTCCGCCGTTAACCGAGCAGCACGCATAATATTCCAATGCGTGAACACCTGCATCTGTGCGGCTGCAGCCGGATATATCACATCTTTCATCGAACAACAGCTCACACGATCTTTTAAGCGTTCCCGCTATCGTTGAAGCGTTATTCTGTATCTGAAAGCCGTGATAATCAGAGCCTAAAAATGATATTTTCAGTAAATACTTCATATCGGAAGTCCCATATTTGATGAAATTATATTTTCCAAAATAACAATAGCAAGCAGGACTGCTGATACAATGATAATAATTATATCCTTAGGATATATCTTCAATTCCTTGAGCTTTGTTCTGCCCTCACCGCCTTTGTAGCAACGGCAGATCATAGCACACGAAAGCTCCTCTGCTCTGCGCAATTCAGATATCAGAAGCGGAACGAACACGGGTATCATAGCTTTTGCGCGCTTGATAAGGCCACCGGATGAAAAGTCAGTTCCCCTTGCCTTCTGAGCGGATATTATTTTATCAGTTTCCTCGATTATCGTGGGTATAAAACGCATTGCTATCGACATCATCATAGCAAATTCATGCACATCAAGTCCTGCGCGTCTCAAAGGACTTAATAATCCCTCTATGCCGTCTGTCAAGGCAATCGGAGATGTTGTATACGATAGAAGAATACTCGTTGAAGATATCAGAAGGATTATGCGAAGCATCATCTTCACGGCAAGCTCTATTCCGTCTGAGTATATTTTTATGAAATAATATTCGACAAGGAGTGTGCCTGTACGTGTCAGAAATATCTGTATCACTGCCGTAAAGAGTAAAATGAACACCACAGGCTTCATCCCCTTGATTATTACTCTTAATGATATCCCCGAAACGATTATCAAAGCAAGCACTGCAAGCACCGCTGTAGCAAAGCTGATTGCAGATGAAGCACAGAATATTACCGCTATCATCATAAATGAAAGCAGTATCTTTGCCCTCGGATCCATATTGTGTATGATCGAATTTCCGGGAAAAAACTGTCCTAATGTAATATCCTTAATCATTTTTTTCCTTTTTCAGTCTGTTATAAAGTGAAATAATTTCTTTTGCGGCAGACTCAACAGTATAAACAGATTTGCTTACATCATATCCCTCGTCATGAAGCTTTGTCATAAATCTCGTTATCTGTGGAGTGTTCAAGCCTATTTCCTTCAACTGTCTGTAATGCTCAAATATCTGATCGGCATTACCCGTCATACAAGTCTTACCGCTATCCATTACAACTATCTTATCGCAGTATTTCGCCATATCCTCCATACTGTGACTTATAAGAATAACGGAATTTTTGCCGTTTTGACGGTAGGAGCATATTTTAGAAAGAATATCATCTCTGCCCGCGGGATCAAGGCCTGCGGCAGGCTCGTCAAGAACTAAGAAACGGGGCTTCATTGCAATTATTCCCGCTATTGCCGCCCTGCGCTTCTGTCCGCCTGAAAGCTCAAACGGAGATTTGTCAAGCAGGCTTTGCGAAAGCCCGACAAATTCGCAGGCTTCTTCCACTCTCAGCTTTATTTCATCTTCCGAAAGCTTCATATTTCGTGGGCCGTATGCAATATCCTGTCTTAACGTATCCTTGAATAATTGATACTCGGGATATTGGAACACAAGTCCGACCTTGAATTTTGCCTCATAGCAGGTCTTTTTGTTTTTATTGATATCCTCTCCGTCAAGCAAAACTCTGCCCGTTGTAGGCTTTATCAATCCGTTCAGCATTTGAGCCGCGGTGGACTTCCCCGATCCTGTGTGCCCCATAAGGCCTGTCACAGTATCATCGTCAAACGTAACAGAAAGATCATTCAATGCCTGAATTTCAAACGGCGTATGAGCGCCGTATACATAGCTTACATTTTCAAGTGTGAGAGGCATTACTGTACCTCCCTTGCTTTTTCCAGCGCATCCTTAATGACCTGTAAAGCGGTTTTGGTGCGTGTAGGCATTCTGTCAATGGGAAGTCCCGCTTTTTTCAGAAGATAGCAAAGCTCTGTCACCTGCGGAACATCAAGTCTTACGCTGTTCAATTCCTCAACACAGGAAAAAACCTCCTCAGGTGTTCCGCTCTTAAATACCTGTCCTTCATTCAGAACTATCACTCTGTCAGCCAAAGCTGCCTCGTTCATATAGTGCGTTATATGAATTATAGTTTTGTTTTCTTCCTTATTCAGCTTTCTGACCGTATTCATAACGTCATCTCTGCCGAACGGATCAAGCATCGCGGTTGACTCATCAAAAATTATAACATCAGGTCGCATTGCAATTATTCCTGCGATCGCCACTCTCTGCTTCTGACCGCCCGATAGCTTGTGTGGAGCGTGCTTCAGGTATTCTGTCATTCCAACGCACTGCAACGCCTCGTCCACACGCGATCTGATTTCTTCTCTCGGTATACCGAGATTTTCAGGTCCAAATGCCACATCCTCCTCAACCGTCGTTGCAACGATCTGATTATCGGGATTTTGATGTACCATACCGACGTGGCGTCTTAATTCATACGCCTCATCCTCACTTATATTATGTGAGATGTCTTTGCCAAGCACCTCTATTTTTCCTTGCAAAACTCCGTTTTCCTCTGTAAGTATCATATTGATGAGCTTTGCGAGCGTTGATTTCCCGCTCCCATTGTGACCGAGAATGGCAACAAATTCTCCCTTTTCAACTTGAATGCTGATATTTTTTAAAACGGGAATGAGTCTGTCTTCATCTCTGTACGAAAACGAAAGATCTTCAGTTTTTATAACTGTCATTTATTTATACCAACGGCAAGACGATCCGCAGGGCAGACATATTCCCGTCTGGGTAACGGGCAAGCCAACCTCTCTGCAATCTACCGTACCGCCCAATCTGTTTTTTAGATTTGTATTCAGCATATATCCTACTGCCGAAGGAGAAAATCCCGTTGTATAGGAATTTACAAGGAAGAAGAGCGGCTTATCGGACAGAAGACTTGCTGCCTTTGCTATAAGCTCGTCCACACATTCCTCAAGCTTCCACACCTCGCCGCCGGGTCCTCTGCCGTATGACGGTGGGTCCATAATGATTCCCTCATATGAATTGCCGCGCCTTATCTCACGCTCGATAAATTTCATACAATCATCCACAATATATCTTATGGGATTTTTATCAAGCCCTGAAAGAACAGCGTTTTGCTTTGCTTGATTTGTCATTCCCTTTGAGGCATCAACATGGCATACGGCTGCGCCTGCATATGACGCTGCCATCGTAGCACCGCCCGTATAGGCAAACAGATTAAGCACCTTACCGCCGCCGTTTTTTGTCAAAATATCGGAAAACCAATCCCAATTCACAGCCTGCTCCGGAAAGAGCCCTGTGTGCTTGAAGCCCATAGGCTTGATGAGAAATTTCAGGTCGCCATAAGAAATATTCCAGCTTTCAGGCACATTGCACTTTATCCATTTACCGCCGCCGGATGAATCTCGTCTATATATAGCATCCGCTTTTTTCCAGAGCGGACTTGTTTTTTTGCCCTTCCAGATTATTTGCGGATCGGGTCTTATCAGAATGTATTTACCCCATCTTTCAAGACGTTCACCGTCAGATGCATCTATCAATTCATAGTCTTTCCATTTGTCTGATACAAACATTGGTTGAAACACCTTTCATCAATCTTCGTTTTGGTCAAAAATACTTTTTTGAACCGCCTTGCCCGTTTTGGACATATCTACTCCGAGATGTCGGCAGGCGGCGCTTGTTACGCATCTGCCCCTGGGAGTTCTGTTAAGAAATCCTATCTGCATAAGATACGGCTCGTAAACATCCTCTATCGTTATCGCTTCTTCGCCGATCGTTGCTGCAAGTGTTTCAAGCCCGACAGGGCCTCCGTCATAGAATTTCAGTATAGTCATAAGCATCTTGCGGTCTGTTGCATCAAGACCAAGCTCATCTATGTCCAGCTTTTTCAATGCATAATCTGCGATCTGCTTTGTGATTTCGCCATCTCCTACAACCTGGGCATAATCTCTGACTCTTTTAAGAAGTCTGTTTGCTATACGAGGTGTTCCTCTGGAGCGCTTTGCTATTTCCTCAGCACCGCCGTCCGCCGTTGCTATGCCCAATATATCAGCGCTTCTTTTAACTATTTCAGTCAGCTCCTGCGGTGAATACAGCTCAAGGCGTAAGAGTACGCCGAATCTGTCACGCAGCGGAGTTGTAAGCTGCCCTGCGCGTGTTGTAGCGCCGATCAAAGTAAATCTTTTAAGCGGCATACGGATGCTGCGCGCCGCAGGACCCTTGCCGATGATTATATCAAGCGAAAAATCCTCCATCGCAGGATACAGTATTTCCTCAACAGTTCTCGGTAAACGGTGTATCTCGTCAATGAAAAGTACATCGCCCTCATTGAGATTTGTGAGCAACGCCGCAAGATCACCGGGCTTTTCTATCGCGGGGCCCGACGTTATTCTTATCGAAGTGTTCATCTCGTTTGCAATTATCTGTGAAAGCGTGGTTTTGCCAAGTCCCGGCGGACCGTAAAGCAGAGTATGATCGAGAGGATCGCCTCTGAACCTTGCCGCATCTATATATACCTTCAAATTTTCTTTGGCTTTATCCTGACCTATATAATCGTTTAAAGTCTGCGGACGTAAGGAAGGCTCGCTATCCGAATCCTCCTCGGTGTATTCCGCACCAAGTAAACGCTCGTCAAAATCTTCGGTTGAAAATTCCTCGTATTCGGACATTTTTATCTTTACCTTTCTTTAATCATTTCATCAGCTTTTTTAGCGCTTCCTTGATCATATCCTCAAGCGACAGCATCGGTGATATACCCTTCAAGGCGTTTACCGCTTCTGATTTTGAATATCCCAATACCATAAGGGCGTTCTGGGCATCAGAAAGCGTACCTGAAGATACGGGTGTATCAGCTACTCCCTTTGATACCGAAATTTGCTTTGCTACCTTGTCCTTTAATTCAAGAACTATACGCGCGGCTGTCTTTGCGCCGACTCCGTTGGCTTTTGAAAGAGCTTTAACATCCTCGTTTCCAACCGCAATAGCAAATTTTTCAACAGTAAACGATGATAAAACGGACATCGCCGCCTTAGGACCTACTCCCGAAACTGTTATAAGCAATTTAAACAGCGAAAGCTCCTCTAAGGAATAAAAGCCGAACAGCTCGACGGCGTCTTCTCTCACTGCCATATATGTATATAGCTTGACTTTATCCTTCTGTGATGAAGCAAGATCTCCTATAGTATTCGCGCTGACGGTCAATTTATAGGCAACACCGCCGACATCAATGACCGCAAGATTGCTTTCCGTATGCACAAGATCGCCTTTTATATAATAAAACATCTCAGAACCTGACCTTTACAGTAATCGTTTTTTCTTCTCGTTATAAAATCCTTTTATCAATGAGCCTCCCGTATGGGCGTGGCACACAGCGATCGCCAACGCGTCGGATGTATCGTCGAGCTTTGGCTTTGATTTCAGGTTAAGCAGCGTTTGCACCATAGTCATTACCTGCTGCTTATCAGCTCTGCCATAGCCTACGACTGCCTGCTTTACCTGTAAGGGTGTATATTCAAATATCTGCAGGTTATTTTTCATTCCCGACAGAAGTATCACGCCTCTTGCCTCAGCTACTGCAATGGCTGTTTTCTGGTTTGTATTGAAAAACAGCTCCTCAACCGCCATATCCGTCGGAGAGTATTTTTTTATGATCTCATTCAAGGTATCGTATATCGTGGTTATCCGTACCTCGACATCAATTCCGGGTTTGGTTTGTATAGCGCCGTAAGCAATTGTTTTAAAAGAGCCGTTGACGTAATCTATTATACCGTAGCCGACAATGGCAAGACCGGGGTCTATTCCGAGAATGCGCATATAAGCTCCTTTCAATACAAACTTTCCCATTATGATTATATTATTATACTACCTTTTGAACGCTATTGTCAAATACTATTTTGTGAATAATATATTATTATAATAATAAATAAAAGTGCCTTGACAAACATAAGCGATAAATGGTATGATGAATAGGTCGGAGCTATTGAAATTAAATGCATCTTAATGCTTATTTAACACAATAGAACGATAAGCTATGCTTTGAATGGAGATAACTATGCTTACAAATTCACTTTACGATTTTCTTGAAAGCAAATTACCTAAAACACTGTCGTGTTCTTGGGATCATGACGGACTCGGCGTTTTACCGTCAGAATCCCACACAACAAATAAGGCACTTCTTGCCGTTGATATAACGATGAACGTACTGAAATACGCTAAGGAAAACGGATTTGATACTGTAATATCACATCACGCGATCAATTTTTCAAAAATCCCTGAGCTTACAGGACGTGATGTTATAGGAAAGCGCGCATTGTACGCATATACGAACGGAATTGCCGTTATGGGCTTTCACACAAGGCTTGATGCATCGGAATACGGGATCAATATGCTCACCGCACAGCGTCTGGGCCTTACGGATATTACCGTTTTCGAGCACGGCGGCGAACGTCTCGGATACACAGGAAGATTCGACGGCGGCATTGATTTTGACAAAATACTTGAAGATTACAAGGCTCTTACAGGCTCTCCCTGCCCGGCGTATGTAAAGGCAAAGGAAAAAATCGAAACTGCGTTAGTCGTATGCGGCGCATACAGCGAGGGAGCGTATGTTTCTTCAGAGATCGGAGTAGATCTGTTCATTTCAGGTGAGATCAAACACCACGCGTTGCTCGATGCTTACGATATGGGTGTTTCGTGCATCGGCGCAGACCATTTTCATTCAGAAAAAATATCTCTGGAGTGCCTGAAGCTGATACTTTCAGAACGACCCATACAAATAGAAATATATCCTTTTGAAAGCGAGATCAATTATGCCGTTTGACGGTGGAATGACGTGTGCTGTCGTACACGAGCTATCTCAAAGTGCGATCGGTGCAAAGATAGAAAAGGTGTATGTACCGTGCAAGGATGAGCTTGTACTTCTTCTTCATACTAAGGATGGCGCAAAAAGACTTTCTCTGTGTGCATCCGCACACACTCCGAGAATAAACTTTACTAATATTGCAAAGGAAAACCCGAAAGAGCCGAGCGCCTTTTGCATGCATATGCGTAAGCATCTTATCGGTGCAAGAATAACGGGCGTTTTGCAGATAGATTTTGACAGGATCGTTATGATAACGATGAGCAGCGTTGATGAGCTTGGATTTCCTACGGAAAAGCGTCTGTATTGCGAAATAATGGGCAAGTACAGTAATATCATTCTGACTGATGGAAGCGACCGTATAATAAACGTTATAAAGACCGTTGATTTCACAACAAGCTCAAAGCGTCAGCTTTTGCCCGGAATGACTTACTCGCTTCCGCCGTCGCAGGACAAAAGAAATCCGCTGAATGAAACGAAAGAGGCTTTCTTTGATCTTGCCTTGCAAAAGGATGATCTGACAGAGTCGTTCTTTATGCAAGAGTATCAGGGAATTTCTCCGCTTGTAAGCCGTGAACTATTCCATCTTTCCGGCACAGACTGTGAAAAAATGTGGTTCTATTTCAGCATTTACATAGATAATGCAAGATCAGGACGGCTTACTGCATATATGCTCAAGGACGAATCTGACAAGATATGCGAATTTACCGTAATGCAGATAACACATTACGGTAAAAGCCGTACTTGCGTCCAGTACCCATCATTCAGCGAGCTTATAGATGCTTTTTATGAGGGAAAAGAAAAAAATGAGCGTATCAAGCAGCTTGCAGGTGACGTTTTCAATCTTCTTTCAAATGCAGAAGCACGGCTGAAAAAGAAGATAGCAACCTTGAAGCAGGAGCTTTCAGATACACGTCAGATGGAAATATTCAAGCTCTACGGCGACCTTATAACCGCTAATATGTATGCACTCTCAAGAGGAATGACGAAGGCGGAGCTTGTGAATTATTACGATGAAAATGCACCCGTAATAACAATTCCGCTTGACAGCAGACTTTCTCCGTCGGCAAATGCACAGAGGTACTATAAAAAATACGCAAAGCTCAAAACCGCAACCGTTCATCTGACAGAGCAGATCGCAATAGCCAAAAAGGAGCTTGACTATATTTATACCGTTTTTGACTCTCTTACAAAGGCTGACGGCGAATCGGATATAGCTCAGATAAGGCACGAATTGTATCTGTCCGGCTACGCTTCAAGAATGAAAAGCGGCATTCAGCAAAAGAATATCAGATCATCACCGTTAAAATTCATAACTGAAAACGGATATGAGGTTATGATCGGTAAGAACAATACTCAAAACGATACATTAACGCTTAAGACCGCATCGCCGTACGATTGGTTCTTTCACGTCAAGGACGCTCCGGGCAGCCACGTAATACTTTTTTCAAAGGGCGAAGAGCCTGAAGGCGTTGATTTCACACAAGCAGCAGAGGCGGCGGCATATTATTCAACAATGCGGGAAGGAGAAAATGTTCAGGTCGATTACACACAGGTGAAGAATATTAAAAAGCCCTCAGGCTCAAAGCCGGGCTTTGTCATTTACAAGACGAATTATTCAGCTGTTGTAACGCCGCATGATCACGTAAAGAAAAATGGATCTTAAATTACCGAAAATGATACTGTTCGACTATGGCAACACGCTTATCTGCGAGGCGGGCTGGAACACCTTAAAGGGTCAGATGGCTGTGTTTGAGCACGTGATAAAAAATCCTCATAATGCGACAGCAAAGGACGCAGACGAGTTTGCCTTGCGTGAATACGAATACAATCTTTCACAGTCACGTGATGAATGTATAGAGATACACGAAAGACAGTTTATGCAGCTTATGTATGACTATCTCGGAGTCGAATTCGACGTTCCCCTTGAAGAAATAGAGGAAATATTCTGGAATGCGACGTCAGACGGCGATATTATGCCGGGTGCTGACAAAATGATAGACTTTATAAACAGTCTTGGTATAAGAAGCGGCGTTGTAAGCAACATCGGTTTTTCGGGCAAGCTTTTGACAAAAAGAATAAACAGATTTTTGCCGAATAACAAATTTGAGTTTATACTCGCTTCAAGCGAATATGCGTACAGAAAGCCGCACAAAATGATATTTGACATTGCTCTTAAAAAAGCGAATTTGCCTGCAAATGATATCTGGTTTTGCGGCGATCACACTATATGCGACATAACAGGATCGCACAACATGGGTATGTTTCCCGTAAGATACGATGAAAGATGCATAGAAAATCTCTGGGCAGGTCCAAAGGATATAAATCTTCCATTCGATCATCTTCATATCAATACGTGGGACGAATTTATTGATATTCTCAGATCAATTTGAATTAAACAACAAAAATGCTCTTTGAACAACTTTACGTTATTCAAAGAGCATTTTTTTAATTTCAAGATGATTGATTTTGAGCGATCTTGTCTATATCATCCTGCATATAGCTTATCGCCCTTTTCATAGAACGCTTGTACAGTGTTGCAAACGATGTTTGATCCTGCATAAGCAGCGTTGAAAATGCATTTCCGAGACCGCCCCAGTTAAACATATGAAATCCGCCGAGGTCGAATGTTCTTGAAGCAAGAATTATATCAAGCATTTCGCTTGATTCCTCATCTCTGAACGATTTGCCCGTAAGTGCGATATCGTAATACGCAGGGGTAAGTGTATACATTGATTTTGCCGACATTGCTTCAACGAGCGCTGCAACATTCTCAACGTTTTTGCACGTATACGGAATACTGAGCAATGCGGTAGTTGAATGAACGAAATGTCCGTAGTTCTTTTGAGATGACTCAAATTTCGGGAACGGAAGTATGCCGAAATTGATATCCATCGTGCGAAGTCTAAGCGCAAGCTGTAATACCTCTGCCAAAAACAGCGATCTTCCCGACTCAAAAACCTGCTGAGTTTCAACGGAAGAAAGCCCCGATCTGTCAGAAGAAAATACTACCGATTGGTCTGTCCATAATAATACGCTCTTTTCAAGAACTCTCGTTATGTAATCAACGTACGATGATGAGGTGTCGAAATAAGGAAGGTCAGATTCATCCTTTGATACAACCGATTTTCCACTTGCATAGAACAGTGCCTCGCACGTTGAATTGTGCGTAGACATTCCGAA
The DNA here is from genome assembly GCA_045544195.1 of Eubacteriales bacterium. Lineage (GTDB taxonomy): Bacteria > Bacillota > Clostridia > Oscillospirales > CAG-272 > RGIG7213. The sequence goes on from JAZPYO010000034.1 coordinate 197,897, forward strand.
TGTATCAGAATCCCATTCAACAACGCCGTCGCCGTCGTCGTGAGCAACGAGCTGCATCATTTCAAGAAATCTGTCAAATGTCCATGTATTGTTTTTGACCTCCGCATACGGATCAAGACCGTACTGTGCTGCAAGCTGCTTATTGAACATCATTATCCAGGTGGCATCATTATCCATAATGGAAATATCACCTGTGGCAAAATAGTTTGAGCCTGAAATGGAGCAATTTACTCTCATAGTCTGATCCCACCATGGCTGCGAAAGATCAAGGTATTCAAGATCGTTAAGATCGACCAGAAGCTGATCCTGCATGAGAGTTATAGTAGAAGCAGTATTGCACATAAGCACCTGAAATTCATCAAGACCGCTTTTTATACTGTTTCTTGCAGTGCTTCCGGGGGTATCGGTTGCGACCTCTTTGATCTTACAATTATACTTTGCCTCAATGAATGAGTTTCTTTTGAATACAGCGGAAACTACGGGATCATCGCTGTCACTTTCCGCGAAAATATCCTTGGAACGCCAATCGGCATTATTTACGCCCTCACCCATAACAAGAAACGTTATATCGCTTCCTCCAAAATCGAGATTTTCGGGAAGATAATCCGGGTAAAGCTCATCATTCTGAAGCTGTGTCGTCTCGCTTGGCAAGTCTTCTTTTTCGCTGTTTGAGCAAGCAGCAAGTGATATTAATGAAAGCACCGTGACAGTAGCCAAAAAGAGCGAAAGGCAACGTTTTTTATTCAACTTATTCACCTCTTCAAAGCGTTTTCAGATATTCAAAGCAAGCTGTACATTCCTCAACACCGCTCGGTGTAAGCGTTTCACTCTCCACTATTATATCAATACCCATTTCAATTGCTTTCTTGTGAACCGCAGCAACAGGAGCCTGACCCATTCCGAGCGGCATTCCTTTGCCGTCGGCAAGACCGTCCTTGAGATGTATGCATATCAGTCTGTCCTTATACCTTTCGAGTGTTTCTATAGGATCAAGTCCTGCGTGGAACACCCAAAATGTATCTATCTCAAGGAATAATGACGTTTTTTCAATTATATCCTTGTACGGAACGGAGCCATCGGTATTGACCTTGAATTCACCGCTGTGATTGTGAAATGCAAGACGTATGCCTTCCTTTTCCAGCATAGGCTGATACTTATTCACAAGAACACAGAATTCGTCGATCTTGCTCTGATCTGAAAGATCATGGATCGGGATTATATAGTTCTTGTTTCCTATTGCCTTATGAAAAGCAACGGTTTCATCATAATTCTGAATAAGCTCGTGCAAGCCTGTGTGCGTGCCGAAAAGCTCAATATCATTTTCGGAAAGAAACTTGTTTACTTCTTCGGCGCTATGCCCGAAAAAACCTGCAAATTCTATCATTTTATAACCGATCTGCGACGCTTTTTTTACAGCACCCTCAAAATCGGTCTGTGCAAGATCACGCATACTGTAAAGCTGAATACCGTATTTCATAATCAAATACCGCTTTCTTTATATGATCTCTATTTTTTCTATCTTCTGAGGTACAATGGGTTTATCGGAAAAATCGGTACTCACGCTTGCGATCTCGTCAAGAACATCAAAGCCTTCAACGAGCTTGCCGAAAGCAGCGTAAGATCCGTCAAGATGCGGAGCATCCTCATGCATAATAAAGAACTGCGAGCCTGCCGAATCAGGATCAGGTGTGCGAGCCATTGAAATAACACCTCTCGTGTGCTTCAGATCGTTTTTAACACCGTTTGAGTTGAATTCGCCCTTGATCGTGTAGCCGGGACCGCCTCTGCCTGTTCCGTGAGGACAACCGCCCTGTATCATAAATCCGGGGATAACTCTGTGAAATATCAATCCGTTATAAAAGCCCTTGTTTATGAGATCTTCAAAATTTTTAACTGTTATCGGCGCGATTTCAGGATAAAGCTCCAGCTTCATTACGCCGCCGTTTTCCATAGTTATCTGTATCATAATATTACTCCTTATTCTTCTACAACTCTGATGCTGTTTATTACAATATCCTTCAAAGGCTTATCATTCTGGTCAACTGTAACATTGCCGAGGTCCTCCAGAACATCAAAGCCTCTTATCATCTTGCCAAATCCTGCATACTTGCCGTCAAGAGATGTCTTTGCTGAATTGTCAAGCACGATGAAGAACTGTGAAGTTGCGCTATCCATAAGCGTATCCTTCTCTCCTGCAGGAGAGCTTGATGTAAGGCTTGACTGACGCGCCATTGAAATTACGCCTGTTGTGTGCGAAAGAGTATTTTCAACACCGTTTTCGGAAAACTCCCCTTTGATCGCAGTACCTGAACCGCCTGTACCGTCACCCTTGGGGTCACCGCCCTGAACAACGAATCCCTCTACGATCCTATGGAATATCAATCCGTCATAAAACCCGCTTGTAGCCAGGTCAACAAAATTCTGCACAGTGATAGGAGCTATTTTGGGATACAGCTCAAGCTCCATTTCTCTGCCATCCTGCAACAAGATGAGAACATTCACCTTTTCTTTTTCGGTAACATCAAACGTTTTCTGCTTTGCGGGAGTTTTTACGCCACAAGATGTAAAAGCGCACAGCATCAATACAAGTGCCATTGTGATAGAAATAATTCTTTTCATAGTTTTTCCTTTCATATCCGATCAATTTTTAAATCGGTAGTTGAATCTACCGTAAGGCGCTGAGCATCCATCAAGATAAAAGTCCATAATATCGCCACTTGTAATATTATCGCTCCATTTGAACTCAATATCCGTACTGCTTTCGCACGTTTTTTTAACATTTATCATTTCGCACGGGATCTTCAGCATCAATTTGTTTTTGCGGTATCTTATATCACAAGAGCCCACCTTTTCCCATGTGAATGAGTTTTCATCAGATGTACTGACGTATCTTTCAACGGTAGCCTTACCGTTCTTTGGACAAGCTCTGTTAATAACAAAATCAAATCCGTTCCAGCCGTTTTCTGTTCTGTCTGAATTTATATACAGTGTCATCCAGCCATCGCCCTCTGGCTTTGTAAGATCATTTGCGCATTCAACATAAAAATACATATATTCTGCGTCACGGCAAGCCTTTGCGCCGATGATCTCGTTTCTTCCCGTGTCATTTTTATAATAACGGCTTCCGAAGCCTCTGCAATCACGCTTTGCCGCCAGGCCCCTGGGATTTTTGTAAAACGGCACAACATCCTTCCACTGTGAAAATCCGCCCTTTATATCTATCGTTTTTTCGTGTGTGTTAAGAACTCTCGGATATGCGCCCTTGAATCTGCGGATATTCGCCGCAAGCTGAAGATAATACGTATCAAGATAACCGTCCTTATCAGGCTCGATATCACGGCTATGCTCTCTGTCATACTGGTCAACAAAGGCAACCTTTGTTGATTCCTTATCTCTTATCCACGGCTCGCCAAGACTCATTCCGACAAGCCATTCGTTCCAGCCTGTAACGAATACGGCGTCGGGCGCAGCATCGCATGCTCTGTCCCACTGCTCCTGGAAATTATAACCGTACTTATAAGAATCCTCACTCAACAGCGAATGACCGTATTTATGCGTATAGCTTCTGCCAAAAGTACCCTTATCATTGAAGAATGTACACATACGTTCTGAATTTGCATTCTGCGCAACACCGACAGTCATCATTTCACAGCTGCCGTCAGGACGCTGGCAGTATTTGCTTTGAGGAGCTATTTCAAGCCAACCCCAATGATCCTTATGGCGATATGATGTTTCTGAAAGCTGATATACCGGCTGCGGAGGACGGAACGTGAAGAATTCCTTTATCTCCTTTATCATCAGATCCTCGCTTTCGCACTCACCCTTTTCTGGCAAGCATTCGCTGAACGCCATAATAAGCGGTTTTCCCTCGTGCATATACCACAGATCACGGTACTTTCCGCATCTGTAAAGATCCTGATATAAGGCGTAAAGCATTCTTACAGATGACTCGATCGGACCGAAATTAAGAATAAAACCGATTTTTGGAACATTTATACCGTCATCAAGACATCTTTGAAGCTCCGATAAAACGGGCTCATATGCATCACGCCAGAGAAATGCGCCGTTTGTGCAATCGAACATCATAAAATCTACACCCGCGGCGGCAAGCATTACAGCGTGACGGCGTACAACATACGCATCGGAATCACGGTAAAAACCGAAAAGCGGCTCATTCCAATGACAGCAAGGTCTGCCGCCGCCCCACGCAGAGTGGTCTACATTATATTCAGCATCGGGATACTTATTAAAAAGCTCTGTAAGATTTACAGGCTCCTGGTGCGCAATACGCTCGTGCCATGTCCAGTAAAATATGCCCACCTTACGATCATTTTTTGCTCCGACATCCTCAACCGACGGAATACGTCTGCCGAGCATATCAACAGCCTCCCAGCTATCAGCTCCGATCGTATCACCCTTAAGCGCTTTGCTTGCAGAAGTACTCGGATATGTCGGATATTCTTCGGAGAATGAAATGTCGATAATATCAGCGTTTTCATCTACTGTAACGACAACGTTATGTACGCCGCTTGTATGATCTATAACAAAGCTGGTCGTATCAACGATACCTGTGCAATTAGCCAGAGCAGCTCTTGCTATGGTTTTATTTCCCTGCTCCGTTTCTATCTGCACAAGAGCCCAGGCCGTATACTGACCGACCTTGAATTTCATCGTGCAAGAACGCTTTCCACTGCCGAAATCAACATTTTCAAATTTAAAAACTCTTTCAGTCATAGTGATCACCTCACAGTTTTTTCTTGTTTGATTTTACCAAAAAAATATCCTATTGTCAATATAAAAAGGATTAATTATATTGAAATAAAGAGCGTTGGCGGTATATTTTTGCATAATTTAAACCAATACGGAAAAAATAGCTATACAAATTAAAAAGAGAGGATCTGCCAATGAGAAAAAAACTAATCTGCAGTATGCTTATACTGTGCGCGCTTTTCACATTATGTACGTATGCAAGCGAGCTTCTGAGTCCGGGAATGAACTATATTTCAAAGGATCTGAAGATCATCAAGACCTGTTCACACGGTGATGAGATCACATTCAAAAAGAGTGATTTTTCCAATGTGCTCGGAATTGAAAAATTTGATGACATTACCATCACATCACTTCCCGATGTATCGTCCGGAACGCTTAAATTCGGTAATCTTGATGTTTTTAGCAATCAGGTAATTTCGTACAACGGTATCGAATTTTTACGTTTCATTCCTAATAAGGACGGTGCATCGTGCTCGTTCACGTTCAATATTGACGGCAAAAAGGATATTAAATGCCTTATGTACGTTGTCAGCGGTGATAATTCTTCTCCCACAGGCGAATCGTTCAAATTGAACACTGTATGTAATATACCTGTTTTTTCTTGCATGAGATGCACCGATGCTGACGGAGATGAATTGGAATACAAAATAATTTCGCAGCCCGAAAACGGCACGCTTACCGTGACGGATACTGCCATCGGCTCATTTAAATACGTTCCGTCAGAAAGCTTTACGGGAAAAGACAGCTTCACTTACCGCGCGATAGATAAATACGGCAATAAAAGCGATATTTTCACAGTCTGCATAAAAACAAACTCAAATCCGATGGGAATAAATTATTATGATATGGCAGACTCCCCCGCTCAATATGCCTGTATAAATCTTGCACAAAAAAACATCCTTGTTGGCGAAAAGATCGGCGACAATATGTATTTTTCACCCGATGAAAAAATAACCAGATGCGATTTTCTTGTTATGAGTATGAAGTGTGCATCTCTCAGTCCCAACGTTTTTACGCAAAATCAGATTTCGTTTAAGGATTCAGACACTATACCCGATTTTGCCAAGGGTTATATTGCAAGCGCTGTCAGACTCGGTGTGGACTGTAATTACAAGCAGTCAGGTGAAAACGTCTTTGCTCCGTTCGAGCCTATATCAGAGCTTGAAGCGTTAGAAATAGCCAATTCGCTGCTTAGTGTCAGCGGCAAAGAACAAATAGATCCTGCCATTTTATTTGGCGGAATTATAGAAACGGGCACATTTGCAACTGAAGGCAGAAAGCTTTCCAGAGAAAACTGTGCACTTATCCTGAACCGGATATGCGATATATGTGAATAACAAAACTGAGGGCTGCAATAAAATGCAGCCCTCGATTTTTTATTTTTCACCCTTAAAGGATATAAATCTGTAGCTGTGGAGAATCTGAAAAAACCTGCTGAGTCTATCGTAAAGAGGCTCAGCCTTTTCTCCAAAATGCTCCTTTACAGCAATTCCTATTGCGGTTATATCAGCTCTGCCGTCAATGCACTGCCATACGAAGCTTCCAAACTCGTCCAAATGAACATAACTTGTCTTCGGCCTTTTGAATAGCACTTGCGCAATACGGTTAAACAAACCTTTATTTTCTATACTCAAGGTAACTATTCCATTTTCATCGGCCTCAAATGCCAGTAACGGCGAGCGCACAGGGATCTTTTCAAGATAGTTATCGTGTGTTTTTTTATTCTTCGTCATCACTGTTTGTACGCTTTTTCCAAAGTGAGAAAGCCAAAACGCAAAGCACGATGCCTGCGAATACAACGAGGCTAAGAATATTACCGACAGCGGTAGGAACTTTTATAAAGCCCGAAAGGTCGATCGCCTTGTCTATTCCGATTATAGCAAACAATGCAAGCAAAATACCGACAAGTCCTTCGCCTGCGATCATACCTGAGCAGAAAAGTATACCGTCATTTACTATCGCCTTTTTCTGCGACTCTTTTCTCTTGAGCTTATCCATAGCAAGTCTGACAAGTCCGCCTACCATAATGCAAGCATTAAGGTGAACGGGCAGATAAATGCCTATCGCGAACGGCAATACAGGTATTCCGAGTATTTCAGCCGTTACGCCAAGGAACACGCCTATTATAACGAGTCCCCAAGGCAGATTGCCTTCCATAACTCCCTCTACGATCATCTTCATAAGCGTTGCCTGGGGAGCAGCGAGCTGCTTTGAACCGAAGCCCCAAGCAGAATCAAGAAGATACAGTGTGCCGCCGATAGCCAAAGCTGAAGCGACAACGCCGATTATCTCGCCGTATTGCTGTTTTTTCGGTGTTGCGCCAAGCAAATAGCCTGTCTTAAGGTCTTGCGATGTGTCGCCGGAAATAGCGGCTACAATACAAATTATAGAGCCTATTGCAATTGCGCTCTGCATACCCGTAGCACCGACTGTGCCTGTAAATTTCAAGATAAGAGTTGAAACGAGCAGGGTAGCTATTGCCATACCTGAAACAGGGTTATTACTGCTTCCTACAAGACCTACCATACGGGATGATACCGTTGCAAAGAAGAAACCGAATATTACAACTATAACAGCGCCTATAAGCGACACGGGTATTGCAGGAACAAGCCATACTGCAAGCGTAAGAATAAGAATAGCTATAAGAACTATCTTTATGTTTATATCCTGCTCAGTGCGCAGATTACCTGCGCTGACTCCGCTTCCCTTAACGCCTTTGATCGCGCCGACAAACGTGCGAACGATGAGGGGCAATGACTTTACAAGGCTGATTATACCGCCTGCTGCCAACGCGCCTGCGCCTATATAGCGTACATAGTTGCTCCATATCGCGCTTGCGCCGCCATTGGAAAAAAGCTCAGATATCGGCACATCGCTCGGATACATTACCATATCTCCACCGAACAGTACGATAAGAGGAATAATTACAAGCCAGCTGAGGACGCCGCCCGAAAACATATATGATGAAATTTTCGGACCGCAAATGTATCCTACGCTCATTACAGCAGGATATATCTGTGTACCGATAGCACCTGAAAAGCCCTTAACGGTAAATGTGATCTCACCTGCAACGAGCTTAAGTCCGTCAATTATAAACTTGAACAGTGCGGAAATACCCATGCCCGCAAACACGGTAGACGCATTCGCTCCGCCCTTTTCACCTGCAAGCAAAACCTCACTGCATGCCGTTCCCTCAGGATACGGTAAAACGCCGTGCTCTTTTACGATCAAAGCATTTCTTAAGGGAACCATAAAGAATACGCCGAGAAGTCCGCCTATAACGGCTATCAAGGTGATCTCTATGACATCGGGCTTTTCCATTACCCCGTCCTTCGCCCACAAAAACAATGCAGGCAATGTAAAGATCGCACCGGCGGCAACAGATTCACCCGCAGAGCCTATCGTTTGTACGATATTACTTTCGAGAATCGAGTTTTTACGCATCAAAACTCTTATCACGCCCATTGAAATAACAGCCGCGGGAATAGATGCCGACACAGTCATACCGACGCGCAAACCGAGATATGCATTAGCCGCGCCGAAGATGACCGCGAGAAAAATACCCATAATAACAGATGTTACCGTTATTTCCGGAGTGATCCTCTCAGCAGGTATATACGGTTTAAAATTTTTGTTATCTTCCATTTATATTTTTTTACCTTTCAAATTTATTACACCTTATAAAAGAAGGTGTATTTACCCGATCCTACGGCAAAGCCCTTCGGATGCTGAGAAACCTTAACACCGTTTGTCACAAGCGTTGTTTTTTCGGTATCAAGAACTATATATGCCTTTGTATTTACAGGCACTGTAACATCAAGAACATAACCGTCGTCTATCTGAGTCCAGGATGATACGATAGTGCCGCTTATGCTTTCGTACTTGACATCAGCATAAGTCAATCTGTTATTAAAATACGGTTTTACGAAAAACTCCTTAAAGCCTGGCTTTGCGGGCTTGATACCTCCCATATACGAGTACATCCATTCAACGACAGAGCCCAAGGAATAGTGGTTAAAGGAGTTCATTCCTGCATCGCCGAAGCCGTTTTCCTTCGTGTACGAATTCCATCTTTCCCAGATCGTAGTAGCGCCGTTCTTTATAGAATATCCCCATGAAGGATACGTATCGTTAAGCAACAGTCTGTATGCAATATCACTGTATCCGAATTCACAAAGCATAGGCAAAAGATACGATACGCCGACAAATCCCGTAGAAAGATGATAATTCTTTCTTTCGATCGTGCGGACGAGGTGCTTTGCGGCGCGTGCGCGCAGATTTTCGGGAAGCAGCTTCATTTTAAGAGCCAGAAGATAACAGCATTGTGTATCACCCTTGATTATGCCGTCATCGTCCATATACTCCTCACGCCATGCAGTGCTTATCTGCTCAAACATACCTGCATAATACTTTCTTTCATATTCCTTTTCGAGAATAGCGGATATTTTGAACATTATATAAGCGTCATATGCAAAATAAGCCGTTGCAAGAACATCCTTCGGTGTATCATCGTCGATCGAAAGCCAGTCGCCGTATCCGAATTCGGGGCGGAGCAGGTTATTTGTCGAGCCAAGCAAGCATTTGAAATAGCTTTCCATAGCATCGTAGTACTTATAAAGAATATTCTCATCGCCGTACATCTGGTATACGGTATAGGGCATAACGAACATAACATCGCCCCAAGCGGCATTCGTATTGCCCACAAGATCGTTTCCGACGCCCTTATCGAATTTTACGTGAGGAACAACGTCTGTAACGGCACCGTTGGGCTTTTGTGATTCAACGATATCCTCACCGTATTTATCATAAAAGCCGTAGCAATCCATATTGTAGCACGCACTGCGGCAGAATACCTGTGCATCGCCCGTCCAGCCCATACGCTCATCACGTTGAGGACAGTCGGTGGGAACACCTACAAAGTTGCCCATCTGACCCCAAAGAGCATTAGAAAACAGTTGATTTACCATAGGATCAGAGGTCTTTATATATCCCGTTCTTTGACAAGCAGAATACATCACGCAACCCGTTATATCCTCTGCCTTAGGCATATATGAAAGACCTGTTATCTCGATATATCTGAAGCCGTGGAATGTAAAATGAGGGCGGAAGATCTCGCCGTTTTCATCACCCTTGAGGATATACGTATCAGTCTGCAAAGCCGATCTCAGATTCGTTGTGTAAAGCGTTCCGTCGAGATTTAGCATTTCGCCGAAGCGGAATGTCAGCTTATCACCCGCATTTCCCTTTACCTTCACCTGTGCAACGCCGACCATATTCTGACCCATATCAACGATATATGAGCCGTTCTTATCCTCACTTACTCCGATTGCATCGATCGTCTTCATAACCTTGACCTGAGGGCCGACAGATGCCTTCAATCTTGTTCCGCTTACTCTTGGCGGATATACGTCTATTACCGAGCACCAGTCAGAGTCGTCGTAGCCGCAATCACACCAGCCGTCCTTTTCAAGTCTTGCGTCGTAGTATTCGCCCGTCTGGTTATCTGTGTAAAGAATAGCGCCCGTGCTTCCCTTCCAGCTTCCATCCGTTACGATAACGTCCTGAGAGCCGTCATCGTAAAATATGGTAAGGTTCATCATAAATCCGAGAGGAGCATCGCCGTACTGATTTCTTCCGACTATCGCTATATTTCCTGAAAACCATCCGTCACCGAGAATAGCACCGATAACGTTTTCGCCCTGCTTGATCTTATCTGTAAGATCATAATACTGATACTGGATACTCTTCGTATAATCCGTCCATTCGGGCGCAAGAGAATACGTTTCGTCCCTGTCGCCATTCACGTACAGCTCATACACACCGTATGCAGTAGCAAATGCCTTTGCGGCAACAACTGTCTTTGATACGTTGAAGGTGCAACGCAGATAAGGACAGGGATAGCCTACCTTATCCTGCTCAGGACACTCGAATTTCGGAGTTTTCTCAACGGGAATACCTACAAATGTGCAACGCCATTCAGACGGCAGAAGCAAGCCCGTTGTAAACATTCCGACCTTACTCATCATTTTTTTTTCGCCGACTACGGCAAAAACTCTGAAATAGTAGGTCGTTTTTGACTGAAGCTCCTCACCGTCGTAGTATATGGTGGATATTTCATCGTCGTAGACGATTCCTGTATCCCACATATCACCGTCACGCTGCATGAGCTTTTCGCGTGAGGAAGAAACGATTATCTTCCAGCATTTGACCGTAGCATTGTACTCATCGCCTTCAATTGCAAATGAAAACGTAGGAGTTTCAGTGTCTATACAAAACGGCTGTGCTTTATAGGAAGCTTCATCGCAGAGCATATGCTCACACATAATTTTGCTGATCTTCATATTAACAATTCCTTTCATGACCGTATTTTTCAGCGGTCTGTATTACGTGCTTACAAGTAAGCATAAAACACCGAAATACAGTGTACCATTAAATTATTAATTATATTAAAACATACTGTTAAATAGACTTGCATTAATAGAAAAATCTCCCGAATTTTTCGCTCGGGAGATCGTTTTTAGCTTTTTATTATTTTGTGCCGAAAATTCTGTCGCCTGCGTCGCCGAGACCCGGCACGATATATGCGTTTTCGTTCAGCTTTTCGTCAATGCATCCTATATAAAGGTCGATATCGGGATGAGCACTTGTCAGAGCCTTAACTCCTTCGGGAGCGGCTATCATACACATAAACTTAATTGCCGTACAGCCCTTCTCCTTGATAAGTCTGACAGCCTCAATAGCAGAGCCGCCCGTTGCAAGCATAGGGTCGAGAACGAATACAGAACGCTGGTCTATACATTCAGGGAGCTTGCAGTAATATCCGTGAGGCAATCTTGTCTGTTCATCACGGTAAAGTCCTATATGACCTACCTTCGCTGTGGGGACAAGACTTAAAATGCCGTCAACCATACCGAGTCCTGCTCTGAGAATAGGAACTATGGCGATCTTCTTTCCCGCTATCGTCGGAGCCATAGTCGTGCAAATAGGTGTTTTTACCTCGACCATCGCCGTAGGAAGATCACGGAATGCCTCGTATCCCATGAGCGTAGCAATTTCCTTTGTCAGATTTCTAAATTCCATCGTTCCCGTGTTTTCATCACGGAGCTTCGTCAATTTGTGCTGAATGAGAGGGTGGTCGCAAACATAGATCTTTCCCATACTATCACCGTTCCTTTGATTTTTATTATATTAAAATTTAACTTTCGATATTTTACCACAATATTTTTGTTTTTTCAACCCCATATATGAAATAAAACGATTTTTTTTGGAATAATAATCAAAAAGACACTGTTAGGAGAAGAAAAAATGACCGTAATGTTTATACGATCGTTTATTACGTATGCTTTATTGCTGCTTGTTCTCAGATTGATGGGCAAAAGACAGATAGGTGAGCTGCAGCCTTCAGAGTTGGTTACAACGCTTTTACTTTCGGAGATCGCATCGCAGCCTATCACAGATGACAATATACCGCTTGTATACGGCATAGCTCCCGCAGTTGCTGTTCTTGCCTTTGAAGTGATCCTGTCATTTGCAATAACGAAAAACAAAACCCTCAAAAAAATGATGACGGGAAAAATCAGCATTCTCATAGAAAAGGGCGTATTGAACGTTGAAGAAATGAAAAAAACTCGTTTATCACTCGAAGAGCTTTCTTCAGAGCTGAGACTTAAGGGCGTTTCGGATATCTCCACCGTTCAGTATGCCGTGCTTGAGAAAAACGGCAAGCTGTCGGTTATTTTAAAGTCCGATGCACAAAACGTCACAAACGGTTCTGCCGGCATCACTCTTTCGGAAAAAGGATTCAATCACGCATTAATTGTGGACGGTCAGATAGATGAAGAAAATATGAAATACGCAAAAAAAGACGAAAAATATATCCTGAAGAAGCTAAAGGAGCAAAATATCTCATCAGTAAGTGATACGATGCTGATGACATGCAACGACAGCGATGAGGTATATATCATAAAAAAATAAGGAATATATATGAGATCTGTAATTATATCAATACTGCTATTGCTGCTCGTTACGCTTATGATCACAATTGCAGGTGTATACACAAACAGCATAACAGAAAAAATAGTAAATATTTCCGAGGAAATATCCGTTACATCCGCCCGCGAGGAAAACGAAGCAAAAATAAAAGAGATAAAGGATGTTTGGAATAAAGCTGACAGTATACTTATGTGTCTGTATGACTTCAGAGAGATAGATGCAATAGAATGCTCGATCATAGAGCTTGAAGGCGTGATCAAATCGGAAAAATACGAGGACATTACCGTGTGCAAAGGAAGGCTTTTGCATAGCGTTGAAAATCTTGACGAAATTTCCCGCATTTCGTTGGAACGCATATTATGAACTAAAAATTTCGTATATGTAAATAAATTCATTAACGTATTGACAAGCACGAAAAAACGTGATATAATCCTGCTCAAATTGCAGACCAAACTGCATGAATTCAATAATAGGAGGATTTACTTAATGAAGAAGTTTGTTGTTCTTATGCTTGCTGCAACACTCGCACTTTCTTTTGCATCCTGCGCTGATGATGCTGCTGAAACAGGCGCTGCTACAGGTGCTGCTACAGGCGCTGCTACAGCTGCTGCTACAGATGCTGCTACTGACGCTGCTACTGATGCTGCTACTGACGCTGCTACTGAGGCTGCTACTGACGCTGCTACAGCTGCGTAAAATCGAATTAGTAATTTCAGAAAAAGCCGACAGATGTCGGTTTTTTTTGCTTTAGCAGTTTAGTATACGAAAACATAAGCCCGCTGCAAAAATGGGTGATGTTCTTAGCGGAGAATATAAAAAATGTCGCTAAGTGCGAGCATCGCGTTTGTCGGGACAAACGCAAATTGGCTAAGCCAAACCCTTATACAAGCAGAAAAGAGCAAGGATAAAAGGATATAAAACCTTCTATTCTTGCTCTGTTTTTTCTTTATGTCGATATGTCAACTTCGTTGACTCGATATGCTTTCACTTCGTTCAAGCTCGATATATTGTCGCT
>JAZPYO010000035.1:0-5373 GCA_045544195.1 Eubacteriales bacterium
TATGCTTTGCGGCGTCTTTTGGCATATACAAGAGCGATAACACCGTTTTGTGTTAATAAATTATCAAGTAATTTGTATTATTTTGTAAATTGTATTGCATTAATGCGAATTTTATGATATACTTAACAAGATATTTTTAAGGAGGATACAATGAATTATCAAGAGTTAATTGTATTTATAGTTTATTTCCTCTTTGTCTTAGGAATAGGACTTTATTTTTTTGTCAAAACAAAAAACGGAGGAGAAAAGGATTATTTTTTAGGCGGTCGTAAAATGGGCGGCCTTGTGTCTGCTTTGAGTGCAGGTGCGTCGGATATGAGCTCGTGGGTGCTTATGGGTCTTCCCGCTTCTATATTCGCGCTTGGAATAGGTCAGGTATGGATAGCGGTAGGTCTCGGCATCGGTACGGTGCTAAGCTGGATACTTGTCGCTCCGAGACTTCGCAGCTTTTCCATAGTTTGCGGTGACTCTATAACGCTTCCGCAGTTCCTTACAAACCGCTTTTTGAGTAAGAGTAAGGTCTTGCAGGTCATCTGCGCCGTAATATTCCTTGTAGTATATACCATATACTCAGCATCAAGCATAAAGGCGTGCGGTACGCTTTTCAATCTTGTTATAGGAATAGATACGACGGTTGCTATGTACATAGCCGCAGGAATTATTATCGTTTATACGCTGCTCGGCGGATTTTCTGCAGTTTGCTGGACGGACTTTTTCCAAGGCTTGCTTATGCTTGGCGCTCTTATGATAGCTCCTATTGCCGCATACGTCGCTATACAGAACGGTCACACACCGAGCGTACCTATGGAGCTTAATGAAAACTATTGGAATCTGCTTTCGGACGGTGCATTCAACTGGAAAAGCGTATCTGATATTCTCAGCGGTCTTGGCTGGGGTCTCGGATATTTCGGTATGCCTCACATAATTATTCGCTATATGGCTATAAAATCTTCGAAGGAGCTGAAAAAATCACGTATTGTCGGCTCTATCTGGACATGCCTTATCCTTGCGTTTTCCGTTGCGGTAGCTATTATTGCGGTTGATTATCTCGGTCAGCTTGACGACAGCAGCACGGTATTCATTCAGATGGTACGCCAGCTCTTCCCGCCGATAGTTTCGGGCGTTTTGCTTTCCGCTATACTTGCAGCGGCAATGTCAACGTGCGATTCACAGCTGCTTGCATCTGCATCGGCATTTTCCTCAGACGTTTATAAGCCAATATTGAGAAAGAACGCATCTGACAAGGAAATGCTCTGGGTAGGAAGGATAGTTGTTGCGATAATATCCATAGCGGCTCTTCTTATCGCCGCAAACCCCAATTCAGGTACGATAATGAGCCTTGTTGAAAATGCATGGGGCTTGTTCGGCGCGGCATTCGGCCCTGTCATCATACTCAGCCTGTTCTGGAAGAAATTTTCGTTTGCGGGCGCTGTTGCGGGTATTCTCGCAGGCGGTATCGTTGACGCTCTGTGGCTCGTATTTCTTTCTTCAACGGGTATTTATGAGATCATTCCCGGCTTTATCGCGGGATTGATCGCAGCGATAGCGGCATCGCTCATAAGCAAACCCAACGGCGATGTTGTCGAGCAATTTGAAAAAGCAAAGGAATATAAGGATTAAATGGCACTTGAGCATCAGGAAAAAATCAAATGTAAGGACTGCTCGTGCGAATTTGATATTACCGTATACGAATCTGTAAACGGTGCATTTGACGTACAGGCAGAGGAAAAGCTCCTCAAGGGAGAGCTTTTTACACATATCTGTCCGAATTGCAATAATGTTATCTCGCTTTCGTATCCTATGCTGTATCACAATATGGATCACAGATTTATGATACACATCTGTCCTGCTGAGGACGATGTGCAGGAGTGCATCGACAACATAAGGTCAGCACAAAAGCAGATAGACGAGCAATTTCCCGAAAAGCGTATGGAAAAGCCGTATACGTTCAGAATAGTACCCGATGAAAACGTTTTAAGAGAAAAGGCGGCAATATTTTCACAGGGACTTGACGACAGGATAATAGAGCTTTTAAAGCTGTTTTTCAATTCGACCTTCAGAATGCAGAATCCTGCATCTGCCGCTATTGTCGATATGCTGTTTTTCGTCGGCAAAAACGGCGAATATGCTTTTCAGATATTTCTTGAGGACGGTACGTATCTTGTTTCGGATATACCGAAGCATTTTTACACGTTATTCAAGGAGAAGTACACATCTGCTTGCGATCTTATTTCGCACGGTAATTATGTGGTAGACGGCAGCTTTGCAGTTGCTGTTATGAATGTAAAATAATAAGATTACAATGCCCTTTGACAGTTTTTTAAGGTCGAAGGGCATTGCTTTTATTATTTGCTAAGGCTCAAAATATGAGCCGTGTTTTCGTTTTAAAAGAAACAAAACGCCGTTATTATTTACCTGTATTGACATTTGTGCTTGTCTGTGATATAATTCTTATGTGTAAAAATGTACTTTTTTACAGTAAATTTTCGGTGAATTCCTGGAGGATGGCGTGAAGGAGCTACGGATATTATTCACAGGCGTTGGAAGAAGAATAGAGCTTTTGCAAGCGTTCAGACAGGCATCGCTCGCTTTGGGCGTTGATCTGAAGATATACGGTGTTGATTCCGCTGACACCGCGCCTGCGCTTTTGTATTGTGATCAGACAAGAAGGGTCTGCAAGATGAGCGATCCTGAATATATTTCACAGCTTTCCGACATATGCAGAAGAGATAAGATAGATATGGTCATACCGACTATCGATACCGATCTGCTCGTGTTGAGCGAGAATGTATCCGCTTTCGGAAAAACAAAGGTGCTTATCAGCGCGCCCGATAAGATAAGAATTTGCAGAGATAAGAACTTTACTGCCGACTTTTTTGCTTCGTGCGATTGCCGAGCACCCAAAACGGTAAACGATTACGAAAAATACAGCGGTATATTTCCTTGCTTTATCAAGCCGTGTGACGGAAGCAGCAGTATAAATGCCTATAAGGTATATTCTCAGGAGGATCTGAAAACGTACGCGCATCAGATAGACGATTATATAATTCAGCCGTTCATAGACGGCACTGAATATACAGTTGATATATTTTGCGATCTTGACAGCGCGCCCGTCTACATCGTACCGAGAATAAGATTGCAGGTGCGTTCGGGCGAGGTCCTGAAAACCAGAATTGATATGGATGACAGGATCATAGACGAGTGTAAACGTATAATTGAAAAATTCCGCCCCGTAGGTCCTATGACAGTCCAGCTCATACGTCAAAGAAAAACAAATGAGGATTATTTTATAGAGATAAATCCAAGATACGGCGGCGGCTCTCCTCTTTCAATGAAGGCAGGGGCAAGAAGCGCGCAGGCTGTTTTGAATATTCTCCTTGACAGACCGATAGAAAGGTTTTCACCTATCAGCAACGGCGCGGTATTCAGCCGTTTCGATCAGAGCGTGTGCATAAGCTGTGGCGAACGTCAATCTGTAAAGGGAGTTATATTCGATCTTGACGATACGCTTTACAGTGAAAAGCAGTATGTAAGGTCGGGGTATAATGCAGTAGGCAGGTATCTTGGAAAAAGCGATGCCGGAGAAAAAATGTGGCATTACTTTGAATTGGGAAAGCCCGCTGTTGACGAGTATCTTAGTGAAATAGGTATGATGGACAAAAAGGCGGAATGCTTAAATGTCTACCGAGAACACGAGCCTGAAATATCGTTGTACGACTGGGTGATCTCCGAAATAGAGTCGTTGATCTCACAAGGAATCAAGGTCGGCATAATTACCGACGGAAGACCGAGCGGACAAAGAAAGAAAATAGCCGCTCTCGGACTTGATAAGATAGTTACGGATATAATAATCACAGATGAGCTCGGCGGCGTTCAGTTCAGAAAGCCGTGCGATATAGCATTTCGCATTATGCAAAGAAGATGGGGAATTCCGTACGAGCAGCTCATTTATGTAGGCGATAACGCAAATAAGGACTTTCACGCTCCAAGACAGCTTGGCATGCAGTTTTGGCACATAGAAAATAAAGATAGCCTGTATCAGTGATACAGGGTATAAATCGGCGGTAATCAATGAAGATATTATACGTTACGACTGTCGGTGTTGCAATGAGCTTTTATGAAAAGCTGACACAGCAGATACTCGACAGGGGTCACACTCTTGATATTGCGACAAACCAAAAGGTAAGCGATGTTCAGAAGTTTTATCATAATGCAGGCTGTAAGGTACATCAGATAGATTGCAGCAGATCGCCCTTGAATACGGGAAATATCAGAGCGATAAAGCAGCTTTCAGCAATCGTCGAAAAGGGCGGATACGATATTGTCCACTGCCATACGCCGATCGCCGCAGCTTGCACGCGCATAGCATGCCGAAAGGCTCGGAAAAAGGGAACAAAGGTCATTTATACTGCTCACGGCTTTCATTTTTATAAGGGCGCTCCGAAGAAAAATTGGATGATATTTTACCCGATAGAGAAGATATGCTCGTATTATACAGATGTTCTTCTTACGATAAATAAAGAGGATCACGCTCTGGCGCAAAAAAAGCTCAAGGCGAAGAAAACGCTGCTTGTCCCGGGTGTGGGAGTTGATCTTGAAAGATTTTATAAGCCGAGCGTGCATGCATATGATAAAAGGGCGCAGTTCGGTATTCCGAATGGTTCGTTTGTCATATTTTCCGCAGGCGAGCTGAATAAAAATAAGGATCACGAAACGGTAATACGGGCAATAGCTCAGATACCGAACGTGTATTACGTTATCGCAGGCAGGGGAGAATTGAAAGAACACCTTGAAAGCGTCGCAGAAACGTGCGGCGTTAAGGACAGAGTGATACTCGCAGGATACAGAAGCGATATTGACGATCTGTATAAAATGTCGGATATATACGCATTGCCGTCTGTCCGTGAGGGACTTAATGTTTCTGTTATGGAAGCAATGGCGTGCGGATTGCCATGCGTTCTCGGAAGAATACGCGGAAACGTAGATCTGATAGACGATGGAAAGGGCGGAGCGTTCTTTACACCGCAAAATGTTGACGAGTGCAAAAATGCAATACTTTCCGTTCTGAACGGAGATATGGATGCAATGGGTAAATACAATGCAGAAAAGGTAAAGCAATTTTCGCTTGATAAAGTCAATGAAATAATGCTCGGTCTGTACGGTGTTTAACGGTTAAAATCATAACCACCCGTCAAACGGGTGGTATGCACAAGGGCTAAAAGCCCAATACTCCCGGCCAGCGGCCCAAGCCGCTGTCTTTCGTATACTCAAGCCTATTGCCTTTGCCTCTTTTGCCGCCCTTGAAAGGGCGTTTGTATTACTTAGCTACCCTTAAAAGGGTCTTCATATTCTTTAACGCTTAACTTATCGAGT
>JAZPYO010000036.1:0-10168 GCA_045544195.1 Eubacteriales bacterium
TGCCGTTACGGTATAATAATGACAAACGGAAAAAGCCAGTATTCAAGGGGTTTTCTGCGTTTGTCGCTGTTTTTCAATTCCTTTTCCAACGTTGATTTTCAGCGAGAAAAATGTCGGAATAAGGGGGCTGTAAAGGTAAAGACAAAAAATTTCATACCTGCGATTATGCCAAATCGCGATTTTAAGGGTGTTTCATCTTCTTGGTGAAGCACCCTTTTTTCATATCTACTACACCACGAAAGGAGGAAATTTATATGGCAGTATTCAGAGTAGAAAAAACGAAGGACTATACCGTTATGAGCAATCACCATTTACGCAATGTGGCGTTATCGCTGAAAGCAAAGGGGCTGATGTCCCTTATGCTGTCGCTGCCCGAGGATTGGGACTATACGCTGAAAGGTTTAGCGTGTATCTGCAAGGATGGCGTGGATTCCATTTCTGCCACCATTAAAGAATTAGAGAGGCACGGCTATCTCTCTCGGAAAAGGCTCCGCCTTCCAAACGGCCGTCTCGGAGATATTGAGTACACTATTCACGAGCAGCCCGAAACCCCTGTTACAGAGCCAAATCTACCTAAACGGGAAGATCCCGAACAGGTAAATCCTGTTTTGGAAAAGCCAACATTGGTTTCCCCTATTCAGGCTCAGCCTGCGCTGGAAAATCCCGCACAATTAAATACTTATCAATCAAAGACTAAAAAATCAAATACGAAAGAAATCAAGGATAAGATTGATAAGATAGGCGTGCGCGCGTACCGCGAGCTGATTGAGGACAATATCGAGTATGACGCTCTTGCGGAACGCTACGGAGCGGAACGTTTGGACGCGATTGTTGACCTTATGCTTGAAACTGTCGTATCTCAGTCTCCCTATTGTGTGATTGCAGGCGGTGAATTTCCGAGAGAGGTTGTCAAGGCAAGAATCCTGAAAATCAACTCCGCGCATATTGAGTATGTCTTTGACTGCCTCGACGGAATCACAAGCAAGGTCGGCAACATCAAGGCGTATGTCTTGGCGACGCTGTTCAACGCTCCGGCAACCATTGACGAATATTACCGTGCTGAGGTCAACCACGACTTTCCGATGAACAGGCGCCGCAAGGCGCATTAACATATACACACTACAACAAAGGAGGCTGATTGAAACCTACATAACAGACGAACAAATCAAGCAGGCACGTCAAGCCAGTCTGTTTTCCTATTTGCAAGCCTATGAGCCCGGCGTATTGAAACGGGACGGCGCTAATTACCGTCACCGCGAGCATGACAGCCTTGTCTATGTAACGTCGCGGGACTTTTGGTATTGGAACAGCCGCGGAAAACGGATCAACGCGCTTGACTACCTGATAGAGATACGCGGCTACGATTTTTCAGAGGCGGTGACGCGGCTGACCGGTGAGGCTTTGCCGCGGGCTTCTCCCTATCGTCCGCAGAGCATACCAAAACCGCATCGCCCGGCAAAGCTCTATTTGCCGTGGCCGAAGAAATGTGCAACCGGATATTTCGGATATTTGCAAAAGCGCGGTATCAGCGCAACAGTGATTCAGCGGTGCCGAGATCTGGGACTTCTCTATGAGGGCAGATACAAGCCTAAAAAAGAAGAAAAGAAATATATACCCGTATGCGTGTTCGTTGGAACGGATGACGCAGGCAAGCCAAAATACGCTTGTATGCGCGGTATGTACGAAGATCTGAAAAAGGACGTATACGGCAGCGATAAGAGTTACAGCTTTTGTCTGCCACCCGAAAAACCGCACAGCAGTCAGGTCGCTGTCTTTGAGGCGCCGATTGACGCGCTCTCTCACGCGACCTTGCAGGAGCTTGAAGGCTGGAAGTGGAACGGCTATCGTCTTTCTCTCGGCGGAACCTCTCACGTTGCTCTGTTTGCTTTTTTGGAACGGCACCCGGAAATCAAGCGCGTTACCCTGTATATGGATAACGATTTGGCAGGCTTGAAAAACGCGCGAAAAATCAAAGCTATGCTGCGCGAAAATCCGTCTTTTAAGCATATCCGCGTGGGAATTAACCCACCCCGCGAGGGTAAAGATTACAACGAAAAGCTGATGTCGAAATTGCAGCTGCTTCAAAATTTACCACAACGCCGCCGTGAGAAAAGGGCGGCTATTTCAATTTAACAGGAGGATTTTTATGTACCCTATCATTTCAAACATCATTTTTTTAGTGCTGGGAGTTATGTTCGGCGTATTTGTCATGTGCCTGATGACCGCCGCCGGCAGAGCTGACAGAGAAACCGAGCTTATGGAAAACAGCGCCGAGCTCTCAAACGGACAGGAGGCAACGGATGAAGAAGGATAATACCGCCGTCAAGGTGATTGCGAGCGCCGCAAAGTGTCCTGACTTCGCCCCTGACGCAATACGTCAGCTTATGCGAAAGCTCGATATGAACGAGAAAGGGCTTGCAATCCTGATGAACGTCACGCCCGAAACCGTGCGGTTGTGGGTAGCGGGCGCGGTAAAGCCGTGCGGCACCGCCAAACGGTTAATGCAGATTTACAGCACAAGCCCTGAAATTATCAGCAGAATAGCCGCGGAAAGCGAGGTTGACAATGCCAAGTCAGCCGTTACATGAGGACTTCGGAGAAAAGATAGGCGGCGCGAAAAAAGATTTGTGGAGCGCTCGCGGACTGTACTCCGCTGATCTCGACGACATGAATGAGCGTGAGGCGGACAAATACGTCAGGAAAGATAATGTCTGGAAAAAGCCCGACTATCAGGCTATGCTCGACGACGGCATACCGATTGGCGTTGTCTATTACATTAAAAAGGTGCGCGACGCTGTTCCTGCTTCTCCACGGTATTACCGCGCCTACAATTATGAGGAAAAATCATATCAGCAAAAACGGTACATTGATACCGTCCGTCAGCTTCAAAAGGTTATGGAAAAGGTTCGCACCGTTGAGGACGCTAAAAATGCCTTTGTTGATTTCTATATCAGAAACGCGTATTTGCGGTCTGTTCGGGAATGGGACGGGCGGACTGCCTATGAGCGGACAAGCGATTATTCTCACAATCCGGCTTTGACAGATAACTTGCGCAACGTCATAAAAATCTCCTCAGACGTACAGTTTGAATATGATTTTGTCCGCAAGGCAAAGTCTGAGCAATTTCTTGTTCCAAAGGAGCAAAAGGTGCCGCGTGGCTACGATATTCATCTTTATGACGGCAAGGGCTACTCACGCAGCGGAGATTGGAAGAAAGATACCTACTACGTCACAAAAGGTCATCACATTTTACAGACAAATTTTGAGACGCGGGATCAAGCGCTCCGCTGGGTGCAGGAATACGCCAAAAGCCGTACTAAAAGCGGCAAACAGCGTTTTGTACCTCCGCAGTTGGAGCATATCACCCGAACGGGACCGGATTTCAGAAACGGTCAGGAAATTACCGGACAGCATTATCTTGACGCCTTCGGCTTTCGCGGCGGCGAGTTTGGCAACTGGCTAAATCAGAACGACCGACAGGCCTCGCTCAATATGGGCTTTGAAGCCTTAAAGGATTTGGCCGCGGCACTGCATATCTCCGACAAAGATATTGCTTTTGACGGCACACTTGCGATTGCCTTCGGCGCTCGCGGCAGCGGTAACGCGGCGGCGCACTATGAACCGCTGCGCAAGGTTATCAATCTCACCAAAATGCACGGCGCGGGATCTCTCGCCCATGAGTGGTGGCACGCGCTGGATGATTATCTCGGCGGAATAAAGGGCGCCAACGGTATGCTATCTGAGCGCGCAAGACGGTATGAGCCTATGCGCAAGCTGATTGAAGCTATTACGACCAAGCCAGAAACCTATGAGCAGGCAAAAGCGCGTACCGAAAGAAACAATGAAATTCAGATTAAAAACGCGACATCGTGGGTTGATTCGCTTATGAAGCGCTCTGTAGAACGCGCAAACGATCCGGCCATATCGGAGCAATACGCGGCAGCAAAAGCAGCTTTTTTAGTCGGAGCCGAGGGCAGCGTTGACAGATTAAGTAATTTGAAGAAACAAATTACCGGACACGTTATTCCAAAGGATGACCGGCAAAATCTTCAATATTACGAAAACCGTATGCGGGATATTCAGAATCAGTCGGAGCCTGTTATCGGACGCGTTCAGACTGATTACTATAAAAACTCAAAGAGAATGGGTAAAACGACCGAGAAAGACGGCGGATATTGGGACAGCGAAGTCGAAATGACGGCGCGGGCTTTTGCCTGTTACGTCAAAGACAAGCTGTCCTATCAGTCTGATTATCTTGTCGGTCACGCTGAGAGCTGCCTCGGACTTGATACGGATAAAGACGGCAAAATGCAGATAATCAAGGCTTATCCAGAGGGCGAAGAACGCAAGTCAATCAACGCCGCTTTTGATAATCTGATTGCCGAGCTGAAAAAGGAGCTTGTTTTCACTCATACCGAGAAAACGCCGTCACTGCCTCTTGCCAAAACGCAGACAGCGCAACAGCTTTCTATGTTCGGTGAGGATAAGCCGTCTGTACTCGGTCAGCTCGCGGCGGCGAAAGCCGCGCCTAAGCCACATTCCTCTCCTGCCAAAAAGCAGGAGCAGTCTTTATAAAAGGGGTGATTATTTGTCTGATGAAAAAGACTATACACTGCTCGAGGATGATTTGTTTTCGCCCGGCAGCCGCATAAAGCTGGATCATGTCCTGTATTTGAACGAGTATGATATTTCTGAGTTGTTGGATAAAAGTGTTGAAGAAGTGCGCGAGCTATATAACGAGAGCTTCAAAAAAGAAGAAAGTATGTACGAGGTTCTTCAAGCAGGTTTGAAAGCATGGGAACACGACGCGGCGCAAACGCGAAAACTGCAATTAGCGCTAAACTACCTTGAAATCGCTCCTGTCGAGCATACCGGTAACCAATGGACTGAGGATAAAAACGGCGTGCGAACTATCAGTAATTCCGTTTATAAGATGACATGTAAGCTATCTGAAAATCCAAAATGGAATTTATGGAGTGCCAAGCCGCTAAATGACCGTTGGTTGGTAGAATGGGAAGTCACTATCAATTCACCAAAGCTCGGTCATTGGGCATATGTAGCAGGTCAAAAGCGCAAATTTGAGGATCGTGTTACCGCAGAAAACTATTTAAATGGAAGAATACACGCATATGCAAAGTATTTTTCCGACCTCTCGCCGTCTATTCCTGAAAAATATAAAATGTTTTTTATGGAAAGCGGCCGCGTTTTACCCGGTTACAGGATAGAAGGTCAAGAGCAGCAACTAAAAAAGCCCTCGGTGCTTAATCAGCTCAGCGAGGCAAAATCTCAGCAAAAGGCGGCGCCGGCTACGCCTTCTAAAAACAAAAAAGAGCCGGAGCTTTAATATGGAGGAATTTTTGAGAGACGAAAAATACTATGGTGTTTTTGATTATGATGACGAACTGACGCCCGGCAGCGAATTAAAAATCGGCCATACCGTTGTACAGGACTATTACGATAATCAAATAGATTTGGCTCCCTTTATCGGCTTGGGTGCGGAAAGTCTTTCCAAAGCAAGAGAGCAGAGCGTTGAAGCAGAGAAGATGATTTTTTCCAAAATCAGGGATTCAATCCGTGAATGGGAGCGTCAGGCGGCAATTACAAAAACGTATGACCGCGCTTTGGAATATTTAACTACTCACGCTGTTACGCATACGTCGAATCAGTGGGTTCACGAGGACTACTATGACCGTGATTCGATCAGCAATATGGTTTACGAGATGTCCGTATCTGTGTGGGAAGAAACCAAATACGACAGAACAAAACAAGAGTCTGTGCCTGTTGCATGGTATGTTACATGGGATTTGGATATACGCTCGCCGAAGCACGGCCATTGTGTCGAAATCGCAGGTCAAAGGCGAAAGCGTTACACCGATAAAGCGGCTGCGGAAAAATATATCGAGGGTCGCAAGAAAGCCTTTGCGCATTATTTCAAGGAAATCTCACCGCCGATACCGCAGGAATACGCTGAGTATTTCAAGGTGAACGGCGTTTTGTTGCCCGGCTATACGGTTGAGGGGCAAGAATCTGAAATATCTACAAAAACAGCCGCCGAGATTATCAACGAAATCAAAGGCGGCGATTCTATATCTAACACAAAAAAGCCCTCTGTGCTCAAAAAGCTGGCGGAGGGAAAAACCGATAAACCGGCTCCCTCAAAAGGAGCCAACAAGAAGGAGGAACAAAGTCTATGAAAGTTTTAATGGTAGAACCCGGCAAGGTTCCCTACGAAAAAGAAATCGGCGACGGCCTGAAAGCGCTGCAAGACGCTGTCGGTGGATATATTCAGGCAGTTTACCCCTATGAAGATCCTGTCGCGCTGGTATGCAATGAGGAAGGTAAAATTGAAGGTTTGCCGCTTAACCGCGCGCTCAGAACCGAGGACGGTGAAATTTATGATATTATTGCCGGAAACTTCTTTATCTGCGGGCTTGGAGAAGAAAGTTTTTGCAGCATTTCACCTGAGCTTTCCGAAAAATTCAAGAAAGAATTTAAGCACCCGGAAACGTTCACAAAGTTATTCGGAAAGATTTTAGCTGTAAAGGAGCCTGTACCCGGCGAAGGCTCATCCGAAAAATCTCACAAAGGACCGGAACTGTAATGTTACTTTCAATTCGGGAGCCATATTTGCTCACCGTTCAGAAAGACGACTTCTTCCCAAATCCGCGGCGCGAGGACGAAAATTTCGGTACCATGATTTGTTTTCATCGACGTTATCAGCTCGGAGACGAGCACAAATATTTTTGTTCAGACGATTTGTTGGAGGAAATGTTTATCAATGCTGCCGACGGCGGTGAAAAAGGCAAGCAAATGTATGAGGCTTTTGTGAATAGTTTTGACCTTCACCCCGGAACCTCGGCACAGCTCCGCGCTTACAGTCGTGCTTTGATGGCAGAAATAGAAAAGGCGTATGTTGTGTTACCTGTGTATCTTCTCGACCACAGCGGTTTATCGGTCAGCACCACCGATTTTCGTGATCCGTGGGACAGCGGACAAACAGGTATTATTTTTGCTTCATTTGATAAAATCCGCGAGGAATTTGAGGTTGAAAAAATCACGCCTGAAATCCGGCGGAAAGCGGAAAATATGTTAAACGCCGAGGTTGAGCTGTACGACGCGTATCTTAACGGACAGTGCTACGGGTATGAGTTATATAAAAACGGCGAGCTGCAAGATAGCTGTTGGGGCTTCATTGGCAGCGTTGACAAGGCGTGCCGGGATATTGCGGAGTATCTGCCCGACGAGTGCAAGGGTATGACAGCTAAACTGTCAGAAGTCAACGATCCGGCTTCTATGGTGAAAACGCTGTTAAAACACGCGCGAATTCAGGTGGCTCAGGTTGCTAAGGATCACGAACACCAACCGCGCGAGAAATCACTTGACGCGGTTTTAATTTAAAGGAAGGAGGAATTATTTGCAGGAAGAAATCGACCAAAGAACCGTATCTATCACCGTTCAGGCGGCAAAGCTGTCAGGACGGGTTTTGAAAGCGGCTATGACGGCTGCTCTCCACAAAATGCAGCAACAGCGTCATTCGGTTAAACCCGGCCGCAACAGTCTCAAACGGCTGGCACAGGGCGACGGCGGCTTGAATACGATTGAAGTTTCGGGACGTTTGCGCTCCTTTGAACGGTACGCACGGAAATATCAAGTTCGTTATCACATTGAAAAAGAGGTAGGCAGTAAACCGCCGCGCTGGACGGTATATTTCAAGGCGAATCAGGCCGACGCTCTGACCGAGGCGTTTAAGGCATATACCAATAAAGATCTCACCCGCGGCAAAAGGCCGTCGCTTGTGGCTCAGCTCCGTAAATTCAAGGAGCTTGTCAAGACGCTCGGCAAGGATCGTGTCCGCAACAAGGAGCATGGAGGGCCTGAACGCTGAGTAAAAACGATTTTATCAAAAAGTATGTTATTCCAAATCTTCCGTATTTGCTGTTTGTGCTACTGTTCGCAAAGCTCGGAGAGGTTATCCGGCTCGCGCCCGGCGTGGACGCGTCACAAAAAATGTTGGGACTGAATCAAGGCTTTTCTGCGGCGTTCAGTCACTTCTTTCCGACCGCATGGATAGATTTGTTAATTGGCATTTGCGGCGCGGGTATTATGCGCGTCGTCGTTTATGTCAAAAGCAAGAACGCGAAAAAATACAGAAAGAATATTGAGTACGGCAGCGCGCGCTGGGGCACTAAAAAGGATATTGCTCCTTTTATGGATCCTATTGCGTGGAATAACATTATTCTCACTATGACCGAGGGACTTATGCTGTCAGGCAGACCGAAAAAACCTGCCTTTGCCCGAAACAAGAATGTGCTGGTCGTCGGCGGCTCAGGCTCAGGTAAAACGCGGTTTTTTATCAAGCCGAACCTTATGCAGCTTCATTCTTCTTATGTCATTACCGATCCGAAAGGTACGGTGCTGATTGAGTGCGGAAAACTGTTACAGCGAGGCGCGCCGAAAATCGGCAAGGACGGCAAGCCGGTGAGAGACCAAAACGGAAGGATAGTGTATGAGCCTTATAAAATCAGGGTTTTCAACACTATTAACTTTTCAAAGTCAATGCACTTTAACCCGTTTGCATATATCCACTCCGAAAAAGATATTTTGAAAATTGTCACTACCCTTATTGCCAATACCAAAGGCGAAGGCAAATCAGGTGATGATTTTTGGGTAAAGGCGGAAACGCTGCTTTACACAGCTCTTATCGGCTATATCTATTATGAGGCGCCGACTAATGAACAGAATTTTGCGACATTGGTTGAAATGATAAACGCAATGGAAGTACGCGAGGACGACGAGAATTTCAAGAACGCGGTTGACCTTCTTTTTGACGCATTGGAGCAAAAGAATCCCGATCACTTTGCGCTGAGGCAGTATAAAAAATACAAGCTGGCGGCGGGAAAAACAGCAAAATCCATTTTGATTTCCTGCGCGTCGCGTCTTGCTCCCTTTGATATTAAAGAGGTCAGAGAGATTACCATGTACGACGAGCTGAATTTAGATATGCTCGGAGACGAACGGACAGCGCTTTTCCTGATTATGTCCGACACCGACGGCACCTTCGCATTTTTAATCAGTCTGATTTACTCTATCCTGTTCAACAGACTTTGCGAACGCGCCGACGACGTTTACGGCGGACGGCTGCCTGTTCATGTGCGCTGCCTGATTGACGAGGCAGCGAATATCGGTCAGATTCCAAATTTGGAAAGGCTGATGGCGACAATCCGTTCAAGAGAAATATCCGCTTGCCTTGTATTGCAGGCACAGAGTCAGCTTAAAGCCTTGTATAAGGATAATATGGACACAATTATCGGCAACTGTGACGCGAGTTTGTTTCTCGGCGGTAAAGAGGAAACTACGCTGAAAAGCTGGAACTCCCTGCTTGGAAAGGAAACGATAGACCTCTATAACGAGAGCGTCACCAAAGGCACGCAGGAAAGCCACGGGCAAAATTTTCAAAAGCTCGGCAAGGATTTAATGTCAATGGACGAAATCGCCGTTATGGACGGCGGTAAATGTCTGCTGCAGATCCGAGGGGTGCGGCCTTTTCTGTCAAAAAAATATGATATTACCAAACACCCCAACTACAAGTATTTGTCGGACTACAATCCGAAGAACGCTTTTAGCATAGAAGAATTCTTATCTACCCGTCTGAAACCGAAAAAGGACGAGCAGTTTATCAACTACGAAATCAGCGCCGAGGAATTGGCGCGCTATTCTTAATAAGGAGGCTATTGTTTGAGAATTAGGGACTCTCCCGACAAATAAAATCATTACTTTTTTCGCCGCCGTTGTGATTACTCTCATGTATCACAGCGGCGGCTTTTTTTGTTTGTATCAAACACACAATTTCACTTTTTACTCAATTTACAAACAAATTGCAATCATTGACAAATCAAACTTGATAGGAGGAATTTAATGCAATTTTTTTCAAGCGCTATTGATACCCTGAAAATCCTTGTAATTGCTCTTGGCGCGGGCTTGGGCGCATGGGGTGTAATCAATCTTTTGGAAGGCTACGGCAACGATAACCCCGGTGCGAATGCTCATGTACGGTAAGGAAGCAAGCAACCGAAAACAAGAGATAGACCGCCAGCACTACACTATTCCGAACCAAAGACCAAAAGATAAGCATTGTGGGAAAATCTAAACTTTTGGATTTTCCTACAAT
>JAZPYO010000037.1:0-26819 GCA_045544195.1 Eubacteriales bacterium
CACGCAAAATAGGCGAAGCATCCTATCTCGCGTTGTAGGGACAGGCGTCCTCGACTGTCCGCAAATCGAATTAACCCAATACGGAGAAATTGCGGATAAATACATCAAACAATTAAATGATTTCTATGAACATTTGTCGGTCGAAAAATATGTCATAATGCCTAATCACATCCATTTTTTGCTTTGGGTAAAGGAAAATAAAAATAAGACCGATAACGGACAGTCGAGGACGCCTGTCCCTACAAATATTGAAAGTGCCAATAGCGTATGCTCTCAATTTGTATCCACATTCAAGCGTTTTTGCAATAAGGAGTATGGCGAAAACATTTGGCAAGCTCGTTTCAACGACCATATAATTCGTAACCGCGATGACTATGAAGAACACGTAAAATACATTTACGAAAACCCTATACGTTGGTACTACGACGAATTATACACAGAAGAATAGGGGGTATGGGCTTTGCCCTATGCCGGCGTTGCTTGCAACGCTGTAATACAAAGGCGAAACTGGCGATAAAACGCAACGATAAACAAGAATTTGATGAACGGAGAAAAGAATAATGAATAACAGTGTATCAAATTGGATTGATAAAATTTTGGATCAAGAAATTCCCAATACTGTTGTAGCTTTTTGCTTTAATCTTTATGAGGAATCCGATGGAAGCTGGGCAATGGAATTGGTTGGAACAGAACGCTTTGACCCCGAAGACGAGGACTGGGCATGCGACGAATTGACCGATTTTGGATCACGAGAGTGTTTGTATAATTGGGAAATGGAGTGTGAATGGGACGAAGCTTTAGAATATATGGTTAAAGAATTAAGCCAATATTTAGAAAATGGCAAATATGCAGAATTGCTGAAATCAAAAGATGGTGTTGGCGTTGGATTTGTAGATGGGAATATCGAAATTTTACACACTAAATAAATAACGAACCCCCGATGGATTTTTCAAAATCTATCGGGGATTATTATTTGTTTTCTGCGTTGCATTTATACCTTTGCGGACAGTCGAGGACGCCTGTCCCTACAAGGAGAAATTAAACTTCCTTATGAGAAGCCGTTCGGAACATTTTTTATACTTTTATGGTTATACTTCCGTCATCGTTATATACGACTGCATTTATATCGGCATTCAACTCATCTACGAATGCGATATACTCTGCTATTGATGAAAATACGGGCTCGTATTCCGATATTATCTTCTTTGCCTGCTTGCCGCCGTCGCGCAGAAGCGCATCGGCTATCAGAAGCTGTATCTTTGCAGAATTACAGCAAAATCTTTCAGGCTCCGTCATTTGAAAATCGATGCTGTGACAAACACCCGACGCGCCTGCGGCATTGAACTGAAGTGCAGGCATAACAGTTGTAATATCTCCGAAATCGGAGCAGGATGTTCCCCAGCCGTCATACATAAACTCCGTTTTTTCTTTTCCTACAAGGTCAACGCAGCACTTTTCCGCAAGGCGCATAAACTCCTTACTGTGAAGCTCAGGGCTTGCGCTGTGGCGATCTCGTATTTCAAGCTCTGCGCCGAGTGAGGCCGCCGCCGAGGCTAATGCTCGGTTTATTTTTTTATTTTCTCTTTTTATTGCGTTTACTGTTTTTCCCCTTACGTAGCTTTCAAGAACTATTTCATCGGGGATCACGTTAACGGCACAGGTCGCCCCGTGTGTTATCGGATGAAATTTTATATATTCGTCATCACGGAATGTTTCACGCAGAGCATTACACGCCTGCATACCGAGCATTGAAGCATACTGTGCATTTACCCCAAGATGTGCTGCACAGCCTGCATGAGATGCTTTTCCCTTATACTTCATGATTTTGGCAAGACATCCGTTTGTGCCCGGGCCGCATTTGAACTCTATACCGTCCCAATTCGTATTTGTATGAACGAGCAAGGCAAGATCGACACCGTCGAAAAATCCACGGTACAAAAGCTCTGCTTTACCTGTAGTATATTTGATAATTCCCTTTTGGCGAAGCTCTTCACGGTATTCAAGCTGGATTATCTCCTCTGCCGGAGTTGCCATAAGGCGTATTTTACCGCAAAGACCGTCAAGAGCGTTTTTCTCCTTCAGACATGCGGCTATACCGAGAAGCGTCGCTGCCTGTGCGTGATGTCCGCAGCTGTGCGATGCGCCGTCAACTGCCTGCGGATGATTTGCTATATCAAGCGCATCAAGCTCACCGATAATACACAATACAGGACCTTTCCTTCCTGTATCGGCGTCGGCATAAAACCCCGGAATATTACCCGCCTGAACTACTTGGTATCCCAATTTTTCAAACTGTTCTTTAAGATATGTATGTGCCTGCCATTCGTTAAAGCCGGTCTGAGGATGTGACCAGAGCCATCTTTCAGATGTGAGCATCAAATCCTTGTTCTTTTCTACGTTGTAAATAATATCTTCTTTTTTCATATGATCAATCTGCTGTTATAATATATGATCCGTAAGTCACAGTCTGCTTTTTGCCGCAAAAATCAACGTCTGCCGTCATTCCAAACGGAACTGTCAGATACAAGATCCTTTTGCCGTACCGTCTTACCCATTTTACCTGTATATCGCCGTAAACCGTAGGTAACGTATCGCGGCAAAAATCAAGTCCGTCAGGCAAATACGGCTTTATGCTTACACGCTTAAATCCGATGTCAGTCGGCTTTATGCCCGCAAGATACGCATGCAAAAAGTAATCGCACGCGCCGTACATAGGATGATTATGAGAATTCATATCCGGATTTCTTTTAAGCTCCCATCTTTCCCAAACAGTCGTTGCCTCTTGATTTATCTCATAGCCAAGCGAAGGATATTCCGTTCGATTGAGCCAAGCCCACGCTTCGTTTATATAACCGTACTGAGCAAGCATATCGAGCATATATTTCGTCGTAAGATTTCCGGTTGTTATCTTATATCCGCCTTCAACTAAGTCGTCACGCATCATTTTTGCCGCCTTTGCGCGTAGCTCTTGCGGAAGAATGCCGAGCCAGAGAGCAAACGCCAAAGCTCCCTGAGAGCCATCTGCCACCTTACCTGTTTGTTTATCTACCCATTTATCGTTAAAGGCCTTTGCGATCCTTTCTGAAATATCGGAATAATATTCCTTTTTTTCGCTTCTGCCCGTTATTTCTGCAAATTTTGCAAGTAAGACGCAGTTATAGTATGAATATCCCGTTGACATAAGTATTCCGGGTGTTACGCTTGAGGCAGCATTCTCGGGTGCTTTGCAAGCATACACCGGCGATGCCCAGTCACCGTAATAAGAATAATTAACTATGTAGTCATCCGATCGCTCAAGCAGGGATGTCTCCCATTTTTCAAAGCCGTCAAAATACTTATCTATAACAGATGTATTTCCGTAATGCAAATACGCCTGATACGCCGCGATGAGATACGATGAACAGACAGGGTCTGCAGGACGGCTTCCAAAAACGTACGGTGCTGTACACGTTATTTCTCCGCTTTCGGATTGTGTGCAGTATATATCGTCAACCACCTTAGCG
The DNA here is from genome assembly GCA_045544195.1 of Eubacteriales bacterium. Lineage (GTDB taxonomy): Bacteria > Bacillota > Clostridia > Oscillospirales > CAG-272 > RGIG7213. The sequence continues at coordinate 3,504 of JAZPYO010000037.1, forward strand.
AGCAGCTTTCCCACATCGAAATTATACGGTGCTTCCTCAAACCTGACCGTTGAATCGTTCATCCAGCCCATTCTTTCGTCTCTTTGAGGACAGTCGGTAAAAATACCGAATATATTCGATCTTTCGCACATAAGCGTATTTTTGTGTATTCTGTTTACAAGCGGTGAGCCGCATTCAAAATACGCGTTTTTGTCAACATCTGAATAAAGCGAAAATGCAGTAAAATCATCCTTATTCGGAATGGCTGCATAGCCTTCAAGCTGCATATACCGAAATCCGTGATATGTAAACTGAGGTATCCATTGATCTGTATCTTCCTCATCGCCCGAGGCGATATACGTATCTGTACACATAGCGCCTCTGAGCGGCTCTGTATACAGCTCCCCACTTTCATCGTCAAGCACCTCTGCGTGCTTCATTTTGATCCTCTGACCGCGCTTCATACCATCATACAGCGGCAAAGCGCACACGCCTGCAATATTCTGTCCGAAATCAAAAACATATGTATCATCGCCTGTTTTAAACATTGAAACGGGCTTATATATTTCGTGCGCCTTTATGCCCTGAACGGTCATCGGTCTCATTTCTCCGCATGTCGTATTACACAGCACCGATGAAACAAAATCAAGCTCACATATTTCAGAGTTATAGGTCTCACCGTCAAAAATATTCGTTTCTGTGATCTGCGAATATGCAACGTCCCAGCTTTCATCGGTAAACACCTTTTCTTCGCTGCCGTCTGCATATCTTATGTAAATTACTGCATTAAGCTGAGTTTTACCCTCAAAGCTGATCTCTCTGCCGCCCGTATACTTTTTGACGTGAAAGCTGTCAATGTTTCGCCAGCCCGGAGCGACGCTCACTGATATTACAGGACTTTTACCGACAAAATACCGTTGAATATCGGGTATGACGGAATAATAGCACACCTTGCTGTAATCACTGTGTATCGGATCAAGAACGCTTTCGCCGACATTAGCCCCATCTATTTCGACCTTATGGTATCCAAGACCGCAAACGTACAGCGATACGCTCTCTATCGCCTTTTCAAAGCTTATCTGCTTTACGAACTGAAGAACACGTCTGCCTGTTTTTTCGTCAGGGTGGGTTATCCATGCATTCGGAAAATCAATGCAACCGCTGAATATTTCAAATGTATGTCCTGCAGTATCGCCGTTTTGACTGTCAACAGTCAATTTCACGGTTATCATCTGCCCCTGCGGCAGCATCTGACCGTTATACACAAACGATTGCTCGCTGTCTGCAACTATTCCGCTGTCGAAAAACTCGCCTTGAGCATCAGACATCACTAATCTGTACGACATTTGCGCATCTGATACCGTATCGCTTGCAAGTGACCAGGAAATTACGGGAGAGTTATTTGCAGTTATATTACCCGACCGCAACGGACTGTAATCAAGATATATTTCCGTTATCTTAAGCATTGTTATCTCCTCAACCGCCTCTTATTATATCGCCTTTTTTCACCTTGAACGGCATAACCATATCAAATATCATGCTCGGATGCGGTGCGGACTCTATTTCTGCCCCGTCTGCATCAAACATATCTCCGACAGTAAATCCGACTCCTGCCTTACCTGGTGTCAGAAGCTCTGCTTTTTGACCTCTTACGACCTTGTTTTTTTGTAAAAACGTCGCTCTGTGTGTTTTTTCATCATAAGAGAGTGCCGTTGCTATGTACGCCTTTTCACGCAGATAACCGCCCTCTGTCACAGTTTTTGCATCATTCATAGGATCGTCAAAGTAATATCCCGTATCGTATTCTCTGTGACTTACAGAATTCAATTCGTACATCCACACAGGATCGTATTTGTAGCCCACAGGATCATTCATATACGCATCAAGCGCCATTCTGTACGTGTTTGTAACAACAGCGGTATAATACGCACTTTTCATTCTGCCTTCGATCTTCAGGGAATCTATTCCGCAGTCAAACAGCTCGGGAATATGCTCTATCATACACATATCCTTCGATGAAAATATGAACGAGCCCTCGTCTGTCTGCATTATCGTTGGCACATCGTCCGGACGCTTCTCCTCCTGCAATCTGAACAGCGTATAATTCCAGCGGCACGGTTGGGTGCAGGCCCCTCTGTTTGCATCACGCTTTACGAAATGATTTGATATAAGACATCTGCCGCTGTACGATATGCACATAGAGCCGTGTATAAATGCTTCCAGCTCAAGCTGCGGCGGTATTGTGTCCTTTATCCTCTTTATCTGTTCGATATTCAATTCTCGGCTCAGAACTATACGCTTAGCGCCCAACGCCATATACATTTTACACGCTTCGCTGTTTACAACGCTCGTCTGTGTTGATATGTGTATTTCGCAGTCGGGAATTATTCTTTTAAGCAGGGACAAAACTCCGAGATCTGCAACAATAAACGCATCAATTCCTATATCCTTTATTTCGCAAAGAAAGCTTTCAAGCATACCGAATTCGGAATCGCGAGGCATTGTGTTAAGAGTGAGATACACCTTTACGCCTCGCTCGTGTGCATATTCACACGCCGCTGCAAGCTCTTCATTATCAAAGTTATCGGCGGCCGAACGCATACCGAACAGCTTTCCGGCAAGATATACGGCATTTGCGCCGTACAGTATTGCCGCCTTCATTTTTTCAAAATTACCCGCAGGTGATAAAAGCTCCATTTATCTTTCCGCCTTGATCTCAGCTATATTTTTATTGTGCTCTGACTTTGTTGAAGCGTACAGCATTTCGCCGTTGGAACGGGAAACGAAGTAATAATAATTCGATTTACCCGGCTGAATAGCAGTCAGTATGGCAGTAGAACCGGGATTGCATATAGCTCCGGGGGGCAGTCCCTCGTACAGATAAGTATTGTACGGTGTATCTATTTTAAGATCATCCGGAGTTATTTCGTTCTTATGAGTTTCAAAAACATACTGTATTGTCGCGTCACTTTCAAGATACGGGAATTTTCCGTTACTGTTCAGTCTGTTGTGAAATACGCTTGAAACTATCTCAAAATCAGTCGAATACTTTGCTTCGCTTTCTATCATTGATGCCAATATGATATATTCGTCAAGTGTCATATCAGACTGCTCTATCGCATCGTAATAAGCATCGTCAAACTTCGCATCAAAGCCGTCAAGAAGCGTGCGGATTATTCTGCTCTCACTCCAATCCTGATAAAACTCGTACGTATCAGGAAACAGATATCCTTCAAGACGGTATTTTCTGTCCTTCGATATTTCCTGCTCTTCGAGAAGCTGTATGAACTTATAATCGCTGTAATCGCCGTTTTGTATCGCATCGACAAATCCCTCCTCTGTTCCCATTCCGTTGGAAACGAAAAGGTCTATTATTTCATCTACCGTAAAGCCCTCCGGTATAGTCAGAGTCAATATTACTCTTTCATTTGACTGGCGCTTAAAAAATGCAAGCAGGCTGTCATAATTAAGATTTGACGATACGGTATATTTTCCCGGTTGAAAATCCCCCGGCTCCTGCTTTAAGCGTGCGTAATACTTGAACACGGTGGGATATTTTATTATTCCCTCATCGCCCAAAATATCAGCCAGCTCGCTCACAGTCACAAATTCACCCAACGATATTTCGGCTGTGACCTCCGCCTTTTCAAAAGCAAAAAGATCGTTTGCTATCGTTATGGCAAAATAACTGCATACACCCGATGCTATCAGGACGAACACGATATAAACCACAGCCATAGTGACGCTGTACATCGTGCTTACGCTTTTTGTCACTATTTCTCTGCCAAGCTCGTCAGTCTTTACTTTTTTGCGCTTTTCCTTTTCTCCGCCCTTTGATACAGGCTCTTTTTTTGCAGATGATGAATATTCTGAGCTTTTGTCTGTTCTTACACCTGCATCTGCAACGCTGTTTTCTGTTTTCGTTTCCGTTGCATTATCCTTCTGCTCGGATATGCCGTTTTCATTTGCGTCATTCTGCGCAGAGAGCGTTTCATCATTTTTATCTTTGATCTGCTCTGTGTTATCCGACGGCAATTTGTTCTCGCCGTTTTTCAGATCATTATTCATACTAATTTTCCTTTCTTGCTTGTGAAAAACTCAAGCTCAGTGCAGTTTAGATGTTGCCGCCAGCGCAAAATATATCACGCACAGTAAAAATGTCGGCGACAAAAGCGGCACAAGAAGATCTCTTGCGAATGTGGAAAAATCCTTTTTTTCGGGATTGCTCTGCGGACTTATCGTTAATGAATATCCGTATATTATACGTTCCGCCTGTGACAGACATACGAAAGCGCACAGCAAAACGACAGAACCTACGATAAATATGAACAGCACTGCATTGTCAGGCGCTTTTATCATCTGCCACAGATACCGTTCAAAAAACAGTGTGAACATATTATTCAGCAGGTGTATCACCATACACGGCACAGCAGAGCGTGTAACGAAAGCAACGCAGGCAAGAATGATGCCCGATACGAAATACAAAAGAAAATCCTTCAGCGAAAAATGGAGCATAGCAAACAGAAGCGATGACATAATTATACTGCAGGCTATACCATATTTTTTATATGAGGAAAGAACTATTCCTCTGAAAATAAACTCCTCGGCAAATGCAGGGCATACGCAGTACACAAGTATGATGAATACCGTATCTGCTCCCGATATACCGACAGAAGAGATAGCGGGAGTATAGCTTCCGTTTGAAAAATATATCCCCGACAGTCTTATAAGAGCATTTGATGAAAACAAAAGCAACGATGCGGGAACGATAAAAAACAGCGATGAAAGATTGAACGGTCTTATCATTGAGGCTGTCAAGCCCTCATTGCCGAGTATTTTGCAGTAGAACATTCCCGGTATAACGAAAATAAGAAGCTGCAAAACGAACACCGCAAAAAACATACCGCCGCTGTGAGATGTGTCGGAAAACTCCACCAATGACGACAGAGAGGTAAGTATGTATATGACCAATACAAGCAGCGGGAGCTTGTGACAGTCTTTAATCTCTTTCAACTGAAATAACACCTTCCTCGGTTATCAGGGCGTTTGCCCTTATATCAAATCTTCCCTTCGGCAGACGGTCGGTTATAAGACGCTTATATATTATACCGAGAATAACACCGTTATAGGAATTCAGGTATCTGTCATAATATCCCTTGCCGTATCCCAATCTGTAGCCCGATCTGTCGAAAACGATGGCGGGAATAAGGCATACTGTATTCGAAGCATTGGCTCTGTCTACCTTTTTGCTTTCATCACCCGACGGCTCAAGGATACCGAAAGCGCCCTTTTGCAGCTCATCAAGTGATGAAACATAGTAAAAATCCATTTTGTTCGTTCCCGAAACGCATTTCGGATAGGCGACTTTTTTTCCGTCCTTCAACGCCTGATAAGCTATTGCATTTATATCTATTTCATCACGCACGGGAGAATACATAAGGATCGTATCGTAATACATATACGTCGCAGATGACAGAAATGTCTTGCATATTCCGTCGTCCAGGCGTGTTTTTTCCTCGCCTGTTACACCGCAGCGCTCGGATTTATACCTTTCCCTTATTTTATCCTTCTGCGTCTTGATATCATTCACCTGCATACATTATTTCTCCAAGTATTTTTCTTGATATCTCTTCGCCCTTGAAATACCTGATAATCGCGCCTGAAAAAGCTATGGCACAGCCCATGCCTTTTGCAGTTATGATGTTGCCGCACACGGTAATGCTCTGCCCTGTATACTCGCATTCCTCAAGATAACCCTCAAATCCCGGATAGCAGGTCGCTTTTTTCCCCTTAAGCATACCGTATCTGCCGAGAACAGAGGGTGCTGCACATATAGCGGAAACAAGCTTTCCATTGTCAAGCGACGCTTTTGTGTATCTTACAACATCGGGGGTATCAGCAAGAGTCTGCGCGCCGACAGCACCGCCCGGAAGAATAACACCGTCCGATGATTTTATATCGTTTTCGGTTATGTCGCAAAGCAAAGCATCAGCTATAAAATCAATGCCGTGAGCACCCCTTACGGTCTTACCTTCAACACCGACAGTGGTAACATCGATCCCTGCTCTGCGAAGCATATCGACTGTAATAAGTGCCTCGCACTCTTCAACACCGTTTGCACAAAACATATACAGCATAGCGATCCGTCTCCTTAATCAAGATATATTCCTTCGTACAGCGGCTCAAGGCTTCCGCCGTTTTCAACGGCGAGGGCAAACCTCTTTTTGCCTGTTATACGATAAAATCCGCAATATTTGCAATAAACCTCGTACGCTTCGCTATCACGCATATACACATAACCGCAAAGCTCGCCGTTTCTGTAAATGAAGCTGACAGTCATCTCATTTTCTTTTATCATCAGCTCAAACAGCTCATACGGCAGAGGAAACATATTTTTTCCCCTTTCGCGCGTCAGCTTATACAGCAGCTGTATATCGTCAACAGGCTTCAATTCAAATTCGCCGCAGTTTACTATCTGATAGGTATTTTTGAATACCTCTGTGCCTATATCGAATTTTTTATAAATATCGTAGTGATAATTCTCCTGGGGAACGACGAACACTATCGGTGCGCCGCTTTCCTTATACATTCTGACAGTCTCTGTGATAAGCACCCTGAACACGCCTTTAAGGCGGTATTTGCTCAGCACTCCGACACCGTAAATGTAGACTCCCTTATCGGATTTTATTATATGAGCAACGCTTACAGGCTCGCCGTTGTATCTGCCTATGACGATATCGACGTCATGTCTACCCTTTATAACGCTGTAAAATTTCTGCGCAAACTCCTCCTGTGAAAATATCTCGCCGAACAGTCTTTTCGCCAGCTCTATATCTTCATCTGATTTGCAGTAATCTATTGATATGCTCATCAGTCCTCGTTTCCTCCGTTTCCGTTGATCATTTCAAGATATTCCTCTTTTGTCATAAGAAGCTCTCTGGGCTTTGTTCCCGACGATTCGCTGCATATGCCAAGCTCTTGCATACGGTCAATTATCTTTGCCGCTCTGCCGTAGCCGATAGACAGCTTTCTTTGGAACAGCGACGTTGACACTCTGCCCGACTCAAATGCGTATTCAATAGCGGGACGGAGAAGCTCGTCCTCATCACCTATTGCATCATCATCGTCAAACATCGCGGTCTTATTGCCCTTACCTACCTGAGATGCGCCCTTTTCGATCTCCTGTATTACCTTTTCGTCATACGATACCTTGCCGTAGTTCTTCTTTATGAAATCGGTTATCGCCTCTACCTCCGACTCGCTTACAAAAGCGCCCTGAACACGCTTGGGCTTTGAAATTCCGACAGGTGCGAACAGCATATCGCCCTTTCCTATCAGCTTTTCAGCACCTGCAACATCTATTATCGTTCTTGAATCGATCTGAGATGAGGTCTTGCAGGCGATTCTTGACGGGATATTTGCCTTGATGCTTCCTGTTACTATGTCTACAGACGGTCTTTGCGTACCTACTACAAGATGGATACCTGCCGCGCGCGCCTTCTGAGCTATACGGCATATTGACGTTTCTATTTCGTTTTTCGCCATCATCATAAGATCGGCAAGCTCGTCAATAACTATAACGACCTGGCACAAATGCTCCTTTTCGGGATCATCTGCTGTAACCTCGTTATAGCCGAAGATATTACGGCAGCCTACCGATTCGATAAGTCCATACCGTCTTTCCATTTCCTCTACCGCCCAGTTCAACGCTCCCGCCGCCTTTTTCGGATCGGTAACGACCGGGACAATAAGGTGCGGAATACCGCTGTACGGAACAAATTCAACCTTTTTCGGATCGATAAGCATAATTTTGACATCATCAGGGGATGCTTTACACAAAAGGCTTACGAGCAAGCTGTTTATACAAACCGATTTACCCATACCTGTTGCACCGGCGATAAGCATATGAGGCATCTTCGCTATATCAAGATATACAGGATCGCCTACAACATCAACGCCCAAGGCGCATGTGAGCTTGCTTTCGGCTGATCTGAATTTATCGGTATCGAGCAATTCACGTATTCTTACAATACGTGTATCGGAATTAGGCACCTCGACTCCTACTGCATCCTTTCCGGGAATAGGTGCTTCAATTCTGACACCCGTTGCGGCAAATTCCATAGCAATATTGTCAACGAGCTTTGATATTGCCGTAACTCTTATACCGGGCGCGAGCTTCAATTCGTATCTCGTTATAGCAGGACCGCGTGATATGTGTACGACTCTTGCATCAACGTTAAAGCTCGCAAGCGTGTTTATCAGCTTGCGTGAGTTTTCCTCAAGCTCGGATGAAATATCGGCAGATTGCTGATTGTAGTCGATCTTTAAAAGCGACATCGGCGGAAAACGGTATGCCCTTGCTTCTGCGGCAAGCTGCTCTGCAGTCTTTCCTATGGCAGTCTTTTTAAGCTCCCCTTCCTGCTGCTCAGTCCTTGATTCCGCAACTGCGGACTTATCGCTGAATATCTCCTCAAGATCGAATTTATCTTCATTTTTTGTATGAAGCGTACTTCCCTTATCTGTTACCGAAGCCTTATTCAACGGCTTTTTCTTTGCTTCCTTTTCCGTTTCTACAGGCTCGTCCGCATCGTTCTTTTTCTTTTCCGTCTTGTTATGCTTTTCATAGTCGTACGCCTTGTCATCATCGTCAAAGTCATCAAAATCATCATCAGCGGGCTTTTCCTTCATACCGTCAAGCTCATAATCGAACGGATCCTTTTTCTTTGATCTTTTCTTTTCGGGCTTTTGATATTTTTCTGTTTTTTGAGGTATTTTATCCGTATTGAACAGATCGTCATCATCGTCCTCGTTTTCTTCTTCCTCTGATACTCTTGCAAGCCTTGCCTGCTCACTTTTCTCTTTTATGATCGCATACAGTCTGTACGGAGTAAGACCGAATGTGAGCAACGCACAGACAATAGATGCACCGAGCATCAGAACGGGAGCCAGTATTCCGAAGCATTTGCAAAGTCCCATAGCTATCAAACCGCCGACAGCTCCTCCGCCGACGCTATCAACACCCGAATCATACATCTGCGATACCGACGCGGAATACTTTGTTCCGAACGCCGCGATGGATATAAACGCTGACAGGCACACAACGCTTGAGGATGCCAAAGCGAGCTTTGTATATATTTTTGCGCGGGGATATTTTTTGTAGGGTGTTATCAGCTTGAGATATGAAAACGCCAATGCTATCATAAATACGGGCACGGGAATACATCCCCAGCCGAATATTCCGAAGAAAGCATCTCTTACAAGCGATCCTATCGCACCGCATAATGACGGCGCGGCAAAGCACAGGACAAGACACGCGCCCACTATACCGACTGCAACGGGAATTATCCTGTCAGCTACGCTTATAGCGCCGCCCTGTCTTTCGGGCGCGGTTTTCTCGTTCTTCGCTTTCGATTGCGCGGTCTTATTCTTGGATGTCGTTTTTTTAGCCGCTGCGGCGGGTGAGCTTTTATCTTTTGTACTTTTCTTTGTATTTGCTATCGTCTTTTTTGCCATTACTGTGACCGTTCCTTTATTTTATCGTTAGTGAATATCATCTGACGGCGCTGTATATGATCGCTGCCAGACCTACTGCAAAGCAATAATATGCAAAGTATGTAAAGTTTGATTTTTTGGAAATGAATATCAGTACCTTCATAGCCAGAAATCCGAATACTGCCGCAACTGCCATGCCCAATGCATAATACAGCCATTGCTCTGATGAGACAGACGCTTCAACAAGATCGTCGACCTTCATCACCGCAGAGCCGAGTATTGCGGGAATTGACAGTATGAACGAAAACTTAACTGCATACTGTCTGTCAAAGTTACACAGAAGTCCGCCCGTTATGGTCGAGCCTGAGCGTGAAAGGCCGGGAAGTATTGCAAACATCTGACACACACCGACAACAAGTGCATTTCTCGGCTTTGCGTTTTCTGCATTCATGCTTCCGTTTGAAAGCCTGTCGCTTATCATAAGAACGATACCGTTGAATATAAGTATGCCACCGATAGCCATCGGATAATTCTTAAGAAGCTCTATTTTATCCTCAATTCCCGTCAGGGCTATAAGCACTAACGGCAACGTTGCAATGATGATAAATATCACCATCCGCTCATTTGTATCGTAAAATGACAGCTTGAGCTTTTTCTGAAATACCTTTTTCATCATAGAGAAAAAGGCGGGCACAAGAGGAAAAATATCCTTTCTGTATACAACGAACACCGCAAGCAGCGTACCTATGTGGAGCAACACATCGAATGCAGGAGCTTCATCTGATGTAAAATTAAAAAACGACGATGCTAACGCAAGATGTCCTGATGATGAAATAGGCAAAAACTCCGCTATTCCCTGAACGATGCCCATTACTATATAGTAGATGATCTCCATATATCTCACACTTTCATAAAATAATTATTTTATATATATTATCACACGCACAAATATATTTCAAGAGGTAAAAATAAAAAATATGAAAATAAAAAGCGACAGCATTTTGCCTTTATGCGGAATAACCGCATTGGCAGGCGGTATTCTTAACGGATTGCTCGGCACGGGGGTAGGAGTAATATTCACATTTTTGTTTTCGTTGATATACGCAAAGGACGAGAAGAAAGAAAAAAAGGACGTATTCGCGTCTTGTCTTATTTCGACCTTGCCTGTATGTCTTATATCTGCCTTCACATATGCGAAAAATGACATAAGCGTTCTTACGCATACAAAAGGCTTTCTGCCCGGAGCTGTGCTCGGCGGCCTGTGCGGTGCGATATTGCTTGACAAGGTCAAAAACTCGTTTTTAAAAAAGCTATTCGCTGCCGTGATCGGAATATCGGGAATAATTATGATCTGGAAGGCGTGGTAAAATGGACACACTTTTTTCGTTTATATTCTGCACTCTTTCGGGCATGGGACTTGGCGGGGGCGGACTTTTTTCGGTATATCTTTCAGTCTTCAGGGAATTCCCGCAGTTTATAGCCCAGGGGGTAAATCTTTGTACGTTTGCAGTGTGCTCTGTTTGTGCTTCACTTATAAATCTTCGCAAAAGAAATGTGAATTATCCCATCTGCCTTTTTTTGTCCTTTTGCGCCTGTGCGGGAGCTATACCCGGATCGATCATGGCATCATATATGCCGCAAAGGGTCATGAAGCTGCTGTTCGGTGTTTTTTTGCTTACAACATCTGTAATCTGTTTTTGCGAAAAACGAAAATAATTCACAAAAAAGTGAGTTTCATTTCTTGAACATTGCGAAATATTGTGATATAATGAGCGAAATATGTGATATTTTTAACACTTTTACGTGATTTTGTGTTAAATTTTATCATTCGATATTCAGCACGATCCACACAATATTACCGCAAAGAAAGGTTTTGAATAATGAAAAAACTGAGACACGAAATAATACGTAATATGCTCCAGACAAAGCCTTACGTATCATTACACGAATTGGAGGAAGCCTTCCCCAACGTTTCGGGTATGACACTGAGACGTGACATTGAGTACTTTGAAAAGATCGGAGAGGCGATCAAGGTACGAGGCGGCGCAAGAAGCATGAAATTCATAACGACCTCAATGGAGGATGCCTTCAGCCTTCGTCTTAATTCAAATATGACGGCAAAGCAGAAAATAGCTCTTGCGGCTATGGACTACATTGAAACGGGCAGATCGATATTTCTCGATTCGGGTACGACCATATTGAAGCTGGCGGCTATCATTCCCGACGAGCGTATTTCCGTGCTCACAACAGGACCTAACGTTGCCCTGGAGCTCGTCAAGAAAAATCTGCCGATCATAAATCTTGTCGGCGGTATGATAAACAGAGACAACATTTCAATATCCGGAAGTCAGGCTATATCATTCATCGAAAACATCAATATCGACACCGCATTTCTCGTTCCGTCGGGATTTTCACTTGAAAACGGCTTTACGAGCGGTAACTACAGCGAATGTGAATTTAAAAGTTACATCTGTGAAAAGGCAAAGAAAACAGTAATTCTTGCCGACAGCTCAAAGCTCGACAAAAATCTTCCTTACACCTTTGCGGGATTTTCTGACATAGATGTTATAATAACAGACGAGGAAGTAAGCTCGGAATTTGCAAGAGCTGCAAGGGCTGCAAAAATAAAGCTCGTAATTGCATAAGCGTAAAGGAGAAGCAAACATGAATTTTAAAGACAGTACAGAATACATAGGAAATATAAATCAGCTTTTTAATATAAGGCAATACAAGATCTGCGGCGGATGGGCAGACGGAGTGCGTGCCGTTGACGTATCTGACGGCGCAGGGCTTTCCTTCACCGTCCTTGTTGACAGGGCGATGGATATATTCAATATGTCATTCAAGGGCAAAAACCTTTGCTATCAGACACCTGTCGGAATAAAAGCTCCGCAATACTTCGATGCATATAAGGAAGGCTGGATGCACAGCTTTGCCGGCGGTTTTTTTGTTACCTGCGGACTTGACAACATCGGCTCCTGCTGTGTCGATCAAGGCGATGAATTGCCGTGTCACGGCAGACTTTCAAGCATACCTGCGGATAATTTCCGTATTGAAAGAGGCTTTGATGAAAACGGCACTCCGTACGTTACCATGACCGGAGATATGTCGCAGACTGTTATGTTCGGCACACAGCTTACGCTGACACGCAGAATAACGTGCAAATACGGTGAAAACAAGGTACATATACACGATACCGTTTCAAACTCATGTGCAAGAAGCACACCTGTTATGATACTTTACCATTTCAATATGGGCTATCCGCTTCTTGATGAGAATGCGGAGGTATCCATCCCGTCATCCGTACGCACTCCGAGAAGTGAGATCGCCGCAAGCGAGCTTGATATGTGGGATAAATTTTCAGCACCCGCTGACAACTACAGGGAAAGGTGCTATTACCATAGCGGAATGGCTGAGGAAAACGGCATAGTAACAGTGGGAATGAAAAACAAGACCTCAGACCTTGCAGTAAAGATCAGCTATGAAAACAAAAATCTTCCTTGCTTTTTGCAGTGGAAGATGATGGGCAAGGGCGAATATGTTTGCGGTCTTGAGCCAGGAAATGCAACGGTAGACGGCAGAAAAGACGCGCGCGAAAACGGCACGCTTAAAACGCTTGCCCCCAACGAAAGCCTTGATTACCGTCTTTGCGTTTCAGTAGGCGCATACAGCGAAATATGATCGCAGTAAGGAAAAACATATGAATATGCCCCCGCCCCCTCATATGCGTCACAGTAAGGTGAACGATAAATACAAAACACCGTTACCGAAGAATATAAAGGATCTGCCGAGATTTTTAAAGGAGATCATCTGCTCATTCTTTTACAGACTTTTTTACATATTCGGATTGGTGTGGCAGGCAAGCCCCGTTGTGCTTTTCGTTATGATATTCACGTCGGTATTCAACGGCATAATGCCCGTTCTTACGTCGTTGGTCGGCAAGGAGCTGATAAACAGTCTTGCAAAGGCGTACAACGGTGAAATAACGGCATTTACTGTCATCGTTTCCCTGCTGGTGCTTCAATTTGCATACCTATTCATATCCGACATAGTCGGCAGAATATCATCAATGATAATGCGTATCTGCGGAGAGATCGTATCGAACCACATAAAGCTCAAAATAATAGAAAAATCCAAGCAGATCGACATTTCAAGCTATGACAGTCCTGAATTCTACGAAAAAATGGAAAACGCAAACCGCGAAGCAGGCACCCGTCCGATCTCTGTTTTATCGTCATTTTTTTCGATATTCAGCGCCGTTATCAGCATCGTCAGCTTTATTGCCATACTGTTTGCTATCAGCCCGTGGGCTCCGCTTGTGATGATAGCGGTATCAGCACCGTCCACCGTTGTCAGCTTCGTTTTCAGAAGAAAGAACGTTGACTTTATGTTCAGACGCAGTAAGGAAAGACGGCAGATGTCGTACTATTCCGAAACTATCGTCAACAAGGATCTTGCTAAGGAAATACGCATATACGATCTTGCAGATGTATTTAAGAATAAGTATCAGGCGGTATTCAAAAAGTATTATAAAGGCTTGAAAAAGCTCATAATGAGCGAGTTTTTCTTCAACCTTTTGACAGGAATAATCGCTATTGCGGCAAACTGCGCACTTTTTGTATTCATTGCAAACGGTGTGTTTGATGGCAAATATCAGGTCGGTGACTATTCTCTTTATACAGGCGCACTTATCACCATCTCATCAAAGGTCGCGCTGATAATCACTACCACAGCGTCCATATATGAGGGAACTTTATTCATAAACAATATGATCGCATTTATGAAGGAAGAACAGCGTATAAAGCCGATCATAGATCCCCCGCGTATTCCGAAGCGTCATACCTCGCACGAAATAACACTTGAAAACGTATCGTTCAGATATCCCGGAACAGACAAGGATGTACTGAAAAATATATCGCTGACGATAAAGCCCGGAAGCACTGTTGTGCTTGTCGGCCTGAACGGAGCGGGTAAAACGACGCTTGTAAAGCTGATCACAAGATTATACGATCCGACAGAGGGCAGAATACTGCTTGACGGACACGATATAAGAGAATACGATCTGTCTGCTCTTTACGATATGTACGGTATCATATTTCAGGATTACGGTAAATATGCTGTATCGGTAAGCGAAAATATCACCTTCGGCGATATAAATAAGCCTGTTGATAAGAGCAGCGTCGAATACGCCGCAAGAAAAAGCGGTGCTGATGATTTCATAAACGCTTTATCAGCCAAATATGACACTCCGCTTATGCGTTATTTTGAGGATAACGGAATCGAGCTTTCGGGTGGTCAATGGCAGAAATTAGCTATTGCCAGAGCATTTTACGGCGATTCGGACATACTGATCCTTGACGAGCCGACGGCATCTCTTGACCCAATGGCAGAAGCGGAGGTATTCAACCGTTTTGATGAATTGCGTAATGACAAGACCTCGGTATTCGTTTCGCACCGTCTTTCAAGCGCGACCACAGCTGACTGCATAATCGTAATAGAAGACGGCAGACTTGCAGAGATGGGTAGCCACAGAGAGCTTATGGAAAGGCGCGGAAAATATTACGAGCTGTTTTCAACTCAGGCAAAGCGATATGCTCCGAATAACGCTGACGGCAACGGCGACTAACATATGTTTATCTCCCTGCCCCGTTCTTTTGTAATAGCGGGCGGGGAGATTTTTTGCACACTTTCGTCTTTTTGTTCATTTCTGTACAAAAGTCCGTTTTTGAATATTGCATTATTGAAAAATCCCGAATATACTTAATGTAAAGATGAAACACGGAGGAAAATATGAAAAATCTTTTTAGATTTCTGACGGGAATACCAATGACGGCATTAAGCGGCGTATTTCTTTTATCGTGCATTATTCTTTCATTGCTCGATGTTACGCTGCCGTTATACCTTTCCCCTGCTATCGTAACGATACTTATATCGGGAAGTCCGCTTGTATATAATGCTGTACGCAAGGCGATATACAATAAAGGAATAAGCAAGATCTCATCGGCGTTGTTAATATCTATAGCGATGATGGCAGCTATAATTACAAAGGATCTTTTTGCCGCAGGCGAGGTCGCTTTTATAATGGCAATAGGCGAAATATTAGAGGATCTTACAACAGACAGAGCAAAAAAGGGACTTAAGGAGCTTATATCCTCAACACCGCTCAGGGGCAGAAGGATCGATGGCAAAAATGAATGCTACATACCCGTTTCCGAAATCAAAAAGGGCGATATACTGCGTATTTTGCCCGGTGAATCAATACCGGCCGACGGAATTATAATCTCCGGGGAAACATCAGTTGACCAATCACTGATAACAGGCGAAAGCCTGCCTGTTGATCTTACGGTATCAGATGAAGTATTCTGCGGAACGGTAAACCGTTTCGGAAGTGTCGATATAGAGGTAACAAAAGAGCAGAAGGATTCGTCATTACAAGGACTTATCCGTCTTATTGAGGAAGCAGAAAAAAACAAAGCGGACATCCAGCGTACCGCTGACAAATGGGCGAGCATTCTTGTGCCCATAGCTTTACTTATTGCGATCGCCGCAGGACTTATACAACAAAGCCTGACCGTTGCAGTGACGATACTCGTCGTATTTTGCCCATGCGCCCTCGTCCTTGCAACACCGACTGCGATAATGGCTGCCATCGGTCAGGCATCTAAGCACGGCGTCATTATAAAATCGGGCGAAGCGCTTGAGAAAATGGGTAAGATCGATACCGTTGCATTTGACAAAACGGGAACTCTCACAAGTGGAAAAATGTCTGTTTTCGCCGTAGAACCGTTCAATTCGGATATGACGCGCAATGAGCTTTTAGCTATTGCCGCATGCGCCGAATACCGCAGCGAGCACCCGTTAGGCAAAGCGATAGTTTCGTATGCAAGCGAAAATGGCATAGCCATACAATCGCCCGATAAATTCGTTATGGAATCGGGCAAGGGCGTTCTTGCTGTATTAAACGGCAAAAGAATACTTTGCGGAAGCGAGAGGTTTTTTGAGCAAAACGGGATAGAAATAAGCGCGGAAGAGCAGCTTTTATCACACAAGCACCGTAGCGGCGGAAGCGCAGTCATTTACGTTGCACTTGACGGAAAAAGCATAGGAATTATCGTGCTTAACGACACGGTAAGAGCTGACAGCGCAAAGGCAGTGAAGAAGCTGCACAGTCTGAATATCAACACAGTGCTGCTCACGGGCGACAACGCGCAAAGCGCCAACGCCATTGCAAAGAACTTGGGAATAACAGACGTGCGCGCAGGGCTTTTGCCGGAAGATAAGGTCAACGCAATAAAGGAGCTTACTTCAAATGGCAAAAGCGTATGTATGATAGGCGACGGTATAAACGATGCTCCTGCATTGAAAACGGCGAGTGTCGGAATAGCGATGGGTAAGATAGGAAGTGACATAACGGTGCAAGCTTCCGATATAGCTCTTATCGGCGATGAGCTTTCAAAGCTTCCGTATCTTAAGCGTCTGGCAAACGCAACGCTTAAGACGATACGTCTGAGCATAACTCTTTCCCTTGTCATTAATCTTCTTGCCGTTATCCTTTCGTTTATGCAGGTTTTAACGCCAACGACAGGCGCGCTTGTGCATAATGCAGGCTCTGTTTTCGTAATACTGATAGCCGCACTTTTATACGACAGGAAATTCGATCAGTAAAGCACAAGCATACCCACCCTTGCAATAACAGCCCCCAGAATAAAGCACACGGGGAATGTAAATAACCACGCGCTTACCATATTTTTGACTATACCTCCGTTTACATAGCTGCGCTCGCCGGCAAGCGATGCGCCTATCATAGCGGAGGCTTTTGTTTGCGTGGTGCTTGCGGGTATTCCGCCAAAAATACTGAACAGAAAAAGACATACTGAGCTTGATATATCGGCACAAAAGCCCTCTGAATATGACAGGCTGACCATATCCGTTCCAACCGTTTTGATTATACGCTTTCCGCCGACGGCAGTACCTATCATCATAACAAGAGAAACTGCCGCTATATAAAATACAGGTATCCTTTCATCCGCTCCCAAGGCTATCATAAATATTCCCAGCAGCTTCAGACCGTCCTGTCCGCCGTGCATAAAAGACATACAAGCGCACCCTATCACCTGTGCCGCTTTATAAAATTTGTGATCTGATCCGAACGGAAGTCTTTTGACAAGCGCAACGCATACTGCTACTGTTGCAAAGCCGGCTAACGAGGAAAGGGGCACACCCAAAAGCGCCTTTGAAAGCTGTGCTGTATCTACGCCCGATATACCGTGCAGCGCCCAGCCTGCACCTGCCAAGGCTGCTATAAGACCGTGGCTTTCGCTTGTCGGCAGTCCGAAATACCAAGCAGATAAGGACCACAATATGACAGCGCTAAGGCAGGAAATAAGCACAAGATACGCCTGATCTCCATTTTCGATATGCACCGTATCCTTTACCGTCATTGCAACATCTGCAAAAAAAGCACCCATTACCGAAACGCCGAGAAAATTGAACAATGCAGAAAGTATTACTGCATTCTTCATTTTCATACTGCCTGATGAAACGCACGTAGCTACGGAATTGACAGCATCGGTCGCTCCGTTTACAAAAACTATGCAAAACGCAAGAAATAAAACGACAAAAATGACCATATAAACTAATTACACCCATTAATTAAATAAAAACTTACAATATGCTTTATATAAAGTTCAAATATTCGTGATAGAATGGTTTATCTATGTAATGTTGAAGGGAGTGTGCACAATGCCGCCAAAGACGGACATCACAAAGCAAACGAAGGAGCTGCTTTCGGGCGATATGCAGGGTGCGTATTTTCTGTGGGGAGAAGAAGAATATCTCAAGCGCGCTTTTCTTTCCGATGTAAAAAAGCTCGTTTGTCCTGACGATGAGCTTAAGACCTTCAATATTACCGTTTTCGACAGTCTTGAGGATAAGGACGGAATACTGTCGGCTATGTCATGTCCTCCGCAGTTTTCCGACAAACGATTGGTAGTCATATACGGCGCAGAGCTGAAGAAAAGCAAGGAGTCGCTTGATACCCTGTGCGCCATAATGAAAAAGGCAGCCGATTACAAGGAGCTTACACTTATAGTGTATATGTACGCATCTCAGCTTGACGGTGCGGAAAGCGACACAAGAACAAAAATAGCCAAAATATCAAAATGCTGTACCTGTCTGTGCTTTGACTTTCTCCCGCGTGAAAAGCTGTTGAAGTGGATAAACCGCCATTTCGCATCTGAAGGCTTTACCGTAACTGCCAATGTTGCATCACTCATAGCAGACAGAGCCGCGTGTGATATGAGCATAATCTCACACGAAATATCAAAGCTATGCGCATATATGCGTCATGAGGGCATCACAGAGCCAAGTTGTGAAATAGTTGAAAGTGTCACAGGCAAAAAAACAGTGTTTGAAGCCTTCTACGTTTCAAACAGGATCCTCAAACGTGATATTGACGGAGTTATGTCCTACGTAACAGATGCGCTTAAAAAGGGCGCAGAGCCGTTTTCATTGATAGCGGAGCTTACAGGTGAGATCGAAAGACTTTACAGAATAAAATGTGCTATGAAATCGGGAATGAGTCCGACTGATATATCGTCAAAAATAGGAATGCACGAGTATGCAGTAAAGCTTCGGATGCAGGCGTTAAAAACAACAAGATCATCTCACTTGAAATTTCTTCTTGAAAAATGCTATGAGTCTGATCTTTTGCTAAAAAGCACATCAGCCGATGCACAATGTGTGCTGATTTCGCTTATAACATGTTTATAGTATGGAAAAGCTGAAAATAAAATACCCCGTTATATGCGAGGGTAAGTACGATAAGATAAAGCTGATGTCCGTCATTGACGCAACGATCATCACCACGGACGGCTTCGGAATATTCAAAAACAGCGAAAAATCCGCACTGCTCCGCAGGCTTGCGGAAAACGAACGTATAATAGTAGTGACCGACAGCGACAGCGGCGGCAGACTGATACGGAATTTTATTCGGGGAATAATACCGAACGAAAAGATAGTAAATCTGTATATTCCTCAGATAAAGGGAAAAGAAAGACGCAAGGAAAAGCCTTCGGCAGAAGGGACTTTAGGCGTAGAGGGAATGGATATTGACGTTCTGCGTAATATTTTTATGCCGTATACGGGACACACGGAAAAGAAGATGGATATGACGAAGGCGGATATGTATGCATACGGTCTTTCGGGTCTTGACGGCTCTGCACAGCTTCGAAAAGAATTCTGCACAGCATCATTTCTTCCGCCTGATATGTCGTCCAATTCCCTGCTTGAAGCTATAAATCTTTTATACACCGAGGAAGAATTTTTAAAAATTATGGAGAAGATAAAATGAGCACATTTTTAACCTCATTGAATGAAAACAGCCCGCCGCTTGTTGAAACGCTGTTAAATTGGGCGCTTAGCAATATAATACCGCTTTCGATCACAGCGGGAATATGCCTTGCCGTATGCGCCGTCATATATATATGCTTTTTCAAAAAGATCAATGCATTGATAAAAAAGCACCGTGAAATAATCGTGTACGTTATAGTGGGCGGACTTGTAACCGTGTTCAATTTCGTTGTTCACTTCGGTCTTGCACACTTTTTCCCGTCCTTGAACGAGCTTATAATAGTTTTCATAGCGTGGTTCTTTGCCGTTATAGTTGCGTATATAGCAAATAAGCTGTGGGTATTTGAAAGCAAAAGCTTCAAAAAAGAGGTGCTCGTGCACGAAATAATCACGTTCACGGGGGCAAGAGTATTTTCACTCGGCGTTGAAGAGCTTATCTTCCTTATTTTCGTAACGCTGCTCAATATGAATCAGCTCATTATAAAGATAGCGGCGGGTATCATTGTTATAATTATGAATTACGTATTCAGCAAGTTAGTAATTTTCAAAAAGAAATGAGAAAGCAAAACTGACATGAAAAGATTATTGATATCATTACTGATCCTGACGGTTCTGACATCTGCGGTCTCCTGCGGACTGAACGCATCTCCGAGCGATGCAAAGACTGTTGACACTATGACGGACAAAGCATTCGACTGTTTGAATGTTCCCGCAGATTTTCCAAAAAGCTGCTATATTCAATACGATTACACGATAGGCTCAAGCAAGCAGACGGCGCTATTTGCAGAATCCGAAAAAGGTGTATATATAATGTCGGGCAAGGAAGACATATTGTTGCTGAAGGCAGATGATACAAGCGGTTACCTTTCATACACAAAAGGCTCTGACGGAATATTCAGGCTTTCAGACACATCACGCAGAATAAGCAGGAGCTATATAGACGAATATCTTACAACATTTGCGGAATTCTGTTACGCGCATAAAGAATCAAAAAATGCCGTAAAAACGGCAGAAACCACCGTATGCGGAAGAACATGCGATCAATACACGGAAAAGATCTCCGCAGAGGGTGCTGAATATCAAAAAACATATGCCGTAGATAAAGAAACGGGTATTTGTCTCAGCTTTTCATTCAGCGGCGACGATCTTTACACAACGGCAGATTACGAGTTTATTTGCACAAAATTTCAAACGGCAGATATCAAGCTGCCGCAATATGAATAAGAGGGTATGAAAATGCAAGATGTAAACATTGAGAATATAAGAAAAAAGAGCTCGTTCATATGCGATATGGATGGAGTTATCTACCACGGCAACAAAATACTTCCCGGCGTTCACGAATTTGTTAATTGGCTGATAGATTCCAAAAAGCAATTTCTGTTTTTGACGAACTCAAGCGAACGCTCGCCCAAGGAGCTTGCTCAAAAGCTGGCGCGAATGGGGCTTGACGTTTCAGCCGATCACTTTTACACATCAGCGCTTGCAACGGCTTCGTTTCTTGCTTCGCAGTGTCCGGGCGGAAGTGTTTACGCAATAGGTGAGCCGGGACTCGTCAATGCGTTGTATGAGGCAGGGCTTTCAATGAATGATTATAATCCTGATTATGTGGTATTCGGCGAATCAAGATCATTCAATTATGAAAAGATAGAAAAGGCAGTAAGGCTTATTCAGAATGGTGCAAAGCTCATCGGAACTAACACCGACCTTACAGCTCCCGGCGAAAACGGAATTATACCTGCCTGCAGGGCACTTATTTCACCCATTGAGCTTACGACGGGTCAGCGGGCTTATTACATCGGTAAACCAAACCCACTTATTATGCGTCACGCACTTAAAAAGCTCAATGCTCACCGTGAAGATACTGCTATCATAGGCGACAGAATGGATACAGATATTATTTCGGGCATCGAAAGCGAGCTTGATACGGTGCTTGTTCTTTCGGGTGTAACCTCGCGTGAGGATCTCAGACTGTTCCCGTACAGACCAAAGTTCATACTCAACGGCGTAGGAGATATAGTGAAATAGTTAAAAAGCGGATAACCGAGAATTCGGCTATCCGCTTTTTAATCTGCGCTTTATCTTATTTTGATGAATCTATCATTTCAAGTATTACAGTTTTGGGTCTTGCGCCAACGATCTTATTTACAGGCTTTCCGTCTTTAACAAGTATAAGAGTGGGAATGCTCATTATGCTATATACGCCTGCAAGCTCCATTTCGGCATCAACATCTATCTTGCATATTTTTATATCGTCTCTTTCCTTTGCTATTTCATCAATAACGGGGCTGAGCATTCTGCAAGGATTGCACCACGAAGCCCAGAAATCAATAAGAACAGGAATGTCTGATTTTTCTATTTCTTGTTCGTAATTATCATTTGTAACATTTATGATATCTGCCATTATCGCATTTCCTTTCGAATCATTTTATTTCATTCTATCATTTAATAATGAACATTTCTACCATTTACTGTGTACTGTCGGCAATATTGCGCAACGCTTCCAAAGCAGATGATATACCGCCGAGCTGATCTATAAGCCCACATTCAACTGCTTGTGTTCCGCTGATTATTGTGCCAATGTCAGCAACTATATCAGATGTGTCATACATCATTCTTTCCAGCTGCCCCATCGATACTGATGAATGATCGCAAATAAATTTATTGACTCTTTCCTGCATGCGTCTGAAATATTCAAAGCTCTGAGAAACTCCGATAACAAGGCCGTTTGTACGCACAGGATGGACAGTCATCGTAGCGGACGGAACAATAAATGATCTTTTTGCGCTTACTGCAAGCGGAATACCGATAGAATGACCGCCGCCCAAAACTAAAGATACAGTCGGCTTTTTCATAGTAGCTATCAGTTCGGCGATAGCAAGTCCTGCCTCAACATCACCGCCAACCGTATTGAGAATAAGCAAAAGACCGTTGATCCTTTCATTTTCCTCGCAAGCAACAATACGAGGTATCAGATGCTCGTATTTTGTCGCCTTTTGTCCTTGCGGCAGCGAGTAATGCCCCTCCACCTGTCCTATCACGGTTATACAGTCAATAACAAAATCCTCTTTGCCGACATATGCCATGCCATCGCTTTTTGTGTCCTTATTTATTTCCTCACACATATTGACCACCTTTTTTTCATCTATTATTTCTATATGTGTGTATTTCTAAACAAAATAAAAAACATTTTTGATTTTTATCTTGACAAATCGCTTTTTTTATGTTATCCTATTCGGGTAATCAAGTCAATCTAATAATAATGATTGAGGTAGAATATGCGGGTGTGGCGGAATTGGCAGACGCGTAAGATTCAGGTTCTTATGTTCGCAAGGATGTGCAGGTTCAAGTCCTGTTACCCGCACCAAAAATCGACAGGTTTCGACCTGTCGATTTTTTATCCATTGCGAAAGCAATGGTATATCATCACGCGCAAGCGTGCATCTCATCACCGAAGGTGTATATCATCAGCCGCAGGCTGCATTTCTTTTCGCAATG
>JAZPYO010000038.1:0-39761 GCA_045544195.1 Eubacteriales bacterium
GTTTGCGAGCGCACCCTGTGGGTGATACAGCGAGCAAAAAGGAGCAGCCGCGGTCGACGAATGGCAAGCGGCGACAGTCCGCGCAGACAGAGTCGGGCACCGCAATGGGAAAAGAGAGAAGAATCAAGGCTCGTGTTATAATAACACAAAATTGCGATAAAGCCGCATAAATACTGGGTCTTTCGCTGGTTTGCCCCATTGAACGCATTGGTGTCAAAAACGGTTTTTTGGCGCTTTTGTTGGTTGTAATAAGATTATATTTATGGTATAATATTATGCGAAAATATAGAAAAAGAGAGTTATATAATATACTAATACATAAGAGGTGCACGAAATTATGGCAGTTTTTAAAGTAGAAACAAAAAACAAGGTCGATATTGATAAAAAGCCGAGAGTATATTTTACCTGTCATCCGGATGATTTTGAGAAACACTTTAAAAAAATCCGCGACGATGTTTTTAAAACTCATGATTGTGCAATCTACTACACCGAGGATATAACTGAAGTTATCGCAGAAGATGAAAAGCAAGTTGATCTGGGTCGTAATAACTTGTTTGTAGTTCCTGTCACCTTTAAACTTTTATCCACACCAAATCGTGCTATGGATGAGGATATTCCTTATGCCTTGAAAGAACACATCCCCGTTCTGCCGATTATGATGGAGTCGGGCATTGATGAGTTATATTCTAAACCCGATAAATTCGGCGAATTGCAATATTTGAATCCTTATAGTACAGATCTGACCGAAATCTCTTATGAAGAAAAGTTGAAGAGGTATCTTGAATCTGTTCTTATCAGCGACGAACTTGCAAAACGTGTTCGTGCAGCTTTTGATGCCTACATATTCTTGAGTTATCGTAAAAAAGACCGTAAGTACGCCAATGAGCTTATGCGACTCATCCACAGCAATCCAGAATGCCGAGATATTGCTATCTGGTTTGATGAGTTTTTAACTCCGGGTGAAAGTTTTAAAGAAAACATCGAGAAAATTCTGGACGATTGCAAGTTGTTTACTCTGCTTGTTACTCCGCAACTTTTGGAAAAGGTTATCGACGAAAACGGTGAAGAACGGGATAACTATGTCATTTCCACTGAATTGCCGCTAGCACGAAAGAAAAAAGAAGAAAAAGGCACTGATATTTTTGCTGTTGAAATGGAAAAAACGGACAAAAAAAAGCTATATAGCGCCAATATTAAGGATTATATAAATGTAAATGATAGTGAATTTCGTACGCGGCTGTTAAACGCCGTATCTCGGCTGGTTATTACCTCAAATGGTACATCTGAACATGAGTTTTTGATTGGTTTGGCATATTTGATAGGTATCGATGTAGAAATCAATGTTGAAAAAGGGCTACAGTTAATCGAAAATTCCGCAAACGCCGGCTTGAGTGAAGCTATGAAAATGTTAGTAAATATATATTATGTTGGTATCGGAATAAAAAAAGATATCACCACTGCGATAATTTATCAAAAAAAACACACTGCATACTTAAAGAAAAAAACTCAAGAAGACATCGACTATTTATTAGAATACTTATCAGAAGAATTATATCTTGCGGAAATAGAAACAGAGGCCAATTTATTAAAGGAAAGTCGCAACACATGTTGGAGAGTAATAAAACTATGTAGACGCAACGAAGGATATGGCTCATTTTTCGATGAAAATCGTATTGAGTATTATATTCGCGCCTATATGCTATTGGGGAAAATGTTTGCTAAACGAGACGATATTGTTCAAAGCAAAGAATGCTATGAAAAAGCATACAAGACATTGAATCAATTACCGCAGGATAAAAAAGGCACAATAAATAGTTATGTTTGCGGTTGCATACATTTCCATTTGGGCGAAATCCATTCCTGTGCCCCGTTTTATGATTCTAGATATACCACTAGTAATTTTAAAAAGGCTTTGTTTTATTTTCAGCAGTGCTCTGAGATGCATGCAGGGCAAAAAGTACAAGCTTATATAGATGCTTGTAAGATGAAGTTGGCATTAGAATACGAAAGAAATCTTTCTTTGGCAGGAGAAGCTATACGGATCTATATGGAATTGTCTTCTCAGTATGTAGATCTTGATTATCAGAATTCTCCAGATGAGTCTGCCGTTAAAGCATATTGTTTTTACAGATTGGGTTTGTTGTTCCAAAAGGAAAAAAACATAGTAGAAGCAAAAACAGCATATCAGCATGCAGCCAATATAAGTAGCAATGCAAGAGCGATTAACGAAGACGATTTTGGATTTACGAGATTATTTTTGTTGTCATCTGTCAAAATGTTGAATCTGAACGCAAGCAATAACAATGCAGAAGAATATGGACGGCTACTGGTGTTGGCTGAAAATTATTGTAAAAGAATTCATACAAGGCACACGCAACAATTGCTCGCAGAATTTTATTTTGAAATCAGTGGTGTCGATGTCAGATTTTTGCAGTTAGCATATAAAATTTACGAAACTCTTTGTGATGAATATCCAGAGTTTTACAGCAATGATCTTTGGCTATTCAGAAACTATATGTGGAATAATAATTTATTGGATGAATCATTTTTCAATAGAAAAGACCTTAAGGTAATTTCACAAGAAGACAGCGGATTTATGTGTTGTATAGATCCGGTGACCAAAACCCAATATAGGTTTATTTTGAGTTTCGTTTCATGCAAGTCTTTAGATAAGATTCAAAAAATAACTGTAACAGACTATAAGTGCAAAGGATTAAAGGGTATTGCTGTGTCATATCTGCAGATTGAACCTCCAACGAATTTACTTCAGATTTGTCCGATAGAAAAGAGTGTTTCAAAGCAGGATATAATACCGGATGAGTGCATACTACTAACCTATAAAAACGGGAAAAAAGAAGAATACGTTTTTTGTTATGGTTAAGGTTCCATAGCAATGTGGATTATTTTACAGAATAAAAACATAATATAAATCATCTCTGTATAAATCTCCTTGTTTTACAGATACTAACAATACAAATTTGTAAAAAATGTAGGGGCGATTCACGAATCGCCCGCGGGTCATTCGTGAATGACCCCTACAGAATGTTGTAAAGGAGATTTTTGTATATATGAA
This sequence comes from Eubacteriales bacterium, assembly GCA_045544195.1. Taxonomy (GTDB): domain Bacteria; phylum Bacillota; class Clostridia; order Oscillospirales; family CAG-272; genus RGIG7213. Next base: position 3,074 of record JAZPYO010000038.1, read on the forward strand.
AGCAACTGGAATTGTTCGTAGAATAGATGATTTGGGGCGGGTGGTCATTCCTAAGGAGATACGCCGTACTCTCAGGATAAGAGAGGGAGAGCCGCTTGAAATATTTACCGATAAAGACGGTGAGGTCATTTTTAAAAAGTATTCACATATGGCGCAGCTCAGCGGCTTTGCCACCGACTGTGCTGAGTCGATAAATAAAGCGACGGGGCTTTGCATTGCCGTTTGCGACCGTGATGAGATCGTAGCTTTGGCGGGAGCTTCCAAAAAGGAGCTTTCGGACAGGAAGATAAGCCGAGAGCTTGAGGAGCTTATGGAAAAACGCAAGACCTTTGCGTTCAATGGGGAAAGCGCCAAGCTGTATATCTGCCCTGACAGCCGTTATCACATAGTATGTGCATCGCCGATAATTTCGGGCGGTGACGTATCGGGCTGTGTATGTACGATAGCCAAGGATTCGGACAGCGATCCTGCCTGCAGCGACGTTGAGCTGAAGCTCACCCTTTCCGCCTGCAATTTCTTATCAAGGCATCTTGAATCCTGAAGGATATGATTTTTGATACTGCATTGCATCAATGTGTGTTCATAGCCGTTTGCTATTGACTTTTTTCGCTTTGTGTGATAAAATCAACTTGTGAAGGAGTTGATACTTATGGGTTTTTTAGATAAGCTGCTGAAGGCAGTGCTTTCGCCGTCATCCGATAATAACACACAGAAAGCGCCTGAACAAAAAGAGCCTGTAATGCAGGAGCAGAGCGTTAAGTTTAAAAATTTTGTTGACACAAACCCGAATGCGAATATTCAGTATTTCGCATCATTGCTTAATGAGGATAATTTTCCGGGGTACAGTATAGAGCAAAACGTGATGCTGTCCAGATTTGACAGCAATGCCCACCCGAAATGCTTTCCTATCACCTTTCTGTTCAAAAAGGATGAAATGCCTGTCCTTGCAGTCATAATAATGCGTGCAAATCAGCGTACAACTATGCCCGCCGTAGGCACGTATACCATTCTTGATGAGCAGAATATACCGTATTTGAGATTTTATCTCGGATGGGAAAACGAAAAGAATTATGTATTGAACAGAATAAAGGAAAATCTGTAAATACATCAAAACAGCTTAAAACAGAGAGAAACGCATTATTGCACCTGCGGTGAACAAAGCACGGACTGTATACAGCTTTGCAGGTAGCTTGTCCGTGTACGGTTTGGTAGCATAAAATTATGCTGTTAAAGCACTTTCTCTCTGTTTTTTATTTTGGAGCGTTTATGCACATAAGTATACTTGAGCGTTTGAAGGATAAAGAAGAATGGCTTGCGTTTTTTGAGCATAAAGAAAGGTGCGGAAATCTTTCGACAGATGAAAGACGGGATCTTCTTATATTCATTGAAAACGGCGAATATCTTCCGATAGCGGATAATATATTGAACAACGGCTGCTTTTCTCCGCCGCAAAAGGTGCTTATCAATAAGTCGAATACGGATAAAAAGCGGACGGTATATGTTTACAGCCGTGAAGAAAACTACATATTGAAGCTGATAGCGTATATGCTTTCAGAGTATGACGGAATTTTTTCGCCCAATCTTTATTCATTCAGGAAAAACAACGGCGTGAAAAAAGCGATAGACGATATTCTCAAGCTCGACGGTATAAGCGGATATTATGCTTATAAGCTCGATATCAGCGATTATTTTAATTCCGTTGATATAGAAAAGCTGTTGCCGATGCTTGAAAACGCTTTGGCAAACGATCCTGCTCTTTATTCGTTTTTGCGTTCTGTTCTCGAATATCCTTATGCTGTATATAACGGAGAGCCGACGTATCAGAAAAGAGGAATAATGGCAGGTGTTCCCGTATCGGGCTTTCTTGCCGACCTTTATCTGAGCGAGCTTGATGCATATTTTTTTGACAGAGGTATACCGTATGCGCGGTATTCTGACGATATTATCGTTTTTGCAAAAAATGAAAACGAGCTTGAAGCATGCATTTCCTACATAAAAAGCGTTTTGGATAAAAAGGGACTTAAGATAAATTCAAAAAAGGAATCTGTATCACAGCCGTATACCGAATGGACGTTTTTGGGCTTTTCGTACAATAAAGGCGAAATTGATATTTGCAGAGCGTCCGTGGAAAAGCTGAAGCGGAAGATGCGCCGTAAAAGCAGGGCGCTGTGCCGCTGGGCAGACAAAAACAACGTAGACAGAATAAAAGCATGCCGTGTATTTATACGGTGCTTCAACCGAAAGCTTTTCGATAACCCAAGATCGAACGAGCTGACGTGGACGAGGTGGTTTTTCCCCGTGATAAGCACGGATCGCTCGTTGCATAAGATCGATCTGTATATGCAGGACTGTATAAGATATATAGCCACGGGAAAACGCAATAAATCACGGTTTGAATTCAGATACGGCGACATGAAAGAGCAGGGCTATGTGAGCCTTGTAAATAAATATTATAAAAACGATCAGAGTGCTTCACTGCAAGATGAAACCGTGTGAAATACAGCGCTGAGGAGAAAAAATATGATATATCCGGGTTTTTCTTTTAAATATAACGGCGTTCCGTTTGAGGAGCTTGAAAAAACGGTCGTTGAAACCGAAAAAGGAATAAAATATACTCTGTCTGACGGCTTGTGCATAGAATGCCGTATAGAAAGATTTCCAAAGTACAACGTAATAAAATGGACGAATTACTGGTACAATGATACCGACCGTAACAGCGGTATAGTATCAGATCTGTGGGACTGCGATACTACGGCTGAATTTGATGCAGATCCTGCGAAAAACAGAAAAAACAAGCATTCCGTGTGGACGACTGATACGCTGAAGCTCTATATTACAGACGGAGCGAACATCACCGATTACGATAATATGGCGTACGCCACGCGCTTTTGGCCGAATGAAACGCTGAAGGCAGCCAATCATTCGGGCAGAAGCGGAATGGGAACGTCACCGTTTTTTGATCTTAACAGACGGGAAAAGGGCGTTCTTATGGCGATAGGTTGGACGGGGCAGTGGAACGCTCAGTTTGAGCGCGGAGAAAAGGACGTAAGGCTTCTTTCGCGTATAGAGGGCGTCCGATTTTACATGAAGCCGGGCGAAAAATTCAGAACGTCATCTGTAACTGTCCTTGAATACGACAACGGTCAGGACAACGCTCACAATATGTGGAGAAGATACATAAAGGACTGTGTTTCTCCCGTCGGAAAGCAGCAGCGTGATAAGGAATGCCCGTTTTCTGCGATATTCTGGGGCGGAATTTCCACCGATGCTTTAAAAAGGCGGTGGCAGGGTATCTTCAAGGAAGCTCTTCCGTTCAATTACTGCTGGATGGATGCCGGATGGTATGAGCCTATGAAGGGCAAAACGTGTGCAGAGCAGTCGGCAGAATGGGGCACGGTAGGAACGTGGCAGGTAAGCAAGCTTTATCATCCGGGCGGCCTTTCGGACGCTGTGCAATGGCTTAAGGAAAAGAATATAAAATTCCAGCTTTGGTTTGAGCCGGAAAGGATCAATCTGAACGTAGAGCCGTGGACTGAATATATGAAGCCGATGCACGATCCCAATGATAAAAACGTCATAATCGCTTTACATAAGGATGAGGTCGCGGATGCTTTGATAGAAAAGGTCAGCGAGCTTATACAAAGGCTCGGCATAACGCTTTACCGACAGGATTTCAACATAGGTCCGATCCCGTTCTGGAGATTGAACGACGAAAATGACCGTGACGGTGTAAATGAGATAAGATACATAAACAACCTTTACAGATTCTGGGACACACTTCTTGAAAGATTCCCGTATCTGCTTATCGACAACTGTGCAGGCGGCGGACACCGACTTGACATAGAAGCGCTTGCAAGGTCTATAACGCTTTGGAGAAGCGATTATTGCAGCATATGGGATAACGCTCCTGAGGGCTATCAGCTCCAGACGATAGGAAATGCGTGGTGGTATCCTTATTCAGGCGTAGGATACGGCCCTACGCTCGGTGATACGTACAGCTTCAGAAGTGCTTACTCACCCGGAATGACTGTTCGTACGTGGGAGCATGCCGATCTTGAGTGGGAGGTCGGAGCGACGAACGAGCCGTTCGATTGGGCGAGAAAGTATTTCAATGAGTATTTGTCCGTTCAGCACTATTTTACTTGCGATTTCTATCCTTTGATAAAAAACTCAAAGGAAACTGTATCCTGGGCGGCATCACAATACGACGAGCCCGAAACGAGCAGCGGTATAATACTTGCTTTCCGCAGAGAAGAATGCCCGTTTGCCGTAGCAGACGTTATGCTCGGCGGAATTGATGAAAGCAAAACGTATGAATTTACAAATGCCGATACAAACGAAAGCTTTATATTTTCGGGAAAAGAGCTTGCGCAAAATGGTATACAGCTTAAAATACCGAACAAAAGAGAATCTCTTCTCATAAAATACGTCTGTTACTGACGGATGTAATGAGCAGAACGGTGAAAAAATTCTATTGACAACAATAAAGTTGTGTGATATAATTCAATTAACAAATAATTATAGGAGGAAAAACATGAAAAAGTTTTTCGCGCTTACCATCGCTCTTATGATGGTCTTTACATTAGGTGTTTTTGCCGCTGACTACGAGGTAGACATTTCTTCTATTACGGATTTTACAAACGGATGCATTTTCGTACACGAGGGTGCACAATTTGACGGAGTTACTATCAACTTCGTTAACAACGACGGTCCGAAGGCTTGCCTTGGCGACCTCAATCTTGCTGATTATTCCAAGGTTATCGTATACTACGGAAGCGATCCTTCTGCATACTATGATATCAGTGATAACGTTTTTCTTCAGGATGCAGACGGTAACAATATAGGCAGCTTCCAGCCCTCAGTGCCTTACGGCTTCTGGGGTCAGGCTATCAGAGAAAGCGAGATCGAGATCAGCAGTGATTACAGCGGTCTTGTATATCTTGCAAGCGGACTTTCAAATCACGGTATTTCCATAAGCGGTGTAACTTTTGTTGAAAAGACAGAGGGCGATAACGCTCCTGCAACAGATGCTGCAACCGATGCTCCTGCGACGAACGCACCTGCAACAAATGCACCTGCAACAAACGCACCTGCATCAGATGCTCCTGCGACGAACGCACCTGCAACAAATGCACCTGCAACGAACGCGCCTGCAACAAACGCTTCAACAAACGCTCCTGCAACAGACAGCGATGACAAGGCAGACGATGACAAGGGCAGCCCTGTTCTTCCCATAATCATCATAATTGCAGTAGTTGCGGTTGCTGCAGTTGTTGCTGTAGTTCTCGTTAAGAAATTCAAGAAATAATTGAATTTCAGTTCGGGTATTTAAAAGCATAAGACCGATAGAGGATATTTCCTCTGTCGGTCTTTTTTGCAGCTTTTATTCAACTGTAACGGATTTTGCAAGATTTCTCGGCATATCGGGGTCACAGCCTCTCAGCAAAGCCGTGTAATATGCATATAGCTGGAAAAGCGGAGCTGCCGCAAACGGAGAAAAGATACCCTGCAACGAATTGCATAGGATCGTATCACAGTCATTATACTCACTGTCGCCGAGCAGTATCAGCCTGCCGCCTCTTGATGATACCTCCTGCATATTGTTTTCTGTCTTTGCGATGAGCTTTTTGTCAGTCGCTATGACAAATACGGAAACACCGGGTGTTATAAGCGAGATCGCTCCGTGCTTTAATTCTCCCGCAGGATATGCTTCGCTGTGAATATACGATACCTCCTTCAGCTTCAATGATGCCTCGCTGCACAGAATACTGTCAAGTCCTCTGCCTATATAAAACATATTTTCAGCGTTTTTATGCTTTTCGGCGATACCGTATACGGTTTTGCATTTTTCTTCGTCAATACAGGTGTTGTCAGGTACGTTATATTTGAGTATTTCCGTATATTCTCTTACTGCTTTTTCCGATAAAGCATTTTGCAAAAGGCACGTCTTGAATATCAATAGATATAAAGCGGCAAGCTGGCAAACGTATGCCTTTGTGCTTGCTACGGCTATTTCAAAGCCTGCGTGGGTACGGATAACACCGTCGCATTCAAACGATGCCGTCGAATAAGGAACGTTGATTATTCCAAGCGTATACGCGCCGAGCGACTTGCACATTCTGATACAAGCCAGCGTATCCGCGGTTTCTCCCGATTGTGATATAAATACAACAACGTCGCCTTTTTTTACCGTTGGACGCGAGTATCTGTATTCTGATGCAATATATGATGCCCCGTCGATCCCTGCAAGCTCTCTTGCTATGTGAACGGCACAAAGACCTGCATGATAAGCCGTACCGCATCCGATGACAGTGAGCTTGCCCATGTCTTTTAAAACGCTGTCGGGTACAGAGTCGAAAAACGGCAAGCCGTTTTTCGTGTTCGCATTTACCGTTGCTCTGAGTACTGTCGGTATCTCTTTTATTTCCTTTAGCATAAAATGAGGATACCCGTTTTTGTTCGGCAGCTCGGTCTTTATATCTGTCGGTAAAAGTCTGTCTGTCAGCTCTTTTCCGTCCGGGGAGTAAACGGATATTCCGTCAGGACTTAAACGCGCCGATTCACCGTCGTTCAATCGGCAGTAATTATCAAGACTGCACGCAGATATATCCGAAATAGCGCAAAAACCGTTTTCACCCTCTCCGACGATAAGAGGACACGCACGCGCGGTCGCGTATATAGTATTTTTTTCATCCTCAAACATAATGAGAAATGCATATGAGCCCTCAAGCTGCGAGCAGGCATCGATTATAGCCTGCTTGCCGTCGTGTGTCTGCTCATAGCATCGATCGATCAAGGCGCAGGCGCGTTCTGTATCAGTAGAGCTGTAAAATGCGCATTGCAATCTGTCTTCTATCTGTTTGTAGTTTTCAATTATGCCGTTGTGAACTATAACCGTTTTTCCGACCTTGTGCGGATGGGCGTTTTCCTCTGTGACCGTTCCGTGAGTTGCCCAGCGGGTATGACCGATGGCGCAGCAGGTGTTCAGCTGTATGTTGCTGAGCGCATCTGAAAGTGTTCTGAGCTTTCCTGTTCTTTTTATGACGGTGATCCCGTCGTTGTCTGAAGAAAAAGCGGACAAGCCGCATGAGTCGTACCCTCTGTACTCCAATGCGGCAAGTCCGCGCATAACTATTTGTAAAGCCTGATCTTTGCCTGTATATCCAATGATCCCGCACATAATATATCCTCCAAAATATAAATTTCAACATTTTCTTTTCTTGTTTTTTCCCGAATGTGAAATATTTATTCTTTGAAGAAGCTATATATACCGATCCAAGATCAAATGGATCGATCAGTTTATAAGCTCTGATTTTATTGTATTCGCAAGAGAATTGACAACTGCGGTGATCTTTTCGTGGTCGTCGCCCTCTGCCATTATTCTTATCAGCGGCTCTGTGCCTGACGGACGAACAACGATCCTGCCTTCCTTGCCAAGCGTGCGCTTTGCTTCATCCATGGCTTCCTTGATAACTCTGTTAGTGTAGAAATGGAGCTTGCCCTCGGCGGATATTTCAAGGTTCACCATGACCTGCGGATAACGCTTCATAACGCTTGCAAGCTCTGAGAGCTTTTTGTTGCTTCTCTTCATATGTGATAAAAGCTGTACTGCGGTGAGCTGACCGTCGCCCGTCGTTGCGAAATCTCGGAAAATGATATGTCCTGACTGTTCTCCGCCAAAATCGTATTCCTCAAGAAGCATTTCCTCAAGAACAAAGCGGTCTCCAACCTTCGTCGCTTCAAAGCGTAAGCCGTTTTCCTCGCAGAATTTGCCGAAGCCGAAGTTTGTCATTATCGTTCCGACGACGGTGTTTTTGTTCAGCTTGCCTCTGCTTGCAAGGTCGAGAGCGCAGATCGCCATTATCATATCGCCGTCTATCAGATTGCCGTTTTCGTCAACGCAAAGACATCTGTCAGCATCGCCGTCGAAGGCAATACCGGCGTCGCACCCGTTTTCCTTGACATACAGAGCAAGGCTTTCCATATGAGTAGAGCCGCACTTTTCATTTATATTTTCTCCGTCGGGCGAGCAATGCAAAAATACACATTCAGCGCCGAGAGAGGTGAATAGCTTTTCGGCAGTTACCGATGCTGAGCCGTTTGCACAGTCTACGGCTATCTTGAGTCCGTCAAGAGAGTTCGGTACAGATGTTCTTACGTGGTCTGTATAGTCTTTTACAGGATTGTATCCGGTGTATATCTTACCTATTGCGCCTGCGATAGGTAACGCGCCTACATTTCCCTCATCGTCAAGAACGATGCGTTCTATCTGCTCCTCTATCATATCGGGCAGCTTGTATCCGTCGCCCGAAAACAGCTTTATGCCGTTGAATTTTGCGGGGTTGTGTGATGCTGATATCATAACGCCCGCATCTGCCTTGTATTTTCCTACAAGATACGCTACGGCAGGCGTGGGAACTACTCCTAAATTTATTACATCAGCACCTACCGAGCAAAGCCCCGCGGTGACAGCACATGCAAGCATATCGGATGACATACGTGTGTCGCTTCCCACAACAAACAGCGGTCTGCGTCTTGTGCCGCCCGCAAGCACCGATGCCGCCGCGCGTCCTATATTTAATGCTAATTCGCAGGTCAATTCTTTATTGGCGATTCCTCTTACTCCGTCTGTTCCGAATAAACGTCCCATATTGATAAAACCTCCGTTCCGCCGCAAAAGCGGCAATATTTTGTTTTAAAGCTTTTTGGGTGTTATTCCCTTAACACCCTTGAATATGCTGTTTTCGGGAACTATGCCTCTGACACAGCTTGTCGGATACACTATCGAATTTCTCCCTATGACCGTACCGGGATTTAATACGCTGTTGCATCCTACCTCAACGAAATCGGCAACCATAGCGCCGAATTTTCTCAATCCGGTATCTATACATACGCCGCTGCCCTTGATGACGATGTTGGTTTTGTCGCTTTTCAGGTTTGATATTATAGCTCCTGCACCGAGATGAGACCTGTAACCGAGAATGGAATCTCCGATATAGTTGAAGTGAGGAACCTGTGAATTGTCGAATATTATGCAGTTTTTAAGCTCTGTTGAATTGCCGATAACACAGTTTTTTCCTACGAGAACGCTGCCTCTGATATACGCGCAGTGACGTATTTCCGTGCCGGCACATATGACCGTTGGTCCTTCGATGTATGCGCTTTTTGCAACGGTTGCCTCGTTTGATATCCATACGTTCGGGGCGGGTGAATAATACTCGCTTTTATCAAGAGTCTGTATAAGCTCTGTAACAAAGCTCTTTATATTTGGAAGGGCGTCGTACGGATGCTCGAATTTTTTGAGAAAATCCTTTGCCAGCGTATGCTCAAGATCGAACAGATCTTCTGTTTTTATCATTGCCGTTTCTCCTTTTTGCCGTTATTATCTTTTTTGGTCTTGCTCTTGATGTGCCGTGCTGCAAGCGTCAGAAAATGTCCTGCCGTGGAGAAAAAAACCTTTCCGGGACTTTCGCGCTTATAATACGCGTCGTCGCATTCGTATTCGCCGTGCAGATACCGCTGCATCGTTCCCGTGTATACGCGGCAGAATTCCAGCTCATCCTCAAGCTGCTTTACGGTGTGAACATTCTGTATTTCAAGTATATTACAAACAAAGCCGACATCTGTAAAGGCGCCGTTTATCTGCTTGCCTGCTTTCTTTGACGACGGAATGTCACCGAAAATATCGTATACGTAGCTTTTCCGTTCTTTTGAAAAGGTATCTATCTTAGTGCGTATGCATCGGTAATCCTCATCGTCTGCCATAAGTATATACAGCTTTATCGGTGTGGGTTCATCACATAACATATATCTTGACGGCTTTTCAGCAACAAATCCGCCAACGTAAGGGGTGTTTACGCGGTATCTTGTAAACGAATACATCACGTTCAATTCCTTCTGAAAAGATATTGCAACGTGATTGTAGTAGCTTCCTGCGGGCTTTGGCATTGCCGTATCAGTTTTTGATATGACCACGAAAATAGGTCTTTGCATTTTTACGTCTTTCCGAACAGAGCTCCGTATTACCGCATCTGATGCGCCGAATATTGCGGAATTCTGTCAATAGGTTATTTTTTGTTTTTGATCTTATCCCAATATGCCTTTGCGGCCTGCTCAGTCTTGTTTGAGCCGTATATATAATACTCTCTGTCCTTTATATCGTCAGGCAGATACTGCTGGGAAACGTAATCGTTTTCAAAGGCGTGAGGGTATTTGTAGCCGTCCCCGTGGCCGATAGATGCAGCGCCTGCATAATGGCTGTCCTGAAGGTGAGCGGGAATGTTTTTTCCAAGCCCTTTTGATATATCGTCTGCGGCTTTTTCATATGCGTCGAGCGCACTTACGGATTTAGGACTCGTCGCAAGCATTATAACGCAGTTTGCAAGAGGTATTCTTGCCTCGGGAAGCCCGAGCGACAACGCCTGCTGACAGCACGCATACGTTATTGCGCTTGCCATCGGATAAGATGCCCCTATATCCTCCGAGGCGATGACTGATAATCGCCGTATAACGCTGAGCAGCTCGCCTGCGCCGAGTAGCTTCGCAAGATAAAATACAGATGCGTTTGCATCTGAGCCGCGTATGGATTTCTGAAAAGCGGATAACAGATCGTAGTGGCTGTCGCCATCCTTTGCAAATGCACCGACTCCCCGCATAGCATCGGGAATAAACATATCCGCCGTTTCTTTGGTTATTATATCGCCTGAGCCGTAATATATGTGCTCAAGCACGGTTATGGCGCGTCTGACATCGCCCCCGCACACACCTGCGATATATTCACCGACACCGTTTTCAAAAGATACCTGTCTTTTGTTGTCGGAATTCAGTATTTCAAGTGCGGCTTGCAGCCTGACGGCTATACTCTGAGGCTTAACAGGCTTGAATTCAAATACGGCGCAACGGGAGATAACGGCGCTGTATACTGAGAAAAACGGATTTTCTGCAGTTGATGCTATAAGCGTTATGCGGCCGTCCTCAATATATTCAAGAAGGGATTGCTGTTGTTTTTTGTTGAAATACTGTATCTCGTCGAGATAAAGAAGTATGCCTCTCTCGCCCAATGCAGACTGTGTTTGCTCTGCTATTTCCTTTACATCGGCAAGCGATGCCGTCGTTGCATTCAGCTTGTAAAGAGTCATTCCCGATCGTTTTGCGATTATGTTGGCGCACGTTGTCTTTCCCGTGCCGGGAGGACCGAAGAATATCATATTGGCTATGTGTCCGCTTTCGATCATTCTCCGCAATGCCCCGCTTTTGCCGAACAAATGCTCCTGCCCGACAATATCGTCAAAATCCGTAGGCCGCATACGGTCCGCCAACGGTCTGCCCATCATAAGTCTTCACCATCCTTCGACAATTAACCATAATAATTATATCATCTAATTTATGATAAGTCAAGAGGGGCGGGAAAACGAATTGCGCAGCGCACAGAACAATAAAGAAAGAAGACGTGCTCTGAAGTGAACTTACAATAATTCACCGCAAAGCACGCCGTATCTAAAGCTGAAAAACGCCTTTTTTATAAGTGTATTTTCAAAGGCGTCGGAACTATATTTGCAAAGTGTGCATATACTGCATTACGGATAGCGTAAGGAGGTGGTCGATATGACCGAAAAAAGCGTAATATCCGTCAGCTCCGTTACGTATGCTATGAAGGGAGCTGAGCTTTTGGCAAAAAACGGCATAAAGCGGCGAGTGACGAAGGTCAAAAACGGGAAGAACGGATGCTCCTATGGGCTTTCCGTAGATAAGAAAAACGCAGACAGGGCATTGAAGCTTCTGTTGCAGGAGGGAATACCGTATAACGGTATAACGAGCGAATGAGGGCTCTTACTTATCTTGATAACGGAGCGACCTCGTTTCCGAAGCCTGCGAGCGTATACCGTGAGCTTGACCGATGTGTGAGAACATATTGCGGAAATGCAGGCAGGTCCTCTCATTCCTTATCCGTTGCCGCAGCGGAAAAAATATATGAATGCAGAAGCGTTATAGCAAAGCTCGTAGGGCTTTCGAAGCCCGAAAGAGTGGTGTTTACATACAACACAACACACGCAATAAATACCGCACTTTACGGAGTGCTGAAGCACGGCGATCACGTGATAACGGGCAAAACGGAGCATAATGCCGTAATGCGTCCCTTGAAGGCTATGGAAAAAGAGGGAATGATAACGTTATCACAGGTAGATACGAGCAATACAGATGAGCTGATAAGGCGTCTGAGTGTGCTTATAAACCCGAAAACGAGGGCGATCGTTCTTTCGCACGCAAGTAATGTTTTGCCCTTGGTGCTCGATATGGGCAAGATCGGAGCTCTGTGTCGCAGCAGAGGCGTTTTGTTTATCGCTGATTGTGCCCAGAGCGCAGGGCTTCACAGTATAGATATGGAGAAAGATAAGATAGATATAGTATGCCTGCCGTCACACAAGGGGCTTTTGGGTATTCAGGGAGCAGGCGCGCTGTGCATAGGCGAAGGCGTTGACGAAAAGCGGATAAAGCCTGTTTTCCAGGGCGGAAACGGCGTTATGTCGCAGTCGTATTTTATGTCGGAGCTTCTCCCTGAAAGACTTGAGGCAGGCACGCTTTCCACCCCTGCGATAGCATCACTGTGCGAGGGAGCAAAATATGTTTTGAAGGTCGGCACTGAAAGTATTCTCTCATCTGTTTCAGCCCTTGCGGACAGTGCCTTTGAAAGATTGAGCAGCATAAAGACCATCACCGTTTATTCAATACCGAACGGCGCTGAATATAAAAGCTCGGTGCTGTTCAATCTGAACGGGATACCGTCTGAAACGCTCGCTATGGAGCTTGATAAACGCTCTGTTTGCGTAAGAGGCGGATTGCATTGTGCGCCCGATGCGCACAGATACATCGGAACACAGCACAACGGCGCGGTGCGTGCATCATTCGGTATTTTCAATACCGCATCGGATGTAGAAAAGCTCTATTCAAGCGTAAAGGATATCGCCTTTAAAGGACTTTAAACGGGGAGCTTTGACAATATTCCTTAAATTTTCTTAATTTCTGTTGAAAATCGGACGAAGCGGTGATATAATGCGGGCATATAATTCCGCTTTGTTTTGAGGTGAAGGGCTTGAGAGAATTTTTACTGAAATTTTTTGCCCCTGAGGGCAAATATGAAATAACTTTGTTTTCTGTGTGGCATATACTGTATATTGCAGTTATTCTGGGCGTGATATTCTCTACGGCTCTGTATTTGAAAAACAAACCGCAAAAGACGAAAAATAAGGTGCTTTCCATATATGCTCTTACGGTGATAACGCTGTATATTGCTGATTTTTTCATAATGCCGCTGTCCGAAGGAGACAATGCAATAGATATAGATAAGCTGCCGTTCCATTTCTGTACGGCTATGGGAGTTCTTGTCCCGTTCGTGCAGTTTAACAGACGCTTTGTACGTATCAAGGATGCCGTTTGCTGTCTCGGTCTTGTGACGAGTCTGATGTATATCACATATCCGGGCAGCGCTCTCGGAGAAATATCGCCGTTTTGCTACAAGGTGATCCAGACGTTCATGTTTCACGGAGCTTTGATGGGCTGGGGAATACTGTGTCTTACGACCGGCGATGTTATTCTTCAGTTCAAAAAGCTTTGGAAGGTGCTTGTGCTTATGGTTGCCACTATCCTGTGGGGAACGCTCGGCAGTCACGTGTATTCCACCAAAACGCATATATACGATTGGTGCTTTGTGCGCGGAGAGATGTTTTCGTTCGTTCCGAAACTGCTTATGCCGCTTGCGGTAATGGGTGCGGTATTCGGCATGTGCGCCGTTATTACGGGCATATACGTCACTGCGAAAAGACTGCTTGCCAAAAGCAACGAAAAAAAGCCGATAACCGTATAAAATGCGATATTTAAGAGATAAAAAACAGATAAAAGGCTTACTCTTATCATGAGTAAGCCTTTATATATTTCCTGTTTCCGTCAGCTCTTCTGTGCTGATGCGTATTTGCTTTTCAGCCTTTTGAATAACGGAATACCTTTGTATATACACGGCGTTATTACGCAAAAAGCAATGCAAAGTCCGATGAAAAGATTGGGGTGCGCGACAAAAAACGTAATATCGTTTCTTAACATCACCTGTGTTGTGACAGAGCCTGTTAGCAGGGGCGCAAGGCTTGCGTATACCTGACCTTGCGGGTCGATAGCCGAGGAAAGACCTGTATTTGCCGCCCTGATAACACATCTGCGTGTTTCTATCGCTCTGAGGATCGCGTGACCGTTATGCTCGTATATCGCCGCAGAATCCAAAAACCACGAATCGTTTGTCGATATTGCAAGCAGCTCAGCGCCGTTCGATACGCTTTCTGCTGCCAGAAGCTCAAATATCGAATCAAAGCAGATAAGCGAGCCTATATTTCCGCTTTCCGTATTGAACACCACCGATTCCTCTCCGCGCTCAATATCCTCACCGAGTGCGTTGATGTCAGAAAGCATCGGAAAGATCTTCTCAAGAACAGAGCGGAAAGGTAAAAACTCTCCGAACGGAACGAGATGCTGCTTGTTATACACTCTTTCGTGAAGCTCGCCGTCTGCGGTGAAAACAAAGATAGAATTGTACGATCTTCCCTCGTCGTCAACATCGAATGCGCCTACGAGGATCACCGATTCTGTATCCTTAGCCGCTTTTTTGAGCGTGTCTGTATATGACGGGTAGTAATCAAGCGTAACAGGGATCGCCGTTTCGGGAATGACGAATACATCCGTGTTATACGATTCGCTTTCCTTGTATATCATATCTACGTACGTTGTAAGTGCATTGTACGATGAATCGTCCTGCCATTTATCGCCTGACGGAATGTTTCCCTGAAGAGCGGAAACTGTTATGATGTCGCCGTTCTGACGGCTTGTGTCAAGGTTGTAAAGAACCATACCGACAGCGGAGTTTCCCGTAACCGTCACAGAAGCACACAGACCGCATATCAATGCACACCTGAGATCTGTTTTGTGTATCAGCAGGGCGTAGGCGGCAAAGGCGGCGAAGGCGGCTATGGTGAATGAAACAAAAAACGATCCGAAAATGCTCGCTGTTTGTAAGGCAAATATATTGTTTTGCTGAGTCAAAGCAAGACGTGCCCACGGAACAGCCATGAATGTTTTTGAATTGAGCCATTCAAAAATGCAGAAAAAACAGCTTGCCAGAAGCGGACAAAGCATATTTCGTTTTCCTATCAGTCTGACTGTCAGATACAGACATACCGGTACGAACGAAAACAGCACTGTCATCAGAAGCGATACGCCGAACCATGCAAGAAATATGTATCCTACGCTTTGCAGCTTTGAAAATCCAAGAAAATCAAGCGGATACTGATAAACAAACCAATGAAACACCGCCAGATAATACGGATAAAAAAATGCAAATCCGTATCCGTACATTTTTACAGCGGATGATTGCTGAACACGGTCGAATATGATATAAAAAAACGGAATAAGCGACAGATATATTATTATCGGATAATCGTATGCTGCATACGTCATTCCGCTGACTGCACCGCTGAGTATCAGAAAAAGTATTCTCATATTCCGAATTCCTCCAGAAAATAAATATTCTTTTCGTCAACAGTGAATTCCTTGCCCGAAAGATAAGACAGTATACCGCCGTCAGAGCCGAAATTGAACTTCAGTTTATAAGAATACAACGCTTGATGACTGTATCCGAGCTTTTTGTCCTGACGGTTTATGCCGTATTTTCCTTCGCCAAGCAACGGATGGCCGATATGCGAAAGATGTGCTCTTATCTGATGTGTTTTACCTGTTATAAGATGTATTTCAAGCAGTGACAGACCGTTTTTGTACTGCTTTACGGTATACTCAGTCACTATCTTCATTCTGCCCTTGCCTGCAGTATCGTACACGAACGCTCTGCCCTTGGTGCTGTCCTTGAAAAGATACGCAGTAAGCGTGCCGCGGGGCTTTTCCATTTTGCCGTGTACGGCACACAGATAGTATTTATCCACCTTGTGCTGCTTTATCATCTCATTCATTACACGCAAGGCTTCGGCATTTTTTGCCGCTATTACTATTCCTGCGGTGTTTCTGTCTATTCTGTTACACAGCGCAGGCGCGAAAAACAACTCGTTTTCAGGCTCGTATTCACCTTTTTTGAACAGATACGCCTTTATTTCGTCGATGAGAGTCGGCTCAGACGTGCCGTCGCCCGAATGAGTAAGCACGCCCGCCTTTTTATCGGCAAGAAGAATATTTTCATCCTCGTATATGATATTGACATTGCCCTGCAGGGATGTGAAAAGCATATCGGGCTTTTTTTCATCGGTAAAAAATTCCTCGCTCAGAAAGCACTGAACGCTGTCACCCTGTACAAGCTTGTACGAAAGCTCCGCGCGCTTGCGGTTGACCTTTATTTTTTTCGTTCTGATGGATTTATACATCAGCGATACAGGCAGAGTCGGTATCACCCTTGTCAGAAATGCATCAAGTCGCTTTCCTGAATCGTTTTTTCCTATTATAAATTCTCTCATTAATTATTCCTTTTCGATAATTCCGTACAGCACACCGCCGTTTACGCTTGCTGATGTGACATTTGCAATGCTGCCCTTGAGCGATCTTGCACCTGCGGCATTTACGGGCGTGAAATCCGAGCTGTGACCGTGCAGGATCCCGTTTTCATACGTTTCAAAAAGAACGGAGTGATTGCGGCGTGTATCAACATCGGATCTCAAAAGACGTGAAAGGGATTCCTTGCCGAGCGCGTCAAGATATGCTCCGCGCGCCTTTCTTTCCGCTATCGGTACTGCTCCGTCAAAGCGTACAGCATCCGTGCCCTGACGCTCTGAATACGGAAAAACGTGAGCGTGTAAAAACGGATATTTTTGCAAAAGCTCGGCGGACTGCATAAGATCACTTTGCGTTTCCGTCGGAAATCCTGCTATGATATCACAGCTGAATCGCAGGTCGGGAGAAATGGACAGAGCATCCTCAATGTTTCTTCTCAGCATCTCGCCGCTATATTTACGGCGCATTGCAGCAAGAACCTTGCTGCTGCCGCTTTGAATTGAAAGGTGAAAATGCGGACACAGCTTTTCGCACTGCAAAAGCGCCTTTGCGTTGTCCTTTTTCAAGTAAGCGGGATCGAGCGAGCCGAGCCTTATCCGCTTTATACCGTCTATTTCAGATGCTTTTCTGACAAGAGTATGAAGATCTGAGCCCGTATCAAGTCCGTATGCTGACGTTTCAATGCCCGTCAGAACGACCTCGCAAAATCCGTCAAGCGCAAGCTGCTTCAATTCGGAAATGATCGCGTCCTCATCGTTTGATACGGATGCGCCTCTTGCGTTCTTTATGGCGCAGTATGCGCATTTTCCGTCGCATCCGTCCTGTATTTTTACGTATGCGCGTGTTCTTTCGGTCACAGCGCCGATCATTTTCTCATACGGCAGCGAAGACGGATCGACCACATTGACCTCATCGCTTTTTAAGTCCTTGCCGAGTCTTTCCTTTATGAACCGAACGCACTGTAGCTTGTTTCTTGTGCCGAAAACGCCGTTTAAGCCGATGCTTGCAAAATCCGACGGGGAAAGCTGACACGAGCAGCCGCACGCAACAATAAGCGCGTTAGGATTTTTCGCCTTCGCTCTGCGGACTGCCTGTCTTGATTTTCTATCACTTTCGGATGTTACCGTGCAGGTGTTTATTATGTACGCATCGCACAGACTGTTGAACGGAGATACCGAAAAGCCCTCTTGAATAAGCAGTTTTGCAAGCGATGACGATTCGTATTGATTTACACGGCACCCCAATGTAAGAATGCCGACCTTATATGCCATAATTCAAAGCTCCCTTCGGTAAAACGGCGAAATTTCGCTTTCTTTCAATAAATATACCACAAAATTAACTGCAATAAATCAAAACAATGAAAATTTTCTATTGCAATATGAGAAAAAATTTGCTATAATATACAGTACTGCATAAGGAAGGGGAGAAAAATGAAGCGAATTTTCAAGCTATTGTGCGTGATATTGGCGCTGGCTGTAATGGATGTTCCGCTGCTTGTAAACGGACAGCAGCAGCTAACGCTCGGCTTTTTTTCGCTTATCGAGCCTGAGCAGTTTTCGTTTTCCTGCCACGAGATCATTGACGATTTTGAAACGGATGTGAAGCTCTGGACTCCTTATGATAACTGCAATATCGAGCAGAGCGAGGACAGCGCCTGCGGCTTGTACGGAATGAGCGTAACAGGCACGGACAGGCTCGGCGCTTGTGCCGAATTTGATAAATTCAATGTTTCCTCTGCTAAAAGTATAATGCTTGCGTGCAAGACCTCGTGCGACGGCGTTTTGACTTTGTCGGATAATGACGGATACAGCGCGAGCGGCGAAATAACGGGCGAAAAATGGCACACGGTCGCGCTTGACATAAGAAGCAGAGCCTCAAGCACTCTTAAAAGCATTGATATTTCGTTTGAATGTGAGGGGCAGGGTGAATTATACGTTGATTATGTTTGCACATCGAACGTTTCAGCCCCGTCAAGCCGGAAAAAGTTTTTGACCGATGAATATACAGCATCGAAAGCGGATGTTGATTTTCAGCAGGATGTCATCACACTCAGCGCCTACGGCAGAGACTGTACTTTAGAAACAGGCAGAATAGATACACTTCTCGATGAAAGCACCAACGCACTGACGTTTACCGCGGATAACCGCGCGGAATGTACAATGATCACTTTGTATTACGCAGATGCAGGGCAGGAGTATTCTTCTCACCGAAGTGTGAGCGCGGAAATGACGCAGGGCATCAACACATATGTTTTTTCTCTTGACGGCGTTGAAAGCGTTTGCCGCTTTGAATTTGCCTTTCAGGGTAAGCCGAACGGCGAGATCTTGATATATAATATAGCTCTCTCGTGCGATATATCCGGCGGCAATACGGCAGAATGCCGTGTCGGCGATGACGGAAAAATATCGTTCAAGGGCCCAAAAGCCGAAAACGGTGCGTGTTATCTCTACAAAACGCTGCCAAACGGAGTAACGGATCTTTCGCAGGAAATTGCATCGAATGAGGACGGAAGCGGTGAATTTACCTTTGACTGTGTTGGCGCTGACGGTCAGAGCCGACTTTTTTACAGCTATACGTCTGTGTATTACGACGAAAACGGAGATGCCGTAACGCTGTGCGGTCCGACGTTTGTGCAGGACGCGGAAAAAGCATCACAGATCAACAAATACGTAAAGCCTGTTACGGAAAAATTTATACTCGGCTCATCATTTGATGCTTCGGGCGTATTTTTGCCGATAGATGCCGATATTGCGCTTTCAACAGAAAAAACAGAGTATTTTTACGAATATTGCGGAGAAAAATATTACATATCAGATGATGTTGTGCAAACGCTCGATCTGCTCGTTCCCAGATTGTGCGCCCACGGCAAAGCGGTATATCTGCAATATGAATGGTATTATTCAATGGCGGGAATATACGATGAGGCGTCGGCAATAAAGCTGTATGCTCTGACCTGCTTTCTGTCGCATCGGTATAACAGCGGCGACAGTGTTATCAACGGCTTCGTTGTCGGAAACGGCGGCAATATAACGGATAAATCCGTATATTCCTCATCTGTACAGTGCGCCGCTGCGCTTTATACAGTAAATGCTGCTGCAAAAAGCGTAAACGGCGGCAGTAAGGTCATATTTCCCGTCAGATATGACGGCGACATTGACTACAAAAGCATGCTCAATACGATACTCCCTGTTTGTCATTTTGTTGACGGTGTTATGTTCGTGACCGAAAAGGGAAAAAATGTCGAGGAGTTCTGCAAGTATATACGGGTGCGTACTCAGTGCGAGGCTTATGTTTTGTCAGTAGGCTACGGTAAGGACGAATACGGAAAGGCGGCAGTCGATTTTTACAAATGCATTTTCGGCGGTACGGATGTTTTTGCAATTGAAAGCACATACGCTGAGGAAATGGGCGGGATCTTCACGCATATGGACGAACGATCTGCCAAAAACCTGTTTGGAAACGTGTATCCGGAGCTGTTCAATATAGATGGGTACGACAGCACGCACTTCAATCATAACACAAAGCTCGAAAAAACTCTTGAGGTGAAATACGGCTTGGTGCACGAAAACAGCAATATGGTGTATTCTCCGTTGGATAACAGCGGAAAATGGCTGTGCGGCGAGGGCTGCGCGTCGGTTGCAAATGACGGGGACGGATATATTGCCCTGTCGTTCGATATAACAGAGTCCCAAAAGGGCTCGGCTGTATTCTGTCCTGATAAAAACGCAAGCGGCGAAGGAAAGTTTCTTGAGGTTCATCTGAAGGCTGATTATCTCGGTGACAGCGACGGCGTATCGGTTGCCGTTAGCGCCGAATGCATCGGAGTTACATCCTTCGGCACGGCTTTTATCAATGGGCAAAAGGATGTGACTGTGATGCTTGAGCTTGATAGATCAAGATCTCTTGATGAAATTGACAGAATATACGTTGGCGTACAGAATGGGATAACTCCCCGCCTGTGCGTATACGGTATATATTTGAGTACACAAATTGAGCATGAGCATACTATGCCTGCCGAAACCGAAAGAACAGAACAAACAGATCAAAATACGGATGATGTTGAAAAAGAAGGTAATAAAACGTCTGTCATCGCTGCTGTGTCAGTTACTGTATTTATGCTGATATGCCTTGCAGTGACCGTTACAGTTATTGACATACGCAAAGGCGGCGTTCTTACAGATAAATTTAAAAATACATTTATAAAGAGAAAGTGAGGTTTTTTACGATGGAAAGAAGAAGTGGCGTACTGATGAATATTTCATCTCTGCCGTCGCCATTTGCGATAGGAGTTTTCGGAAGAGAAGCTGAAGGCTTTGCTGCATCCATCAAGGAAATGGGTTTTTCTGAATGGCAGATACTTCCGCTGAATACTGTTGGTGCGGGCGAAAGTCCGTATTCGTCAGACGGTGCATTTTCGGGAAATATTATGTATATTGACCCGTTGACGCTGATGGAGGACGGCTACGTTACCGAGCAGGATGTTCAGATGTGTATTTACAACGGCTCTCCTTATTCGGTTGATTACGGCTTTGCAATGCAGGCAATAACACGCCTTATGAAAACTGCATATGCTTCTATGACCGACGAATGCAAAAAGGATGTTGAGAGATTTCTCAAGGACAAGGAAGCGTTTAACTACGCTTACTACAAGGCATTGAAGGAGCATTTTGAAAACAAGCCGTTTTACGAGTGGGATGATGAGTTCCGTAACTACAAAAAGGCGCTTAAGCATAAAAAGGAGTTTGCCGACAGCATACTCTTTCACGGCTTCTGCCAATATATATTTACTAAGCAATGGTTTGCACTAAAAGAAAAGATCAATGCAAAAAAAGTCAACATCATCGGAGATATGCCGATATATGTAGGACTTGATTCTGCTGACGTATGGGCGCATACAGAGCTGTTTTTGATAGACCCCGATACTTACAGACCGAATCTTGTGGCAGGTGTTCCGCCTGATGCGTTTTCGGAGGACGGTCAGCTCTGGGGAAATCCTTTATTCGATTGGGCTGAAATGGAAAAGAGCGGATTTCAATGGTGGATAGACCGTATAAAATACAGTCTGAAGCTGTACGATACGGTCAGAATAGACCATTTCAGAGGAATTGCTTCATTCTGGGCAGTCGGACCGGATGAGGAAACGGCTCGAAACGGCAAATGGATGAAGGGCCCGGGTATGAAGCTTTTCAAGGCGGTAAACGCACAGATAGATTCCCCGTCGATAATCGCAGAGGATCTTGGCGTGTTCGGAAAGGATGTTGTAAGGCTTCTGAAAAGCACGGGCTTTGCGGGAATGAGAGTTATTCAGTTTGCATTCGGCGGTGATGACAGTGTGCATCTGCCCCATAATTATACTGAAAACTGCGTTGTATATACAGGAACGCACGATAACAATACTCTTCTGGGCTGGCTTTACGATACCGACCCTTCAAGCAGAGATCAGGCTCTTGAATACTGCAAGTTCAGCGGCGACTGGGGACAGGGCGGAGAGTATTCTCCCTCGTGCAGAGCCATTATCGATACCATATGGTCATCGTGCGCAGGTCTTGTCGTGATTCCCGTACAGGATATGTGCGGCTACGGCAGCGATACGAGAATGAATTGCCCGGGCGTTGCAGAGGGAAACTGGCGTCCCCGCTTCACCTCAGAGCAGCTTTCCCGTATAGATAGGGAATACTTTGTGAAAATAAACAGAGTATATTTCAGATCATTCGAAAAAAATAACGGATAAAATACCAAAATACAGAAAAGAATATAGGAGAGAAAAATGACAAAAGCGATCAGAAGAATATCGTTGCTGCTGTGCTTTATAATGGCGTTAAGCGCGGTGCTTACATCCTGCACAGGCGATCCGCAGTCAACAAATGCACCCGGAACGTCGGAAAATACATCGGCGTCTACGGATGCACAAACGAGTGACGAGTACACTCTTCCCGAAGAGGACGGCTACAATCAGCTCACATTTTATTGGAACTACTCAGGCGACATATCCACAGCAGACATCTGGATGTGGTGGGACGGCAAGGAGGGAAGCGGCTACGTGCTTCACCCCTGTGATTACGGCGCGAAGGTCGTTGTGAACGTTCCCGAGGGGATCGAGCAGGTAGGCTTTATAACGCGTTACGATTGCTCAGAGCCCGGCGGCAGCGCCTGGGGCAATGCAACGAAGGATTTCGGTGAGGACAGATTTGCCGTGCTTGACGGCAAAAGCACCGTTATCTATCTTAAAAGCGGCGACGGCTCACAGTATACGAGCGATGACGGAGGAAAGACTTTAACTATGATAAAGAAATTCACTATTGCGGGAATGACGGCGTTCGATAAGATACAGTATAACGTCACCCCCAAGGTGCGTATAACCTCATTCGATCAGGTGAAGGTTTATGAAGGCGACAGAGAAATAGCCATAAACGAGCTTTCAAGCCTTAACAATGAGGTGGTAAACGGTATAATCACCGTTGCAGAGGAGCTTGATATATCCAAAGCATACAGAGTTGAGATAGAGGGCTACGGATCAAAGCCCGTAGTGCCTACATCTGTGTTTGACAGCGAAAGATTTATATCGGAATACACATATGACGGCGACGATCTCGGCGCGGTCATTAACGGAGAAAACACGACATTTAAGGTGTGGGCGCCAACGGCATCAAAGGTAGTGCTTGATCTTTACGAAAAGGGCAACGGAGTTGATGCATATAAGTCCGTTGATATGACAAAGGGCGAAAAGGGCGTATGGGAGTATACCGAAAAGTGCGGTCACGGCACATATTATACCTATACTGTTACAACGTCCGTCGGAACACAGACTGCTACTGACCCGTACGCAAAGGCTGCAGGTCTTAACGGCGATCGCAGTATGGTAGTCGATCTTTCCAAGACCAACCCTGAAAAGTGGGACGGTGCAACTCCCATAAAGACCGAAAAGTATACAGATGCTGTCATCTGGGAGGTACACGTAAGAGATTTCAGCAATAAGATAAAGCAGTCACAGTATAAGGGCAAGTATCTTGCGTTTACAGAAACGGGACTCAAAAACGAAGCGGGTATAAGCGTCGGCGTCGATTACCTTGTGGATCTCGGTATAACGCACGTTCATCTTTTGCCCGTATACGATTACGCCACAGTAAATGAAGCGGCTCCCGATACGCAATTCAACTGGGGCTACGATCCCAAAAACTACAACGTTCCCGAGGGAAGCTACAGCACAGACCCGTATAACGGCGAGGTGCGTATAAAAGAATACAAGCAGATGGTTCAGGCGCTTCACGATGTCGGAATCGGCGTTGTTATGGACGTTGTTTATAACCACACTTACGATGCAAACAGCGCATTCAACAAGATAGTTCCTTACTACTATTACAGATATACGGCAACAGGCGCAAACTCAAGCGCAAGCGGATGCGGAAACGATACAGCTTCGGAAAGATATATGTTCGGCAAGTTTATGGTAGACAGCGTTAAGTATTGGGCAGAGGAATACGATCTTGATGGCTTCCGTTTTGACCTTATGGGCTTGCACGATCTTGCGACTATGCAAAAGGTCGAGCAGGCTGTACACAGTGTAAACCCTGATGCTCTTATCTACGGCGAAGGCTGGACGATGGGTCATACGATCAACGGCAAGCCCCAGGCAAATCAGAGCAATATCAGCAATATTACTGTTACCGACGGAGCAGCAGGCGCAATTTCCGTATTCAACGATGCAATAAGAGACGGTCTTAAGGGCAGTGTGTTTGAAAAGACCTCAAAGGGCTATATAAGCGGCGCATATTCCGCTTATGCAGATAAGGTAAAATTCGGTATATCCGGCGGTGTTACGTCGGCTGCAGGCTGGAAGGTAAAGCGTGCCGCGGTGATCAACTATATGAGCGCACACGATAACCATACGCTCTGGGATAAGCTCCAGCTTTCAAACGCAGATGATTCCGTTCAGGACAGAATAGCAATGAATAAGCTCGGCGCGGCAATACTGATGATCTCACAGGGCACGCCGTTTATGCAGGCGGGCGAGGAAATGCTCCGTACGAAAGACGGTGACGAAAACAGCTACAAGTCAAGCGATGAAATAAACAACATCAAGTGGGATGTGCTTACTGCTGACAGCGATGAATACAAGACGATGCTTTTCTATAAAGGACTTATTGAAATGAGAAAGGCATATCCTATATTCAGAGGTAACGGAAATATCGCTGTGACCTTTGAAAATCTTGCAGGCGGCGGAATGGTCGCAAAGCTCGATAACCATATGGGAGCTTACGCAACGGTGCTTATCAACCCCACAGCAAGCGAAGCAAGCTATACGCTTAACGGCGACTGGTCACTCGTTTGCGACGGCACAAAGGCAGGCGCTGAAAGTCTCGGAACATTTACAGGCAGTGTCAACGCTCCTGCAATGACTGTTACGGTCTATGTGAAATAATGGCAAATTGTGCAAACTGCACTAAAATCACATCATATAATAAGGAAAAAACAGTATAGATTTTTATTATTTTGCTGAAAACTAGTATGCACTATTGACTTTTTTGATCGTTAGGTGTATAATACCCTACGCTGAGGGCGTATGCCCTTGGGACTGTTTTGAAGCGCGCACGGAGCACCCGTGCAAATTAAAATTAATTTAAAAGGAGAAAAGCAGATGAAAAAGTTTTCCAGAATCTTTGCTCTTGTCCTTGCCCTCATAATGACAGCAAGTGTATTTGCTGCATGCGGCGGGGATGAAGCAGACACAACAGCAGCAGGTACAAGCGCCGCTACTGCTGACGAGAACAAGGTACATGTAACATGGTACTACGGTTCAGAGGTCCTCAAGGAAGAGGATGTAGAGAAGGGCTCAAAGCTCACAGAGTGGACACCCGTTAAGGAAGGCAAGACCTTCACAGGCTGGTGTGCAGAAGCAAGTGCTACAACACCCTTTGATTTCACAAAAGAGATCACAGCTGACACAGACATTTTTGCTGCATTCCGCAGCGATGTTTACGTTGAAGATAAGACAGAGTACTACCTCATCGGTACAGGCTCAGGCTCTATGAACGTAAGCGGCTGGGATCACAACAACAGCTACGCTAATCTCAAGATGGTAAAGGACACAACTATCACAGATAAGAATGTTTACACCATTGAGATCACAATGTACGCAGGCGACCGCTTCCAGATCTGCCATGATCTTTCATGGGACGGTCAGTTCGGTATCGGCGGCATTGTAGGTGCGGCATATGCGGCAGGCATCAACCCCAATAAGCCTGACGAGGGTGAAAAGACGGTTGAGGACGAAAAGTATGCCGAAGTTAAGGATAAAGACGGTAACATAGTATTCATCGGCGGTGATGAGAACAACAACTCCTTCACAAGCTGGAATATCATTCTTAACGAGGGCCACGACGGTAAGTATAAGTTCACACTTACAACTAACCCCTCCAGCCCCTCATACAACACTATCGAGTGGGAGCTTATCGAAAAGGTTGACGCTCTTACAGAAACACACAAAATGCACCTCATCGGCTCATTCAACGGTTGGGATGCTGCAAGCACAGAGTTTGCTATGAACGAGTCTGAGGATAAGGCTACATGGTCCGGCTTCCTTACACTCGATGCTGACGCTGAGATCAAGGTTATAAACCACGTTGACGGTCAGTACTACGGCACATCTGACGGTGCTAATATTGCTCTTACCGCAGGCACATACTGCGTAAAGTATACAGTTGCTGACAACTCTGTTGTATTCCAGCCCCTTGCTTACTATGTAGTAGGTACATTCAAGGATGCTGAAGGCAACGCAGTAAACTTTGCAGTTAAGGATGGCGTAACACCCGCTCTTACAGTTGCAGACGGCAAGGCTACAGCAGATTTCACAGCTGTTGACGTTACCGCTATGAACGATTACAACTGGATCACAGCACAGGGCAAGCCCGGTGTTATGGCAGTTAAGATCGTATTCGGTTGCGAGCTCGGTATCAAGGATTGGTACGCTGATCCCGCTACAGAAGGCGATAACTTCTATCTGCCCGCAGGCGAGTACACTGCAACTCTTGATATAGCTGCAGGTACAGCTTCCGTAACACAGAAATAATAAAATACAAAACAGTCAATACAGGGGGTAGGGCAAATGCCCCTGCCCCCGTTTAATTTTTGGGAGGTAATTATGAAATTGTTCAGAAGAATCTCATCGCTTGCTCTTGCAGCTTTAGCCGTTCTTTCGTTTACGGCTTGCGGCGGCGATGAAGCTACCGGAACCGGTGCAGCAGACACAGGTTCATCCACAACGGGCGGTCAGAGCTACACTCTTACAGTATGGGGTGCAGAGGAAGACCAGGCAATGCTTAAGGAAATGTGCGAGGCGTATGCCGCAGCAAATCCCCAGAACACCTATAAGTTCCTTTACGGCGTACAGAGCGAAGGCGATGCAGCTGACAAGGTACTCAACGACGTTACGGCAGGTCCTGACGTTTATTCATTCGCAAGCGACCAAATCAACAAGCTCTATGCGGGCGGCGCTCTTGCTCGTGTAGGCGGCGATATCGAAAAGAACATCAAAGAGATCAACACAGCGGGAAGTATTGATGCGGCTACCATAAAGGTAGGCGATGCAGACCAGCTCTTTGCATATCCTTCCACAGGTGACAACTGCTACTTCGTATACTACGATAAGAGCGTGTTCACAAACCCCGATGATCTTACGAGTCTTGACAAGATGCTTGATGTTGCTGAAGCAGCAGGCAAGAAGGTACACTTCAAGCTCAATGACGACGGTTGGTATCTGTCCAGCTTCTTCTTTGCAGATCCCGATCTCGGTTACGAGGTAACCTACAACGAAAATATGGTTGAAACAGCAGTTTCCATCAACTATAACAACGCTGACGGCCTTGAGGTTATGAAGGCGCTTCGCACATACCTCAATCGCGACGGTCTTGTTGCTCAGACTGATGACTCCAAGATGATCGCAGCATTCACACCCAGCGCAGACGGCAAAACAGAGGCTGCTGCAGTTATCAGCGGTACTTGGAACAAGAATTCCTTTGCTGATCTTCTCGGCGACAACCTGGGCGTTTGCAAGCTTCCCAAGGTTAAGATAGCAGGCGAAGATGTTCAGCTCAGCGGATTTATGGGCTACAAGCTCATCGGCGTAAACGGCTACAGCAAGAACAAGGGTGAGGCTCATAAGCTCGCTCAGTGGCTCACAAACGAGCAGAATCAGCTCAAGCGCTACGAAACAAGAGGCTTCGGTCCTACAAACAAGGTAGTTGCTGAAAAAGAAGCAGTTAAGAACGATGCGGTTATCGCAGCAGTTCTCGATCAGGCACAGTACAACCGCGCTCAGAAGGGCGTTCCCGGTCAGTACTGGACTCCTATGGGATCTCTTATCACGCCTATTATCACAGCAAAGGCAGACGGTACAGAGGTAACAGATACGATGCTTCAGGAATACCTCGACTCCTTGTGCAACAGTATCCGCAAATAATCAATATTTGTAATACGGAGCTGTCGTCCCGCAGGCTTTATGCTTCGGGACGACAGCTTTAATGACGTATAACAAGATCAAATCTGTAAGGAGGGTGGACTGTGGATCTTGAATACTACAGATTAAGCGCAGGTCAAAGGGTCGCTTATAAAGCTAAAAATGCATTCAAGGGCATTGGCAAGGGCTTTGTCGGATTTTGGTCAGGTATCGGAAAAAAGATAGCTAAATCTGCTAAGGGCTTTGCAACCTCGGTCAAGGAGATCGTCACTGACTGGTACAGAGGCGATATAATAACAAAAGCCTCATATCTGTTTATGGGCGTTGGCCATATCTTCCGCGGTCAGATAGTAAGAGGTCTTATATATCTTGCCGTTGAAGTATTATTTATTTCCTATATGCTGGCGTTCGGCGGTCAGTATGTACTGATGCTTTTCGAGAATATGATATCACATGGCTCGATAGGCAGAGTGGAAACACACGTTTCTGACACATGGGACGACAACCTCGGTGAATATGTGAAGATAGAGGGAGATAATTCCTTCAAAATTCTGCTTTACGGTATTCTTACGCTGTTTGTTATCCTGTTTTTCATCGCAATGTATATTTCTTCTATAAGAGAAAGCGTTAAGAATGAACGCAGTCTTATTATAGGCAGAAGACCTGATTCGTTCAGGAATGATGTCAACAGATTTATGGACGGTAAGTTCCATATAACTCTGCTTTCACTTCCTATGGTAGGCTTGTTTATGTTTACCATCGTGCCGTTGGTAACGATGATAATCATTGCGTTCACAAACTATGATGCGAATCACGAGGTTCCTGAGCATTTGTTCGGATGGGTAGGTTTTGAAAACTTTGCAGATCTGTTCGCAGGTGGCTCAGCGCTCGGAAATACGTTCTGGCGAGTTCTCGGATGGACTCTTGTATGGGCGGTATTTGCTACGTTTACAAGCTATTTCTTCGGAATGCTTCTGGCAATGCTCATCAATAAAAAAGGCATAAAATTGAAAAAGCTGTACCGTACATTGTTCGTTGCAACTATTGCTGTGCCGCAGTTTGTTTCGCTTATGATAATGTCAAAAATGCTTGACACGGGCGGCGGTACTCTCGGAAGCGGCGGCGGTATCATAACACAGCTCATAGAACAGCTGTTTGATTACCATTTGATGTTCGGTCTTGATATAAATACCACGAGAGTGTGCATAATTCTCGTAAATATGTGGATAGGCGTACCTTACAGTATGCTTATGTGCAGCGGTATTCTTATGAATATCCCTGCCGACCTTTATGAATCTGCAAGAATAGACGGCGCAAGCCCTGCGCGTACGTTCTTCAAGATAACTCTGCCTTATATGCTGTTCGTAACAGGACCGTATCTTATCACGCAGTTTATAGGCAACATAAACAATTTCAACGTTATTTACCTGCTCAGCGGCGGCGGTCCGGGCGATCTGTTGAAATATTCGGACGGCGCAAAGGGTACGGATCTGCTCATTACGTGGCTGTACAAGCTGTCATTGGGTGCTGACCGTAACTATAAGCTCGCATCGGTGATCGGTATCGTCGTATTTATTATTTCGGCGGTATTCTCGCTCGTTGTATATAACAAATCTTCAGCAGTACAGGAGGAGGACAATTTCCAATGAGTAACAATCAGAACGAAAAGATCAATACAGCTCCCCTTACTGATTGGGAGGCAATCGACGCTCTTGAAAGAGAAGAGCTAAAAATACCCAAGCGTAAAAAGGGCGGAATGAAGCTGAAGCGTGCTATCGGTAATACGGTAGGTCAGATATTTTTGACCGCCTTGTCAATACTGTGGATAGTTCCGCTTATTTATTTGTTTGTTCAATCGTTCAGAGCTGAAACGGGAGCGTGGAGTCCCACGTTCTTCCCGCAGACCTGGACTCTGGATAATTACAAAAGGCTGTTTTTTGACACAAAGTTTATGAGCTGGTACGGCAATACACTGCTCGTTGCAGTGTGCAGCTGTCTTATAACAACGTGCTTTGCTCTGGCGGTATCATACGCATTCAGCCGTATACGCTTCAAGGCCCGTAAGCCGATGATGAACGTAATGCTCATTCTCGGTATGTTCCCCGGATTTATGAGTATGTCAGCAGTATATTTTCTTTTGAAGATATTGCTTCCGAATAACTATCAGTCGCTTTTAAGCCTTATAATCGTATATTCTGCAGGCGCGGCATTGAGCTATTATATAGCGAAGGGATTTTTTGACACCGTTCCGAAATCGCTCGACGAAGCAGCTCGAATAGACGGTGCAAGCCGCGCGCGTATATTCTGGAAGGTCATTCTGCCGCTCAGTAAGCCGATAATCATATATACCGCTCTTATCAGCTTTATATCTCCCTGGTGTGACTATATATTTGTATCCTATATTATGTCGGGTGTTCCCGATACGGCGATGTATACAGTATCACTCGGTATGTATAAATGGCTTGAGCGTGAGCAGATACAGGAATACTTCACAACCTTCTGTGCGGCGGCAGTCATCGTTGCGGTTCCGATAACGGCGCTGTTTATGTGGCTGCAGAAGTACTATGTCCAGGGTGTAACAGGCGGCGCGGTCAAGGGGTAATGAAATGAAAATGATAAAATATCTTTCAAGAGCCGTTTCATTGCTCCTGTGCCTTGTGATCCTTGCAGGCTGCAGCGGAAACGAGGGCACGGAAACACAGGCTCAAACGGATAACGGTCAAGGCGATATAGTCCTTAACGTGATCGATGATAATTATCGGAATTATTATGAAATATTCGTATACAGCTTTTTCGATACGAATAACGACGGTATAGGAGATCTTAAAGGCGTTACCGCAAAGCTCGATTATATAAAGGAAATGGGCTATAACGGCATATGGTTAATGCCGATCCATCCGTCACCGACATATCATAAGTATGACGTCGCCGATTATTACGGTATTGATCCTGAATACGGAACACTGGCAGATTTTGACGAATTGGTAACTCAGGCACACGCCAGAGGAATTAACATTATTATGGATCTGGTGGTAAACCACACGTCTACTGATATTGATTATTTCAAAAAGGCATGTGCGTATATCAAGGAAAACGGAAAGCCGGGTGGCGAGTACGGAGATTATTATAATTTCGTAAATCAGAATCTCAGCAAGTACACTCAGGTACAGGGAACGTCTTATTACTACGAATCTCAGTTCTGGAGCGGAATGCCCGACCTCAATTTAAACAGCGACAAGGTGCGTGCGGAAATAGTCAATATTATGAAATTCTGGCTCACAGAGCACAATGTTGACGGCTTCCGTCTTGACGCGGTAACGAGCTATTATACAGGTGATATTCAGAAAAATGTCGATTTCTTGTCGTGGCTCAATACCGAGGCTGAAAAAATAAAGCCGGGCTGCTATATAGTAGGCGAGGCCTGGGTAGGCAGCGACGGAGAAATAAACAAGTATTACCAAAGCGGTGTGGACAGCTTCTTTCTGTTTACAGGCTCACAGGGTACAGGTACGATAGCTACGGCTGTCAAGCAGCAAAGCGCAAAAGCGCTCGGCACACTTATGACCGATCTGCAAAAAACGTATACAAACGGTATCCTTGCTCCGTTCTTGGGTAACCACGATACAATGCGTCCGGGCAGCTTTTTGCCGGGCGAAGAATGTGTTAAAATGGCAGGCGGTGTCCTTGCTATGATGAACGGAAGCATTTTCGTTTATTACGGCGAGGAAATAGGTATGATAAGCAAGGGTGGCAATAATTCCGATCCTGCGAAGCGTATTGCTATGCTGTGGGAGGACGGAGTATATCCCGGTTGGTGTTATACTGCGCCTGAAAATACGAAGATAGATGATACGAGCTATTATTATCCGTCAGTTGCAGAGCAGTCAACAGATGAAAACAGTATACTGAATTATTATAAAAAGGCAATGCAGCTGAGAAATATGTACCCCTCGATCGCAAGAGGAAGGGTTGAATATTTCTCTGAAATGGGCAATGATTACGTGTGCGTGATCACAAAAGAGTACAACGATGAAAAAATAACGGTGGTTATCAATCTCGATTCGTTTGAGCAGAAGATAACACCTGATAAAGCATTACTTGGCTTTGAGGGACTTGCCGCACAGCTTTGTGCTAATGCTTCTGACAAAGCATCGTTAAATGACGGACAGCTCGTACTGCCTCCGTACTCAATCGTGATACTGAAATAATTGTTAAATAGGAGAAGTTATTATGGCAAGCTTATCGCTGAAACATATTTATAAGGTATACGACGGCGGTGTAAAAGCAGTAAATGACTTTTGCATGGAAATAGAGGATAAAGAGTTTATAGTTTTTGTAGGCCCTTCAGGATGCGGTAAATCGACGACACTTCGTATGATTGCCGGACTTGAGGATATAACAGCGGGCGAATTGAGGATCGACGATGATATCGTAAACGATTGCGAGCCCAAGGACCGTAATATCGCAATGGTTTTCCAGAACTATGCACTTTATCCGCATATGAGCGTATACGAAAACCTGGCGTTTTCGCTGAAAACAATGAAAATGCCCAAGGATCAAATACACGAAAAGGTAATGGAAGCGGCAAGAATACTTGGTATTACCGAGTATCTTGAGCGTAAGCCAAAGGCTCTTTCAGGCGGTCAGAGGCAGCGTGTTGCGCTCGGACGTGCAATAGTGCGCAATCCTAAGGTATTCCTTCTGGACGAGCCGCTTTCAAACCTTGATGCAAAGCTCCGTGCGGCAATGCGTGCGGAAATATCCCGCTTGCATGAGCGTTTGCAGACGACATTTATATACGTTACTCACGATCAGGTAGAGGCTATGACGATGGGAACACGTATCGTTGTTATGAAATCAGGCTTTGTGCAGCAAATTGATACACCCCAGAACCTTTACAGATACCCCGGCAATATGTTCGTTGCGGGATTTATCGGAACGCCTCAAATGAACTTCTTTGACGGTGTAATAACCAAATCGGGAAATGATGTTTGCTTCAAGCTCGATTGCGGAGCAAATATTGATCTTGATTATTCGCTCGCAAATAAGATACTCGTTAAGTATATGGACGGCGCACATAAGGTAGTTGTTGGCGTTCGCCCTGATGATGTAAAGCTTGACAGCGATCTTTATTCAAGCGACGAATGGCAGAAAACAAAGGCTGTCGTGAGCGTGGTCGAGGCTCTCGGCGGAGAAACACTTATATACGCTAATCTGAATCTTGACACACCTGATGAACAGCTCGGCGCTATCACAGTCAAGGCAGATGCTGACTGTTCGGTTCGCAGAGGCGATATAATTGATATTGCTATCAGTAAACGCAAGCTTCACGTTTTTGATAAGGAAACAGAGGATAGCATAAAGCTGCGTATTCCTAAGGAAAACGTAGTAGACTGCAACGTTACAAATAATGTTATGACATTTGCGCAGCAGCGCTTTGCGCTTCCTTCTGCACTCTACTGCAACGATGCGGCTGCTGCAGAGGCTTCTATACCTACTGATGCGATGCTCCTTGGAACAGGAGAAGGACAGGCTCTGATAGAAGAGATCGAAATGATCGAAAATAAGTCCCTGTACAGATTGAACGTTAACGGTATTACTATGTTCGCACTTGAAAACGGTGAAGCGCGCTTCTCTGAGGGACAAAACGTTTCATTCGACATAGACTATTGCCGCATTTCCATTAATGCATGCGGAATTTCGCCGCTTGAACGTACAAATTGCATAAGCGGCAAGTTTATAAAGGTAAAGGAAACAGGCGAAAACGGCAAGAAACGCTACAATTTCTATATCGGTATGGACGGAACAGATCAAACGATATCCGCGCCGAACGAAATGAGCAAAAAGCTCTTCGCTTGTAAGGGCGCAAAGATATTCAGTACACCTGTTGAATATATCTTTGATGCTTCAAGCATCTGTGCTTTGAAGGAAGAGGGAAAAGCGGGCAGAACGCTCAAGGGCAAGGTTTCCGAAATTAAAGATTACGGCTATATCAAATATGCAACCGTGAAGGTAGACGGCGCTGAGATAATAGCACCGTATAACGGTGAATGTGGCGATGATGTAAGTCTGATGATAGATCCTTCCGCAATAACGGTCAAGGATAAGCAGCTTGATATCATAATCGTTTGATAACATGTAAATAGCTTTGGTATTTTCCGCAGAGAGCAGAATGCCTCTGCGGAAAATATTCGTATTTGATGTAAGGGCTGATTGGAAAATGATAAAAGCTCTTGACAAAATGTTTATTTGTGGTGTATAATGATGCGGTTACTGCTTCGGGCAGTCGCGCGGTATGGCGCCGAAAGGTATTACCGTGAGGAAAGTCCGGGCTTCTCAGGGGAAGGATAACGGATAACGTCCGCCGAAGGTAACTTCCGGGAAAGTGCAACAGAAATAAACCGCAATGACGTAAGTTGTTGTAAGGATGGAAAGGCGAGGTAAGAGCTCACCGGCTTTGCGGTAACGTATAAGCAAATGTAAACCCTATCCGAAGCAACGCCCCGCAAACAGCGTTTATCGCTCGGTACCCCTGCCGTAGTTTAAGAGCGAGGCGGCACAGAGCTTGGCGGCAACGTCAAGACAAGACAGATGATTGCCCACGACAGAACCCGGCTTATAGAGGCAGTAACCAAATTGTTTAGTATTTTTAAGATATATTGAAAAATATACTTGCAAATCGTTCTTCTATGGTGTATAATACTCAATGTGACAGACGGTGAAAGAATACCTTTGAAGATACGGTACTCACGCCCACCTCAAAGTTGGCATTTTGCCGGTTCTGTGAGAACTATAGTTCCGTATGTTTTCACCATCGCAATGTAGCGCAGTTGGTAGCGTGACTGCTTTGGGAGCGTGAACAAGATACGCCTTGCCAAAAAATTAAAAGTGCGAAAAATCCTTTATTTATGCGGGTTTTCGGCACTT
Organism: Eubacteriales bacterium; assembly: GCA_045544195.1. Classification (GTDB taxonomy): domain Bacteria; phylum Bacillota; class Clostridia; order Oscillospirales; family CAG-272; genus RGIG7213. The sequence continues at coordinate 37,983 of JAZPYO010000038.1, forward strand.
TGCAAAATCTCAAAAAAGCGTAAAAATCGGACTTGACCACAGTTTGTCCCACTTCTACGCAAAAACATAAAAATTCAATACAAAATCGGGGTGTGGCTCAGCTGGTAGAGCGGGTGCTTTGGGAGCTAAAGGTCGCTACCCGATCCCCTCTTCAAAAAAGCGAGTAAACGCGAGAAAAACGGAGGAAAAACGAGCATTTGCCGTTTGACCTACCCTCGCAAAAGTGGTTTGACCACAATTTTGACCAGTTCTGTGAGAACTACAATTTCATAAGTTTTTTCACCTTCGAGGTGTAGCTCATCTGGTAGAGCGCCTGGTTTGGGACCAGGAGGCACGGAGTTCGAGTCTCCGCACTTCGACCAAAAAAAGACCGTTTTTGAGGCTTAAAACCCTTGAAAACGGTCGTTTTTTCATCATTCTGCACAATTTTTTATTTTGCAGAAAATTTTGACCACAATTTGACCAGTACAGAACTGGTCAAATTTGACGAACCTCGATATGTATTTGCGTCTCTTTCCTTGGAGCAATCAATGCAAGCAATTTTAGCGTGATTTTTTTGCAGGTTCAAGTAAAAACCAGCAATTGTCTTTGTAATCGAAGAAAAACAAACGCCGAAAGTGTTTTTCTTCACTTTCGGCGTTCTCTTACTTTGTTGCACTCAGACGTACAATATCTCTCACGATATGTAGGATAAAACCAAACCATATAATGATTCCAATTTTTTTGGGATATCCATGCTCTCTCACAAATAGCATAGCCTTGATTATTACTTCGGGGCTTTCGTTTGGGTATAAGCTTTGAACGTATGCTACGTCCATTCCTTTTGTATCATATTTCATTTTTCCTCCAAGTGAAAACAGTGCCGAGAGCAAATGTCTCGGCGCTGTAGTTTTGTTACAGGCTCATGCCTTTCATCTGTTCTTTCTCTGCTTGTATTTGCTGACGCACCTCCACGATCATTTCATCGAGGAGCCGTTCGCATTCTTCTCTTGTTTTGGCGTACACGTTATGAGCTTCGCGCTTACCCTGGGCATTGGTTGGGGTGAACCTTCCTTCCCACAGGTTTTCGCTGATCTGATAGATCCCTCCTGTGCCGCTTTTTCTGATCTTGCCCTGTTTGGGCTTGAAGTCAGTCATAGTGCGTTCGCGTTTTTTTGGTGTTGGAATGGACTCTTCTCTTATGGTTGTGTCTGCCTTGCCGATGCCTTTATCTATCTTTTGAGCGGCACTTATCTGCATCTCTGTCGTGATATGGCTGTAGATATCAAGTGTGGTTGCGGATGAAACGTGACCTATCATAGTGGATAGCGTTTTTACGTCCATGCCATGCTCGAGAGCCATCGTTGCGAAGGTATGGCGCAAGTCGTGAAAGCGAATACGCTTACATTCCGCACGTTCCAACACAAGCTGCATCTTGCTGTACACGGTATGGGGATCCCTTGGTGAGTCATCTGTTTTTACAGGAGACGGAAAAATCCACTTTGATCCGTTGGTGCTCGGCTGATATGCCTTCAGCATTTTCAGCACCGAAGGAGGCAGCACAACGGTTCTGATTGAGGACTTGGTCTTCGGAGGAAAGGTTTTCAGTTCACCGTTGACTCGGCTCACTTGTCTTTCGACACGAAGCTCTCCGGTGGAGAAGTTCAGATCCTTCCATTGCAACCCCATCAGTTCTCCACGGCGCAGTCCTGTCGATAGATCGAGCAGAAAGATTTCATAGTATCCATCGTGCTTTGCCTGAATAAGAAATCTTTGCATTTCGTCGTGCGTGAGCACTTG
>JAZPYO010000039.1:0-16376 GCA_045544195.1 Eubacteriales bacterium
TTATAACACGAGCCTTGATTCTTCTCTCTTTTCCCATTGCGGTGCCCGACTCTGTCTGCGCGGACTGTCGCCGCTTGCCATTCGTCGACCGCGGCTGCTCCTTTTTGCTCGCTGTATCACCCACAGGGTGCGCTCGCAAACGTCCCCTGTTGCTTTCATATATATATTTCTCCTTAATTTACAAATTGTGTTGTTAGTATTTGTCAGCAAAGAAAAATTATACTGCTTTTAAAAAAATGTTTATTGACTTTTTTATCTACAAATGATATTATTGAAGGGATGTTGCAGGTTGAGTACGCAAATGCCGTATTGCATTATACAAGTTATACAGATGTTATTGCTATTGGCGTTATCGGACATAAGGCAGCAGACTACCTAATAACTAAGTATGGTAGTGAGTTTTCTTTTTTATCAAATGGTGATGATGTTTGGTCATCGAAATCTAAAAGCTTGATTTTTTCAGATGAAGAAGGACGCGAATTTACTGTTAAAGAAAATAGTGGATATTTTACTGACAACTATGCTTCAGTCCTTTTTGATACTGGAGCGAGTAAAGATGTGAATGCTTTTTTTGGTGAAGATACAAAAATTTATGTTAACACAATGTCTGTTTTTTTCCCTTCCGCAAAAATATTCCATTCAGCGTCTGAATATTTGAAGGATTGTTCAGTAGTTAATGTTGCAATTTTTACAAAACGGATTGGGGAGTATGACTCCATTGCAGAAACATTGCGGGCTGCGATGGGGGATTGTACTGTTTCCGCAGTTATTTATTGTGTAGATGAAGCTGAATTTGCCTCGGTATGTGAATATAAGAGCTTAGTTAACACAATTGCATCTGAGTCGTTTTGGATTGATAATGATGAAATTTCCTCGAGAAGTTGGGAGGAATAGTTATGAATGACACATCGGTTATAAATAATTCAATCTTGAGTAGGCTTAACGACGAGGGATGGGATAACTTCACAGAAGGTGTCCAAGAAGGTTGGAATGACTTTACCGACGGTGGTGAATTTGTTGATTTCGTAACTTTCTGGGATTAGGAAAGGTTGGATGATTGATTATGGCAAATGGATTTAGATATGAGTTTTCGGGAAATGAGCTTTCCTATTTCCTGTTCAAAAAGAAAAAATGTCCGAAATGCGGCGGAAAAATGACAAAAAATAAATGTGCAGAAACCGTCGATGGTGCAAAATTCAATACTGTGTCTGTTCCTTTATATATTAGAGGACGTGAGATTAAAAGCTACTACTATTCATTTACATGCGAGAAATGTGGCTCAGAATACACACTTAGTGAGCTCGCAAAGTAAGAAGGGAGATAATTAATTATGAAAAAGTTTTTACCGATAGGTTCAGTGGTTTTGTTAAAAGAGAGCCAAAAGAGAATTATGATCGTAAACTTCCAATGAGAGCATCGATATTTGTTACGTCAGCAATTCACAAAGCATCTCATACAGGCAAGTTTGATTATGGACATAATTTCTATGCTAAGGACGCGGATGCACTTGATATTATGTTGCCGGTAATTGACGATAAACCCAGCTATTTATATATGCAAACACTAATATCTGCTATTCAAAAACTCGTTATTAAAGATGTAGTCAAGTATAGCGATGCGAAAATCGAGGCAACTAAAATTATTGTGTCAAATAATTCGTAAAGCGGCAAAGGCGAGGTGGAATTCACCTCGCTTTTTTATGCATAGATCAAAAACAGACGATCTGTTATTATAATAAAATTATACTTTTGAAAAATGATTGACAGGCGGACGAATGGATGATATAATTAATGTGACAGCGTATGACAGGATCCGATAAATTGAGTAAAGCTATACAATTTTTTAAGGAGAGTGCCAGAATGAAACAAGGATCGGTATTACAGAAAGGCTTTGCTGATCGCGAAAGTGCAAAAGTAAAAAAATATGGCTCGGCGATCGTCGCCATGTGCTTATCGTGCAGTATTCTTGCAGGATGCGCGGAAAGCGCAAACGCCCCTGCAACGTATGACACGCATAATGAAATCGTCGCCACGGACACATCTGAGCAAACCGCAGCGGACACACTACCGTCTGACGACAATGCGAATACATACAAAAGCCAAGTCGATCTTTGCAACAAGGCGCTTATGATCTGGGCTGACGAATTCAAGGGCGAATTCAGATCGGTAGAATGTAAAGACGGCGGACTTATGCTTACGTCGGGCGCTAAGATGGGAACATTTATTTCTGAGGAAATCGATCTTGGCGGCAGCTTCAAGCAGCTGCTTGCATCCTGGAACTCCTCATCATCAGGCGGTACGGTTGAAATATCGGTGTCGGTAAAGCTGGACAACGGAAGGTTTACAGGCTGGTATTCGTGGGGCGTCTGGAGTGCCATACAGGGACTTTCGGGCAGCGCTTCAACCGAAAACGAGCATGGCAAGGTCGGAATTGACATTCTGACTCTCAACAGAGCATGCCAGGGTATTGTAAAATTCAAGGTCGATATCAGGCAAACAAAGGATACATCTCCCGTCGTATATAATGTGACGCTTGCATGCGATAAGAGTGAATCTGCATTACAGGCTCCCAACGATACGAACAAAAAGCTCGATGTACCGTACAGAAGACAGGGCGATGTTCCCGAGATCGGCGGTAGCATCTGCTCTGCAACATCGCTTTCAATGCTGTTGCTTTATCAAGGTGAAAATGACCTTCAGGTAGAGGACGTTGCCTGGGGCGTTCGCGACTACGGTGCAGGACGGTTTGGCAACTGGGCGTACAACGTAGCTTACGCAGGCGAGCTTGGATATAACGCATACATCGACTATTATGACATTGACGCTATCAAATATGCAATATACACAGGTCACCCCGTTGCCTGCTCGATAAAGGTAACGCAAGGACAGCTTGCAGGCAGCGGACATCCGAATTATAAAACAAACGGACATCTTTTATGCGTAGTGGGGTATCAGGAACGAAATAACAAAAAATGGCTCCTTATAAACGATCCCGCGCACCCTGAGGTAAAGGCGATCCTGGAATCCGAGTTTGAGACTATTTACAGAGGTGTGTCATACATCGTACAGCAAAGACCGAATTTTTCCTTGGACAAATAACAAAAATGCTGAGTTGAGCGCTTTCGTCTTCAACTCAGCATTTACAAAATTCAGATATAAATAACAAAACGAAGACAGCTTCATCTGAAGGATGTCTTCGTTTTTTGTTTTACTGTTCAGATCAATACGGATGGCAACAGCCTGCGGATGTAGCCTTAGGATACTTAGCCAGAAGCTCTTCAACCGTACCTACAAACTCAATACGGTTCTTTGTGCTTATTCTCTTTGCACTTGCACACGTGGTAGTATGTACCTTATATCCGCTCTTGTTAACAACAAATGTTGATTTCTGTTCAGCCTGTGCAGACTGCGTTGTCTGCGTAGACTGTGTAGGCTTTGTAGTTGTTGAAGTACTGCTGCTTGAAGCGGCGTAGTTTTCGCCCGTTTTGTAATTGATCACAACACCGGGCTGTACATTATACGAATAAACATTGAAGCAGATGCCGTCACCCTCATCCTCAACGGACCAGCCCTCTATAAGCACGCCGTCTGCCAGCAGGTTATTTCCTGTATAAATAGGAGTAGCGCGGTACATAACATGGTTGCCTGTTTCCTTGATATAGTCTGCAACCATGTCCTCAAAAGGAACCATGCCCTGAATATTCATATATCTTGTGCCTGTAATGAGGTTTTGCTTGTTGTTATTTTCGCCCGTCAGACGCCATGCGATAAGATGGCAACGGTTGTAAAGGCTTTTGCCTTCGACAAAATCATATGTATTCTGCACCCAGCCGGTAGGCTTGTGAGACAAGCTGCCTCTGCTGCCTGTAGGCATTATTTCCGGGCCTACGCAAGCGAACGTGTACGTACATCTCTTAAGTGAATCAAGCGCACCGTAATATTCAAATGCAACTGTTGTCTTTTCGCTTTCCTTAAAGAAGGGCTCGTTACCGTTTACGGCAACATACGCCTTGCCCGAATATGCGGGAACTGTGAAGACCGGTTTGTACTTAGCTGCAGGTGTAATAGGAGTGTCATAGGGGTTCGCGTCCTCCTTTGGAACAGAAGGCTTGACAACGGGTGTCGTCTTGGGCGGATCTGTTTCAGGTGCTTTTGTAGTCGTTGTATAGGACGGAGTGGAAGTGCTGCCGTAATTAAACAAGGACTTGAAAAAACTAAAGAAACCGAAGCCTGTGTTATCTGCGGCAGAAACACTGATTGATAGTGCCATCGTAAGAGCGAGGGCAACCGCTAAAAACTTTTTCATAGTTTTCTCCTAATATTTAGTTTACTTGTACATTATATCACGCATTTTCATTCGTGTCAATAGTGTTTTTTCACATTTGACGTAATTTTTTCAAAAAAAATTCAAAAAACCCCTTGACAAATACATCGAGGTGCGATATAATCAAAGCACGATACATCGCAGTACGATATAAAGGAGATACAAATGGATGCGCATATCAAAAAGGTTTACGTGCCGATGACCGAAACGGGTTTCTACATTTTATATTGCTTACAGAAGGAAAACCACGGCTACGGCATCGTTCAGGCAGTTGAAAAAATAACAAACGGCGAGATCCGCCTGGCGCCCGGAACTATGTACGGCAGTCTTTGCAAAATGGAAAAGGACGGTCTTATAAAATTCACAGCCGAACAAGATAAACGTAAGCTGTACATCATAACCGAGCTTGGCAAAGAAATTCTTCAGCTTGAGCTGAAGCGGATACGCAGGCTTTACAAAACCACACAAGAGGAGATATAAGTATGTCTAAAAATACAAAAAAGCAATTCAGATATTTCACTATTGCCGATCAAAAAAAGGAAGAGGAATATTTAAGAAAAATGCATAACGAGGGCTGGAAATTCATTCGCATAAGCGGACTCGGTATGTATCACTTTGAAAAATGTGAGCCTACGGATGTTGTATATCAGCTCGACTTTGATCCGCAAAGCAACGAAAACAAATCGGAGTACATAAAAATGTTTTCCGATTGCGGCTGGGAATATATACTGGATTTCGTCGGATACAGCTATTTCAGAAAGCCCTCTTCCGAAATGAACGGAGAGGAGAGCATATTCAGCGATGCGGAATCGAAAACTGCTATGCTGCAAAGAGTTATCAAAACAAAGCTTTTGCCGTTAATGTTGGTGTTTTTATTTATTCTTATGCCGCAGTTCATAAGTGCCCTGATAACCCACAGTTATGTGAGTATCTTCTTACTAAGCATCGCTCTTGCCTTCTTTGTTGCAGTAACCGTTTCCTTTATCGTAATTTATATAAAAAGCAAGCGAAATTGACCGTATTGTAAAACAAATAAGTTTTACAAACAGCAGCTTGCATTCTTCGCAAAAACGCTGTATAATACACCGTATCATTTACCGATCAGCGCTATGATGGGGGAAAACATATGGAATATATTAATATAGAAGAGGCATCTGAAAGATGGGGGCTTTCTATAAGAAGAATACAGGACCTTTGCAAGCTCGGCAAGGTTCAGGGAGCAAAAAAATTCGGCACTAACTGGATGGTGCCGTCAGATGCGCAGCGCCCCTTGGACGGCAGAAGCAAGACTGCAAGGCAGTCAAGCGCCTCTGTCCGCCCTTTGATACGCAAAAGTCCGTTTCTGGATATGACCGATCTGTACAATACTCCGGGTTCTGCCGATGAAGTCATAGCATCTCTTTCACACCATCCCGAAGCTCAGGAGCTTTTTTCAGTGGAGATCGCATACAGCCGAGGACAGATAGACAAGGTCTGCACTCACGCAAGACACATTCTCGATCAGCACAGCGGATTTTACGCTATGCTTTCAGGCGGTATGCTTCTTGCGCTTGTTGCTATGTGGAACGGCGATACTGAATTATGGAAAATGGCAAAAAAACACATATACGAGGCACCGTGGAAGGATGAAAACGACCGTGACATAATCGCCCTATCGATAGCCGCCACCGACCTGTCAATAAGAAATACCGACGATTTTCCTTTATGGTTTTCTGTTGGACGGTTCGACCGTTTGCCCGCCGATTCTCACCCTGCGGCACGCGTATATTATATAAAGCACCTTCTGATATACGCGCAACAGCTTGCGTCAGGTCATTCATCGCTTGAAAATGCGCCGAGCCGAAGCCTGTTGAAAGCATTGCCGTTTGTAATTGAGCCGATGATAGCCCAGGCGGTTGTTGAAAGGACGGTCATGGCTGAAATATATCTCAGACTATTATGCTCCGTAGCATATCATCAGACGGGCGACAAGACAAATGCATCGTTCCATCTGGATAAAGCTATAACGTTGTGTCTTGCAGACCGCCTTTACGGTCCGCTTGTTGAGCATCGCAGGCAGCTCGGTCTGTTTTTGGACGAACGATTACTTCTCATAAGCCCCGAAAGCGTAAAAAAAGTAAAGGATCTGCACAAGGTACTGCACGAGGGCTGGGTCGCTCTGCACAACTCCGTTATGGAAAACAATATTTCTTCAAGCCTGTCCGACCGTGAGCGTGAGGTGGTACGCCTTGTCGCATTCGGACTCAGCGATGAGCAGATAGCATCGCATTTGCACATTACAAAGGCGTCCGTAAAGTCAATGATACAAATGGCGCGAAATAAGACGGGGATCAAAAGCCGAGAGGATTTCAGAGCATATATTTAAGCAATACCCCGAAAGACAAAATATTTCTTCTCACTCTGCATAGCAATATGCGGAGTGTTTTTTTATCAGTATTCAGCGTAAAAACGCTGGATACTCATTTTTTTATTCATCGCGCAGGTCATTGAAATGCAGGATCATTTGCATCATACTGCAAAAAAAATTCAGCTATTGCAAAAAAAATCACCCTTCTTCGCCAAATCAGCAGAAATACTTATGAATAAAACGGTTTATTATGCAACTAAAAATCATTCTTTTTTGCAAATTCGGGTAGGATGTTTTATATCGGAAAGTTCTGTATAATGTAACTGTAAACAAAGCATTCGTATTTTGCTTCAAGGAGGAGCATATGCCCAATCGGAAACCACCGCCAAAGGAAGGCGATATATACAAGATAATACAGCTCGGCTCCCACCGCTTTGAATTGCGTTACGGCTTTTATGAGGATTTTGAACGTCGGCTCGGTGAGCCTGTTGTAATTTATCCCGACCTTGAAAAAGAACCGCTTTACGATGCAAGCGGAAAGCGGATAGTAACAGCAATACAGGACCCGTGCCGTCATTACCGCATAGCAAATGGATCATCCGGAAATGATTGCTGCTGCGATTGTGAGCATTACCGACATTTCGGCGACGACATAGGAATATGCGCCTGCTGTGAAAATCAAAGTCATATTACAGACCGTCCGCCGTCGGCAGAAGAATAAAACGCTTCGGCACCGCGGCTATACATAATGAATAAGAATAAATCAAGAAAGGACAATACCATGACTTACAAACAGAGTGCAAAAAACAGGATCACAAGCATTGTACTGACACTGGCAATGCTGTTGTCGATCATTCCCTTTACAGTTTTTTCAGTATCCGCAGCAAGCGTTGATGCCGGTCTTGTCGCTGACATATCCACAATGGACAGTTGGAAGGATTTCTTTTTTACAAGCGGCAATATATCAACTGAAAACGCAGGTGCTGTGTGGACGGATAAATCCGTGTTCACAGACGCTGCCGCATTTGCCGATCTCGGCATCACTAAGAATGATCAGAACAGCTTTCTTGTTGCTCTTTCCGCAATTGCAGCCAATATGAGCATCACGGGCACATCGGGCGTTCCAACCGATACGATGCTGATACTCGATGTAAGCGGCAGTATGAATGACAACTACGGCAACAACGATGTCGCTGAGGATCTTGTCAATGCGGCAAACGAGAGCATAGCAACCTTGCTTTCAGCAAACAAGACGAGCCGCGTCGGCGTTGTACTGTACTCAGGATCGTCAGACAGCAGCACAAACTACACAACCGCATCACAGCTTCTTCTGCCCATGGCGCGTTATTCCACCGCATCTGACGGAAAATATCTTACATATACCGTCAAAGGATGGAGCAGCACGACTGAAACTATTGGCATAGACGGTGATGTAACATTTGAAGCAAGCGACGATAAGCCCGCCCCCGTTTCAAAAGATGTAGTCGGCGCAACGTATATTCAGCGCGGCATCATAACGGCTATGGAAGAATTTCTGGGCAGCGGAAACGAGATAGTACAGTCAGAGCACCGTAAGCCCGTTATAGTTCTTATGTCTGACGGAGCTCCCTCTCTCGGCAGTACTGATTTTACAGATCCCGGCAAGGATCAGAACGGCGGATACGATCTCGGCACAGGCAGCGGAACGAGCGCCGCGCTCGGCTTTGTAAGCCAGCTTACAGCATCGTACGCAAAAGCGAAGATCGAAGAAAAATACGGAACGGACGCTCTGTTTTATACTCTCGGACTCGGAATAGATGCATACGATTCAGTTGCATTGAGCGTTATGGACCCTGAAAACAGAAACGGCTCTACCGCGGTGGACGATTTCTGGAACGACATTCAGACAAACCGCTTTGGCAGAGTCACATTTGAAGGATATAACCACATAGACGCAGGCGAAACCGTTTCACTCGGAAATAACCGCTATGTTACCAAAATAGAAACTCCCTTAGAGCAGAATTACGTTGACAGATACTTTGCGGCAAGCACGGGCAATCTTGTTCAGGTGTTCAAAAGCATTATGAGCGCGATCAAGCTCCAGTCGGCATACTTCCCTACGCTCGTATCGCAGAGCGAGGACCTTTCGGGCTACGTTTCATTCGTTGATCGCATTGGCGAATATATGGAAGTCACCGATATAAAGGGTATCGTAATAAACGACCAGCTCTTTTCAGGCGCTGACCTTGCATCAAACTTTGTTACAGGCGGCGGTCAGCTCGGAACTTGGGGCGATCCCTCTCCTCTCGGTCTTGAAATGGTATCAGCCGTCCGCGCAAGACTCGGTCTTGACAGCGATGACACATCAAGAACTCTTATAGAGCTTGCATATCGGAGCGGTCAGCTCAGCTACACGGACGAAAGCACATATTCAAACTACATAGGCTGGTACGCAAACGCAAAGGGCGAATATCTCGGCTTTTACGACGAGAATACAACAATTCTTCCCTCTGCAACAGGTAACGAAAAAACGGACCCTGCATTTGTAATACGCTCTTACGGTTATCTCGGCGCTGTTGACGAAAGCCACGGCGTAAGCGAATCGGATATGATGTATGCAACCGTTCAGATACGCACGAACATTGCAAGCGGCGAGCAGCTCGTAACATTTGCCGTTCCCGCAGCACTCATTCCTGTGATAACATATGAAGTAACGCTTGACGATCAAGGCGAGCTTACAGCTCTTGCGCTTTTAGGCGCAGACGATCCCATACGTCTTGTTTACGAGGTAGCTCTTGACGAGGGCATCAACTCCTTCAATATAAAGGAAGTCTTGTCGGATGAGTATCTCAGCGACCCTCACAACGTAAATCCCGACGGCTCTGTCAATTTCTATACAAATCAGTGGGAGCATCAGAATACCACGGGCTACGGCACAGTCAATACATACAGCTATTTTAACCCTTCAAGACAGAATGATAAATATTACTATCTTGAAGATACCGCACTTTACATAAACGCAAACGGCGAATTGTACTACGGCGCAGATCAGCCCGATGAAAGCAGTACATTCTACCGCTCATATAAGGTATACAAAAACGACAGCGGCAATCTCAAAACGGAAACGGTATATCGTCCCGTTTCAGATGCGACGAAGAAAACATCTGTGCGCCGCTCTGATAACTCGTGGTATGTTCCTAAGGGCGACGTACACACAAACCTTGACGGATACACGGTAGATAAAGAGGAAAACAGAACCAAGACCTTAAGTCGAGTGCAGATCCCATTTGTAGACACGAAAAACCACGCTATAAACGAAGAAGGATATCACTTCTACGTAGGCGCAACGCTGGGCAACAACGGTAAGCTCACGGTCAACCAGAAAACTGTTATAAAGCTGAGCAAGACCTTGGCAAGCGATGCAGCATCCACAAATGAAGCATTTACATTCAACATTTTCAACATCAGCAACGAAAGCGACAGCGGCACGTATCCTGCATTGCTCGTTAATTATGACGGCACATATTCCGATATAAATGTCACGTTTGACAACGGTATATCAGCAGTCGATCTGCGTGCAAACGAAGCTGTTTACATAGCAGGCATCAAAGCGGGCGACACCTTCCGCATAGAAGAAAAGGAAACTGCAGAGTACATCGCGCAGGCGGTGGGTCTGTCAAAGGACGGCACAGTTACAGCACTTGAAAATGAAATTCAAAGCGTATCCTTCACAAACCGCAACAGAGGAAAAGGAAGCCTCACCGTTGCAAAGGAAGTAGCACACGATTTCGGGCAGAATTATCAGATACCCGAGGATAAGATATTCACAATGCAGGTATCTCTCAGCGGAATAGGTACTGAAAACGCTGAATTTGCCGTTGCTCACTCGGGCGACGGTGAGCTTAAGAGCCTCACAACTGACGAAAACGGAATATTTACCTTTACACTTAAGCATAATGAAAAGCTGGAGATATACGACCTTTTTGCAGGCACTGACGTATCGGTTACCGAAATTGAAAGCGGTGAAGGCTTTACAGCGCTTTATTGGTGCAACGGTGTACTCGGAAACGGCTATGTAACAATATCCGACTCTTCCGTATCAGAGGTGATCGTTGTCAACGATTATGCTCCCGCAGAGGTATATCCCGTAAACATTACTGTTTCGGGAATCAAGACTCTTAACGGACGTGAAAATAACGAATGGCTCTCAACGGACAGCTTTACGTTTGAATTACAGCGTTACGACGGGGTAGAAGCTGAAAGCGGAAATGCGATCTGGACAACGCTTAAGGAAGCAACTGCCACACCGGAAGATCACACCTTTGATTTTACAGATGCATTTGCAAACGAAAGATATACAAATGTGGGCACGTATTATTACCGTGTTGTAGAAACAGAGCCTGAAACACACACGGGCGGTATTGCTTACGACAAAACTGTCCACTCCTTCTCTGTCATCGTAAGCGATGTGGATATGGACGGCAAGCTGGAGATAGCAAACGTGCTTACCGCAAGACCCGAAACAACGAAGATAAGCGTAAGTGAAAACGGCTGGGCTGTACACACATCATTTACCAACACGTACTCCACATCAGGTAACGCGACAGTAACGATAGATCTGAACAAAACGGTAACGAGCAACAGCGGTATTGAAATGTCGCCTGCCGGCTTCTCTTTCGGTCTGTATGACGGAAATGAGCTTGTTATAAAATCGGATGTAACAACCGACAGAGGCTTTGCAAGACTCGTTCTTTCATACACAGAGACGGGAACATACAGCTACGTTTTAAAGGAGATCGCTCCTGACACGAGCTTGAACGGCTGGACATACAGCACACTCGAAATTCCCGTTACGGTCAAGGTTTCCGACAATGGCGACGGAACTGTTTCGGCAGTCATTTTCAGCGGCAATGAGCAGCCCTCCAATGCCGGATCATCAATATCCGCAACATTCAATAACATATACGACCCTGTTGACGCAGAGCTCAGCATAGATTTCGTAAGAAAGCAGCTTATCGGCAGACCGTTTGCCGAAAACGATGAATTCACATTCACTCTTACGGAAATAAATGCTCCCGTCGGAACAGTAAACAGAGCTTTGACGGGCAAGGCTGACAAGGATACAGACATCGACGGTATTGCAAGCGTTAGATTCAACGATACGCTTCGCTTTGACAAGGTCGGTACATACGCATTTGAGATAAAGGAAAACGGCAGCGATGAAAACGGCATCGTTAACGATAAAAACGCATATCATGTGATCGTAACTGTAAGCGATGAGGGCGGAAAGCTCAACGCAAGCTACGTTATAGTAAATACAGCCGATGATACCGTGACATTCAAAAATACGTATACGGCAGCTGCGATCGATCACTCCATCAAGGGTACAAAGGAGCTGATCGGCAGAACGCTTGTAAACGATGAATTTTCGTTCATACTCACAGAGCTCAGCTATAACTCAGAGCCGATCGCAGAGCCTCAAAGCTGGACTGTAAAGAATTTTGCCTCAGCGAAAGACAACATAGTATTTCCGAGCATCACATATACAAGGGCAGGTACTTATATTTACACGGTAAACGAGGTCATTCCGACAAGCGAAACGCTTCACGGTATATCCTATGACGACAGAATATACACAGTAACGGTAGTTATAGAAGATGACGGAATGGGTACACTTACCGTAGGATCTGAAAAAGTCAGCTCAGACAGTAACGAATTAAAATTCGAAAACATCTACAAGGCAGATCCTGCATCCGTACAGTTTACGGCTGAAAAGCAGTTGACAGGAAGGGTAGATAACGCTCTTTCGGGCGGTGAATACGAATTTGAGCTTTACCGCGCAACTTCCGACTGGGAAAAGCTCGGCGCCCCCATAGAAACAGTTAAAAACGAAAAAGGCGGACTTATTACATTCAATAAAATAGACTTCGATTCTACGGGCGATCAGTATTTCATCGTGGTTGAAAAAGCTCCCGCAAATGCAGTTGACCGCGTGCTTGACGGAGTGACATACGACGATACAGAATATCACGTATGGGTGCAGATCACAGATGACCTTAAAGGTCAGCTTCATACGTCGATACATATTTACAACGAGGAAAATATTCCGCAGGATAAGATCACGTTCATCAATGTTTACAGTGTAACAAAGCCCGATTTCATAGAGCTTTCAGGCACTAAAACGCTTCAGGGACGGGATTGGAACGAGAATGACCGATTCGAGTTTGAGCTGTACGCGGCAAGCTCAGAATTTGAAACACTCGGAAGCTCACCCATAGCGAGCGCAGCAGCAGATACATCAAGCGGCAGATTTTCAATAGAGCTTTCATATACCCCGGAGGATATAGGCAGCACATTCTTCTACGTGCTGAAGGAAATGAACGCAGGCGATACCGCAAACGGCATTACGTACAGCAGTACCGAATACATGATCACTGTAAATGTAACCGACGGAGGATCAGGTAATGTAAACGCCGAAGCAAGTGTTGAAGGCAGCGCCATAAACACTCTGGACTTCACAAACTCTTATAACGCAGAGCCCGCAGAAGCACTTATCGGCGGAAGCAAAAAGCTGTATGGCAGAGAGCTTGAAAACGGCGAATTCAGATTTATTATGGCAGAAGCCGACGAGCATTTCAACGCTCTTGAAGGCTCCTTGCCGATGACAGCGCTTAACGGCGAGGACGGCAGCTTTACATTTGATCCTCTCACCTTCACAGAGGAAGGCAGCTACTTCTTCATAGTATATGAGGACGATACAGTAAATGCCGAGCGTGTGATCTTCGACGGAACGGTATACAATGTAAGGATAGATGTAACAGACGATGAAAACGGCAATCTTACAGCAAGTCGGCCGCAGATCACCGTAAAAGACAGCTCAGAAGGATCTGACTTTATCACATTCTCCAACATCTACACACCGAAGCCCGATGATATAACGGTCGATATAAATATCGTTAAAACGGTCGTAAACAAGGGCACGGAAACAATGAGCCCTGAGGGATTTGAGTTCTTGCTCGAGGATTTGGAAAACGCAGAAAACGGTCTGACGGTAAGCTCCGATGCTGACGGTAAAGCAAAATTCACGCTTTCATTTACAGAAGAAGACATTGGAAGATCTTTCTCATATAAGCTCACAGAGATCAATGGCGGCGTCGAAAATGTAACATACAGTACGGAAGAGTATACGATCACTGTATCGGTCGCGCTCGATGATGAAAGCAATACTCTGAAAGCAAATGTTACAGTAAATAACAAGGCAACAAAAGAGCCTGTAGCGTCATTCGAAAACATCTACGACTACACAATACCGACAACACCTGACAATCCCCCTACAGGTGAAAAATACGGTATAGGTATGTGGGTAATGTTGATGATCGTCAGCGGCGGAGCAGCTATCACCCTGTGTATAGGTAAAAAAAGAAGAATACCTGCAGATATATAAGTCAGTATTGATCGACTGTATTAAATACGCAAGCTGAACAGGTTCTCTGACAAGGGCGGATCAAATGATCCGCCCTCATTTAAATCCGCCATAATGCCCGAAAGATAAAAGCACCGCAATTACGATACAAACAGTATCACAATTGCGATGCTTTTTTGTGTATGAGCTGTGAAAAAGATATTTTCAGCAGCTTTTTGCATGAATTCGGGCCATTGTATAAATAATATATCGCTTATGCGATATGATATACGGCTGTTGCCGTGTGATATATTTTCCAATGGCAAATATGATATAATGGGGCTGGCTCAAGTAAAGGAAATTGAGCCTGCCCCATGCACAAGGGCTAAAAGCCCAATACAACCGCTGAGGGATCTTGCGAAACCTCAGCGGCGTTTTTACGTTTATCTGACTACCGAAGAATGACTATAGATATAGAATTCCTCTTGGCTCGGCATCCACCTCTTTTCCTTATGTGGAAAAGTTGCGTCGAATGCTTCGACCGCAGCGGTGTCCTCACAGCAGTCGGCAGCGGTAGATGGAATGTACATCCACTTTCTGCCGTCAAGCGCGTTCGGCACAAGCTCGCAAACGAGAAGTGCCGTAGGGAAATTGCCGTTTACAACAAAGCTGACGTGCTTCTTTTTGCAGCTCACGAAACCACAGCTGACATAGTTGCCCGGATTGCCGAAATTGATGTTTACATCGTAGCCCATTTTGCGTGCTGCCTCAAAGGAATGCTCGATCAACATCTTGCCGAGTTTCTGACGTTGATATTCGGGAGCAACGCAAAGCGGCCCGAAGGAAAGAATTTCCTTGCGCTCACCGTTCTCGTCCTCAAGCCAAGCCTTTGTGTACATAATGTTTCCAACAATCTTGCCGTCAAGCTCAAGCACGAACGCAAGCTCGGGGATGAAATCAGGATGAAAGCGCATCGTATGGACGAAATAATGTTCGTCCGCGCCCGGCTTATAGACATTCCAAAACGCCTCGCGTGTAAGTTCTTCGACTGCTCTGTAGTCTTTTTCTGTTTCTAAACGTATCGTCAAATTGTTCATTGTTAAATCCTTTCATAAATTGTTGACGTTCAAAATACGAGAGGATTGCCGAGAATGTATTTGCAAACCTCTCACTCAAGCTGCAAGCTTGAGATTTACAGCTACAATCTCCAAAAGGTTGGTGTTTTTCAAACAGCACACTCCGATAAAAATATTCAAGCCTAAGCTTGTAAAGATATTATATCATAAAAATGTGAATAGTACAATCACCTATCCTTATAAAACGATTGAAACATTCATAAAAATATGGTATAATGATCCTGTCGAAAATTACAATTTGCGAGGTGAGAATATGGCAATGTGGAATCCGTGGAGAGGTTGCAAAAAGTGCAGCGATGGCTGTCTTTATTGCTATATCCACAATGGTGATGCAAAGCGTGGAGTTGATACGAGTATTATCGAAAAGACAAAGGATTTTGCAAAGCCCATAGAACGCCTTAAAAACGGAAATTACAAAATGAAATCCGGCATTGTCTATACTTGCTTTTCTACCGATTTTCTGATTGAGGAAGCTGACGGGTGGCGTAGTGAGTGCTGGCAGATGATAAAGGAGCGAGAGGATTGCACCTTTCTGTTTCTCACAAAGCGCATCGACAGATTTATGGACTGCATTCCTGATGATTGGGATGACGGCTATGATAACGTGGTGGTTTGCTGTACGGTCGAGAACCAAAAGAACGCAGATTATAAGCTCAGTATATTTTCAAAGCTTCCAATCAAGCATAAGTGCATAACGGCTCAGCCTCTTATAGAAGCCATTGACATGGAACGTTATCTTGATAATATTGAGCTTGTGGTGGTCGGCGGTGAATCGAACACGAATGCAAGGTCGCTTGATTACACTTGGGTGCTTGATATCAGAGAGCAGTGCATAAGGAAAAATGTGTCCTTCGAATTTAGACAGTGCGGAACGCACTTTATCAAGGACGGCAAGGTGTATAAACTGCAGACAAAAGATCTGTGCGCTCAGGCAAGAAAAGCGGGTATCAATTTCAAACGCAATAATTGATTAAATTCCAACGTGACGGAGATACATATGAAACTGAAGAACATTCTGATTGTTGTTAAAGATATAGAGAGATCGAGAGCTTTTTATCATGACTTGTTTGGTATAGACTTGGTGCTTGACAACGACGGCAATATGATTTTAACAGAAGGTCTTGTCCTTCAAGACGAGAAAATATGGAAATCGTTTTTAGATAGAGATATTGTTTCAAAGAGTAACTCT
>JAZPYO010000040.1:0-89970 GCA_045544195.1 Eubacteriales bacterium
TGACGCTTACATATTTATGAGCTATCGCAAAAAGGACAGAGCGTTTGCCCAGCGTCTTATGGAAACGATACATAAAAACCCAAAGCTCCGTGACGTTGCAATATGGTATGACGAATATCTCGTGCCGGGTGAGAGCTTCAACAAAACGATAGCGTCCGCACTTGACAAAAGCAAGCTTTTTGCACTCGTCGTAACGCCGAATCTGCTTGAGGACAACTACATTCAGCGCGAAGAATATCCGATGGCAAAGAAAAAGAAAAAGCCCATACTCCCCGTTGAAATGAAAAAAACGGACAAGAAAGAGCTTTGCAAAATGTATGATGGTATTCCCAAATCGTCAAGCGAAGATTCCGAAGCATTTGAAAAGGTACTGAAAAAAATAAATGATGTAGCACTTGCCAAAAACGAAAGCGATCCTGAACACAACTTTTTTATCGCCCTTGCTTATCTGTACGGCATAGACGTTGAAAAAAATGCTGACAGAGCTGTGGAAATGCTCGCATTTGCATCAGAAAAAGGATACGTTGAAGCCACACGGAAGCTGTCGGACATATTGCAAACGGGCGACGGCGTAAAAAGAGATTACGAAAAGGCGGCAAAATATCAGCGCGTGCTTTCTGAGCAATTAAAAAGGATATACGAAAGAGAAAAAACAGAAAAAGCGGCGGAGGATTATATAAACGCCTTATGGGAGTCGGGTGACAGATATTTTTCAGTCGGAAAACTTGATATATCGTTGGAAATATTCGACGAAATGCTTAATTGGAGCAAGTGCTCAGCAAAAACATTCAACACGGAATATTTTCAAAGACTCTATTCGGTAAGCTGTAAAAGACTTGGTGAGGTATATGCCAAAAAAGGAGATACGGACGTTGCCGTAAGCTATTACAAGGAAAGCCTGAAGGATACAAAAAAGCTGAAGGACACATTGAAAACGCCGCAAGCAAAGCGGGATCTTTCCATAAGCTACGAAAAAATAGGTGATATATATGCTCAAAACGGCAATTACGACGCCGCTTTAACCTTCTACAAAAAGCTTTTGAAGCTGAGCCTTTCAATAGCCGATGAGGTAAATACTGCCGATTCTCACCGCGGCGTTCTGATAAGCCGTAGCAAGATAGGAGATATACATAACAAAAACGGAAGTGTAGATCTTGCGCTTGAATGCTACAGCGAATGTCTTAAATCTGCAATAGACATACTTAAAAATGAGCCGTCCGATCAGGCAAAAAGCGATCTGTCGCTGATATACGCAAGAATCGGCTATATGTACGAGCTGTTGGCAAAGCTTGACTGCACTTTTGATATATACGAAAAGAAGCTTGATCTTGACGAAGAGCTGGCAAAGAAAAGAGGGACTTTGGAGGACGTACGAAATCTTTCTGTATGCTATGAAAGACTCGGAAGTGTATACGAGAAAAGATCAGAATACGAAAAAGCACTTGAATATTATAAAAAAACTCTTACCTTGAGAAATGAGCTTGCAGAAAAAAACGATGCCTTGCAAATACGGTTCGAGCTTGGAATAACCCATTATAACATCGGCGGTGTTTATATAAAAATGTCCGATCACGATGCATCGCTGAACAGCTATAGCAAAAGCATTGATCTGATAAGACCGTTGGTTGAAAAAGTGCCGTCGGCAACATTCCGCAGAGGTCTTTACGGCTGCTATCACGGGATAGGTAATGTATACGAGCAAAAAGGAATGACCGAGCGCGCCATTGACTATTACAAGCAGGCATTTGATCTTTGTGATGCTTTGTATAAAGATTGTAAAACAACAGAAGCAGCGTGCGATCTGTCATTGATCTGCGAAAGCCTCGGAAATATATACACGCAGAAGAACGATAATTCTCTTGCAATTGTATACTGCAAAAGAGAGCTTGAGCTTCGTAAAATACTTACCAAAAGTATAAAAACTGCAGCTGCACTTGATGATCTTGCGTGTGCATATGTTAAGACAGCAATGCTGAAGCATCCTTTTGATACGGAAATGCTCATACAAGCTTACAGTATATACTGTTCACTGTGTGATGCTTGCCCTGACGTAATGAAATACAGAAAAGATAAAGAAACAATGAAACAGCTTTTGGAAAGTCTGAAGGGATAATATGAAAAAGGTTACAGTTGCAATGAGCGGAGGGGTTGACAGCAGTGTATGTGCCTCTCTGTTACAGGAAAAGGGATATGATGTAAAGGGTGCGATAATGCGCTTGCACAAGGGAGCAAAAAATGATATTGACGACGCTTTGCGTGTTTGCCGCCATCTCGGCATACCTCTTGAAATATACGATTTTACAGAGGAATTTGATCGTGAGGTCATAGACAGATTTTGCCGTGACTACGGAAACAACCTCACTCCGAACCCTTGTATATACTGCAACAACGCATTGAAATTCGGTGCGTTTTTGCGCCGTACTCTTGATGACGGATGCGATCTTATCGCAACGGGGCACTACGCGCGTATCATTGAAGAAAACGGCAGATATACACTGCACACAGCCCGCAATAAAGACAAGGATCAAAGCTACGTTTTATACGGAATGACCCAATTTGCGTTAGCGCATACCCTTTTTCCTTTAGGTGAATACGAAAGCAAGGAAGAAATACGCTCTTATGCTGCCGAAAAGGGTCTGCCGTGTGCGTACAGAACCGACTCTCAGGACATCTGCTTCATACCCGACGGCGATCACGCAAAATTCATTGAAAACAGAGGCATTGTTTTACCTGAGGGTGATTTTGTTGACACACACGGAAACATTCTCGGGACTCATAAAGGAAGACTTCATTACACCTTAGGTCAAAGAAGAGGACTCGGCATTGCAAAGGGAGAAAGAGTTTTCGTCGTAGACAAAAACGCTTCTGACAACACCGTGGTCATCGGAAGCGAAAGCGATCTTATGAAAAGCGGAATCGTTTGCACAAGCGTCAATTTTTCAGCCATTGATGCCTTGACGGAGCCACTTTCCTGTCAGGTTAAAATAAGATACCGCAAGGCTGCAAGCCCTGCGGTAATAAGCCCGTGCGAAAACGGCGTTATATGCCGTTTTGATGTACCGCAGCGCGCCCCCGTTGCAGGACAGGCTGCCGTATTTTATATTGGCGATACCGTTATAGGCGGCGGAATAATATCACAGGTTCTGCCGTAACACCTCAAAGGCAAGCACGGTTGCGGCAGATGATGCGGAAAGCGATTGCATAAACTCCCTGCCGTATTCAAGCCTTACTATACTGTCAGCCCTTTGAAGAACCGACGAGGATATTCCCCTTTTTTCACCGCCGACCACAAGCAAAAGCGGTTTTTTGAGATCTGCATCGTATGCGCTTACGGAATTTCGTATTCCTGCGCATACGATCTTATATTTCTTTTCCTTAAACATATCGTACATTTCGTCGCACGATGTAAAAAGCGGCATTTTTTCAGATGCCCCTGCTGATGAGCGGCATACAGTCGATGATGCACTCATCCAATTACGAGGCGGCAAAACAGCGCCGTCTGCCCCTGCGGCATATATTGATCGCAGCGTGTAACCAAAATTGAACGGATCCTCTATACCGTCAACGTAAACGTAAAATCCGCCGTCCTTTATAATATCGGGGGTTACTGTCGGTATTTTCCTGTCAGCACAGTATGCGGCAACTCCGCCGTGAGTTTTCCCCTGAGTAATGCTGTCAAGATAATCACTTGCAACATATTCTATTTCAAAGCCGTGCTTTTCTGACATAGCCAAAAGATAGTCAAGCTGTCTTTTCTTCTGCTTTTTCTTATCCTCATCAAAGAGGACTTTTTTTATTTTTCTTTCGTTCAGAGAGGAATTCAAAACCGCCGATACCGATACCATTCCCTCAAACAATACAAGCTCAGATGTATTCATATCATTCACCCAGAACGGCAATAGCATCGAATATGCTTTTAACCTTGATTATCTGTATTCCGTCAATACCGTTCAGCTCTTCCTTATTCAATTCAGGCACCATTACTCTTTTAAATCCGAGTCTTGCGCATTCTTTGACTCTCATTACAGCATTATTCACCGCACGCAATTCGCCGGCAAGGCCAAGCTCGCCCATAACCGCTATATCGTCAGGCACAGGTACATCCTTGATGCTTGAAATAAGCGCCAGGGCAAGCGCAAGATCTGCTGCAGGCTCGTCCACTCTCAAGCCGCCTATTACGTTTATATACGCATCAAACGACGAAAAACGTAAGCCGAGCCGTTTTTCAAGCACCGCCACTATAAGACAAACTCTGTTTACATCGTACCCGGACGATGTTCTGCGCGGCGACGGAAAATACGTTGATGTAACAAGCGCCTGTATTTCCGCAAGCAGCGGACGGCTTCCCTCTACCATACATACAGTACAGTTACCCGACACGCCGACCGGTCTGCCCGATAAAAGCATCTCCGATGGGTTGGGAACCTCAACAAGCCCTCTGTCACTCATTTCGAAAACGCCGATCTCGTTAGTTGAACCGAAACGGTTTTTTACCGCTCTTATCACTCTTACCGACTGTTTTCTTTCGCCCTCGAAATACAACACGGCATCGACCATATGCTCCAGAACCTTAGGCCCTGCGATCGCCCCTTCCTTGTTAACGTGGCCGACAAGGATCATCGAAATGCCCTCGCTTTTTGTCTTATTTATAAAGCACATGGCACTTTCACGCACCTGTGATACAGAGCCGGGGGCAGAATTGATCCTGTCAAGAAACATGGTCTGAATTGAGTCTATTATAACCGACGACGGCTTCAGCTTATCTATGTGATTCATTATTTTTTCGACGTTTGCTTCTGTCAGAACGTAAAGAGAATCACCGTTTGCACACAATCTGTCAGCACGCAGCTTTATTTGCCCGCGTGATTCCTCACCCGATACGTATAAAACCTTTCCGCCCTGCCCGACCGTGTTCGATATCTGAAGCAGCAGCGTTGATTTACCTATTCCGGGCTCGCCGCATAAAAGCACGACAGAGCCGTCAACAAGCCCGCCGCCGAGCACTCTGTTAAGCTCCCCGCAGCCTGTATCCGATCGGATATATTCCTCGTTTTTTGACTGCGAGAGCAAAACGGGCTCATCATCTCCAAACGATAAAAGCCTTTTTGTTGATGCTTTTTTGTCTTCAACGGTAACCGTATACTCCTGCATTGAGTTCCATGTTCCGCACGCAGAGCACTGCCCTGACCATTTTGATGCGGTGTGACCGCATTCATTGCACATAAATTGTATGGTGTTCTTCATTTTTATCATCCGTTTCCGCATTGGTCAACCCAATGCATTTACCGCTATCAGTGCAGACAGCGCTTTCTGATATTCATCGCTGATAAGATACGAGGTCTCCTCGTCATTAGATAAAAATCCGCATTCCACAAGCACGGCAGGACATTGAAGATTATCAAGCACATATATTGCCGACGTCGCCTGTTTTATCTGTCTGGTGTTATACGGCTGCAGCTCATTTCTTACAGCGCTTTGTATTTTCTCGGCTATGATCTCCGACGCAGGATCGTGCTTGGAATAATATACCTGTAAGCCCTTATACTGCTTTTGCGGAAATTTATTCTGATGTATGCTTAAAAAGATACAATTCTCCGTATTTCGTGCTATTTGAACACGTGACTTAAGATCGTGGAGCTTTTTATGCTCCGTTTCATCTCCGTTCAGCATTATATCCTCGTTTCTTGTAAGGATGCACGAAACGCCCATCGTTTTATACAGTGCGGCTATACGCTGTGCGATCTGAAGATTTACGTCCTTTTCCAATATTCCGGAATCGGAAACAGCGCCGCCGTCAGCGCCGCCGTGCCCCGGGTCTATAACCACCGTCGGAGCTGTTTTCTTTACGTCATATGAAAAAACTGCCGTATCAGTCCTCATATCCGTCAGGTGTGCGACGGCGAAAAACGCGAAAATAAACGAAAGCCCTAAGGCAGTCAAACGCATAGAATACTTAAAATTCACTCAGCACCTCCATATTACGTTACATAATATGGAGAAGCGTTGTCATTTATGCTTTTTCTTGTGTGATCCCGCCGTTTTTTTCACAGAACTGTTTTTTCTGCCGTATCCGATGCTTTTATCAGAGATCCGCTGCTTTTCCGACGGCTTTTTTTCATATCTTTTTGTATTCATAGGTCTTACAAGGCAGTCCTTACCGTATCCGATAAGATCCTCTCTGCCTGCTTTTTTCAACGCCTGAATGACTGTTGAGCGGTTTTCAGGGCGGTTATATTGCAAAAGCGCTCTTTGGAGCTTCTTTTCCTCATACGTTGACGGAACATAGACCTTTTTCCCGCTAAGCGGGTCTATTCCCGTGTAAAACATTGTGGTGGATACCGTTCCCGGTGTCGGATAAAAATCCTGTACCTGCTCGGGAGCGTATCCGCTTTTTTTAAGATACACGGCAAGCTGTACGGCATCATCAAGCGTGCTGCCCGGATGGCTTGACATAAGATACGGCACCAAATACTGCTCTTTTCCGTATTTTTTGCAAAGCTCAAAATATTTCTTTTTGAAGCCCTCATATACCGATATATCGGGCTTGCCCATGCAGCGCAAGACATTTGAAGAGCAATGCTCGGGCGCGACCTTGAGCTGACCGCTGACGTGATCCTTTACAAGACGCTTGAAAAATGTATCGTCATCATCGAGCATAAGATAATCAAAACGTATTCCTGAGCGTATAAAGACTTTTTTAACGCCCGGAAGCGATTTCAATTCATCAAGAAGCTGTATGTATTCCGAATGACTGACCTTGATATTTTTGCACGGAGTCGGAGCAAGACATTTTCTTCTTGCGCATACACCGTCTGTCTTTTGCTTATCGCAAGAGCCGTATCGGAAATTTGCCGTAGGACCGCCAACATCGTGTATATAGCCCTTGAATTCGGGCATTTTTATTATTTTTCTTGCTTCGTTCACTACCGATTCTATACTTCGTGATACGACCGTACGCCCCTGGTGAAACGCTAATGCGCAGAAATTGCAGCCGCCGAAGCATCCCCTTGTATGCGTAAGCGACAGGGCGACCTCCCGGATGGCGGGAACTCCTCCGTCCTTTTCGTATATAGGATGATATGACCGCATATAAGGCAAGGCATACACTCTGTCAAGCTCCTGCCTTGTAAGCGGAGGCATGGGCGGATTTACAACGAGCATCTTGCCGTCATAATATTCGGTCACAGCCTTTCCGTGTATATGATCGCACTGTGCATACTGCTCTCCGTAAGCCTTGGCATAAAGAGCCTTATCCGTTTTAAGATCGTCATACGAATACCCCTTGACAAAATCAAAATGTATCTTGTCAGATTCATCGGTAAGATAAGCTGTGCCTCTTACATCGTGTATCTTTTTGATCGGAACTCCGTTTTTTAAGAGCTTGGCTATGCGTAAAAGTATATTTTCGCCCATTCCGTATGTCAGTATGTCCGCGCGGCTGTCCACAAGTATGCTTCGCCTTACCTTGTTATCCCAGTAATCGTAATGCGCAAAGCGGCGGAGCGAGGCTTCAAGACCGCCGATTATGATCGGAACGTCTCCGTACGCTTCTCTTATGCGGTTGCAGTAAACGATGACTGCCCTGTCGGGTCTTTTTCCCGCCTTGCCGCCGGGGGAATAATAGTCCGTTGAGCGTTTCTTTTTCGATGCGGTATAATGCGCGACCATAGAATCAATATTTCCCGCGCTGACGAGAAATCCCAGATTCGGTCTGCCGTACTCCTTGAACGCATCACAGCTTTTGTAGTCCGGCTGCGGAAGCATTGCCACGGTAAATCCGGCCGCCTGCAGAACACGGCTTATTATCGCCGCGCCGAATGACGGGTGATCTACGTACGCATCTCCGCAAACGTACACAAAATCGGGACTGCTCCAGCCGAGAGCGTCCGCCTCTTTCTTATTTATCGGCAAAAAGCCGCTATTTTCATTATTCATATTTCTGTTTTCCCAAAAATAATAAAATGTTTATCGTGACCGTCTTGATTTTATATCGATTTTCGGTTATTATTATATAACAATTTTCATATCATTTCAAGTCCCGTTGTGAAAAAATAAGTAAGAAAGGCTTAATTTATGAATATCACCCTAATCGGTATGCCCGGATCGGGAAAAAGCACCGTTGGCGTACTGCTGGCAAAAACTCTTGTGTACGATTTCATTGATACCGATATTCTGATACAAAAAAAGGCGGGGATATCCCTTTGCGGTCTTATAGAGCTTGAGGGCACAGACGGCTTTATAAAAACAGAAAACAGCGTTATATCATCAGTCAATGTTCAAAATACAGTTATAGCAACAGGCGGAAGTGCGGTGTACGGCAAGGAAGCGATGGAGCATTTACAAAGCATATCCACCGTTGTATATCTGACAGTCCCGCTGCGCGAGCTGTCACACAGGATAAAAAACATAAAAACACGCGGAATAGTTATGCAAAACGGTCAGTCGCTTTCCGACATTTTTGAAGAACGCTCGGCGCTGTATGAAAAATACGCTGATATAACGGTAAGCTGCAACGGCTTAAGCGCAGAGGAATGCGTCTGTGAAATAATCAATGCAGTAAATCGCTATGCGGAAGGAAAAAAATGATAAATATGAGGATTAAAAAACACACACATATTACAGCAAAGCGCATTTTTTCTATATTTCTTTCATCTGCGTTCATATTTCTTTTATCCTGTTCTGACAGTACACAGACACCTCAATCGGAAAACAAAAACGTTCTTTATTCAGCCGATTACTCATTCGACAATGATCATTTTTCGTACTTTGTATATGACACGTTTTCAAATATTTACAACACGTATAAAAGCCAGAACTGTCTTGAAGAATCTGGCATTGACATAACAAAGCCGCTTTCAGATCAAAAATTCTGGTCGTCGGATAAAACGTGGCACGATTATATGATCGGTTATTCAATAGACAAGCTCGGTCAGTGTCTTGTTCTGTGTCAGGCGGCGCTCGAAAACGGATATACGCTTCCGCAAGGCGATATTGACGAAATAGAAAAGAACATTTCCGCTCTTGCATCGTATATGGAAAAGGAGAATGTAACATCCTCTGAGCTTTTTAAAAGCCCGTCTGTAACGCTCGATCATATAAGACACGTTCTGACGATGCAGAAAACGGCAAGCAATTATTCACAGATCATTATTGACTCGTTTGAATACACCGACAGCGAATATCAAAAGTTTTATGAAGAAAACAAGGCAGACAACGGATATACAGATGAAGACTACGATTCCGCCTGCGTATATATTCTGTCGATAT
The DNA here is from genome assembly GCA_045544195.1 of Eubacteriales bacterium. Lineage (GTDB taxonomy): Bacteria > Bacillota > Clostridia > Oscillospirales > CAG-272 > RGIG7213. The sequence goes on from JAZPYO010000040.1 coordinate 9,268, forward strand.
CAAAGAAAGATTTTCAGAACGAAAAGGATTGGGAAAGTGCGGTAAGCATTTTAGAGGACAGGCTCACATCCGTCAATAGCGACAGCGAGAGCTTTCTTTCTGTTGCAGACGAATACAGCGATCTGCGTATAAACAAAAGCGGACTGCGCACCGATCTTATCAAGGGAAATATCAAGGAAATACTGAACATTGACGGCTTTGACAGCTGGGCGTTTGCATCTGTGCGTAAATCGGGCGACATTAAAGGATTCACGGACGCCGACGGCGATCTTTACGCGGCATTTTATTACGAGGGCAAGGGGAAAAACGCAATTACAGTTCAGACAGATCCCGATATGCGAAGCCGTGATTACATATCAGCATATCAGAAGCTCGAGCAGAAATTCCCCGTGTCTGTTTTGCTGAATAATATAAGCGGCATCGACTGACAACGGTCATAAAGCGGGTATATTTGAGCAGTTTTTTACGAATTCGGCTCATTGTTTACATTGTGTTCATCAATAAATGTAGGTTTTTATTGACAAACGATAAATTCCTGTGTATAATAGATTTGATATGATGTCGCTTGCCGACTATTGCGTCATCAACAAAAAATATGTCGGAGAATAGGATATAAAATGGATACAGCAAGAGTTGATCAACTTAAAAAAATTGCGAACAGTGTCCGCAAGGATATAGTAACTCAGGTATACTCAGCCAGCTCAGGCCACCCCGGCGGCTCACTTTCTATAGCAGACGTGCTTACGTATCTTTACTTTGAAAAGATGAATGTCAGGACGGACGATCCGAAGTGGGATGATAGAGACCGCTTCGTTCTGTCAAAGGGACACGCTTCTCCCGCTCTTTACGCAGTGCTTGCCGCAAAGGGATTTTTCCCGAAGGATGAGCTTGTGAAATTCCGTAACATAGAGAGCTTTTTGCAAGGTCACCCCGATATGAAGCATACTCCGGGAGTAGATATGTCCTCAGGATCATTGGGTATGGGTATTTCCGCTGCTTGCGGTATGGCATTGGGTGCAAAGCACCAGGGAAAGAATTATAAAGTTTACTCCATCCTCGGTGACGGCGAAATAGCTGAAGGTCAGGTTTGGGAGGCTGCAATGTTCTCCGCCCACTATAAGCTCGACAACCTTTGCATATTTGTAGACAGAAACGGGCTTCAGATAGACGGCGAAACGAAAAAGGTCATGAATTCTGATCCTCTTGATGAAAAGTTTGCCGCTTTCGGCTGGAATGTTCAGGTGATAGACGGTCATAATTTCGATCAGATAGACAAAGCGGTAACAAACGCAGAAGCCTGCAAAGGCAAGCCCTCTGCGATAATTATGAACACCGTTAAGGGTAAGGGCGTTTCCTTTATGGAAAACAACGCAGGCTGGCACGGTGCCGCTCCCAATGCAGAGCAGTACGCACAGGCTATGGCAGACCTCGATGCGAACGATTAAGGAGGATAAGGAAATGGCAGATAAGATAGCTACAAGAGAAGCTTACGGCGCCGCTCTTGCTGAGCTCGGCGCAAAATATGAAAATCTCGTCGTTCTCGATGCCGATCTGGCAGGAGCAACGAAAACAGGCGTTTTCGCCAAGGCTTTCCCCGAAAGATTTTTCGATTGCGGTATAGCTGAGGGCGACATGGTAACAGTTGCCGCAGGTCTTTCCACAACGGGACTTATTCCCTTTGCTTCTTCCTTTGCAATGTTTCTGGCAGGAAGAGCATTCGAGCAGATAAGAAACTCCATAGGATACCCCCACCTCAACGTAAAGCTCGGTGCAACTCACGGCGGTATAACCGTCGGTGAGGACGGTGCGACACATCAATGCCTTGAGGATTTCGCGCTTATGCGTACGATCCCCGGTATGACGGTCATCTGTCCTTGCGATGCGGTAGAAACACGCGCGGCAGTTGAAGCGGCTATACTTCACAACGGTCCTGTATACCTTCGCTTCGGCAGAGCTGCGACACCTGTACTGTTCGACAAGGAAAATTACGAATTCAAGCTCGGCAAGGGAATTGAAGTAGCAGACGGTAATGACGCTTCAATAATCGCTTGCGGCGTTATGGTGGATATTGCGCTCAGTGCAAGAGAGCTTCTTAAGTCCGAGGGTATCAACGCAAGAGTTATTGATATGCATACGATAAAGCCTATCGATGAGGAGCTCGTTTTGAAATGCGCAAAAGAAACAGGCGCAATAGTTACCGCTGAGGAGCATAACATCATCGGCGGATTGGGAGAAGCAGTTTGCGGAGTTCTTTCCGAAAAGCTGCCAACACCCGTTTTGCGTGTAGGTACAGAGGATACGTTCGGCAGGAGCGGAAAGGTTGCTCCGCTTATGGAAATGTACGGTCTTACACCTGAAAACATAGCCAAAAAAGTAAAAGCGGCTATCGCATTGAAGAAATAATATGACAGGAAAATATCTGAGCAGCGGCAATTTAAAAATAATTGCCGCTGCTTCTATGTTGACAGATCACATCGGCTACTGTGTTTTATATTGGTTTACGCAGAACGAAGGGACTTTGCCGTATTCGGTATATGAGATCTTCCGAACGGTCGGCAGACTTGCATTTCCGCTCTACTGCTTCCTTCTGGCAGAGGGCTTCGTTCATACAAGAAACCGCGCAAAATACGCCTTGCGGCTTGCACTGTTTGCTGTAATATCGGAAATACCGTATGATCTTATGTGCAGATGCACGGTGCTTTCATTTGATGTTCAGAATGTTTATTTCACGCTTTTGCTCGGCTTTCTGTCAATGGCGTGTATACATCACTTTGCTGAAAGAATACATCTGTCAGTCATAACAGTTGCCTTATGCTGTGCCGCCGCACATTTTTTTTCAACACAGATTACGGTGCTTACGGCGTTATACTTATTGTACTGATGTTCTCCGTAAGGCAAGCGCCGCCGCTTGTCAAAAGCATAGCAATTGCAGGCGGACTTATCGTGAAGGGGTTGCCGCCGCTAAGTGCCATAATACCGATAAGCATGTATAACGGAGAAAAAGGTAAAGCGCCCAAATACTTTTTCTATATCTTTTATCCCGCACATATAATCGTTCTCTGCATAATAAGATATTGCATATTCGGTTTTTGATCCGTTGCTTTTGCGTTTTTCCCATTTTTAATTGACAATTCGTTTTAATTATGATAGAATTGATAAAAAAGGAGAGCTAAAATGAAAAGAATTATTTCAGTTATCATCATTACATGCATCGCACTCACCACCTGTGCTCTTTGCAGCTGCAAATCGGCTGAAGAAAGTATAATCGGCACGTGGACAAATCAGACTACCGTATTCGGCGTTGTTACGGAAAACTCTTATACATTCAACGAAGACGGTACGGGTAAAAGCACGACCGTTCTCGGCGTTGGTCTGGGATTTGATTACACCATCGACGGCGATATGCTCACACTTAAATATTCCGTATTCGGAATTGAAGCATCAACGAAGAATTACACGTTCAAAATATCAGGCGACGAGCTTACGTTGAACGACGGCGACGAAACGGTAACGTACACGAAAAAGGATTCGTAATATCAAAAGAAAAAAGGCGAGGTCTTGATACTAAGATCTCGCCCGCTTTTTTTTAAAAGCATTAAGAATACATTCCGTTGATCTGCATATAGTCGTAGATCAGCTTGCCGTGCTGCTGCTCTTCCTTTTGAATGTGGTTAAGTGCATTTCTCGCGTTTTCGTCCTTAAATTCGAAAATGCAGGTATCATACAGCTGAGATACGTGCTTTTCCGACGCCAAAAGATCTGAGCATAAATACATGTCTGCCTGCTTTTCGGGCGAATTTACACCGCCGTAGGTCGCCGTGAATACGGGCTTGCTCTGGTTTGAGGAGGTCATCTGCGGAACCGTTCCCTGCTCCATCTGACACACGGTATCGTAATGGGTACGCTCCACCTGTGCAAGTGAAGAAAAAAGATTTTTAAGTTGGGGGTCGGATGCACACGACGAATGCTTTGAATACTTGTCAGCACAAAGCTGCTCCTGATCCTTAAGGTCCTTTAAAAGTCCCGTTTCCTTTTGTGTTAATTGCATATAAAGCTCTCCTTTTCGTTTATTTGATACGATTGTTCCCACATTGATCCAAGTTAAGCAAAACATCGAATAAAACTTGACAAACAACACTAAAAAGTATATAATCGACTCACAAAGGAGAGCTTTTACTATGAAAATAATGGACATACATTCGCACACGTATTTCAGCGCCTGTGGCGCGGACAAGCACGAGGACACGATAAACGCCGCGATAAACGGAGGTATACAGCTTTTCGGCATATCCGACCACTGCTACGGCATAGGTGAAAGACGAGAGGAATACATAAGAATAATAGACGAAATGAAGACCGCATACAAGGGCAAAATTCAGCTCTTGTGCGGTATTGAAATAGCAACTGTGCCGGGGCTTGGTATAGACGAGCCTGAAACAGTCAAGGGCTTTGAATACTGTCTTATCGAGCATATCGACCGTGACGAAAGCACCGTCGGAATGAATATATTTGACTACGCTGACCGCTTCAGATGCAAGGTGGGCATAGCGCACACCGATCTTATCGGTATGGCTATAAGAAAAGGGCTTGATCCCACAGAATTTTTGTCCCGCTTCGCACAGCACGGTATATTTTGGGAAATGAACGTAAATTACGACAGTATTCACAGGTTTTCAGAGCATCAGTATATGCTTGATTTTCTCAAAAAACCAAATATTACAAAGATCGTTAAAGACTCGGGAATAAAGCTGTCAGTAGGCTTTGACGGACATAGAGTTTACGATTATGATCCTGAAAGAGTGATCCGGATGAATGAATTCATCCATAACAGCGGAATAGAAATGGTAAGCTTTGAATAAATACCTCTGAGCGAATAACCGAAACAATATCTTCCAAAATAAACGGCGAAATAAACATCGAAATCTTCCAAACAAAACATTTTATAGCAAGCGAATATAAAAGAATTGTAAATTTTCGACCCGCCGTTTTTTTAATATTGACATTCAATTGTTTAAGCTGTATAATGAAAGCGTAAAATAATATATTTTTTATGTATTATGTACACAATATGTTGAGGAGGAAAACATGAAAAAGATCATTCGTTTGACTTCATTGTGTTTGGCTGTTTTAATGATATCTGCGGTAATACCCTTCCAGGCAGTTGCCGCTGTTTCTGCACCGTCGAATGTCAAATCGGTAGTATTCAATGCAACCTATTATGCAAGCAAATACGCCGATCTTAAAGCTGCATTCGGCACAGATGCAACAAAGCTTTACAACCACTTTTTGAACTACGGCGTAAAAGAGGGTCGTCAGGCAAGCCCCATGTTCAGCGTTGATTATTATCTCAAGAACAACGCCGATCTTAAGGCTGCATTCGGATCGAACCGTGAAAGTGCATTTAATCACTTTATTAAATACGGTGTAAACGAGCCCCGTGTTACCGCTCCCGCAGTCGATCTCGGAACAGGGATAGACGTAAGGATCTCGATGAATATAGGCGGCGGCAAGAACCTTGATTATTCTGATACGAATGTTTGCACTGCAGCTCCTGTTCTCAAGGCTGTTCAGACATGGAGACTTGACAGACAAAAGGACGGAAGCTACAAGATAACAAACAACGCAACAGGCAAGGTGCTTGATGTGTATGCAGGATCGCGCGCATCAGGCGCAAATGTCGGTCTTTATGCAAGCAATGACACAAATGCGCAGCGTTGGTTCATCTACAAGAACACAGACGGCACATACACTATACGCGCAAAGTGCGGAACCACTTGCGCTCTGTCCATCAACGGTAACTCCACCGCAGCAGGCGCAAATGCACAAATGAACACTTACAGCGGCGCATCCGGTCAGCATTTCAGGATCTCAAAGATAAGTGTCCTTGAAAGCATGGAGCCTGCAAATATAGGCAGTAACTTCTGGGGCAATATCAGAGGTGTCGGCTCAAACTACAATTTAGCTCTTTCCGGTGACAACGTCCTCATCCGTTATCCCAACTACGGCTATAACCAGACCTGGAGATTCATTCGTTTCTCCGATGGAAGCTACGAAATAACAAACCTCAAAACAGGTAAATCGCTCGACTGCGCGGCAGGCTCAGGCGTTGCGGGAACAAACGTAGCTACATATACGTCAAACAATACAAATGCTCAGAGATGGTACATTTTCAAGGAGGACGGAAATTACATATTCGTTCCTAAGTGTACGGCTGAATGCGCTCTTACTGTTGCGGGTGGTGCTACGGCAAGCGGAACTAATTTAGAGCTTGCAAAGTATACCGCATCATACACCGCTCAGCAGTTCAAGGTCATAAAGCTCACCAAGAGTGAGGTTGAAAAGAATCTTACCATAAGCGAGATATGCGCAGCGCCCACAAACGGTGCGTATGAGTTTATGGAGATCATAAACACATCTGACAAAACGGTAAATCTTAATCAGTATTCACTTTACAGATTCGGATTTGCAAACAGCGGCAAATACGAAAGCAACGGCTACAATGCAATACTCGGTCTTGCATCGGGCACAGGCTCGGATACATCGCTCAAATGTCTTGAAAAGGTAAACCTTTCCTCTTATGATACGAGCATAGCTCCCAACGGTATGATCGTTCTGTGGTTCGTATCGTACGCTAACAGATCACTTACGGTTGACGATTTCAAGACATATTGGACAAAGCAAGGCAGCGATATGACAAATGTTACAGTCATTCCCGTTGCTGTTCATAACGGAAAGTCCGATATATACGCGGCAACAAAGATAAACAGCGGATGCGGTGCAGGATTTTTGCCCGACACAAAGGCTTGTGTTGCGTTTTCTCTTATAAAGAACTCCGCTCTTGCGGTAAGACTCGAAAACGGAACTAACCTCAATTCTCTTACAGCAAGTACTGATGCTCCTCTTGCATATAATATGACAGCAGAGCTTCAGAGCAGAGCAGACTCCATTGCAACATATTTTGTCACAACGACCGCTGAAACGGGTGCATCACGCAACTATTACAACTACGTTGACTATGAAGCATACGTTCACGCTACAACACAGGCAATGAAGGAGCCTATGCGTACATACACGCACGTTTTTGCTGCAGTTCCTTACGCTGCACAGGTAATGGGCTCCAGCACAACAGCAGGCCACCCCACCAATCTCGGCAAATATATCAACCTTAACTCTGCAGGCGAAACAAACGTCATAACGTTCGGCGCAGACGGCGGTCTTAAGAGAACAAAGGCAACACCCGGCTACAGATGGTGCGGTCAGTTTGCAGGTCTTGATCTGCTCAGCACGTCAGTAGATGACAATGGCGACGTAACGCTTACAGGTAAGTTTGAATACGATCAGTACAGTCAGATCGGTTTCGTTATAACGACTATATCCACGGCAACCGGCGAGGTTATCGCTAAAAAAACAGTAAACACCACAACATTCAAGGCTATCGACGGCGGATATTCATACTCCGTAACGGTAAGCGGTCTTCCCGTTAACGACGGAAGCGTAGTGCTTTCAATAGTTCCCTACGCTATCTATGTTGAAACAGGTTCGCGTGTAAACGGTGTTGCAGAAGAGATCAGATGCCCTCTCGTTTCCGCAACGATCAACGGAAAGAGCATTGAAGGTCTTAAGGTCACATATCTTGCAAACGAGGTAAATGCTCCGGCAAACGATGTTACGGGCATAAAGGAAGCAGTTGAGCTTCTTGCAAACGATATTGAATACTACACAGGTGTAGAGGTTACGACGGGAATATACGATCCCAGAGCCGCTTATCCTCAGATAGTTATCGCGACATCAGGATCAGGTTCGGGCGGCGATGCACTCGTTGCAAACAATAAGACGGTAGGCGCTAATCAGTACAGCATTATCAGCAAGACTGCAGGCGAAATATACATCGTCGGCGGCGATACGATAGCGGCTGAATACGCATCACAGCTTATCATAAAGGCTCTGATAAATGCAACGGGCACAGTAGAGCTTACAAGCCTTTGTGCAGATGCTCCCAAGACACTCAATACAAAGAATGACCACCTTCCCATGACAGACGGCTCCGACTACCGCATCATGACAATGAATATGCTGTGGAACAGCAGCCATCCCGATGAAACAAGATACGGCAGATTTATTGAGTTTATCAATTATTACTCACCTGATGTTATCGGCTTACAGGAATGCTGCATAGCCAATATGAACAAGTTCATGCCTTTGCTTAAGGCGGCCGGATATACAGTAATTCAGCAAGAGGTCTTCTCCGGTACATACGAGTGTAACACAGTTCCGATCGCATACAAGACATCAAAGTTCACGTGTGTTGAAAAGGGCTGGAAGCAGCTCCCCGGCGGAAGTAAGTTCTTCGGCGTAACCTGGGCAGTTCTCAAGGACAAGACGACATCGCAAAAATTCGCAGTATCATCATCGCACTTCTACAACGAAGGTGTTCTTGCGGATAAAGTAATTATCCGTAAGGAAAACACAAAGATGGTACTTTCAATAACGAACGACATCATAAATAAGCACAACTGCCCTGTCATCAATATGGGTGACTTCAATATGCGTTCGTTTGACGAGGCATATCACCTTATGGTCGACAGCGGTGTTCTCAACGATTCAAGATTCGTTTCATTCAGAGACGGTTTGATGGTACGTATAGGTCACAACCTCAATTCAACAGTTATCGCCGAGGGCTCGCCTTCAAGAACGATCGACTACTTATTTACAACAAGCAATGTAAATGTTCTCCGTACAAGAGCAGTAATCAATATGAAGTCAGCTACTTCAACTGACCATAGCCCTGTTTACGCAGATATTTCATTTAAATGATCAATAGGCAAAAGCCCTTCACGTTTGGCGTGATACTCTTAACGGAGAATTCGTAAGCACAAAATTTCGGCAGAGAACTAATGTGCCCCCTGTCAAGTAGACAGACTAAAAAACAAAAGAATTTACAAATTGAATAGGTTCTTTTATCTCCCCCTGCTGCGCAGCAGGGGGAGATTTTCGTCACGCGGCGGTGGCGAAGTAATACTCGCACGGTGTCATGCAGTTCAAACGTTTCTGGTAGCGGCGAGTGTTGTAAAAGTGTATGTAATTCCCTATAGCGGAAACAAGAGAATCACGGCTCGTGAACTTTTTAAGATAGTACATTTCGGACTTTAGGATGCCCCGCCAGCCCTCCATCGGAGCATTGTCAAGGCATCTTCCGACACGGGACATACTTTGGATCATACCCGCATCGACGAGTTTTTGGTGAAACACCTTGTTTGTGTATTGAAATCCTCTATCGCTGTGGAATATAGGTTTGGCATCAGGATAAAGACTTCTCGCTTCGTCAAACGTCGTGAAAACCAATTCATTGTTGTTGCTGTCGCCGATCTTGTATGCAATAATACGTCTGTCGTAAAGATCAAGAATTGCAGAAAGATAGAGTTTTCTCACCTCGGGGCCAACGTAATACTTAAACTCCGTAACGTCGGTAAGCCACTTTTCAAACGGTACAGTTGCCTTAAAATCTCTGTTCAGAATGTTCTCGGCTGTAATTTCAGGTGTGGATTTGATGTAATCTGGGCGTTTTTTACGGATAACGGATTTGAGCCCAAGTATACGCATAATACGACGAACTCTCTTTACGTTAATACTGTGAGGAAGCTCGTCTGTCTTTTCTCTGTTAATGTTAATACACATCTGTCTATAGCCAAGAACTCCGTTGCTTTCTTCGTACAAGTCCTTTACGTATTCTGTAATCTGCATGTTCAAAAGTTCGCTTTTACTTTGTTGTCTGCTTTTCCACTTGTAGTAGGAAGATCTGTTTAATCTCAACGCAATACACATTTCCTTAATGGAATACCCCTTATGTGTGTTAAGAAATTCAATGGCTATGTAGATATGCTCCTGCTGTACTCCGGTCAATGACCACCACCTTTCAGCTCCTGTAGTTTTTTTATGAAGGCGTTTTCGATTTCAAGCTGTCTGTTTTTTGCTTCAAGTATCTTCATTTCAGCTTTGAGCTTTTCAACCTCGGTCATTTCCTCAACCGGTTTCGTTCTTCCTCGGTTGTCTTTGAGCTTATCCACTCCGCCTTCTTCGTACTTGCGCACCCAAGCATAGATCTGTTGGTACGACACGTTGTAGGTTTCTACTGTTAGTCCGTAATCATAATTGTGTTCAATGCAGAATGCTACGATCTCTGCTCGTTCTTCTTGCGTGGTCTTCCTTCCTTTGGTCATATATATTTCTCCTTTTGCGGTACTCCGCTCTTTGAACTCTCTATGACCATTATACCACTTAACCCAGTTCCTGAGTTGTCTTGTGCTTAAAATTTCATATTTTTTTCGCAGTGTTTCATAACTTCCTTTTCCGGTTAGATAATCTCTCACTGCTTGTAGCTTTAATTCTGTTGAATATTTTTTGTTCTTATGGCTTTTTCTTGGCATAAAATAACCCCCTTAAAGTAGTCTTGAAAACTTTTTGTTTTTTCAAGTGTCTACTCTAAGGGGATTATATCAGACTTCAAAAATCTGTCGGGGTTAATTATTTGCTTACTGCAGAGCAATTTTTTTATCCGTAGGGGCGTTCTGCGAACGCCCGCGGGCGAACACAGTTCGCCCCTACTGTGGGATTAGGTAAATGTTTCGTGATTTCTTCGCTAAGAACATCACGTTTTTCGTGAAGGGCTTTTATCTGTCGTATATTATTCAGCTTTGGCAGCCTTTATCTTTTACGCAGATCTTTGAAAAATTCAGACAGTAATTCTGACGAACGATCTGCAAATATGCCGCCCATTATCTTTGGTGTATGATTGAACGGATACTGAGTCAAGTCTACAACAGAGCCAAAGCCGCCTGCCTTGTGATCCTCTGCTCCGTAGAATACACGGTTTATCCTTGCGTTTATTATTGCGCCTGCGCACATTACACACGGCTCAAGTGTTACGAACATATCGCATTTATGAAGCCGCCAGCCGCCAAGCATCTTACATGCATCGTCTATCGCCTTCAGCTCTGCATGATGAAGTGCGTTTTTTTCTTTTTCTCTTGTATTGAACGCCTCGGCGATTATCTGCTTTTCGTAAACTATAACTGCTCCGACAGGAACATCATTGCAAAGCAACGCCTTTTCTGCGAGCTGTAACGCTCTGCCCATATAATGCGTAATATCATCGTAGGTATATGTCATAGCACCTTCACTCCTCCAAAGGCAAATATAGTGGATATTATAAAATATATATAGGCAAAAGGGCAGATCGCATTAAGTGATATATGCGGCATTTTGAATTTTCCTCCTTTAAGCAGCAGAAAGGCGCATACCGCACCCATCAGTATGAGTACGGATGAATAAACGCCGATCACCGCATCGCTTGCTCTTGTATACATTATAACAAACGCAGACAGATTGTTTACGAAATGCAGAATGACAGCAAAGCATACAGAGCCTGTACGGGCAGTAAAATACCCGAACAGTATTCCGCACACAAATGCATACGGTATCTGCAAAAGATTCATATGAAAAAACGCAAATAAAAGTGATGAAAAAGCAATAGCCTGCCATTTACCGTACGCAAGGAGCTTATTCTGCACCAAGCCCCTGAATATGACCTCTTCGGCAAACGGCGGTAAAACAACGAGGGTTATAAATGAAATAGCAATATCCGCAGGCATATGCATATCATATAATGTTACGTCCGGCGAAAGCTGTATACCGAGCCTCAGAAAAATATCGCTTACTGCCATACAGGCTCTATCCGTAAGACACATTAGTCCAAGACAGGCAAAAAAGGAAAGCACGGGGCGTGGCGGCATTTTATACGACATTGTTATCTTATTGCCAAGCGTGCTTAGCAAAGCTATCGGCAATGCCATGCAAACGCAGTATATGATGAGCTGCCTTACGCTTTGTCTTACATTGAAATAAGGCAATATAGCAGATATTATGATCTGGCAGACAAATATCGAAAAGACGGCAAAAATTGATTTTTCCTGTTCTTTATACATTTTCACCACTCCCTTCTCGTGAGATTCTACCGCAAATCAACAAAAAAATCAATACTTATTCACAAAATGTAAAAGAAAGCACTTAAAAAATATGCAAACGTGAGTATATTTGTGCAATAAACACTAAATTAACATTTAAAATTTGGTAAGTTTCGCTAACGTTAAATTTGCCATCATGTCGCTTTTGCTCTTGATTTGTTTAAAATTTTATTGTAAAATAATATGAGATTTTGCGTTTTCGCATCAATCGAAATACAATAACGGAGAATTTTAATGATTAAAGCAAGAAAAGTATTCAATGCCTTGCGTGAGTTTATCGAACGTAAGCCTGCATTGTGTGCCAAAATAGCCGCAACCGCGGTTATGTGCTGTACCGTTCTTACTTATATATCCTGTTTATCCGCACGTGACATTGTAACCGTTGCTTATGCGAACGGTGAGTATCTCGGAATAGTTTCCGACGGCTGTGACATATATACATCAGCCTTAAAGGCAACATCAGATGCAGCTGTAATTTCTTATCCTGCACCCGATGTACCCGTTATAACGCTTGATGTCCGCCCCGTGCGAAAGGGCGATACACCCCTTAACAACGATACAGCGTACAAGGCATTGTACGACACAGTTTTATCCGATTATGAAATGATGCACGCTCTGTTTGTTGATAACAAATTCGTAGCGGCAAACAGTGATGACAAGGTTCTCAGCAGCGTAACTGCAGCCATTGAGGAAGGCATTCGCCTTCAGGCAGGCGGGAATGTTGAAATAACATCTGACATTGCCATCAAGAAATTGTATTGCAACAAAGCATATGCACCCGAAAGCGACAGGATAGTATCTTATCTTTCAGAGGGTCTTTCATACAACATTGTACTTGATACAGAGGAAGAGGTTTTTGAATTTTTCTTTGAGGACGAGGCAGAGCATGCACTCGCACCTAACCTTTCTTCACCGCAGGGAAACGGCGGACTCAGTACTGATATGGACAACAAGGACATTCAGACAAAGATAATAACCGCAACTGAAGAAATTCCTTTTGCTACGGTTTACGAAGAAAACGACGAGCTTTTCATAGGCGTTTACAGTAAGAAAAACGACGGAAGACCGGGTGTAAGATCTGTAACGGTTGAGATAACATTCGAAAACGGCGTTGAGGTATCACGCAAGGTCATCGAAGAAAGGATCATAACACCGGCAACAGACAAGGTTCTTTATGCAGGAACAAGGCCTGCTCCCACAACTGCTTCATCAGGCTCATATATCATTCCGCTTCCCAAAGGATCGTATATGATAACCGACAGATACGGTGAAAGAGAGCTTTACGGCAAGTGGACCCGCCATTACGGGATCGACCTTGCTGCAGATAAGGGTGTTACGGTTATGGCAGCAGACGGCGGCACGGTAATAAGAGCTGAAAATTCAAGCTCTTACGGCAAATGCGTAACGATACGCCACGATAACGGCCACGAAACACTGTATGCACATATGTCAAAGATCACAGTATCCGAGGGTGACAAGGTCTATCAGGGACAGAAGATCGGTGAAGTCGGAAGAACGGGACTTGCAACAGGCAACCACTTGCACCTTGAATTGTTCATTCACGGCAACAAGGTAGACCCTGAGGACTATATTGATTTCTGATATTCATATTAAAATACTTAAAAAGGACAGTCATCTGTCCTTTTTATATTTCTTTCGGATAATACGGTAAACATTTTTTTATTTCACTTGAAAAAAAGCATTTTTTTGTTTATAATAATAACAGCAAAATTTCGGAAAGGAAGCATTCATAATGGGCAGATTCAAAAAGCTGACATTGATACACTCAAACGATATGCACGGCGATTTTATGAGTGAAATGGTAGACTCACATCTTTTGGGCGGTGTTTCTATGCTGTCAGGATATATCAGCAAGGTTCGCAAAAGCGAAGAAAACGTCATATACGCCGTAGCAGGCGATATGCTCAGAGGCTCTGTTATTGACAGCGAATTCAAAGGCTTATCGACTATCGAAATAATGAATATGCTTACAGTTGATGTAGCATCTGTCGGCAATCACGAATTTGACTATGGCACAGCCCATTTGCTTCTGATAGAAAAATGCGCCAGATTTCCCATAGTAAGTGCCAATATATACGTTAAAAACAGAATGGCTCATCTGTTCAGATCGCATTATATCAAAAAGATAGACGGTATGAAAATACTGTTTATAGGCATTTCAACAGAGGATATTCTGAAAATGAATCCCGACGGGGAGAATATTTCTAATTTTATCGATATACGTTCAGCCGTTGACGAAATACAAAAAATATGCTCACGGTATAAAAGCTCCGATATTGATCTTACCGTATTACTTACGCATATCGGCTTTGAAGAGGACAAAAAATTAGCTTCGCTTATAGAAAAAGAAAGCGGAGTCGATCTTATAATCGGCGGACACAGCCACACTTTTCTTCAAAAGCCGTGTGTGATAAACGGAATACCCATCGTTCAGGCGGTCACAGGAACAGATCAGGTAGGGCGGTTTGATATAACGGTTGACACCTACAACAACAAAATACACAGCTACACATGGGAATTGATACCGATAACGCCCGAAAACTGTCCGAAGGACCCTGCGCTTGAGGAGATAATCACAAAATATAAAAGTATAACCGACGTTAAATACAGCAGATATATTACAAGAACATCCCGTGTGCTGAAAAATACAAGCAGAAAACGCGAAAGCGAGGTCGGTATGGTATTTGCCGACGCCCTGCGTGATTATTTTGAGCTTGACATAGTAATGATCGCATCGGGAAGTCTGCGTGCGGAGACGCTCGGTGAGATCATAGAATACGGCGATCTTATGGAAATGTTTCCGTTCGCAGATGAGCTTTATCGCATAACTCTGAGTGGAAGGCTTTTCAAAAGGGCGATCATGCACGTTTTCAGAAAGGAAGCCTTCGACGGACAGCATACCGAATTTTATCAGTATTCCCACGGCGTCCGAATAACCGTATCCGAAAAGGAAAAGCGTGTTATATCAATTCTTTTCAACGGAAAGGATATTGACGATGATATGATCCTGACAGTAGGAATACAAGGCTATCATTATAAAAATTCCGAAAAATGTCTTGGACTGACGTTGGATGAAATGTCACAGATAAAGCCGTGCAGACTCATAGCTGCAAAGGATAACGTCATAATAGATGAATATCTCAGCTCTCAGGAGCTTATAAAGGCCCCCACGGACGAACGCTGGACATTTATATAAGCCTGCGGCATTGTCAGGAATTTAAAATAAAACAGTTGACACATCAGATTTGCCGTGATATAATGTTAATAATTATTTATGTGTAATTTTCAGCCATAAACATCTTAAAGGAAAGGATCGCTTTATGAAGATCGAAACACAATGCTTACATTCGGGATATTCTCCCAAAAACACAGAGCCGCGTGTTGTGCCGATAGTACAGAGCACAACGTACGTTTATGACTCTACGGAAGAGGTTGCATCTGTCTTTGATGAACCCACGAAATCGCTTATATATTCAAGATTTGCCAACCCCACGGTAATGGCGGTTGAAAACAAGATCGCGGAGCTTGAGGGCGGCGTAGGCGCAATGTGCACGACCTCAGGTCAGGCAGCTACACTTCTTTCAATACTCAATATCTGCAGAGCAGGTGACAGCTTTATCAGCACGACTGAGATATACGGCGGAACGGTAAACCTGTTTTCATACACATTTAAAAAGCTCGGAATTGAATGTATTTTTATTGATAAAAATGCATCTGATGAGGAGATAATGAAGGCATTCAAGCCTAACACAAAGGCCGTATTCGGAGAAACGATAGCAAACCCCGCTTTGACAGTTCTCGATATTGAGCGTTTTGCTCGTATCGCTCACGCAAACAACGTTCCGCTTATCGTTGACAATACATTTGCAACGCCCGTTCTTTGCAGACCTATTGATTTTGGCGCTGATATAGTTATCCACTCCACCTCAAAATATATGGATGGACACGCAGTACAGGTCGGCGGTGTTATCGTTGACAGCGGAAAATTTGACTGGACGTGCGGAAAATTCCCCGAATTAGTAGAGCCTGACGAATCGTATCACGGCATATCCTATGTTGAAACATACGGCAAAGCGGCTTACATCATAAAGGCAAGAATGCAGCTTATGAGAGATTTCGGCGTATATCCTGCAGCACACTCAGCATTCCTTCTTAACCTCGGTCTTGAGACGCTGGCAGTAAGAATGAAGCAGTACTGCGAGAACGCTATGATCGTAGCAAAGCACCTTGCAGGACACGAAAAGATCGAGCGTATAAAATACTCAGGCCTTGAGGGTGATGAAGACAACCTTCTTGCAAAGAAATATCTCAAGGGCTCAAGCGGTGTTATTTCCATAATAATCAAGGGCGGACGAGAAGGTGCTATGAAGTTTATGAACTCGTTGGAGCTTGCTTCCAACGAGGTACACGTAGCAGACATACGCACCTGTGTATTGCACCCTGCAAGTGAAACTCACCGTCAGCTTACCGACGAGCAGCTCGTTAAGGCGGGTATTGAAGGCGGAATGGTAAGATTCTCCGTTGGTCTTGAAAACGTTGAGGACATAATCGCTGACATAGACAAGGCGTTGGCGGCAATATAAGACTACAAAAAAGGTAGATACACAGTCTTCTGTGTATCTACCTTTATTTTTCGCTCGTTTTTCTGTATCTTACTCAGCAGTAAGTATGCCGCGAAGATACTCCGCAGCCAACGGAGAATTTATACATTCATATCCTATCATACGGACACTTGAAATTATATCATACAGCATTTCTGTGTTCAACTGCACCTGATCCGAATCGTGATGATTTACAGTAGATGCTTCATACAAAAGAATAAACTTTTCTTTATCTGACAAAGGAGCTATTTTGTTTTTCTGTCCCTGATACAGTCTTATGACCGTATTCAAGGGCGCCTTTTTATTCTCCCTTATCTGAGATGAGCCGCAAAAGGGACTGCCGTATACGTAGTATATGCCGTTTTCCTTGCCTATCACCGTACAGTCGCCGTTTATGATAAGCGAATCAGAAAACATTTCTGCCCAGCGGTTAGTGATCGTAGATTTGCCTGTGCCTGACGGTGCGGTAAACACAAAGCCATCACCCTTATCCTGCAGTATCACGCCGTGAAGCGTTATTTTGCCGCTATACAGCAGTGCTTCTTCTATTGCCATAATGTTGAGTATACGGAAGCTCCTTGCCATTACGGGCACGTCCTGCTGCTGTATATACATATCATAATGAAAATCGTATTCATTCTTCCTTACAAGATATATACTGCTGTCCCGATCGTGCAATATACTGATGTTGAACTGCCTTACTGTATATTCGTCGGTTTTGTATATATACATACTGCGGTCAGTCATAACAGGCTTTGTAAGGCTGTACCGTTCGGGTAATGATCCTATGTGGACAGTATATATAACGTCCGCCTTGCAGCTTTCTGCTACGAACTGAGGAAAGAGGCTTTCAAAAACGGTCAGCTCTATCGGTGTGTCTATTCTGAACGTAGTATTTGCAAAATGCAGATAATGCTCCATTTTATCCCCCTTATCCTTTATATTTAAACAAAAAGGGATCGCAGGCAAAACTGCAATCCCTGTTGTGTGTACATCAATTACTTGTACTTGCGCTTTCTTGCCGCCTCGGACTTCTTCTTGCGCTTTACGCTGGGCTTCTCATAGTGCTCTCTCTTACGGAGCTCTGTGAGTACTCCCGAACGTGCACACTGTCTTTTAAATCTGCGAAGAGCACTGTCAAGCGTTTCGTTCTCTTTTACTCTGACTTCTGCCATTATTATTCCCTCCCTTCGCGTTACACATCTGCGAAATATTATATACCCAAACTATAAAAATGTCAAGTATTTTTTGCGATTTTTTTCTAAAAATACGACAAAAATATCGCCTTAATTATTTCACAACTATGTTGAATATTTTACCGGGTACGTATATTTCTTTCACTATTGTTTTTCCCGTAATATATTCAGCTATTCTTTCGTTTTCCATTACCGCCTTCATAGCCGTATCCTTATCGCAATCTCTGCTCAGAGTTACCGTTCCGCGCATCTTTCCGTTGATCTGCACGCCGATCTCGATAGTGCTGTCAACTGTCTTTGATTCATCGAACGACGGCCAAGCTGTGCGTGAGCAGAGTCCGTTTCCGCCGAGAGATTCCCATATTTCCTCACAGAGATGGGGAGCAAAGGGGCACAGAAGCGTAACGAAGGTCATAGCCTCATCCTTTGTGAGCGAGCCTATGGAGTTTATTTCGTTGAGCAAGGACATCAACGCGGCAATAGCGGTATTGAATTTCATATTGTCAATATCCTCTGTTACCTTCTTAACAGTCTTATGGAACAGCGATTCGAGCTTCGGTGTAACACCTGTACCGCTTATAAGCTCGGGTAAAGATGCGACTCTTTCCAAAAATCTCTTACATCCCTTTATACTTTCCTGTGACCAGGGAGCAGATTTTTCAAAATCACCTATAAACATTTCGTAAAGACGCAGAGCGTCAGCACCGTAATCTCTTACTATATCGTCAGGATTGATAACGTTTCCTCTCGACTTTGACATCTTTTCGCCGTTTTCGCCCAAGATCATACCGTGTGCGGTACGCTTCATATAAGGCTCTTTGCAGGACAGAACGCCTATATCATAAAGGAACTTTGCCCAGAAGCGTGAATACAGCAGGTGAAGCGTTACATGCTCCATACCGCCGTTATACCAGTCAACAGGCATCCAGTAATCGAGAGCTTCCTTTGATGCAAGCTCATTCATATTATCAGGATCGCAGTAACGCAAAAAATACCACGATGAGCCTGCCCAGTTAGGCATGGTGTCTGTCTCTCTTGTTGCGTGTCCGCCGCAGGCAGGGCACGTTGTATTTACCCAATCCGTCGCCTTAGCCAAGGGAGATTCGCCCGTGTCAGTAGGCTCATATGCTTCAACATCGGGAAGCGTCAGGGGAAGCTGATCCTCGGGAATCGGCACCCAGCCGCATTTTTCACAGTATACCAGCGGAACAGGCTCGCCCCAATATCTCTGACGGGAGAATACCCAGTCACGCAGCTTATAGTTAGTCTTCTTTTCACCGATATTGTTTTCCGTGAGCCATTCGATTATCTTGACCTTCGCATCAGCTACCTGCAAGCCGTCAAGAAATCCCGAATTTACCATAACGCCCGTTTCAACATCGGTAAATGCTTCATTCTGAACGTCTCCGCCTGCAACCACCTCGATTATCGGCAGATCGAACTTCTTTGCAAACTCCCAGTCACGCGTATCGTGCGCGGGAACTGCCATTATTGCGCCTGTACCGTATGTAGCAAGTACGTAGTCAGATACGAATATCGGTATCTGCTTGCCGTTTACGGGATTTATTGCCATAACTCCGTCAAGCCTTACGCCCGTTTTATCCTTCGCAAGCTCCGTTCTTTCAAAATCGGATTTTTTCGCCGCATTTTCCTTATATGCGATGATCTCACCGTAATTTACGAGCTTATCCTTCCACTTTTCAACAAGTGCATGCTCGGGAGCAACTACCATATATGTTGCGCCGAAAAGCGTATCGGGGCGTGTTGTATAAACTACTATGTCATCACCCTCTGTGGACTTGAATTTCACTTCTGCACCGTATGAACGTCCGATCCAGTTGATCTCCTGCGTCTTTACTCTCTCAATAAAGTCAAGACCCTCAAGATCGTCTATCAGTCTGTCGGCATATTCGGTGATCTTGAGCATCCACTGGCTTTTTACCTTACGGATGACCTCAGAGCCGCAACGCTCGCACGCACCGTTTATGACCTCCTCGTTTGCAAGAACCACCTTGCACGATGTACAGAAGTTTACGGACATTTCCTTCTTATAAGCAAGACCGTGCTTATACAACTGCAGGAATATCCACTGTGTCCACTTTACATAATTAGGATCGGTCGTATCTATCTCTCTTGACCAATCGAATGAAAGACCGAGCATTTTAAGCTGACGCTTAAACTTTTCAACGTTAGTCTTTGTAACTATCGACGGGTGTATCTTATTCTTGATAGCGTAGTTTTCGGTAGGAAGGCCAAATGCATCCCAGCCCATAGGGAAAAGCACATTGTAGCCCTGCATACGCTTTTTACGTGAAACTATGTCAAGCGCGGTATAAGGACGGGGGTGACCGATATGCAAGCCCTGTCCTGACGGATACGGAAACTCAACAAGTGCATAGTATTTAGGGAGCGTATAGTCATTTTCGGCTTTAAATGCCTGGCATTCATCCCATTTATCCTGCCATTTTTTCTCAATACTTGTGTAATCGTATTTCATATTCGTTTTCCTTCATTATGATATTATTCTTCCGATATTGAAGCATCGGTTGGTATCTGTACAGCCTCGCCCCACAGCTTATCGAGCTTGTAGAACTCCCTTGCGGATCTTATGAACACGTGAACTATAACCGAGGAGAAGTCAAGCACGCACCATTCGCCGCCGCCCATACCGTCAGTACGTGCAACAGGCGCGCCGCACAGAGCCATCTGGTATTCCACCTCATCAGAAAGAGATTTTACGTGTGTTGTTGAATTAGCGGTACAAATAACGAAATAATCCGCTATTATCGTTTTTGAATGTACCTGCAGAAGCTTGATATCATCGCCCTTTTTAATATCGAGAATGCTGACTATCTTGTCAGCTATCTTTTTAGGATCTGCACTTGAAAGATCCTCTATCTCTATCTGAAGAGCATTGGGATCTGACGTTGAAAATATCTGATCAGCCATTTTGTTCCTTCCTTTACTTTATAATTTGCCGCATCTGCTCCCAGCCTGAAAGTGTATCAGGGTGAATAAATGCGTCTTTTTCTTTCAGATGGCCTACGGTATTATCGTAAGCCAAAAATACCGCTTTGTCAAGATGATTTTCCAAATTTTCTCCGTTTGTATCGAAAAAATAGAAATCGTGAAGACGCTTGCAGGCATCGTGACGTCGCTTCGGCTCAATATAATCGGACAAAAAAACTATTTTTTCTGCCGTTGACATATCAATACCGCCCGTACAGTGCTTGCGTATTATATCAAGTATCACATCATCATTGTATGTCGGGTATTTTTCCTTTACATATTCCGCGCCTGTGAGCTGGTGTAATACCTGCGGACTTTTCAATTCGTTATCTGTAAGCGTTATACCGTACCTTTTGCACATTTGAAGCTGATCGGAAACGCTTTTTTCCCTTGTTATGTCATGCAAAAAACCCGCCTTGACAGTCCTTTCAGTCGTTTCATCATCCAATGAAAGCTGTCTGCACAGAATATACGCTGTCTGCGCTACTGAAACAACATGCTCATACCGTTCATCTGACAGCTCCGATGACATTATTGCATAAAGCTCTTTTGTATATTCAAGGTCTGTAAAGTCCATTTTTCTTTATATACTCCATTACATCAGGGCATACAAAATCGGATATATCCTCACCGCTTGCAGCCATATTGCGTATCTGAGTTGATGACAGCGGATACGGTGCATACTCGGGCGTTATAATACGCGCACCGTATACCGCTATATATTCTTCCTTTTTTTCTTCTATCTTGCGAAGTATCTCTTTTCCGCTTTGACGCGGAAAGCACACAATAGTCGAAAGAGAAAATATTTTTTCAGGCTGATACCAGGTATCGAGCGTAAGAAACATATCGTCTCCCGTGAGCAAGAACAGCTCGTTATCTTCTGTTTTGAAATGCTCCAGCGTATCCTTTGTGTAGCTTATGCCCTTTTTTTCGATCTCATAATCGGATACGGTTGCTTTTTCAACATTTGCAAATGCAAGTGCCGCCATTTCAAGCCGTTGATACGGTGTGCTTCCGTTGTCCGCCTGCTTATGCGGCGGCGTCCACGTTACTGTAATTATCAATTCGTCAAGATCTGCGCACTTGACAAACTCCTCCGATGCCAGAACGTGACCGTTGTGCGGAGGTGAAAACGTACCGCCGTATATACCTATTCTCTTTTTTCTCATTTAGGCAGTATTATCCTTTTTTCTCTGCGTTTTTTGTCCTGTGTTTCACGGTATAAAACGATCTTCGCGCCTATTACCGCAACACAGTCCGCGCCTGTTTGCTCACACAGTATTTCCGCTGCCTCTTTTGCAGTATACGGTGAGTTTTCAAGCACGTGGAGCTTAATAAGCTCGTGTGCTGTAAGCGCATCTGATATTTGCTTTACCATATTTTCGCCTATCTCGTTCTTGCCGACCTGGAAAATAGGCGTCAGCGTTTGAGCAAGAGATCTTAAAAACGCTCTTTGTTTTGATGTCAGCATAATTCCTCCAGCCTTTTTGCAAGGGCTGATATCGCCTTTGCTCTGTGGCTAATTTTATTTTTTTCTTCAGGTGTCAAAAGCGAAAACGTTTTATCATACGGCGGATAATAGAATACAGGGTCGTATCCGAAGCCGCCGCTGCCGCATTTTTCACGAAGTATCATTCCCTCAACGCTTCCCTGAACGCTGATCTTCGTTCCGTCAGGAAACACACAGCTCATACAGCAGATAAAATGCGCCGTTCTTTTCTCATCGGGAATGTTTTTCATTTTTTCAAGCAGAAAAGCGATATTATCCTCGTCATTGCCGCCCGAATACCTTGCGGAATACACCCCCGGCTCACCGTTAAGGCTGTCAACACACAGCCCTGAATCATCCGCAATTCCGACATATCCCATTTTTGCGGGAACAGATGCCTTTATCAAGGAGTTTTCCTCAAATGTTTCGCCCGTTTCCTCAATATCATCGGTATATCCTATATCAGCAAGTGACAGTATTTTTATATCAGGAATTTTTTCCGACAGTATTGCCTGCAGCTCTGCTATTTTCTTTTTATTATTTGAAGCAAGTACAAATTCCATCATTCGAACAATGCCTTTATAAATTCTTCGGCAACGAACGGCTGCATATCGTCAGCCTTTTCACCGACACCGATATACTTGACGGGTATGCCCAATTCCTCTTTTATGGAAATAACTATACCGCCCTTTGCAGTACCGTCGAGCTTTGTGAGAACAAGTCCCGTTATTTCTGCGGCGTTTTTAAATTCCTTTGCCTGAATTACCGCATTTTGTCCCGTAGTCGCATCAAGCACCAGAAGAGTTTCTCTTGAAGCATCGGGGGCTTCTCTCAATATGACACGGTTGATCTTTGCAAGCTCGTCCATAAGATTTTTCTTATTGTGGAGTCTGCCTGCGGTATCTACGATAAGAACATCCGCTTTTTTTGCCTTTGCGGCATTTACAGCATCGTAAACAACTGCGGCGGGGTCTGAGCCTTCAGCGTGCTTTATTATATCCACGCCGACTCTGTCGGCCCATATCTGAAGCTGGTCGATCGCCGCCGCGCGAAACGTATCTGCTGCGGCAAGAACGACCTTTTTGCCCTGTGATTTGAGATTGTTTGCGATCTTTGCTATGGACGTGGTCTTACCTACGCCGTTTACGCCTATAACGAGAATTACAGACGGCGTAGTTGAAAGATCAAGCCCGTCTCCGTCGCCGATCATTTCGGCTATTATCGCCTTAAGCTCCTCGTATACAAGCTCGCTTTCCGTTATTTTGTCAGCCTTTACCTTATAGCGAAGCCTTTCGAGTATCGTTTCTGTTGCGCTTACTCCGACATCGGCTGTAATGAGTATTTCCTCAAGCTCATCAAAAAGGTCCTCATCCACCGTGCGCATATTTATGAAAAGGTCCTTGACCCTTCCGAACAGCGCATCCTTTGTCTTTGCAAGTCCTGCCTTAAGTTTATCAAAAAATGCCATCTTATATCACTCCTTAATCCAGCTTTCCGATCTTTTGCTCTATTTCGTCAACGTCTACTGAAAGTATCTTGGATATACCCTTCGTAGGCATCGTTACACCGTACAGTCTGTCAGCAGATTCCATCGTACCTCTTCTGTGGGAAATAAGGATAAACTGCGTTTTTTTCTTATTTTCCGTAAGATAATCGGCAAATCTGTCAACGTTCACCTCATCAAGCGCCGCCTCTATCTCATCAAGCAATATGAACGGCGTGGGATTTACCTCAAGCAACGCAAAATACAGCGCTATGGCGACGAACGATTGCTCACCGCCTGAAAGCAGTGACAGGCTCTTGATTATCTTACCCGGGGGTGCAACGTTAATATCTATACCGGATTCAAGCACATTATCCGGCTCTGCAAGTCTTATTTCCGCAGTTCCTCCGCCGAAAAGCCTTGCAAACACTCTGCCAAAGCAGGTGTTTATCTCCGTTATCGCCTCTGTGAACGCTTGCTTCATTTCCTCATCGAGCTTATAGATTATCTCCTCAAGCTCCGTTTTGGCTTTTTTGAGATCCTCTGTTTGCACTGTCATAAAGTCGTAACGCTCCTTGACGCTCTTGTATTCCTCAGGAGCATTTACGTTAACGTGACCCAGCGCACGTATCTTATTTTTCAATTCCGCCTGATGCTTTGCGTTTTCCGCTCTGTTTTCACGTGTTATCTGTATTGAAAGCGGTATTTCCTTCGCCTGCGAATACGTCAGCTCGTGATCCTCAAGCAGTACCGTTGAAAGCTTTTCTCTTTTTTCCTCAGCATTCAACAGCCTTGATTCGTATGACGTATATTCACGGAACATCAGCTCCTTTTTATGAGCCTTTTCCTTTTCGGCGTTTCGTGAAGCATTCAGAGCGCTTTCAAGCTGAAGCGCCTGTGAAGACAGATCTGCAAGAACCGATCTTGATTTTTCGATCTGCGCATCGAGCTCCTCAGCCTCCTTGCCCGATCTTAACGCAAGCTCGGTATGATCTTCATACGATTTTTTAAGAAATGCTATTCTTTCCTGTGCTTCTTTTGCTCTTTGTCCTGCGCTGAACGCTCTTTCGGTAAGCTCCTTAAGAACACCTGCTTCAAGCTGCAGCACCTTTGCATTTTCAGCTATTGATATATCAGATGACGATATGCTTTTGCGGTATTCCTCCTGAGAAGCGTTGCCGTCCTGTATCTGTTGCTCAACAGATGCCAGATGCGCCGTTTTTTCATCAAGCTCCTTACTGAGCACTAAAAGCCTTGCTGAATTTTCTTCCTTTTCCTTTAGTCTGCGTTCGCCTCTGGCGCTGATATCCTTTTTCTCATCTTCAAGCTCATGTAAGCGTGATCTGTCTGTGCTTATCTGTGCCAAAAGCACCTGAAGCTGAGTGTTCTCCGCATTCATAAGCGAGGTAATGATAGAAGACGAGTTTTCCGCATTCTGTGCGTTTATCTCATATTTCTGCTGTTGGGCAAGCACCGAGTCAAGCTGTCCTTGCAGCTCCTGCTGCTTTTTTTTGCCTTCATGTATCTGCTTTGTGAGAGTGTCTATCTGCGTGTTTCTTGAAAGCATTCCGCTGTCTGTTCTTGCAGATCCTCCCGTATAAGAGCCGCCGGCATTTATAAGCTGACCGTCAAGAGTAACGATACGTATCTTATATCCGTACTTTTTGGCGAATACGGATGCCTTATCCATATTTTCAAACACGACTGTTCTGCCAAGCAGATTTCCGATCACTCCGCTGAATTTCTCATCGCACGATGCAAGAGAGGATGCAACGGCTATGTATCCGTCATTTTTGGACAGCTCCTGCTCTGTATACTGCAAAAACATCGGCTTTATCGTTGATACAGGGTAGAATGTGGCTCGTCCTGCACCGTTTTTCTGCAGATGCCTTATAGCCGCCTTTGCCGCCGCATCGTCCTTTACAACGATATTCTGCATTGCCGCGCCGAGTGCAGTCTCGATAGCGGTCGTATATTTGCCCTCTACCTTGATAAGCCTTGAAACAGGGCCGTATATCTCGCCGCACATACCTCCGTCAGACGACTTGATATTTCCCTTTGAATACTCCTCAACAACAAATCTTACACTGTGGGAATATCCTTCCAGCAGCTCTTCCATACGGCGAAGATTGTCTACGCGATGTTTTTTTGAAGATATGTCTATGTATATTTCATTTATTTTGTCACGCAAAGCCTGTGCCTTGCTTGCACACTGCGCGGAAAGCTCTCTTTGTGCCTTAGCCTCGCCTGCTGCTTCGGAATACTTTTCCTCGTAATCCTTTATGACCTTTTCGGATCTTTCGGCTCTTTCCTGTATCATTTCAAGGCTTTGGCGTTTTTGCGCTATCTCAGAGTCAAGACCTATGGCTCTTGCCTCGTCCTCACCGTCACCCGTATCGGATACGGACAGCTTTATCCGTATATCCGTTATTTCATCCTTGAGGTCTTGTATTTTCTTCTGACACTCGTCAGCCTCTGCGCTTCTTTCCTCAAGCTGACGGGTTATTTCTTCGTACCGTGCGGCAAGAAGCGCTCTTTGCGCTGAAAGCTGTACGCCTTTTTCTTCAGCTTCTCTTACCGCCTGCTCCTTTTCGCTTATGCGCTGCGCAAGCTCCTGTGAATCGCTGACGGCAGCTCTGTATATCTCCTCTGCTGCGGATGTGTCCGCCTTGATATGCTCAAGCTCCTTCAAAGCAACTGAAGCATCTCCGCTCCTTTGGAATTTTTTCTCCGTCAAGGCGGTTATCTTTTCGCCTTCAATATCCTGCAAGCGCTTGTTTTCGCGTGTTTTTTCCATTATGGATTCGGTCTTTTCCTCCAAAGACGCAAGCTCGGTTGACGCAAGCTCAAGCTCTGTTTTATATAACTCATACGAGCCTCTGAGCTTTTTTATCTCCTCTGTAAGAAGTGCCATATCATAAAGCCACAGAGCTATGTCAAGCTCCTTCTTTTCGCCGTGAAGCACAAGGTACTTTTTCGCCTTTTCAGCTTCCTTTTCAAGAGGGCCTACTCTTTGCTCAAGCTCGTTAAGAATGTCAAGCACACGTGCCAGATTGTCCTCTGTAACGGCGAGCTTCTTCGCGCTCTCGTTTTTGGAGAACTTGTATTTTGATATACCCGCGGCTTCCTCGAAAACGCTTCTGCGTTCCTCGCTTTTTCTTGACACTATTTCAGCTATTTTACCCTGACCGATTACCGAATATCCGTCCCTGCCTATGCCTGTATTCATAAACAGCTTGTGTATATCCTTAAGTCTGCACGGTTTGCCGTTTATAAGGTAGTCGCTGTCACCGCCTCTGAAATATCTGCGTGTGACCGTTACGGTATCGTATTCTATATTCAATCTGCCCTCGGGCGAAGAATTGTCAAGGCAGAGCGTTACCTGGGCAAATGACCCCGGCTTTCTGCTCTCGCAGCCGCCGAAGATAACATCCTCCATCTTTGTGCCTCTGATGCTTCTTGACGATACCTCTCCCAAAACCCAGCGCATAGCATCTGCAATATTTGATTTACCGCTTCCGTTAGGGCCGATGATAACGGTTATTCCCTCGTTGAACGAAAGCGTAGTCTTATCCGGAAAGGATTTAAAGCCCTGAAGCTCGATAGATTTTAAATACATCGGCTGCCCCTCCTTGCATCCGCCACGACCCTTATGCTTATTTCAAAAGGCTTCATAGCTTCCTTTTCTGTTATCTTGATTTTATAAAGTCCGTATTTTTCAAGCAAAATACGTTTGTTTTCTTTATTTATTCCCGCTACTGCCGACGATGCTCCGACTGTGCATTCCACGTTCAGAAATGCACATTTCAGCTCGTCCGACGTGTATTTATCGAGCTTTTCGCACAAAAGCTCCAGATATATCGCCCCGTCCACCATAACACCTATTGCAGACTGGTATTCGCCTGCTGCGATATCGCCGTCAGATGAAAGATTATCCTGCGCCTGAAGTCCGAGCCGTATAACAGGCACGTTATTCTTCAAAAATACCTTTTTGACTTCCTTTGCTCTGTAAATATTTTCACTTGCATCAACGGGTGTATATTCACCGCTTTCGGTCATTTTTGCAAGCGCTGTTTCCTTGAAAACGACAAGCGGATATATTCTTGCTCCGTCTGCGTTCATATCGCATATGTCCTGAGCGGTCTTGATTTCGTCGCTCAGAGCAGAGCGTGGCAGACATATCATCATCTGACCGATCAGCTCAAATCCATGCTCCTTTACAGCCCTCATAGCCTTTAAAGAGCATTCTGCGCTGTGTCCTCTGCGGCTTGCCGTCAGAACTGTGTCCGATGTGCTTTGTATTCCGAGCTCCACCGTTTTAACACCGTAGCTTTCCAGAATATCAAGTATTTCGCTGTTTATGTAATCGGGGCGTGTTGAGCAACGCATTGAATCGACCGCGCCTGCCCTTATATATCCATATCCGATCTTCAACAGCTTTATCATAAGTCCTCGGTCTATTCCCGTAAATGAACCGCCGAAAAAGGCTATTTGCGCCTTTCTGCCGTTCAGCGTTGAAAGAGCGGACTCTATTTGCGGAATAACACTGCTTGCATCGAATTCATCATGCCCTGTTATTTTACGCTGATTGCAGAATACGCAATCGTTGGGACAGCCGAGATGCGGGATAAATATCGGTATATTTGCGTGCTTCATTCTTTTATGACACCGAACAGTATAAGGGCGCTTTTCGCCGCCTGCTGCTCTGCTGCGCGCTTTGTCTTTCCCTTGCCCGAGCCCACGGTAGAACCGTCAACAACGGCATCGGTATAAAATATCTTATCGTGATGGGGACCTTCCTCGCCTGTAAGAATGTATTCAAGCACAGCTCCCGGCGTTTCCTGAACAAACTGCTGAAGAAGCGTTTTATAGTCCGTATTCTGCCCGGGCACGATATGCTTTTCGATTTCGGGAATTATCAGCGGATACAGAAAATCCTCTGCGCTTTTTCTTCCCCCATCGATGTAAACCGACGCTAAAAACGCTTCAAAGGCATCGGCAACTATTGATCTTTTTTCTCTGCCGTTATTCTGCTCCTCGCCCTTACCCAAACGCAAATGCGCGCCGAGATCTATCTTATTTGCAAGAACGTACAGACCGTCCTCGCAAATAACTGCCGCTCTTGTACGTGTCAGCTCTCCCTCAGGAAGATCGGGATACTTGAAGAACATATATTCACTCACGAGCAGGCTCAGTATTGAGTCTCCGAAAAACTCAAGACGCTCATTACATTCGTTTTTCGTCATTCTGTTTTCGTTGGCATACGACGAATGTGTCAGAGCCAGCGTAAGATATTCCGTGCTTTTAAACGTATATCCGCTCGTTTTATAAAGATCGTTGAGATCGGCGTTGTATTTGATCATTTTTTAAAACCTTTCCTATCGCGCTTGTATTCAGCCTTCCTCGCAGGACTTTTCAAGCCTTTGACGCACCTTTACGTTTTTGGATGCCTTTTCTGCTATTATATCTATCAACCCTGAATTATAAAAGCTCTCAGCCTGTAAAATTGCATTTTTTATCGCCTCTCCGTCAGACGAGCCGTGCGCCTTTATGACGGGCTTTGACAGGCCGATAAACGGTGCTCCGCCGTATTGAGAGGCAGAAAAATCCTTTTTCATTTTTTTCAGCTCGCTCTTTACCATAAGATACGCCAATTTTGACGCAATACCGCTTGTGAATACACCCTTGAGTCTGTCCATAAAGAACGATGCAAGCCCCTCTGTGTATTTCAGAACGATATTTCCCGTAAAGCCGTCTGTCACAAGAACATCGCACACTCCAAACGGAACATCCTTCCCCTCTACGTTGCCTATGAAATCTATATCCTCGCAGCCTTTAAGAGCAGCGTGCATTTCGAGCGCTGACAAAGTGCCCTTATGCTCCTCGCTTCCGTTGTTAAGAACGCCGACCTTGGGAGAGTTGACATTCAGAATGTGCTTTGCGTACAGTGAGCCCATAATTGCAAACTGCTCGGCAAACTCGCCGCTTACCGACAGGTTTGCGCCCGAATCAAGCAAAAGTAACGGCTTTTGAAGCGGCAATACGGTGGCGATAGCCGCCCGTCTTATCCCCTTTATCGGCTTTATAATATACGTCGCCGATGCAAAAAGCGCGCCTGTACTGCCTGCGCCTACATATGCGTCGGCATTACCTTCCGCAACGTAACGCAAGCCCTTTGCCATTGAACTGTTCTTTTTTTCACGCACTGCACTGCGCGGGTTATCCTCCATTGTGATGACCTGCTCACAGTGAAGTATTTCAAAATCGGATGCATCGGCATCGCATTTTTGCAATGCCTCTTTGATCATGCTTTCGTCGCCCGCTATGATTATTTTTGACGACGTCTTACCGTATGCCTGAGCTACGCCCCTGATAAGCTCCTCGGGAGCTTTATCCGCCCCCATAACATCAATCAGTATTCTCATATGCTGTCTTTAACTCCGTCAATATATTCAAGTGCTCTGTCAGCATAGTAATCGTATCTGCCTCGTTTACCGCCTCTGACCTTTATGCTCGGCGGAGCTATCAAGCCGAAATTGGCATTCATCGGCTGAAAATCCGTTCCGTTGTATTCAGATATATATTTTGCCATGCTTCCTATAACGCACACATCATCAAGTATTACAAACGGCTCATCTTTAGCCATTTGTGCGGCATTTATTCCGCAGATGAGTCCCGATGCGGCAGACTCAACGTATCCCTCAACGCCCGTTATCTGCCCTGCGAAGAAAACACCCGGCATTTTTTTGAGCATATACGTTCTGTCCAGCAGCGACGGAGAGTTGATATACGTATTGCGATGCATTACTCCGTATCTGAGGAACTCGGCGTTTTCAAGCCCCGGGATCATTCCGAATACGCGCTTTTGCTCGCCAAACGTGAGATGAGTCTGAAATCCCACAAGATTATACATCGTCTTTTCAAGATTTTCCGCTCTGAGCTGAACAACAGCATACGGCTCCTTACCCGTTTTGGGATCAACAAGTCCGACAGGCTTCATAGGGCCGAAAAGGAGCGTATCCTCACCGCGCTTTGCCATTACCTCAACGGGCATACATCCCTCAAACACCTTCGGGTCGCTGTCACATCCGTGCAAATGCGCACCCTCGGCATTGATGAGAGCATCGTAAAACACTGCGTATTCTTCCTTTGTCATAGGACAGTTCAGGTATGCCGCTTCACCCTTGTCATATCGGGATTGCTCAAACACCTTACTGCGATCTATGCTGTCTGATGAAACGATCGGCGCGGCGGCATCGTAAAAATGAAGACCGTCACCGCATATCTGTCCTATTTTTTCACTGAGCGCATCGCTCGTTAAAGGACCTGTTGCAATTACCGTAATACCGCCGTTTTCGATCTGCCTTACCTCTTGGCTGATAACGCTGATATTCGGATGATTTCTGATCTTTTCGGTGATATATGCGGAAAATTTTTCTCTGTCAACCGCAAGCGATGATCCCGCAGGAACACTTGTAGCATCTGCCGCCTCCATAACGAGCGAGCCGAGACGCCTCATTTCCTCCTTAAGTAATCCTACTGCATTGAATATCTGCATGGAACGCAGGGAATTTGAGCATACAAGCTCTGCAAAGCCGTCGCTTTTATGCGCAGGCGATCTTTTCTGCGGCTTCATTTCATACAGCTTGACCCGAACGCCCCTACGGGCTATCATATAAGCCGCCTCACAGCCCGCAAGACCTGCGCCTATTACCTTTACTTCACCTGTCATATCAGTTGCACTTTTCGTTAAGGCAAACATTTTCGCCCGATTTATTTGTGAACATTACCCCTCCGCACTTGGGGCATTTTTCCTTAGACGGAGCATTTGATGTCGAAAAATCGCATTTAGGGGCATTTGCACACGCATAATAATCGCCTCGTCTGCCGTTTTTCTTTTTGACTATATTTCCTCCGCACTTGGGGCAGGCTGCTCCCGTAGGCTCTGCCTTTTGCAGAGTATTGCGGCACTTGGGGAATTTTTCGCATGCGTAAAACTCGCCGTACGGTCCTGTACGAAGCACCATTGCAGCGCCGCATTTATCGCATATCATATCCGTTTTTACAGGCGGTGTTTTTTCCTTTTCGGGTACTACGTTTCCGTTTTTGTCTATTCTTCGTGTATTTTTACATGCGGGATAATTGGGACAAGCTGCAAAATCACCGAAGCGTCCCGTCTTGATAACCATCTTTGCACCGCATTTGTCGCACGTTATATCGGTGGTCTCGTCCTCAAATTTATATTTTTTGCCCTTTACTGTCTTTTCGGCATTTTCCAGCGTTACGCTGAAATCCTTCCAGAAATCACTGAGAACTGCCTGCATTGTGGACTTTCCGTGAGCGATACCGTCAAGAGAGTCCTCCATATTTGCGGTGAATTTATAATCGACTATATTTGAGAAAAAGTCGGTCATAAGCTGAGTTGTCACCTCACCGAGAGAGGTTGGCATAAGTGACTTGCCCGAACGCTTTACATAGTTTCTTCCAACTATCGTAGTAATGATGGGGGTAAACGTACTCGGTCTGCCTATCCCCATTTCTTCAAGCTGCTTTATAAGCGTCGCTTCGGTAAATCTTGAAGGCGGCTCTGTGAAGTGCTGCTTTTTGATAAGGTCCTTCAGCGACAGAATATCACCCTCTGACACAGCGGGGAGCTTTACTCCTCTTTCCTCATCAACGCTGTCCTCGGTTTCCTCGTATACAGCCATATAGCCCTTGAATTTAACGGTATATCCGCTTGCTCTGTAATTGTATATACCTGCCGATATATCAAGCGTCACTGTATCAAGCTCCGCTGACGACATCTGGCTTGAAACAAATCTGTCCCATATCAGCTTATACAGCTTATATTGATCTGAAGAGAGCTTATCCTTTATAAGTGCGGGAGGGAAATCGAGCGATGACGGTCTTATCGCCTCGTGTGCATCCTGCGCGCCCGATTTTGCCTTGAATACTCTTGCCTTTGACGGCAGATACTTCTTGCCGTATTCTGCGGAAATATATCCTCTGAGGTTTTCAAGAGCCTGATCCGATATGCGAAGCGAATCCGTTCTCATATATGTGATTATACCCTGTGTTCCCCCAAGCTCTGCTCCGAGATTTATACCCTCGTAAAGCTCCTGTGCCACCTTCATCGTTTTTTGCGAACGGAAATTGAGCTTTTTTGACGCCTCCTGCTGAAGCGTTGACGTTATAAACGGGGGCTGGGGATTTTTATATTTAAGACTTTTTTTAACGGACGTTACACGGAATTGCTCCTTTTTGCTTCCTTCCTCCGCCGCCTGTGCCTCCTCAGCATTGGTTATTTCGGTCTTCGTGCCGTTTATGCCGAAAAATCTTGCAATAAAGCATTCATTTTTTTCCGTTTCAAGCTCCGCCTGCAACGACCAGTATTCCTTTGGAACGAATGCTCTGATCTCGTTTTCTCTGTCAACGATTATCTTTGTTGCAACCGACTGAACTCTTCCTGCGGAAAGACCGCTTTTTACAGTATGCCACAAAAACGGACTGAGCTTGTAGCCCACTATTCTGTCAAGTATTCTGCGTGCCTGCTGAGAGTCAACAAGATCCATATCTATCTTTCGGGGGTGGTCTATGGCATAACGCACAGCGTCCTTTGTAAGCTCGTTATACGTTACTCTGCTCGTCTTTGCCTCGTCACATTCAAGCGCCGTTGCAAGATGCCAGGCGATAGCCTCTCCCTCACGGTCAGGGTCCGTTGCGAGAAATATCTCATCTGCCTGCATCACTTCTTTTTTAAGCGAATTAATAAGCTCGCTTTTGCTTCTGATATTAACGTATTTCGCCTTGAAGCCGTTTTCTATATCAACACCGAGTGAGCTTTTGGGCAGATCCTTTACATGACCCACAGATGCTACGACCTTATACCCCTGTCCAAGATATCCCTTGATCGTTCCCGCCTTACCGGGTGACTCGATAATAACAAGTTTCATTTAATCTCCTTTTTCGTCCGTTTTTACGGATGTTTCTTCGTTTATTGTATAAAGACCGCCGGGTACGGCTGAAAGGTAGCCTGCTATTTCAAGCTCAGCCAATCCTATCAGAACATCACCGAGGGTTCTTGTTTTCGTTACAAATTCATCTGCGGTAACGGGACCTGAACGCAATATACGCTCGTAAAACTCCCTTTGATCGCCCTGCAATTCATCAGCGCGGCTCACATTGACAGGGATCGCCCCGAACTTACCGTTGTTTCTTCCGTATTCAAAATATCGTTGCTCCTTTGTAAGAAGCTGTGGCGGAATAAAGTATTTCACCTTTGACACTCTGTTCACGCTTATCCGATCGGGATACATAAATTCAAATTCTCCCAGAAGATCGTATCCGTCCACAACTGCTGTAACGCCCTCTTTTATCAGGGAATTGTTTCCCTCTGAGGCAGGATCAACGGGTGATCCAGGCACAGAAAACACCTTCTTTTTCTGTTCGAATGCGTGGTTTACCGTAATAAGCGCTCCGCTTCCGATCGGCGCTTCTATAACTGTGACAGCGTGCGATATTGCACTCATCAATCTGTTTCTTATCGGAAAATTCGACGCCTTTGGCTCTTCTCCGGGCAGAAATTCCGTAATTACCGCACCGTTTGCGGTGATCTCATCAAATAAAAGTGCGTTTTCGGGCGGATATACGACATCAATACCGCAGCCGAGAACGGCAACGGTCTTTCCGCCTGCATCTATCGCACCCTTGTGGCATATGGAATCTATCCCCCGCGCAAAGCCGCTGACAACTACCGCGCCGCCTGCCGCTGCCTGAAACGCCATTCGTCTTGCGGCAAGCGCACCGTCCTTGCTCATAGCTCTTGTGCCGACAAGCGTAAGAAAAATGCTCGTATCGCTTTTTGGAAGCGTTCCCTTACAAAACAGCACGCACGGGCTTGTCGGTATATCATAAAGTCCCGCAGGATAGTCCTCATCGCCGTATGAGATGATCCTGATGTTTTTATTTGTACAAAACTCGCATATTTTCGCCGCATAAGACATTGATTTTCCCATAACGGCAGAGATCTCGTTTACACGAAAGCCTTCGTTGATATAATCAGTCTTATCGGCGTGATATACATTTTCAGCAGAGCCGAATGCTTCCAAAAGCCGTTTAGGCATATTGCTGCCCGCTGAATACTTGCACGCCAGCCACACACTGTGTAAAATGCTGCTCATCTGTTTGTCCTCAACGGAATTTCTTGCTCATCTCCCACATTATGACCGATGATGCCACAGATGCATTCAGGGATTCTGAATCGGGGCTTATCGGAATGATCACAGAGCCTGAGCAAAGCTCTATTATATCATCAGGCAAGCCGTTTGCTTCATTACCGATAACAAACGCCGTTTTCTCATTTACAGACACGTTGCAAAGCTCTATACTTTTTCTGTGCAGAGCGGTAGCGTAAACGTTAAATCCGTTTTCTCTTAATTGACGCACCGTGCTGCGTGTATCGGCGATCATTATATTCTGTGAAAACGATGCCCCCATAGCTCCCCTTTGAACCTTAGGTGAATATATGTCTGCGCAGTCGGGCGAAGCTATGATAAGCCCTGTCCCGAATGCGTATGCAGAACGTATCACCGTGCCCATATTTCCGGGATCTCTCATACTGTCGAGTATGATAATACCGCCTTTTATCCCGTGACATAATGTATTATTATATATTTTATCTATTTTTTCGGATTTGTCAATACACCCAAATGTGCAGAGTATTCCCTCCGGCGCTTCTTCGCCGCTGATTTTACGCATAATTTCATTATTTGTTACGATAATTTCAGCGTTTTTGCCAATTATATCTGTTACAGTAGCAAAATATTCTCTGTTTTTGTTTAAAAACTCTTCGGTTGTAAAAATTTTTCTTGCAGCCATTTTCCGAAGCGAAGCCTCATGCACGAGCTTTTTACCGCAAACCGAAAATTCGCCGAACAGCTCTCGGTATTTTTTTTGAAGGAGCTTTGATGTATAGACGACTCTCTGGTTATTTTTTGCCGTTATATATTCCATATTTTGTACCACTCTTTGCAAATGATATTAAAGAATAAGTATTACAATACCACAGGGAATGTTTTTTTTCAAGGCTATAATTTTTTTTTACAATTTGTGCAAAAATATTTTACCCGATCAATTATTTATAGAGTATATTTTTCTTCTCTTAAGCGAAATATAATGTAAAAAAACGAAAAAACAGTTGACTTTTTGTTTGCACTATGATACGATGTATATTTGAATAATTATATTAATTTTACAATCAGATATTGTTATAAGGAGATAATCTATGATCTCAACCACAAACGTTTCATTACAGTACGGCGGCAGAGTGCTTTTTTCAGGCGCTGACCTTGTATTCACCAAGGGCAACTGCTACGGTATAATCGGTGCTAACGGAGCAGGAAAATCAACATTTTTGAAAATTTTATCAGGCGAGGTCGAGCCGTCAAGCGGCACAGTAAGCGTGACTCCCGGCGAACGCATCTCGATATTACAGCAGGATCACTTCAAATATGACCAATACAGTGTTATACGAACGGTGCTTATGGGCAATCCTGAGCTTTGTGCTATTGCCGACGAAAAGGAAGCCCTTTACTGCAAGGAAGAGATGACCGATGAGGAGGGTATGCGCTTATGTGAGCTTGAGACCCGTTATGCAGAGCTTGACGGATATTCAGCAGAAAGCGATGCTGAGATACTTCTCAACGGTCTTGGTATCCCGAACGATCTTCATTATGCGCAAATGAGCGATCTGAGCGGTGACCAGAAGGTAAAGATACTTCTTGCGCAGGCGCTTTTCGGAAACCCCGATATTCTTCTGATGGATGAGCCTACAAACCATCTCGATCTGAAAACGATCGCATGGCTTGAGGAATTTCTTATCGATCTTCACAGCGTTGTTATCGTTGTATCGCACGACCGTCATTTCTTAAATAACGTTTGTACGCATACAGTCGATGTTGACTTCGGAAAGATAACAATGACTGTCGGCGGATACGATTTCTGGTATGAATACACACAGATACGTCAGCGTCAGATGAAGGAGCAGAACAAAAAAGCAGAGCAAAAGGCGGCAGAGCTTAAGGAATTTATCGCAAGATTCTCTGCAAACGCTTCAAAATCAAAGCAGGCAACAAGCCGCAAAAAGCTCTTAGACAGTCTTGATTTTGCTGAAATGCCCGTTTCATCAAGAAGATTTCCGTATGTTGCCTTCAAGCCCGACAGAGAGGCAGGAAAGGATATGCTCACAGTTGAAGGCATAACTGCGACAGTAGGCGGCAACAAGGTATTGGACAATGTCAGTTTTACCCTGCGTCCGTGTGAAAAGGTTGCCTTCGTCGGCGATCCCGTTTCTGTAACGACGCTTTTCAAGATAATAAGCGGCGTGCTTGAGAGTGAAAGCGGAACGTACAAATGGGGTGTTACAACATCTCAGGCGTATATGCCGTCTGATAACTCGGAATTTTTCGACGGACACAAGGAGAGCATTATCGATTGGATCAGAAGCTGCAGCAATCTGACATACGAGGCAGATATACGAAGCTGGCTTGGCAGAATGCTCTTTTCAGGTGATGAAGCTGCAAAAAGCGTTGGAGTTCTCTCAGGCGGTGAGCGTGTGCGCTGTATGCTTTGCAAAATGATGCTTTCAGGAGCAAACGTTCTCATATTTGACGAGCCTACGAACCATCTCGACCTGGAATCTATCGCAGCGCTCAATGACGGGCTTATAAAATTCCCTCAGACCATCCTCTTTTCATCGCATGACCACCAATTTGTTCAAACGATCGCAAACAGAATAATCAACGTAACACCCGGACAGTTTTACGATAAAGTTACAACATACGACGAGTATGCTGAAGAAAGATTATAATCGAAACCAATATCCATAATATTACTTTTTTTCGTCAAAAGTATTGACTATTGAGCGTTTTTGTGTTATAAATATTATGTATGCATCTGGTTTTTGGACACACTTATTTACATTAGGAGTTAAGAATGGATACAAAATCATTTAGTTCCCTGGCAGAAAACATAATTTCTTTAGAGGTTGTAAAGGCAGTTCACATCAATATTATGGAATTTCTCAAAGACGAAATGACTGTCAGTACACCCGAAAAAAGCAAGTATCGCGAGCCTCGTTTATCTGATTTTTACCGCAGGTCAAATAAAAAGCTGGCATTTATTCTTCCTGTCGCCGGATTTATCATCGGTGCGGCGGCGGCTCTTGCGTTCCTTATATTTGGCAAATACGATCCGTCCGCATTGCAAATGAGCGAAAACATCTTCAAGCCCGCCGTCTTTCTTTTGGTCTCATTGCTTGGCGCGGCATTAGGCTATGGGGCATATTTTTACTACGTTTATCAGCGGAAGATCACCGCAAAAAAGAAATTCAAAAATGCACTCGATGCTTATTACGCATCCTTCACAAAGGAAAATCACACTTCGGCTTCTCAGTCGGCAAAGGCGCGTACTATCGGAGCCTGCCTTGAAAAGCTGCTCATTACCGAAAGTGCATCAAGAGAGGCTTTGATGGTCCTGTACAATAAGTCTTCTCTTCCTTTCGGCGCAAGAAACGCCCGCTCCATATGCGTTGCGCTTGAGCAATGTGCAGAAAGAGGAAGCGTTGGCGAGCGTTCCATATTGGCAGAGTTGTCAGAGGACGATACATACATTTGCGGAAAATACGAAGAATATTTGTCGATGATCGACTCCACAACAAGATCGCTCAAAAACAGCTTCAGAAATACAGGCACTGCGAGCGAGATAGAAAAATACACCGAAGGATGTATGAAAATAATTTCTCAGATATCATAAGCATATTTTCGGCGTAATATTAAAACAAACGGTGACTCGCATTGAGTCACCGTTTTTGTATCATATATATTCAATTATCATATCGTTCAAAGGGGATTTTCTGCAAAGCGCCCGCATCGTCACTGTATAAATAAACTTCTCCGTCATCAGAAGATCGAATATCAAAGTCGATATATTCCGTTAGTATCAGATCTTCTACGTAATACCCGACTGCGTTATTCCCCGCCTGACCTTCATACGAGCTCATATATAAGCTGTATCCTGCAGGCTTATCTGTCGTTTTGCATTGGCACACATCGTAATTCTTTATATCATTGTACGAATAGCGATAAGTGTAAGTTCCCATGACGTCCGTATCCGTGTCTTTTGAGGTATGTACGGAATAATCATCGAATAAAACTCTCTCAGCGAACCTTGCTTCCACACTGTATCCCTGATACACAACGTCAAATTTACCGTTGCCAAATACAGACGGAATAACACCTTGAATATCCTTTTCCTGCAAAGGCACAGCATCTCCGTTATCTGATGAAGTGCAGAGCGTTTTGTTCATAACCTCAAGAATATCGGCAAGCGTGTAGCCTGCAAGCTCTCCTTTTGCGTAATATGAAAGAAATTCGTTCGTTGTAAAGAATTTTTTATTGACCGTATCATAGTGATAAATATCGTAGGCAACGCCCTGACCGCCCGTATAAAGCGCCCCTCTGTGATTGACGATATAAACCGTCACCACATCGCCTGTCGTGATCGCTTGCCAAGTTACATCGGCGTAATAAATATCATTAATTCCTTGAGCGCTTTTCTTCAAATGCTCTCCGAACTCCTCGCTGTACTTGTTTACTATATCGGTATTCCATTTTTTACTTGCGGCGGAGTTGTCACTTATTTGCGGCAGATGTATGTGAAAATCGAATACATCACCGTCATAGCCGTTAACGGTATATTTTACCGTGTACCCCTCATAAACCAAGCTGTTATCGGCATTTTCGTTAATATAATCGTCAAAAACGGAGCTTACCGTGTCAACAGTATCTTTCTTTTCGTCCGTTGTTTCTTCCGAGCTTGTATCTTCGACGGTATTTGTTGTTTTTGTATCATCCGTTCCTGTTTCTTTTTCATTCAGCGAGCCGAACGAGCAACCAACCGCACTTAATGCAAGAGCTACGGCAAAAGCAAGGCAAATATATCTTTTCTTACGCTTTGACGTCAGCATAACGATCCTCTCCTTCATAGGTGCGCTGCCAAATCCGACAGAGTATATATGCTTTTGCGGAATAGTATCTATAAGAATGCTTGCGTATTTAATACGGTCTTTGTCATCAAGTCCTGATGAAACAGAGTCATCGCACGCAAGCTCCGCATCACGCTTTGATATAACTGATGATATCCATACAAGCGGATTCCACCAGAACACGATAAGCGCAAGCGCTCTTACGAAAGACCATATATGGTCACCGTGGCGAATATGGAAATATTCGTGTGTGATAATAAGCTCTTCAGACTCGCTTTTTGCCGTTTTCGGTGTAATATAGATAGAGGGTATGAGCCCTGCAATGCACGGAACATCTGCGCTTTTTGAAATATATACCCTTGTACCGTGAATATTTTTATAGAACTCACGGCTTTTAAAAAGCCGTCTGTTGTAGCATGCGGTTATAAATATTATCCAAAAAGCAACGATAACAGCGCCAACGAGCCAAACAAGATAAACTATTTGGATCGGTGTCAGCGAAAATGTTTTTTCTTGTGTCTGAACGGACGTTGACGGTGTTTCGGGAGTTGAAGGCACGGTAGGAGTAAGCGGAGCTGTCGGTATTTCGGGCGTTTGGTTTTGCAAATTACCGATCGGTCTTTTGATAGGATCAGGCATCTGTGTACCGTTATTCTGAAGCGTATTATCAATTCGCTGACCGTCTGTGTTATTTTCAGTTTGCAGAGCTTGATGCATCTCGTTTTTAAGAAATTCAGGAACGGTGACTCCGACTTCAAACAGCGTTACCGGAATTACCATTCTTATAACAACAACGAGCCAGAGTGCATATATCACCCTTGGAGATACCGTTTTACGAAAAACGGCACGTATGATGAGAACCGCTACAATAAGCAGCGATAATGACAAAAGATATTCTATCATAGCTTACTCTTTTTTCTCCTTCTCCGCATCATCAAGTATCTGACGAAGCTCCGCAATGTCCTTTTCGGATAATTTTTTTCTTTCGGTAAGCGCCGAAAACAACATTCTGACACTTCCGTCATATACACGGCTCAAAAACGACTCTGTTTCCTTAGGTGCAATATCATCACGTTTTACCGTCGGATAATATCTCTGCGGTTTGATGCTGTTGTCGATCGAAACAGCTCCCTTTTCACATAAGCGTTTAAGCATAACGTGGATCGTCGGGCGTGACCATCCCGTTTCTTTTTCAAGTGCATCTGTAATTTCACGAAGCGAAAGCGAAGATTCCGCCCACAAAAGCTTCATTATCTTCCATTCGCCTTCTGATAACGTAATATTGTCCATATAGTCCTCCATTTGTCGACATTTGTTTACTGTGCTTCAAATATATCACGAGTGTAGACATTTGTCAACACATATAATGTACAATTTACAAATTATTCATCAAGTGCGGAACAGGCAGAAACCGCTCCGTCATCTCAATGTACAAGTAAAACGTCCCGCAGAGATCATTCTGCAGGACGTTTTTGATATTATATTTTCATAATTCCGAATGCATCAAGAACCGACGATATCAATATAAGAACTATACATACAGGTGCTATATATTTTATTACAACCGTAAAAAGCGCCTTACTTTTGAATTTTCCGCCTATTTCCGCTTCCTCGATCACCGATTTTGGCTTTATGAAATAGCCGATGAATATACACGTTGCCAAAGCAACGATGGGCATAATAACGCTGTTGCTTGCAAAATCAAAGAACGTAAGAAAGTCCATATTGAGTATTTTTATACCGTTCCAGATCCCGTTTCCGAGCGACGAGGGTATACCGAGCAAAAGACATATCGCGATCACCGCAATACACGCTGTGCGTCTTTTGATCTTGAATTTATCGGTGAATATCGAAACTATCGTTTCCATAAGCGATATTGACGATGTAAGTGCCGCAAAGAAAACAAGCAAAAAGAACAGTATACCGACAAATGTGCCGCCCGTTATCGTATCAAAGACCTTGGGCAAGGTTACGAACATAAGCCCCGGGCCCTTTCCAAGTGCTTCGGGATCACCTGCCGAAAAAGCAAACACCGCAGGAATTACCATAAGACCTGCAAGAAATGCTATACCTGTATCGAACACCTCTATCTGTCTGACAGATGATTCAAGGCAAACATCTTTTTTCATATACGAGCCGTACGTTATCATAATACCCATAGACAGCGACATTGAATAGAAAAGCTGTCCCATAGCCGCAAGCACCGTTGTTGCCGAGAAGTTTGAAAAATCGGGCTTTATGTAATATATAACGCCTTGCCACGCGCCATCGAGCGTAACTGTATATATTGCAATGATTACCGTGAGTACGACGAGTACAGGCATCATTATTTTACTTACCTTTTCAATACCCTTTTCAACTCCGAAGAAAACTACCACCGCAGTAAGCGCAAGGTACAGTAAAAACCAGCCGATAGGCTCCAGCGGATCGGCGATAAACGAATCAAAATAATTATCAAGCGCCGCGCTGTGTCCTGCTCCTGTAATAAAAACGGTAAAATATTTCATTACCCAACCGCCTATTACGCAATAGTACGGTAAAATTATTATCGGAACAAGCGATGCGATATAACCCACAAATGAAAACCTTTTATCAAGAGCCTTGTATGCTCCTATTGCGGAAAGTCCTGTTTTTCTTCCTATTGCGATCTCAGCTACCATAAGCGTAAAGCCAAATGTTACAGCGAGAATTATGTACGTCAACAGGAATATTCCTCCGCCGTATTTTGCCGCAAGGTAAGGGAAACGCCATATATTGCCGAGTCCTACGGCGGAGCCTGCGGCCGCAAGCACAAACCCGAGCTTGCCTGTAAAGCTGCTTCTGTTTTTAGACATCAAATATCCTCCTTTTGATCTTCAGTAAAGTCAAAAGTATATTATACACATTTTTTTAAAAAAGGCAATAGGAACAGACAATTTTTTTCATCCGATCCGCTATACCTCTTGACAAATTATACTATGTATGATATAGTATTATATACCAAAGAGTAGATAACAAAGGAGGTAATTATGGATATACAACTTAAACGAGGATATATAGAAATATGTGTTCTTGCTTCGATGCTGAAGGAGGAAACATACGGATATAAGCTGATAAAGGATGTCAGCTACGTAATGGACATATCCGAATCCACATTATATCCGATACTCAAGCGACTGGAAGCATCAGGGTGCGTAAGCTCACGAAACGCCGAATACAACAACCGATTGAGAAAATATTATTCAATAACTAATATCGGCAGAGAACGGATCAAGGAATTTATGTCCGACTGGAATGACGTTATGAAGATATATGAATACATAAAGGGGGAATGTGACTGTGAATAAAAATGAATTTATTGCCTCGCTTTCACAAGCGACAGAACAACTGAATGACGACGCAAGAGATCGCACCATCGCTTATTATACAGAAATGATAGACGACAGATGTGAGGGAGGAATGAGCGAGGAGCAGGCAGTATATTCTCTCGGTGCTGTTGACGAGATCGCAAAGCAGATCATTGCAGACGCTGCCGAATGCGGCGAATTAAAACAAGCTGTCAATGCCGTTTGCCAAAATA
This sequence comes from Eubacteriales bacterium, assembly GCA_045544195.1. GTDB lineage: Bacteria > Bacillota > Clostridia > Oscillospirales > CAG-272 > RGIG7213. The sequence continues at coordinate 52,688 of JAZPYO010000040.1, forward strand.
ATACCGTAAAAAAGGGAGCAAGCCTCGGCAGTGCCGTTCTCGGAGTATTTGCGGTTATCGGCGTATGCATTCTTTGTATGATAACGATCAGCTTTTCTTTGAGCATCTGGGGCTCTGATATATCTCTTCTCATAACAGGTCTTACCCTTGTCCTGACGGGTATAACAGCGTTCTCTTCAACAACTTCAGCGGCAATTTTCCTGATCGGTATAGGTCTTGTGATCCTTTCTCTCGGTATAGCATTGTGCGTGCTTTGCGTAAAGCTGTCCGCGTTTTTCTACAGACACATCAAATCTTTATTTCAAAAAAGCATTTCCATTTGCAAGGGCGAGTAAAACTGAAGAGGAGTAACGGTATTATGAAAAAAACATTTATAGCACTTTTAATTTCACTGTTTATCTTCGTTATCGGTGTCGCCTGTGCCATTTGCGGTGCGGTTAATATGAGCATTTCGGGATGGAGCGAGATAAGATCTACCGTCAGCGACAGCTCATCGTTTTCCGCTGAGGAAATAACAAGCATCGTTATCGACTGCCACGAAAGCGAGCTTACGGTTCTTCCGTCCGAAACAAATGAAATAACGGTTTCTTACCAAATGATGCTTTTGAAATTTGAAAGCTCGGTCGAAAACGGAACGCTGAAGCTGAAAACATACCGTCCGTTTCTTGAAGGCATACATTTTTCGACATTTTCAAAAAACAAAATAACGCTTCACATTCCGCAAGATCATGTGTGCGATATATCAATAGACTCCGATGTGTGCAGTGTGAATATAGACGGCATAACCGTCAAGGGAGATATTGACGCTGAGGTAGATGCAGGGGCGATAAATATAAACAAGCTATCAGCAGACAGCGTAACGCTGTCATCGGATACAGGAGCGATAAAGCTCGTTGACTGCACGGTAAATTCATTCAGTGGCGAAGCCGATGTCGGAGCAATAAAGGCTACAAATCTCTCATCACAGAAGATATCGGTAAAGACCGATGTCGGTGCTATTGATATGTCCCTTTGCGGAAAGATGTCTGATTATACAATACTGTGCAACGCTTCATTATCATCGTGCAATCTTCCCCGGCAGCAGTCAGGCGGCAGCAGAAGCCTTACCGTATCCTCGGATGTTGGAGCGGTAAACGTAACATTTGACGAATGACTGCGTTTGAATACCACAAAAAAATCATCTGCCGCATCAAGCAGATGATTTTTTATTATTTATGCTTTTTAATTTTCATTTTTCCTATCAATATCTGAACAGGCTCAAACTCGTACTTTACAACACAGTTTAACATACCCATATAAATCATAGCTATTGCGAGCTTGTCGTATTTATCTGCTATTTTCCAGACTCTTTTTCTGTGCTTTTTGAGCATGGATACAGCTTGCTTCTGAACAGGTGTGCCTATAAACTGCTTTTCACATATTTTGATTTTTGTATAATGGAAGAAATGCTTTAAGCTGAGAGTATAAAGCTCACTGTCAATATGCTCAAATTTCAGCATTCTCCCTTCTATATGGCGCGACAGAGCCATAATATTTTCCACCTTTGGTGCAGTTATTATGCTTCCCTCGCGCTTTACATAGCAATACAACGGCGATTCAAAATACACGATCCTTGCAGAGCGCTCAAGAAGAACGGGAACGATCTCATCGTCTTCGAACGCTGTTCCAAGTGTAAATCTTACCCCGTCAAATACTTCCCTGCGGTATATTTTGCTCCACAATGAAAGCGAGTTTGTGTAGTGGCTCGTATACATACGCTTAAGCCCGCCAACGTTATCAAGCACCTGCATGCCTTCAAGAGCAGATGTATCACAGTCCTCCATTTCGCCTCTGTCTCTTGTATGGCTGCACTGAACGATATCTGCGTTATATTCTATTGCCGCTTTCATCATAATACTGTACATATCGGGATGGACAAGATCGTCAGAATCCACCCAGCCGATATATTCGCCGCTTGCAGCATCGAGTCCTGCATTTCTGGCAGAGGCAACGCCGCCGTTTTTTTTGTGCACGACCTTTATGCGACTGTCTTTTTTTGCAAGCGCATCGCAAAGCTCACCTGACGAATCGCTCGACCCATCGTTCACCAATACCAATTCAATATCCGTATATGATTGTGACAGAATACATTCAACAGTCTGCTCGAGGTACTTTTCGGCATTATATACAGGCGTTATTATACTTATCACGGTTACTTATTTTCCTTTTGATCAGCTTTTTGCAGTATTCTGCGTACTATCTGTTTTTCGTATTCCGAATCGCCATCGCCTTCGATCTGAGAGTCCACCTCATTTACGTACTTACCGGCAATTGCGGTCTTTTCGGTCGCACCGTTCAGGAACCATTCGTACTCTATATCAACATGACCGACATCAAGGGCTCTTATTCCTGCCTTGTGAAGATCGTATGCGAGAACAGTTGCCGTTTGTCCGAGAGCTATCAAAACGAGCTCTCCGTTCCATACATCCTTTACAGTACTCAGTATTTCATCGTATCGAGAAAACGCACTTTTTGCAGGACATATGACTCTGCGAATGCTTCGGCAATCTGAAAACAGGTCATTTCCCATTCCGAGTCTCGTTTTTTCTCCCTCTACTATCAGAATGTCCTTATTCTGCCATACCTGCTTCAGCCTTGTAAACCATTCGCCGCATTTGCCGCAGGTGCGGTAGTCCATATACAAGCGGGTGACCTGTGTGTTATAATATTTTCCGTCCTTAGCCAGCAGCTTTACCCAGCGTTTTCCATACCAGCGCAAAAAATCATGCCAAAATTTTACGCCCTCCGGTGTACGGAGCGGAGTATCCTTTGCCATATTTGGAATGCATATGAGCATTCCGTCTTCTTTCGATGAAAGTATCTGGCGTAAACGCTCAGCAAGTGCGGCGTCCTCCTTTTGAAATCCGTTAGACAGACCTATCATGACCTTAAGCTCTCCGTCACCGTACCGTGACATTGAACATTTACCCTTTAGCAGCTCATCCAGCGTTTCGTCGATCGAAGCGGCATTCTGCCACGCCTTACATTTTTCTACCGCTCTGAGATTACTGCGCCAGATCATTTTATCTCTTTCGTATTCCAGCTTGTTTTTGATCCTTGTAAAAAGCATGATGGACCCCCTTGCCCATAATTCTTATCAAAACAATTATATCATACAGCATTTATTTTGTCAATAAATACGGTAGTATGTACCGCTAAAAGAAAAGCGCAAGGACACTCCTTGCGCTTTTGCTGTTGTTTTTATAAGCTATTGTGCTATTTATTAATACATTCCGCCCATACCGCCGGGTGTAGCCGCTGCGGGTGCGGGATTTTCTTCCTTCTTATCAGCTACAAGGGCTTCTGTCGTGAGAACTGTTGAAGCTATGGAAGCGGCATTCTGCAAAGCAGAACGTGTAACCTTTGTAGGATCAACGATTCCCTTTTCTATCATATCAACGTATTCCTCGTTGTAAGCATCAAAGCCGTAAGCGATCTTGCCGCTTGTCTTTATCTTATCAACGATAACAGAGCCTTCAAAGCCTGCGTTTGCAGCTATCTGGCGGATAGGAGCTTCAAGAGCCTTGAGAACTATCTTAACACCGATCTTTTCATCGCCGTCAACCGTGGGCAGAACAGCCTCAACCGCGGAAATAACATTAAGGAATGCAACGCCGCCGCCTGCGATGATACCCTCTTCAACTGCCGCCTTTGTAGCATTGAGGGCATCCTCTATGCGAAGCTTCTTTTCCTTCATTTCGACCTCAGTTGCCGCACCTACCTTAATAACAGCAACACCGCCTGCGAGCTTTGCAAGTCTCTCCTGGAGCTTTTCGCGGTCGAAATCGCTCGTTGTTGTTTCGATACCTGCTCTGATCTGGTTTACTCTTGCCTTGATCTCATCCTTATCGCCCATACCGTCAACAATGATCGTGTTATCCTTGTTGATCTTTACCTGTCTTGCTCTGCCGAGCTGAGCTACTGAAGCGTCCTTGAGCTCAAGACCGAGATCAGATGAGATCACCTCGCCGCCTGTAAGGATAGCAATATCCTTAAGCATCTCCTTGCGTCTGTCGCCGAAGCCGGGGGCCTTTACAGCAACGCAGGTGAATGTACCGCGGATCTTATTGAGTATGAGTGTTGTAAGAGCCTCACCCTCAACATCCTCTGCGATTATAACGAGCTTCTGACCGGCCTGAACTATCTGCTCGAGCAAGGGCAGTATTTCCTGAACATTAGAGATCTTTTTGTCTGTGATAAGAATGAGCGCATCGTCGATAACAGCTTCCATTTTATCCGTATCGGTAACCATATAAGGAGAAATGTAGCCTCTGTCGAACTGCATACCCTCAACCACTTCGGAATACGTTTCAGCGGATTTTGATTCCTCAACAGTGATAACACCGTCAGATGTAACCTTTTCCATAGCATCAGCTATAAGATTACCTATCACCTCGTCACCGGCAGAGATCGTACCAACTCTTGCAATATCCGATGTTCCGTTTACCTTTTTGGACTGAGCAACAAGCGCCGCAACAGCAGCCTCTGTAGCCTTTGATATACCCTTACGCAGAACCATGGGGTTTGCGCCTGCTGTAACATTCTTCATGCCCTCATTGATGAGAGCCTGTGCAAGCAGTGTTGCGGTCGTTGTACCGTCGCCTGCCGCATCGTTTGTTTTTGTTGCAACCTCTTTAACAAGCTGTGCGCCCATATTTTCAAAAGCGTCATCAAGCTCTATGTCCTTTGCGATCGTAACACCGTCGTTTGTGATAAGAGGTGCACCGTATTTCTTATCGAGAACTACGTTTCTGCCCTTAGGGCCGAGCGTTATTTTAACAGTATCGGCAAGCTGATCGATACCTCTTTGAAGTGCCGCTCTTGCCTCTGCTCCGTAAATGATTTCCTTTGCCATTATAATATATTCCTTTCAGTTAGATTCAGTCTTCAACGCAAGCGAGAATATCGCTCTCTTTTACGATGATGTATTCGTTGCCGTCGCACTTAACTTCCGTTCCGGCATACTTGCTGAGAATTACCTTCGCACCGACCTGAACAGTCATTTTGATCTCCTTGCCATCAACCATTCCGCCCGGGCCTACTGCAATTACCTGTGCGATCTGCGGCTTTTCCTGTGCAGATGCGGTAAGTATGATTCCGCTTTTAGTTGTTTCCTCTGCTTCGACCATTTTAACAACAACACGGTCTGCAAGCGGTTTAATCGTCATTTTAATATCCTCCGTTTATTCGAAAAATTCGTCGCATTTTGGCACTCATTATCTTTGAGTGCTAACCGATATACATATTGTAGCACGCAAACAAAAAAAATCAAGCCTTTTTTCGAGAATTAACACATATTTAACAAAAATTCCCTCGTTTATTCTTTTGTATTGCAAGAGCAAGGCAGGACGGCATATCATTCCAAGCAGAATTATAAAAATGTGCTTGACATATCCATATTTTTTATTGTATCATAGCCTTGCAAATACTCAAAAAGGAACACCTTTTGTTATGAAAAAGATTTATAAATATATATCAGCGCCGCTTTTGCTTTCAGTTCTGATGCTCAGCGCGTGCGGCGGTACACAGTCAGAAACGGTTGAAAGCGATTCAAAAGCTCAAAGCACAAGCAGTTTTCAGAGCGCAGAGTCGGATATGCAAAACGAATATATCGACCGAGACCCGTCTGCAATGTACGAAAACGCCGATGTTCTTATGATCCGCTACGTTTCCGAAGCAGACGGCTTGAGCTTCAAGGAAATACAGGACAAAAACGACGGCGGTGAAATAAAGGCGCTTTTGGGTTCATTGACATCCTCATCAAAGCAGTCACCGAAAATAAGCGATTCTCCCTTCAGCTTCGATCCGTTGGAAAAATGCTATGCCGATATCGGAACGTACTGGATACGCATCGACGGAAACACAATATACAGAATTTCCGCAGATCTCAGCGAAATATCACGCTGCGACGATTATTACTCCGAAGGTGAAATACTTAACTCGGGCATTGACACATCACAACACATATACGCATACTGGGAATTTTACCCCTATAATACGCATTTCGGAACGTATGAAAACGGTTCTCTCACATTGCACCGAGTTTTCTCGGATAAAAGCGATGTCGAAATGACTGTGAAGAATATGGACGATTCATCATTAACGTTTGAGATCGCTTCAAAAAATGCAAACAGGGACATTTCGTTTGACGCCGTATCCGAGCAAAACGGAAATCATTCGCTTATTAAAAGCGGCACTCTGTCGCTTACAAGCGGAAATGCCGAACAGGTAACAGTTTCCTTGCCAAAGTCAGATAAAACGTATATATTGTCGGTCATAACAGACGGAGCGAGAATAAATATTGAGGTAAAAAAATAATATTTCAAAAAAACAATCCTCGGCGAATATACGTCGGGGACTGTAATATTTTATTCAAACGAAAGCTCTGTAAAATCCTTCACACAGAGCATCGCTCCGTCATGCTTGATGCCGCCTATGGCAACGACCTTCATTCCTGCATTGACAGCGGCATTTATTCCCGCGATGGAATCTTCAAAAACCACCGTTTCATCAGGTGTGCAAGTGCACAGTCTCGCAGTCAGAAGAAACATATCCGGAGCGGGCTTTCTCGGCATCGGTATATTTGCATCGCATATCACGTTAAAATATCCGTCAAGTGACAGCTCCTTTGATATTTTGCCTGCAAAAAGGCTCGATGAGGCGATAGCGCATTTGACTCCGATCCCGTTCAGATATGTCAGATAATCCTCAACGCCCGATATTTTATCCTTGTCGGAAAGATCTGCGGTGATCTCTGTATAAACCCTGTCCTTCGTGTCGCCTATGATCTTTTTTTCTTCGTCCGTCAAGCACTTGCCCGATTTGTTTGCTATATAATTAACGATATATTCTCTGCCCGTGCTTTTCAAAGGCAGGTATTCCTCATCGCCTATAACAACACCGTGCGGCCTTCCGCTTTCATTCCATGCTATCAGATGATACTTTTCAGTATCGACAACAACGCCGTCAAAGTCGAATATACAGCACTTGAACTTATGCTCCTGTCCGTTTTTATCCTTCAGCGTCACGCGCTTGTCAAAGCTCGTTTTGATAAGACGTGATATTTCCTCATTTGCACACGCCACAGCGCCGTCATCTCCGTAACAGTACGGCTCGCCTTCGAGATTTGTAACTATTGCGCCCGCTTCCTTGCAGATAATAACGCCGGGGGCAATATCCCACAGATTTTTCGTTATAACCACCGTTGCATCGGTTTTTCCCTGTGCCACATATCCGAAGTCAAAGCATGCAGCGCCGAACATACGTATCTTTGCAATTCTTGGGTACAGATAACCCATAGATGAGTGCTGACGCGCGGCAATATCATCGTCGTTATGCGAATAATCGCCTATGCTCGCTATCACATTATTGATACAGACCGTCGAATTGACCGTTATTCTTTCGCCGTTAAGATACGCACCGCACCCTTTTACAGCGTACATCATCTGATCCATATACGGCAGATAAATAACGCCGAGCACATCATTTCCCTTGTCGAACAGGGCGCACTGAACGCCGTGAAGCATAATATCGCGCGCCATATTGCACGTACCGTCTATCGGGTCTATCACCCATGTTCTTCCGTTGAGAGCTTGCTTCGGGGCAGTCTCCTCTCCGTGTATGAGATCGCCGCTAAACTCCTTTGTTATTGCATCTGACAGATACTTTTCTATATTCATATCAAGATCCGTCACAAGATCAAAATGCGATTTCTGAAAAACATCACGCTTGCCGGAAAAAGCAAATTTCTCATACGCTTGCTTGATCTTTTCAGTTATAAATTCAAGCTCGTGCAAATAATTGTTTATCACAGCTCAAAATCCTCGCCGTATCCGTAATGCTCTGCAACATAGTCAACATCCTTATCTCCTCTGCCTGACAGGCAAACAAGAATAGAGCCGGTGTTATGCTCCTTTGCATATTTCATAGCGTATGCAACTGCGTGTGAGCTTTCCAATGCGGGAATTATTCCCTCGTATTTTGACAGAGCAAAGAATGCCTTTACAGCCTCCTCGTCCGTCGCGGTAACGTACTGTACTCTTCCGCAATCGTGCAGATACGCATGCTCAGGACCTACTGACGGATAGTCAAGACCGCTTGCTATTGAATAAACGGGCGCAGGCTCGCCTGCAGCATCCTTTAGCATAATACTGTTAAAGCCGTGCATTATGCCGGGTGTGCCGTAAGACATTGAAGCTGCGTGATCGCCGTATCCTGAGCCCTTGCCCAACGGCTCAACACCGTATATGTCAACAGGATCTGCAAGAAATCCCGAGAACATACCGATAGAGTTAGAGCCGCCGCCAACACACGCGGCAACAGCATCAGGCAGAATGCCCGTCATTTCAAAGAACTGCTCTCTTGCCTCAACTCCGATAACAGACTGAAAATCCCTTACCATGAGAGGAAACGGGTGCGGACCGAGAACCGAGCCTATGCAGTATATCGCATCGTTATACTCGTTCATATAAGCTTCAAACGCCGCATCAACTGCTTCCTTCAGCGTCTTCAAGCCGTGAGTTACAGGAACGACTCTTGCGCCGAGCATCTTCATTCTCGTAACGTTGGGGGCTTGCTTTGCAATGTCTACCTCGCCCATATAAATGTCGCATTCAAGTCCGAAATAAGCCGCCGCAGTAGCAAGTGCAACGCCGTGCTGACCCGCGCCTGTTTCGGCAATTATCTTCTTTTTGCCCATAAATTTCGCCAAAAGGCCCTCGCCCATACAGTGATTGAGCTTGTGAGCACCCGTGTGGTTCAGATCCTCACGCTTGAGATATATCTGGCAGTTGCCGAGCTTGTTTGAAAGTCTTTCACAATGGTATACAGGAGTAGGTCTGCCCTGAAATTCCTTTCTTATTCTGCGAAGCTCGCTTATGAACTTTGCGCTGTGGCATATAGCCTGATAAGCCTCGCTTATCTCCTTGAACGCAGGCTCAAGTTCAGACGGAAGATACGCTCCGCCATATGCACCGAAAAATCCGTCCTTCGTCGGAAATTCCTTTGAATAGGTTAAAAAATCCTTATATGTTTTCTTTGCTTCCATAACTGTTCTCCTTCAACAATTCAGTATATTTACGGTAAATATTTTTAACGATCAGCTTGATGCTGAATATCATAGACGGCCGAAGTATGCCATCGCTTTGACAAAATAAACATTTCACACTCCTGAATACAAAAAAGCCCCTGTCCTGCACAACTGCATAGGACAAGAACTGTAAATTCCTGCGGTACCACCTAAATTGGCGAAAGCTCGCCCGCTCACTGCATACGTCAATATGCGCACCCTTATAACGATGGGTATCCGTCAGCCATTACTAACCGTCAAGGCTTTCCTGCCGCCCTCATAAGTCCATTCACAACTCTCGCCGCCTGCGGTCTTTCACCAAACGCCCGCTCTCTGCAAGGGGATAGAGCTGTTACTCTTCTTAATCAAAGGTTTAAATATTCTGCTTGCATTATACAACAGAGTGCTTGATTTGTCAATAGTTTTTTTGATTTTTTGATCTTTACCTATTATCAAGCATATTTTGCATTTTACAAAATTACTTTGGCAAAATCGTTGAATATCCGAAGTATTTATGATACAATGGTATCAAGCAGACAATTTATAAAACGTAAAGGGGATAACTATGCGTAAAAATTTCGGAGCAAAGACCTGGCTGTATCCAATGCCTGTGCTGATCGTCGGTACATACGACGAAAACGGAACACCGAATGCAATGAATGCCGCCTGGGGCGGTATATATGACACAGGTCTTGTGATGCTTTGCCTTTCAGACGAGCATAAAACAACAGAAAACATTAAAAAAACAAAAGCCTTTACAGTGAGCTTTGCTACTGTAAAAACGATCGTACCGTGCGACAATGTCGGTATCGTTTCAGCAAACGATGTGCCCGATAAATTTGCAAAAGCGGGATTTCACGCAACGAAAAGCAAGTTTGTAAACGCTCCTGTCATTGATGAATTGCCGATGAGCGTGGAATGCGAGCTTCTGAAATTCAACGAGGACGGCATCTGCATCGGACGCATAGTAAACGTATCGGCAGACGAAAGCATACTTGACGAAAAGGGAGCAATAGACGCCGAAAAGCTCGATCCTATAATATACGACAGCGTAAGCCACTCTTACTGGAGCTTCGGGCAGCGTGTAGGACGTGCCTTTTCCGACGGAAAAAAGATAAAATGATCAAAATGTATTATTCGTCCAAAAAGGAGCATTCATTGTGAACGAATACCTCAGAAATCTTTCTAAAATAGAATTTGTTATAACGTATGCCTGCACGGGAAAATGCAAGCATTGCTCAGAGGGAAATCACTCAGGCGTCGGCGATCACATATCCGCCGACGTTGCATCAGAGGCGGTCAGAAAAACAGCACAGATATATCCTATACAGACAGTAATGGCATTTGGCGGAGAACCGCTTTTATATCCCGATGCTGTTTTCAGTATCATGTCCTGTGCAAAAAAGCTGAATATACCGAAGCGTCAGGTCATAACGAACGGATTTTTTTCCAAAGCACACGGCGATATAAAAAGAATAGCTTGGGGGCTTTTCGAATCGGGAGTAAACGATCTGAGAATATCAGTTGATGCGTTTCACCAGGAAACGATCCCTCTTGACGCCGTTAAGCTCTTTATCAAGGAAGCTACGGTCTGCGGTATCCCCGCAAAGCTGCAGCCCGCGTGGCTTGTAAGCAAAGAGCATGAAAACCCCTATAATAAAAAAACAAGAGAAATACTTTGCGAGCTTGAGGCTATGGGACTTTCACAAGGAAGCGGAAACATCGTTTTTCCGCAGGGAAACGCTCTTGAATATCTCAGCGAATACTTTACAGACACTCACGTTGAAAACCCATATATTGAAGACCCGTATAACGTAAAATGCATATCGTTTTCGCCAAACGGCGACGTACTTAACGGGAACGTATATAAGCAGGACATAACGGACATTTTACGCACATACAGTCCCATAGGATAACACACTCCGCAGCTCAATTTATTACGAGGTGATATTTAATGCCGCTTGAAATAGTCAGAAATGATATAACCAAAATGACCGTCGATGCCATTGTAAACGCCGCAAACAACTCATTGCTTGGCGGCGGCGGTGTTGACGGAGCGATACACAAAGCCGCAGGAAAAGGACTTCTTGAAGAATGCAGAGCCCTCAACGGCTGTGAAACGGGCAAGGCGAAGATAACAAAGGGATATGATCTTGATTGTAAATACGTCATACATACAGTAGGGCCGATCTATCGGAACGGAAATAACGGTGAGCGTGAATTGCTTGAATCGTGCTACCGCGAAGCCTTGAATTTAGCAAAGCAGTACAACTGCACGTCTGTCGCATTTCCGCTGATCTCATCGGGCATATACGGTTATCCGAAGGACGAGGCGTTGAATGTGGCGGTCAGTATTATAAGCTCATTTCTGCTCAAAAACGATATGACCGTTTACATAGTTGTATTTGACAAGGCATCGTTTTCAATAGGCGAAAAGCTGTTTTCGGACATCAGCGAATACATTGATGATAATTACGCAAAAAATACCTATGATAAACGCCGTAAAAAGCAAAGAGAGCCTCTTTTCCGCTCATTCGGCAGCTTAAGCAAGGCAAGCGACATATCGCACGGTCTTTGTTCGTGTGATATGTGCAGCGAAGAAAGCGAGCTTGACACGGCGCTGTCACATATAGATGAGAGCTTTTCGCAGATGCTTTTGAGGAAGATCGACGAAAGCGGAATGTCTGATGTAGAGTGCTATAAAAAAGCAAACATCGACAGAAAGCTCTTTTCAAAGATACGCAGCGATGTGAATTACAAGCCTTCAAAGCCGACGGCTGTGGCATTCGCCGTAGCATTGGAGCTTTCCATTGCAGAAACGCGTGAGCTTTTGTGTAAGGCAGGCTTCGCTCTGTCACACAGCAGTAAATTCGATATAATAGTAGAATATTTTATAACGAGAGGTATTTACAACATATTTCAGATCAATGAGGCATTGTTTGCGTTTGACCAGAGCCTGCTTGGAGGTGCAAAATGATATACAGTATATATTACAGTCCGACAGGCGGGTGCAAGGCCGTTTCCGACACGATAGCAAGCGCCCTTGACGAACGCTTTGTCCGTATCGACCTTATGGATAAAAATATGTCCGGACACACGTTTTCAAAAAGCGATCTGTGTGTGATAGCCGTGCCTTCATTCGGCGGAAGAATACCTCCTCACGCAAAAGAAAAGCTCCGTCTTTTAAAGTCTGACGGCGCTTTTGCCGTGCTTGTTGCCGTATTCGGAAACAGAGCGGTGGACGATACTCTTGCGGAATTGGATGATGTTGCCGTTTCGATAGGATTTTCGCCCGTTGCGTGCATTGAAGGTGTAGCGGAGCATTCACTTGTCCGCACGTTCGGAGCAGGACGCCCGAATGAAAAAGACAGATCACAGCTTAAGGATTTTGCAAAGCAGATACTAAAAAAGCTGGGAAGAAACGACATATCATCTCCTCACATTTCCAAAAGCCGTCCTTATAAGGAATACAAACCGTCGGCTATGACACCGCAGGTAGATGACACCTGCGTAAGCTGCGGAAAATGCGCATTGGAATGTCCGACCGACGCAATACCGTATGGCAACGTAAAATCCGTAGACGCGCAAAAATGCTTTTCCTGCATGCACTGCACGTCAGTATGCCCGATAAACGCGAGGCACAACGCAGAAAGCGTTACGAATGCACTGTACGAGCGCCTGCGTGACCGCTGCTCAGAAGCCAAAGAAAACAAGCTGTATATTTAACAAAAAAATGTCGCTTGACATGCGACCTTACCTGCCTTTTTGTGATGTATAATTCATTCATCAGATGAAAGGCAGGTTTTAATTATGAAAAACAACATTACAGAACTCGTATTTATTCTTGACAGAAGCGGATCTATGGCAGGTCTGGAGGACGACACGGTCGGCGGCTTCAATTCAATGATCGAAAAGCAAAAGGAGCAGGACGGAGAATGCTACGTTTCAACCGTGCTGTTTGATAACGGCAGCAAGATATTGCACGATCGGATAAGGCTTTCGGACGTTCCCAAAATGACACGCAACGATTACACCGTCAGAGGCTGTACAGCTCTGCTCGATGCGATAGGCGGAGCAATACACCATATTGCCAACATTCACAAATACGCGCGCAAGGAGGACGTGCCGCAGCACACCGTGTTCGTTATCACAACCGACGGGCAGGAAAACGCAAGCCGCCGCTACACATCGGAGCAGATCAAAAAAATGATTCGGTGTCAAAAGGAAGAATTCGGCTGGGAGTTTTTGTTCATCGGTGCAAACATTGATGCTGTTCAAACTGCCGAATCCTACGGTATAGAGCGTGACAGAGCGGTAAACTACAACGCAGACGGTGAAGGAACACGCGTTTTGTACCGTTCCGTAGCAAAAGCTGTAAGCAATATGCGTTCACGTCATAAGCTGCAGGAAGACTGGTGCGATGAAATAAATGCAGATTACGAACGCAGAAAGAAATAACAAAAAAACGGCTTTGAGTGCATCAAAGCCGTTTTTTGTTACACTGTTACTGAACGCCGAAAAGTAATGTGTGTCTTTCTTTAAGATCGGTATATATCTGCATCGGTATATTAAGACCGTTTTTGCCGCTTCCGAGTAATATTCCGGGCTTTATACTGCCGTGATAATCACTGCCGCCGCTTTCCAAAAGATGAAATTCTTTTGCGATGCTCTTGCTCATACTGATATCATTTTCGGTATAAGACGAATGCATAGTTTCTATACCTTGCAGTCCCGCTTCAACAAGCTCGGGAAGCATTTTTTTCAGATATTCGCCGTCTACTTCCTTCAGCGGATGGGCAAGAACGGGCAACGCGTGTACACTGTATAAAAAGCGAACAAGGTCTGCCAATTGCGGACGCTTCGGCTTTACGTAAAAGCCGTATTCATCGGATAATACAGTATCAAATGCTTCGGAAATAGAGGACACGTACCCTTTTTCCATCATAACAGAAGCAATATTCGCACGGTTAATATTTCCTTGCGGACATTTTTTCTGCACGTCTTTATAATCAATATCATATCCTGCCAGCTTAAGACGTTCGACAAGCTCCATATTGCTTTTTTCCTTCAAGGTGCGGAACGAGCGCATAAGCGACTCTACCTTTTCATAATACTCTGAAGATATAAAAAGTCCCAACAAATGAAATTCACGTCCTTCATAATCACACGAGATCTCCGTTCCCGGCACGGCACAAACGCCGTTTTTCTCTGCCGCGCTCATAAACTCCGGAAGTCCGGATGTCGTATTGTGATCCGTAAGTGCAATTATCAGATCTTTCTCCTTTGCCAACGAAATAAGCTCAGAAGGACTCATACTGCCGTCTGAATAAATTGAATGTGTATGAAGATCGCATTTCATAATATTTCTCCCATCCGTCTGATGATCCGCTCTTTTATGCCGAATAGCCTTTAGCTTGTGCGTATTCATTTTATCACAGACAGTATTAAAAGTCAATACGATATAGCGACACATAAATTTAATATTGATATTTTCTTTTCGCTGTGGTATAATGCTGTCAGCATGAATATCCGCATATATTCCGAAAACGGCTTTTCGAAGCCTGAAATTATTCCCTATGCAGCAAAAATGCGGACTATCATCCGAGGAAATAAAAATGAAAAAAGTAATTTTAAAAAATACATCTGTAATGGTCGGCGCGTTGGCGCTGTCATACAGCATCAGCTTTTTATTGCAGAACGTATTTGATATGCAGGAGCATATTACATCAGTATTTATATTTGCGGTCTTTCTCGTATCGCTCCTTACCGATGGGTACATTTGCGGTGTTATAACATCGCTTGCAGGCATCATAGCTATCAACTATGCATTTACGTATCCGTATTTCGACGTCGATTTTTCGGCTCAGGAAAGCATCTTTTCAGCCATCGTAATGCTCGTTATCTCCTTGCTGACAAGCGCCCTTACAACGAAGCTGAAGCGGTGGCAGGAGCTGAAGGCGGAGGGTGAAAGAGAGCGTATGCGCGCAAATCTGCTCCGCGCGGTATCTCACGATCTGAGGACTCCGCTGACAACGATATACGGAGCAAGCTCGTCAATTATCGATAATTACGATAAGCTCAACGATACGCAGAAAACGCAGATGGTACTCGGCATCAAAGAGGATTCCGAATGGCTGATACGTATGGTAGAAAACCTCTTGTCTATCACAAGGATAGACAGCGGAAGGGTAAAGCTTATAAAAGCACCGACGGTGCTTGAGGAGCTGATAGACTCGGTCATTCTCAAATTTAAAAAACGGTATCCCGATCAAAAGGTATATCTTGATATTCCCGACGAGGTTGTCGTTATACCTATGGACGCGATCCTTATAGAGCAGGTCATAATCAATATTCTTGAAAATGCAATACAGCACGCAGGCAGCTTTACAAGACTGTCAATAAAGGTTTCTGTTGACAAAAGCGAGGCAATATTTGAAATATCAGATGACGGACAAGGCATCAGCAAGGACCGCCTTGACCATATCTTCACGGGATATTACACAAAGGATAATGAAGCGTCCGACACACAAAAAAGAAATGCAGGCATCGGGCTTTCCGTATGCGCGACCATCATCAAGGCTCACGGAGGAAAAATAACTGCTGAAAACGCAAAGGACAAGGGCGCTGTATTCCGTTTTTCACTTGCTACGGAGGAAATCGAATGACGAATAATAAATACAAAATACTTCTTGTTGAGGATGAAGCAAACATACGCACATTCATCACAGCCTTGCTTGAGGCAAACGAATATCAGGTCATCTCAGCGCAAAGCTGTTCTTCGGCAAAAACCATGTACGCCTCTTATATTCCCGATCTGATAATTCTCGATTTAGGCTTACCAGACCGCGACGGAACGGCATTTCTTTCGGAGCTTCGGCAAAAGGAATTGACACCTGTTATAGTGCTTTCGGCGCGGAGTGATGAGCAGGACAAGGTAAAGGCTCTCGATCTCGGCGCAAACGATTATATAACAAAGCCGTTCGGCTCGGCAGAGCTGCTTGCCCGCATACGCTCAGCCTTGCGCGTTTACCGCCACAGCGCAGAGGAAGGAAAGCTTCTCGGCGGCAAATTCACGCTCGGAGAGCTTGTTATAGATTATGACGCAAGGCGTATATGGATAGCAAACGAGGAGATAAGACTGACGCAGACAGAATACAATATTGTTGCATTTTTATCTGAGCATTGCGGAAAAATGATGACTTACTCTTCGATAATAAAAGCAATATGGCGCGAAGGCACAAACGATGCAAGTATAAAAAAGCTGCAGGTCAACATGGCAAATATCCGAAAAAAGCTCGGGGCGCAGCCCGGCGAGATGAGCTACATAACAAACGAGCTCGGAGTAGGATACAGAATGAACGTGGACAAATAAAAAAGCAAAACCGATATAGGCATAGCAAACGGAGGATAAATATACCGTCTTTCCGTAAGAAGTGCAAAACCGCGGTTTTGCTTTTTTTATTATATCTTTACCGCATCTTTACCGATAATATGATAGAATACCTCGGATAGATAGGATATAACAGGGACTTAAACAAAAGGAGAGTTACGGTCATGCTGTCAGCACAAGAGATCATGCAATTGGTACAAAGTCTTATATGGCTCCTTGCGGGAGTGGGCGTTTTTATCGTCGGTATGAATTTTATGGGCGATGCGTTAGAAAAAAGCGCAAGCGTCGGTATGAAAAGACTGCTTGAAAAAATAAGCAACAACCGATTTTCATCAGTCGGTATAGGCGCTGCCGTGACGGCAATAATTCAAAGCTCGTCCGCAACATCAGTTATGGCGGTCGGCTTGGTAAACGCAGGCGTTATGACGCTTATGCAGGCAACACCCATCATTATGGGCGCAAACATAGGAACGACCGTTACAGGCGTCCTTGTAGCATTAAAAAACGATTATTTCAACATGGCAATGTATCTTCTTGCATTCGCCGGTGTAATGATGGGATTTTTCAACAAGGAAAAGGTGAAGCTTGCAGGCAGTCTTTGCTGCGGATTAGGCTTTATTTTCGTAGGTCTCAGCATCATGAGCAGCGAGCAGGCATTCAGCAACCCACTTGTTGAACGAATGTTTACTGACATTTTCAAAACGATAGATTTTCCCTTGCTTCTTATTCTCGTCGGCATCGCCTTCACCGCCCTTATACAAAGCTCCTCTGCTTCAACGGGCGTTGTTATCACAATGGTCGGCGCGGGAGTGCTTCCGCTTGACCTTGCGCTGTTCATAGTGCTCGGAGCAAATATAGGCACTTGTGTTACCGCATTGCTTGCATCTGTCGGCGCAAACGCCAATTCAAAGCGTGTGGCGTTGATACACTTCACGTTCAATGTCATAGGAACGGTCATTTTTACGGCTATAATCTGGATATTTAAAGAGCCTACGGTTTCGCTTCTTGTATCGCTTTTCCCATCGGATGATCCTATGTCCCTTCAGATGCGGGTATCTGTTTTCCATGTTATTTTCAACGTCACAACAACGTGTATCCTGCTTCCGTTTGTGAAACAGCTCGTCAAATATTCCTGTCTTGTCATCAAGGATAAAAACGAACAAAACGAAGCTCTCACGCTTAAATATGTCGATGACAGACTGCTCACTATGTCCCCTGTCGCTCTGATGCAGGTCAAAAAGGAAATGGAACATCTGATCTGTCTTGTTGAGGAGAATATGCAGCTTTCATTCGTTGCCATTGAAACGGGCTCCTCTGAGCACAGCGAAACGATCAGAAAAAACGAGGAAGTGATCAACTTCACAAACAGCGCCTTAACAAAATTTCTGATAAAGCTGTCTGTTGACGTAGAGGAAAGCACGGAGGAAACGATAGGTGCGTATTTTCACGTTCTGAACGACCTTGAGCGTATAGGAGACCACGCAAAGAATTTCCACGAGATCGGAACGGAGATGTCGGACAAAAAAATAATGTTCTCCGAAAAAGCACGCGCGGAGATCGCATCCATGTATGACGAAGTTATGCGCATGCTCGCACTTTCAAAGGACGCATTTGAAAATAACAACAAAGAAAATCTGTCCGAATTGGCAGAGCTTGAGAACGACATCGACAACATAAACAAGGAGCTTATAGCCTCTCATTTTTCACGTCTTGTCGAAGGCAACTGCAGCGTTGATGTCAGCCCGTATTTTTCGTCCGTGGTATCGGGTCTTGAGCGTGTTGCAGACCATATTGTAAACATAGGCTTCAGTATTACGGACCCAACAGGCGCAGAAAACGCATAGCATACTTTATTTATATCAAACAGCGAAAGGAATCAAACAGGTATAACAAATGATATATGCAGCCTTGGCATTATTTGCAGTAACATACGCGCTGATACTGATATTCGGTAAATACAGACCGTATATCGCTCTGGCTTCGGGACTGATTTTCATCATCACGGGAATGCTTCCGTTGAACAGCGTTCTTTACACTATCGACTTTAACGTAATTCTGATGATCGCAGGAACGATGGGCATCGTTTCGCTATTCATTGAAAGCAAAATGCCCGCATTGCTTGCAGATCTTATAATGGAAAAGGTGCCGAATGTACAGTGGGCAGCAGTTTCAATGGCATTATTTGCAGGAATAATATCTGCCTTTGTAGATAACGTGGCAACGGTGCTGATGGTAGCTCCCGTGGCGCTTGAAATATGCAAAAAGCTAAAAACAGATCCCGTTCCGTTTATAATTGCGATCGCAGTATCCTCAAATTTGCAGGGAGCGGCAACGCTCGTCGGCGACACGACCGCAATCATGCTCGGCTCGGCTCTCGATCTTTGCTTTACGGACTTCTTCATATACAAAGGTAAGCCGGGAATGTTTTTTGCCGTAGAGCTTGGCGCAATACTTTCCGCAATTATTCTGATGTTCCTGTTCCGCAAGGAAAAAGCGCTCATTCCCAAGGAAAAAGCGCGCACAAAAGTAACAGACTATATGCCCACGGTATTACTTGTCGGCACTATCGTTTTGCTGATCACAGCATCGTTCATTCCCAATAAGCCCGATATCACAAACGGCATTATTTGCTGCGCATTGCTTCTGATAGGCATCATATATAACTTTATAAGAAAGAAAACGGTATCCTCTCTCATTACTCCTCTGAAAGAGATCGATTTTCAAACGATCGGCCTTTTGCTCGGTCTGTTCATTATGATCGGCGGTATCTCAGAGCAGGGCGTAATAGACGCCGCGGCAAATCTTCTTGCTAAAATGGGCGGCGGCGACGTATTCGTGCTTTACACCGTGATCGTTTGGGCATCCGTTCTGATCTCCGCATTCATAGACAACATTCCGTACGTTGCAACGATGATACCCGTAATCGCAGGGCTTGCGGGTGCATTGAACGTAGACCCCACTGTTCTTTATTTCGGATTGCTTTCAGGTGCTACGCTCGGCGGAAACTGCACGCCGATAGGCGCATCGGCAAATATCACGGGAATAGGCATACTTCGCAAGGAGGGCTTCACCGTCAAAAATTCCGACTTTTTCAAGATCGGTATTCCGTTCACATTTGCGGCGATAGTTCCCGCTTACATCTATCTGTGGTTTATGTTCAGATAATAAAATACATAAAACAGGCTTCGGTGCTGACAGATCATGCACCGAAGCCCGTTTTTTCTTATTTGAATTTGATATCTGCAAATATCGGCTGATGGTCGGTAAGATTTTCGGATCGGTTTTCCGTGGGTGCGTGTAAAAGCACGTCAAACGTTCCCGCCTTGCCGATTATATGGTCAATAAGCTGTCCCTGATGCTTGAAGCTCGCTTTGAATACGCCGTTGGCAATAGCAATATCACTTGCTATCTGTCCTTGTATATCGTCAACGAGCTGGTTGAGGTACTGTCTTTTAAATCTGTGGCTGTTGAAGTCGCCCGTGCAGAATACGTGCACGCCTGGATATGTGGCTTCGAGATATTTAAACTCATTTGCCATACAGGTAGCATCGTAATATTGCTTGGGTATTTCGGAGACTCCTTCCTTTTCCCAATGCCAATGTGCTGAAAGTATCGCTATCTGAAGATCGGGATCGTTTACAGACGTAAACTTTGCGCTGGAAACACCGGTTGAATACTCGTCATTATAAGGCTCTGTGTGATACTGAACGGGAGAAAACTTCTGATAATCGAGCCTGAATTTATCAGAACGGTATATTATCGGGCTTGTATTCAGCACGCCGTTATGTCTTTCAAGCACCATAGAATATTCAATTCCGTACGTTTCCTTTATGATCTGAAGGTATCTTTGCAGCGGTGCGTGATAGTTTTTGTCCATTTCCTGAATACCGACTATGTCGGGAGTATAGTCGACGAGTATTTTCGCAAGTATTTCAGCTCGCTGTACGGAGGCAGGAAATCTGTCAGGCTGCTTTATCGCACCTTCGCTAAGGACGTTTGCGGACATTATGCGAATATCCGCCCCTCTCGTAAGCGGAATGCTCTCTTTGGCAAGATCGCTTTCCAGATGCTCACCCGTTGAAAGATCCTTGCCGTCTTCAATAACGGTATTTATCAGTTTATTTACCGCCATCTTTGCAGAATAAGGACCGCCGCAAACTATTTGAAGCTGACCTTTGTCGACCACCATCTTATACGCCATAAGACTTGCTCCGTCCTTAAAAGATAACGAAGAAAGATCTCTGTTCGTTCTGCCTATGAGTATTTCGCGTGCCGATTCGGAAGAATCTGTGTCCTTGAATACGGAAACGTCAACACCCTTTAAGGTCTTTATGCGGTCCTTAAGCGTCTGTGCGATCTGCTCATAACCGTCCTCAGACGCACTGTAAACGATAGAATATTTTGCAATATCCGATGAAACGAAGGAAGCGGGGACAGCGTCGGAGCCGTCGAAGCACCATTCCTCAAAAACGAGTGTTTTCGTATTTGCATCGTAGTTCTTTATCATAAGCGTATCAATGAAATAAGACAAGGCGGCGGCAAGTGCACTGTCGTAATGACCTGCAAAAACGATGTGTTCCCCTGCCCTTTCGATAGTATAAGCATCCGTGTTTGACGGAAGAGAAGCAAGTGCGTTTGAAGATTCCTCAAAGCAGGTGTTGCCGACGAGAATATATTTACCGTTATCCTTATCTGCCTGAGAATCCTTTATACAGCCGATGCTTATGCCCGTATACTCGTAAACCGCTGACAAAAAGCTTTCAATACAGGCATACAATGATGCAGAGCAGTTTTCGCTGCAGACCACAGAATACGCGGCGTTTCCGTCTGATATAACCTCAAGAGGCACAGCGTCAGTAGATACAAGCGTATCCGGATCGGATCTGCTTTCTTCCGCACTGCCCGTGCATGATACACAGTTGAAAACGAACATAAGAACGAAAATAAACGAAAATATTTTTTTCATATCTGACCTTCCTTCGCACTTTTTTGACGATACCGTTACTTGTACAGATCATCCTATAAACGAATTATACCACCGTTCGAACGGTTTTTCAAGATAAAATTTATAAGTTATCAAGTTTTACATTTTTGCGTTGCTATGCCATTTATCAACACGGATAACTTAAGTGCTGAATCAAGTATAGGATTTTCCGTCCTTTTATTGTATTTTGCTGATAAAAGCTTCCTCTGAACCTGTAAATAAAATGCAAAAAATGCGTGTTTTTCACTTTTTCAAATTGACAATCAAATTTATAGGGTATATAATAAAGGTAGTTGAATGTTATTTTATTTTTAGGAGGAAGTATGAAAAAAATCACCAAACTGACCTCTTTGTGTTTAGCTCTTCTCATGGTGGCGGCGGTGTTTCCGTTGCAGGCTATAGCGGCAGTATCAATTCCCGCAAGCTTAAAATCCGTTGTATTTGATGCAACGTATTACGCAAACAAATACGCCGACCTTAAAGCAGCGTTTGGCACGAACGCAACAAGTCTTTATAATCACTTTGTCAACAACGGCATAAGAGAAGGCCGTCAGGCGAGCCCCATGTTCAGCGTTGACTACTATCTGACGAAAAACGGCGACCTTAAGGCAGCATTCGGATCAAACCGCGAAAGCGCCATGAACCACTTTTTGTCACACGGCATTAACGAAGCCCGCGTTACAGCTCCCCCCGTTGATCTCGGTACAAATATCGACGTAAGAATTTCAATGAATTCAGGCGGTATGAACCTTGGTTATACAGACACTAACGTGTGGACAGTTACACCCGTTCTTGAAGCTAACCAATACTGGACGCTTGAAAGACAGACAGACGGCAGCTACAAAATAACAAACAAGGCAACGGGCAAAGTGCTCGACGTTTACGCCGGATCCCGTTCATCAGGTGCAAACGTTAACCTTTACGCAAGTAACAACACAAACGCACAGCGTTGGTTCATCTATCAAAACACAAACGGCACATACACTCTGCGCTCAAAATGCGGTACAACATGTGCTCTTACGGTAAACGGCAATTCGAATGCAGCAGGCGTTAACGTTCAAATGAACACGTTCAACGGCGCAGCAGGTCAGCAATTCAAAATATCTAAGGCAGGTGAACTTGAAAAAATGACTCCTGTAAATCTGGGAAGCAATTTCTGGGCTAACATCACCGGTATCGGATCAAATTACAATCTTTCAGTTTCCGGTGAAACAGCTCTTATCCGTTATCCCAACAAGGGCGACGGTCAGGCTTGGAGATTTATCCGTTTCTCTGACGGCAGCTACGAAATATCAAACCTCAAGACAGGCAGATCTCTCGACTGTGCAGCAGGTAAGGGTACAAACGGAACGGTCGTACAGACGTATCTTTCCAACAACACCAACGCACAAAGATGGTACATTTACAGCGTTGACGGCAACTACGTTTTCGCACCCAAATGTACACTCAACTGTGTTCTCGCAGTTAAGGACGGCGGAACGACGAGCGGTACTACGATGCAGCTTGCCACTTACTCCGCATCCTCTACCGCACAGCAGTTCAAGATCACTAAGTTCAGTAAAGAAAATTCCGAAAAGAATCTTACAATAAGCGAAATATGCGCAACACCCACAAACGGCGCGTATGAGTTTATGGAAATATTGAATACTTCCGACACAGCAATAAATCTCAACAAATATTCACTTTACAGATTTGCAGCATCCAACAGCGGTAAATACGAGTTTTCAGCTTACAGAATGGTTCTCGGTCTTTCTTCCCCCACAGGCTCCGACACGTCGCTTTCATATCTTGACAGACTGAATCTTTCAAAATACAATGCTGAAATAGCCCCCGGTCAAATGGCTGTACTTTGGTTCGTAAGCTATGAAAACAGAAACCTCACGGTTGATGATTTCAAGGCGTATTGGACGTCACAGGGCAACGATATGACAAACGTTACCGTCGTACCCGTAGCTATCCACAACGGAAGCGCTGATACATACGCGGCAACGAAAATAAACACGGGTGCAGGAAAAGGCTTCCTTCCCGATTGCAAGGTTGCATCCGCATTTTCCCTTATCAAGAACTCTACCGTTAACAACACAAGACTTGATAACGGAACAGAGCTTAAAAATCTGAAGGCTTCAGTCGATGCTCCCCTTGCATACACATCCGTTGCAGAGCTTCAGAAGAGAGCTGACAGTATCGCTCTTCATTTCGTTTCAACATCCGCTGAAACAGGCTCATCACGCAACTTCTACAATTTTGTTGATGAAGCAAATCTCATCGACAAGGCAAGACCCAAGGTTCAAAAATACTTCCTTGATTACGAATACACGTACATCGCACCGACTTACTCCGCGCAGGTAATGGGCAAGAACGACAGCAACGGTCTTCCCTCAACAGTCGGCGAGTATATCAACTATTCATCAAATGTTATAAACTCCATAACTCTCGGTGTTGACTGCGGAACAAAGAATTCAGCACCCACACCCGGAACAAGAGCATGCGGTCAGTTCCACGAGCTTGACCTCACAGACACTACCGTTGATGCATCGGGTGACGTAACATTCACCGGCACGTTCAAGCATGATGAATACAGCTCAGCAGGCTTCGTTATCACAACCGTACATACGGAAAACGGAACGGTCGTTGCTAAGAAAACGGTATCTGCGAGCACGTTTACAAAGACAGATGACGGTTATGCTTATTCCGTCAAGGTAAGCGGTCTTCCCGTTAATGACGGAACAGTCGTTCTCAACGTAGTTCCTTACGCAATATCCGCAGCTACGGGCGAACGTGTAAACGGCATTCGCGAGCAGATCAAATGTCCTATCGTATCCGCTACGTTGAACGGCGTTGACATTGAAGACGTAAAGATAACGTATCTTGCATTTGAAAAGGATGCAGCTATAAAAGATATTGCGGGAATCACGCAGGCAGTAAAGCTTCTGGCAAACGATATAGAATACTATACGGGATCTCAGATGCAGATAGCTGAATATAATCCCAGAGCTGACTATCCTCAGATCGTTATTGCAAGCTCCGGCTCAGGTGCAGGCGGAAACTCACTCGTTCCCAGCAATAAAACGGTCGGCGAAGGTCAGTACGGACTGTTCTATAAGAACGGTGACATATTTGCCATCGGCGGAAGCGCAATAGCAGCCGAGTACGCATCACAGCTCATCGTAAAGGCTCTTGCAAGTGCTTCAGGCGCAGTAGAGCTCAAGAATCTGTGCTCTGACAGCGTTAAGACCTTCAACGCAAAGACGAACACTCTTGCATTGACAGACGGTGCGGATTACAGATTTGTAACACACAACGTTGAAAGATTTGAATTGAACACAGACACGTCAAGAATAAATAATTTCGTTGAAACCATACGTTATTATTCCGCAGACGTTATCGGATTCCAGGAATACTGTGCTACATTCACATCGTTGCTTACACCTAAGCTCAAAAACGAAGGATACACGGTTATTGGTAACGATGTTTCCGGCGGCAAGCAGAACTACACGCCTTTAGCGTACAAGACATCAAGATTCACTTGTGTGGAAAAGGGCTGGTTCGTGCTTTCTGGTGAAACAAACTACCCCGGACACAATGTAACGTGGGCAGTTCTTAAGGATAAAGTAACAGGTGAAAAGGTTGCCGTAAGTACAACTCACTTCTATCACAAGTCAGACAGAAGCATCGCAAACCCCGTGCGTACTATAAACGCTCAGGAGATCGTTGATTTCACCAACAGGATCATTAAAAAGCACGGCTGTGAGGTCGTCAACATGGGTGACTATAATACATACTCGTTTGACGATGCTTATTCCGTATTCATCAATTCCGGCGTAGTTACGGATTGCCGTTACGATGCAATAAGAGGCTACTCACCTGAGCGTACGTCACATTACAACGGAAACTCTTCTCCCCGTGCAGGCTCAGAAGCGCTCGGCATAGACACGTTTATGCAGACAAGCGGTGTTACTGTACTCCGTCACAGAATGCCTACAAACAAAACGACATCGGAAGCAGCAGACCACTTCCCTGTATGCATTGACTTTTCACTTTCCAAATAACCGTTTTAAAAAATAACAAATAATAATGAGACCGGCTTTGAGCGAAAAACTCAAGTCGGTCTTGTTTCGTCGCTGATAAGCAGATATTTAATACGCGTAATGTTTTGCGCTCGTCGTTTTCTTTTTTGATGCTTTATCCGATACAAGAAAAATGTTATTTTTGACGTGTGTAAAAAACAGTATTAAAAAAATGAAAACTTTCACATTAAAATCATTGCAGGCGCAATGATTTTGTGTTATACTGAAACGATGACTCTCGACCGGTTGCAGACCGATCGTCGATATTCAAGCACTCATACGGAATTTACACAGATCCGCTTAAGCGTAAACCGTAACAAGTAAAGCTCATTTAGAGGAGTTTATATGATAAGCGATAAAAAAACATGATTTCGTTTTTTCAACAAAGGGCGCTGGCTTATCGACGGCATCTACTGTATGGGATTATGTGGTATTGGACTTTCTCTTGTCACGGAGAGTCGTCCGTCCAAAGTCAGCCTTATATACGATTTCTGTTCGTTAGCCCGTAACTTTGCCTATCGGGAACTTTTCATATCTCGATCCAGCTTCCTTCAGATTCCACCTTGCGGTGGACACCGCTGTTTCTGACATAATACACAAAATAATAATTCGCTTACATTTCGATCAATTTGAAACAAACACAGTGTAAAGGTGAACAATCATGAGTTATTCTATTTTTTTAAAAAAAGTAAGTATTGGCGGGAAAATGCTCTATCCCGACACTAATTTAATTATCAAGGAACGTGGAATAACCGTAATAGTCGGAAACAACGGTTGCGGGAAAACCACCTTGCTTAAT
The DNA here is from genome assembly GCA_045544195.1 of Eubacteriales bacterium. Lineage (GTDB taxonomy): Bacteria > Bacillota > Clostridia > Oscillospirales > CAG-272 > RGIG7213. The sequence continues at coordinate 79,034 of JAZPYO010000040.1, forward strand.
CAGATATTGTATACCAATCCAGAATCCGTGTTGCTGATAGCTCAGGAAAATGACCTGATTTTTGATAACAAGTCTATTGAAGAAAATATTATCCTTTTTAACGGTGTATCGGCATATATGCACGAATTGTTGCGAAATTTTGATATGGAATACATCTTAACCAGAAAGCCGTCACAACTTAGCGGCGGAGAAAAAAGAATTATTTCCCTTCTCCGTCTTTTTTTTGTCGACAGGGATATTGTTATTCTTGATGAGCCAACAAATGACCTTGACTATCGATGTGTTGATATAATAAAGCAAATCATTCTTGATCTTTCGAAAAAGAAATCCATTTTGATCGTCACGCATGATGACCGTATAATCAAACTTTCAGAAATCAAATACTACTTTTCTGAGGGAAAAATTTCGCCTGATCTTTCTCCCCAAGAACCTGTAAAACCTCTCCCTCATAAAAAATCCCGTGGAAAAATCAGAAAGACAGTAGAAAGAGATGCTATCGGTATTCTTTTGTTTGTACTTATTATTGCTTCTGTCTTGGTTTCCGAACTATCGTATTTTGTTTTTAAACCGAAGCAGATTGATTATATTACAGAAGGTCAAACAAATTTAGCAGTCAAGCAATACGGATACACAAAGACGATGCTGGATAATGGATATCTGCCTATAAAAACATACTTGGCGTATAACGGTTCTATTGATATGGATTTTCTACAATCATACTCTCGAATTATGGAGGAATTCATGTTGAATGGCACAAGTTCGAATATGTTCATCGAGGACGATTATGGAGAAAGTGTTTATCTCGGAGTGTTTTGGGATCCAGAAACAAATGAGAAAATATTTCCGTTAAGAGATTATCAGACTTTGTATGAAATCATAAACGGTGAAAAAGTTAATTTATCCGAGTGCCTCTCGACATTTGACGGTGTTTTAGAAATTGCTGATAACTATTCTAACAGCATTTCAGATATGGTTGACAATGAACTGTATCAAAAAATCGAGGATGCCTATTTTTCTGTTTATCCGAATCTCCAACCTTTCCTTTATATCATCATAGGGGAAAACACACAGAAGCTAGAAACGGCTAATGAAAACTGGTTTATCAAAAATAATGTGACCGTGAAAATCTGTAATCAAATAAATACCTTTATTAATTTAAAGAATTTTTTAATGCTCACGGCTCTATGTTTGGTAAGCAGTATCGGTATTTACATTTTGTATTTTGTGATTAACTTAAAACTGATTCGTAAGCAAATCATTGTATTTCGCAATTTTGGTATTCCTTGCGAAAATGTATTACAAGAACTGTTTCAGTTGAAATGTACTCCAAACGAAAAAGCGTTGATATTTGCTCCGTGTTTGCTAATGAATTTAGTATTCTATTTTACCCATAGTGAAAAAATTATTTTCGGTTTGATGGCACTTCTCAGTATTTTCGTCTATTTTTCCATTGTATTGGTATCAAGAAAAATCTTGTCAAACTCCATCCATTCGATATATTCCTTTGGAGGCATATATGAAAATTGATATCAATGTACAAAACAGTTCCGTTTGCTTTCAAAATACAAGCATAGATCTGTCGGCAAAAGGACTTTATCTCGTAACAGGTCCAAACGGTGTAGGAAAAACGACTATTTTAAAGAATATTGTTTTTACCAAACATTTTGATGATCCGAACCGAAATCACTTTTCATATGCAGAGCAAGATCCGGAAAAATACGATATAAGCATAAAACAGTATCTGTACCGATTCAACAGTAATGTGAATCAAACAATGATTGATGAACTATTGGAAGCTTTCGACTTGATACATCTGAGAAAAAGCAATTCCATACTTAATATCAGTGGCGGAGAATTGGTAAAGCTGAACATTATTGCTGCATTGGCGAAAGAGAGAGAGTTTGTTTTTCTGGATGAACCTACCAACAATCTTGATAACGAATCCATTGAAAGTTTGGGTAAAGTATTGACTAAGTATTCAAAGGATATGGTTATCGTTGTAATTTCTCACGATCCTCGGCTCAGCACTTTTGAGCATCATTCGATTGAAGTATCTAAAAGTTCTATCAAAATTGAATATTTACCAGGGAAAGCCAAATTAGTAACCAAGCAAAGTGTTAGCCAAATCAAATACCCTTGGTGCAAAATTTTGACTCACCATTTTGTGAGACCACTTTCGATTGTTAACATTGTACTTTTACTGGTTTATGCATGTATGTTTCTGTTTGTTAATCATCTTTCCTACTTAATGTTCTATGATTCGGAAGAATTGACAAATCAAGACGGTTCCATTCTTCTATATTCAGTAGATAAGGAATATGGGGAATTAAGCGAACTGTTCGCTAAATGCGAAACGATCACTGTCAGTGAAGATAAGTATTATTCATTGGTACAGTACGAATCCATTCCTTTGTTGGTAAAGAAATATCAGTTAGAAAATGTTTATATTGAAAATGTGATATTTGTGTCCGAGTTTATGGACAAAGTTCATTCGGGCGAAATCTCTGCAAGAGTAACGGAATTTTCCGTCCCGCAGATTGTTCAAGGTTACAGTAAACAAATCAATCCGATTTTTACACAACAATATATGGCAGAAGGAAGATATCCGTATGATCACAGCAACGAGCTGGCACTCTCACAAAAAATGATTGATCAATATTTTCCCGGATGTACTATCGGTGATACTGTTACATGGCATGATTCTGATTATACACTTGTTGGGATACATTTTTTTGGATATTTTCTTCGTTTCCTATACCTCCGACAAAACCGACGAATACTTCTACCGATATGACCCTGACACATACGACGCTTTTGTGGAAAGTCAAGTTAATTATAAAAAAGAAACAGATACTCCTGTTTCTGATTTTTACTGTCCCGACACGCTTGTGCTACAAACGCAAATCTCAAATGAACGCTCTGTATTGCTTGACATTTTTAAAGAATATCCAGCTAACAATTACCGATCCCATTCGTACGATCAAGATCTTTCTGATTATCATAACCAAAAGCTTACTACCATATTAACCTTAGTCAATATCGGAACTGGTATCGGATTTGGATTTGTCTTTATTATGATTAACAAAAAAAGATGTATTTTATTCCAAACTGAAGCGGCTTCCCTTGATAACTATTACTTGACCAAGCCCTTTACCATGAAGTTGTTCAGGTGGGGGGATACAATTTTGAATGGTGCGATCTGGTGTATTTATTTATTATTTGCTAACCATTATGCGAATTACAGTAAAGAATTTTCCATTATGGCCCTTGGATTCGGACTTTTGTGCTTTGTTTCATCCGTTCCGTATTGGTTAGGAAATTTGAAGAAAAATGATTAAACTGATTTTAGGTTATCTTACTGTATATATGGGCTTGATACCGTATCGGTGCAAAGCCCTTCGCCCTTACAGGACAGCTGAACAAAAAATCTGATAAAATTCATAAAATATACTTGTTTTTTCTGTAAACGGGTGTATAATGTACGTATAATTGAACAACGGGAGCTTGTGTTACAGGCTGAGAGGAGGGTGCGACCTTCGACCGAGAACCTGATTTGGATAATGCCAACGTAGGGATGCCTGATACAAGGATATCGGGAGGAACAACAGAATTTTGGGAGTTACCGAATCGGTAGCTCCTTTTTTGTTGCAATTTTTAAGGAGGTATGAAAATGGTAAAGGTAAACGGAGAGCCCTTGGATATTGCGGGCAAGACAGTCGCTGAATATCTTGCAACGACCAACTACGACACAAGGCGGATAGCAGCAGAGCTGAACGGCATCATCGTTCCTAAGGCTGCCTATGCAGAAACTGTTTTAAAGGATGGCGACAGTATTGAGATCGTCAGCTTCGTTTCAGGTGGTTGAAAATGATACCGACAAAGGAAGAATGGAATAACGCTTTGGAAGAACGATGCGGCAAAGAATTGCATAAGGCTTTTTCATCGGCAACCGTTGCTGTTTGCGGTCTTGGCGGTCTTGGCTCAAATATCGCCATATCTCTTGCAAGAGCAGGTGTCGGAAAGCTGATACTCTGCGATTTTGACCGTGTGGACATTACAAATCTTCACCGTCAGCAATACAAGGCAGATCAGATCGGCATGTACAAGACAGAAGCGCTTGAAAAAAATCTTAAGGAAATAGCACCGTATATTTCGCTCAAAGCACACACAGAGCGTATCACGGAAGAAAATGCTGCCGCGCTTTTGAACGACGCGGATATTATCTGCGAGGCTTTTGACGATGCGGAAAGTAAAGCAATGCTTGCAAATACCGTGCTTACCGAAATGCGAGATAAGTTCCTCGTAGCAGCTTCGGGTATGGCAGGGCTATATGATGCCAATCGCATCAAGACAAGAAAAGTAACAAGCAAATTCTATCTGTGCGGTGATGAGAAAAGCGACGTCGCAGACGGAATCGGGCTTGTATCGTCCCGTGTTATGCTATGCGCCGCGCATCAGGCACACACGGTGCTCAGAATTTTAGCAAATAATTTTGAAGAATAAAGAGGAAAACAAAATGAACAACGACAAACTTATTATCGGCGGTCACGAATTCAATTCCCGTTTCATTCTCGGCTCAGGAAAGTATTCGATGAAGCTCATCGAAGCGGCAGTTAAGGATGCAGGCGCGGAGATCATCACACTTGCTGTCCGCCGCGCCAACACAAAAGAACACGAGAATATTCTCGATTATATTCCCGAAGGAATCACACTTCTTCCCAATACCTCAGGCGCAAGAAACGCAGAAGAAGCGGTACGTATCGCAAGACTTGCAAGAGAGCTTGGCTGCGGCAATTTTGTAAAGATCGAGATCATGCGTGACTTCAAATATCTGCTTCCCGACAATGCGGAAACCGTCAAAGCAACCGAAATCCTTGCAAAAGAGGGCTTCATTGTTATGCCGTATATGTATCCCGATCTGAACGCCGCCCGTGACCTTGTCAACGCAGGTGCATCAAGCGTTATGCCGCTTGCAGCTCCCATCGGCTCAAACAAGGGACTTTCTACAAAGGAGTTCATTCAGATACTTATCGATGAAATCGATCTTCCGATCATCGTAGATGCAGGTATCGGAAAGCCCTCTCAGGCTTGTGAGGCTATGGAAATGGGTGCAGCGGCAATTATGGCAAACACCGCTCTTGCTACCGCAGGCGATCTTACTATGATGGCATCTGCGTTCAAGCAGGCGATCGAAGCAGGCCGCAAGGCGTATCTTTCGGGGCTTGGCAGAGTTCTTACCCGCGGTGCATCTGCATCCGACCCATTGACAGGCTTCCTGCACGATTGAGGTAAACATAATGGAAAATCAATTTTTTGTAGATTCCGAACATCTGTCAGAAAAAGCGCTTATCAAGAAGCATCGCATCGAAAGCGACCCTGCGAGCCGTAAAAACCATATGGAATATCTGCCCGGTATGGAGATAATCGAATCTGACGTATGCTCAAAGGTCATATCGCAGATGAGATCATATGATTACAGCAAATATACAGCAAGTGATGTTCGTGCAGCTCTTGAACATACGACTTGTTCTATTGAAGATCTCAAGGCACTTCTGTCACCTGCCGCAGAGCCGTTTCTGGAGCAGATGGCAGAAAGAGCAAGACTTGAAACAAGCAAGCATTTCGGAAACACGGTATATCTGTTCACACCGCTTTATATCGCAAACTATTGCGAAAACTACTGCGTATACTGCGGATTTAACTGTTATAATCACATCAACCGAATGAAGCTGTCTGAAGAACAGATAGAAAAGGAGATGAAGGTCATTTCTGACAGCGGTATGGAGGAGATACTCATTCTTACAGGTGAAAGCCGCACGCACAGCGATGTGGAGTATATCGGCAAAGCCTGCAGATTGGCGAGAAAGTATTTCCGCATGGTCGGTCTTGAGATCTACCCTGTCAACACCGATGAGTATAGATATCTTCATGAATGCGGCGCAGACTACGTTACCGTATTTCAGGAAACCTACGATGCCGATAAATACGAGCAGCTTCATCTGCTCGGACATAAGCGTGTATGGCCGTACCGATTTGATGCTCAGGAAAGAGCCTTGAGGGGCGGCATGCGAGGTGTGGCTTTTTCAGCACTTCTCGGTCTTTCGGACTTCCGTAAGGATGCCTTGGCGAGCGCGTTGCACGTTTACTATTTGCAAAGAAAGTATCCTCAGGCGGAAATGTCGTTATCCTGCCCCCGACTTCGACCCATCATCAACAACGATAAGATAAATCCCCTTGATGTTCACGAAAAGCGGCTTTGCCAGATCATTTGCGCTTACCGCATTTTTCTCCCGTTCGTCAACATCACAGTCTCATCGCGTGAAAGTGCCAAATTCCGAAACGGAATTGTTAAGATCGCCGCCACTAAGGTTTCCGCAGGTGTTTCTACGGGTATCGGAGACCACGAAAGCAAATACAACGGTACAAAAAGCAACGATACTCAGGGTGACGAGCAATTTGAAATCGACGATGACCGCAGCCTTGAGAAAATGTACAAGGACATCGAAAGCGAAGGTCTTCAGCCTGTGTTGAACGATTATCTTTATGTATAAGGAGAAAAGAATGAAAAGCTTTGATACAACACTTTATTTTATCACCGATTCCACAGGCTTTGAGGAAGATGAATTTCTCTATCGAGTAGAAGAAGCGCTCAAGGGCGGTGTAACCATCCTTCAGCTTCGCGAAAAGAACAGATCTACAATGGAGTATATCACGCTTGCTGAAAGGGTTCACGGATTATCAAAAAAATACAACGTTCCGCTGATTATTGATGACCGTATTGATGTAGCGCTTGCTGTGGGAGCAGAGGGCGTTCACCTCGGAAAAGAGGATATGCCTATTGCAAGTGCGCGGAGAATTCTGGGAGATGGCTTCATCATAGGAGCAACCGCAAAAACTGTCCCGTGGGCGCTTGAAGCATACGAGGGCGGCGCTGATTATCTCGGTGTAGGCGCAATCTATCCGACTACAACAAAGGTAAAAACCGTTCTCACATCTACTGAAACCTTGGCTGATATTTGCAGGGCTGTTCCCATTCCCGTAAACGCCATCGGCGGACTTAACAAAAACAATATTGACGTTCTTGCAGGTATTCGCATCGCCGGCATTTGTGTCGTATCCGCTATTATGAAGGCTGAAAGTCCGAAAATCGCGGCAATTGAGCTTAAATCAAGAGCCAAAGAGCTCGGGATCATACGGTAAGGAACACAATATACGACATCGACGGTGCGTTTTTCTATTCTGTGCTTATATAAAGCAAGCAAAGAAACATCATTAAGAGCTTTACACAGATAAAACATTTTCGGAAGGCTGTCAACGGTTTATAAACGTTGGCTTCAAGCGGTAGATCGGGGGCACCACCCTATGCCGCTATACAAAACGATGCTGAAAAACGAAAGGAGTTTTTTTATGAAAAAGAAAACAGCATTGACCATTGCAGGAAGCGACTGCAGTGCAGGCGCCGGTATTCAAGCAGATTTAAAAACAATGACAATGAACGGTGTTTATGCCATGAGCGCCGTGACAGCGCTCACAGCGCAGAACACGACCGGTGTAAGATCAATTCTGGAGTCTACACCCGAATTTTTGCGCGATCAGATAGATGCGGTATTCGAGGATATCCGCCCTGATGCTGTAAAAACAGGAATGGTCAGCTCATCAGAGCTTATAACGGTGATCGCCGACAGACTGAGATTTTTCGAGGCAGAAAATATAGTAGTCGATCCTGTTATGGTTGCAACAAGCGGCTCTGAGCTATTAGAAAACGGCGCTGTATCGACTTTAACGAAAGAGCTTTTGCCTCTTGCAACGCTCGTCACACCAAATATCCCCGAAGCAGAGGTTTTATCAAAGCTGACAGTTCACACAAAGGAAGATATGGAACGCGCATCGAAGCTCATAGGCGACACGTACGGATGCGCTGTGCTTCTGAAGGGCGGTCACAGTATAAACGATGCAAACGACCTTCTGTATGCAAACGGCAGATATAAATGGTTTTGCGGCAAGCGTATCGACAATCCTAATACACACGGAACAGGATGTACTCTTTCCTCTGCCATAGCATCAAATCTCGCTAAAGGATATGACCTTGAAGCCTCTATTCAAAGAGCAAAGGATTATATTTCAGATGCGCTTGCAGCGATGCTTGATTTAGGTAAAGGATCAGGACCTATTGATCACGCTTTTGATCTGAACGGAAAATATGTCAAATAAATATGCTTGAAAGGAACAGAATTAAATGAGAAGCTACACAACACAAATGGATGCAGCAAGGCAAGGCATCATCACACCCGAAATGAAGGCGGTAGCCGCAAAGGAATACAGAGCTGAAGAAGAAATAAGGCAGCTCGTCGCTAAAGGACAGGTCGTAATATGTGCCAACAAATTACATACCTGCATAGAGCCTAACGGCGTCGGAGCAATGCTTCGTACGAAGATCAATGTGAATCTCGGGGTCTCACGGGATTGCAAAAACTACGACACCGAAATGGAAAAGGTTATATCAGCGGTCAATATGGGAGCAGAAGCAATTATGGACTTATCCTCTCACGGCAATACACAGCCGTTCCGTAGAAAGCTGACGCAAGAATGTCCTGCAATGATCGGTACAGTTCCCGTATACGACAGCGTTATACACTATCAACGTGACCTGGCAACGCTTACGGCGAAGGATTTTATTGATGTGGTAAGGCTTCACGCTGAGGACGGCGTGGATTTTGTCACTCTCCATTGCGGCATCACACGCAAGACCATTGAGCAGATCAGAAAGCACAAGAGAAAAATGAATATCGTTTCCCGCGGCGGATCTCTTGTGTTTGCCTGGATGTGTATGACAGGACAGGAGAACCCGTTTTATGAGCATTTTGATGAGATCCTCGACATCTGCCGTGAGTACGATGTGACACTATCACTCGGTGATGCCTGCCGCCCAGGCTGTCTTGCTGACGGTAGTGACGTGTGTCAGATCGAGGAACTTGTACGCCTTGGCGAGCTTACCAAACGTGCCTGGGAGCGTGATGTGCAGGTAATGGTGGAAGGTCCCGGACATATGCCAATAGATCAGATCGAAGCTAATATGAAAATTCAGCAGGCTATATGTATGGGAGCGCCGTTCTATGTGCTTGGCCCTATCGTTACCGATATTGCACCGGGATACGATCATATAACAGCCGCTATCGGCGGCGCAATTGCCGCCTCATCCGGCGCAGCATTTCTTTGCTATGTCACCCCTGCCGAGCATCTGGCGCTTCCCAATGTTGACGACGTAAAGCAAGGTATCATTGCATCTAAAATTGCAGCTCATGCAGCAGATATTGCAAAAAAGATACCGCACGCAAGAGATATTGATGACCGTATGGCAGACGCCAGACGCAAGCTCGATTGGGAAGAACAGTGGGCATGTGCGCTTGACCCCGAAACAGCAAAGCGTATCCGCAACGAGCGCAAGCCCGAGAACGAGGACACCTGCTCGATGTGCGGAAAGTTCTGCGCAGTACGAAGCATGAATAAGGCTCTCAACAACGAAATGGTGGATATACTGTAACTGTTATATGCGATGCAAGATCATATCCGATATGCTGTTCCCTTGTTGAAAATACTTATTTCATTATCTATCCCTGTAGTGAATTTCTGCTCTTTTTTCGCAACTACAGCATCTGCCTCTTTTTCTGCATGAGTTACCGGTGCATCTCTACATTCGGCATTCCAACACTCTTCACGTTTACAGTATGCTTCAATATTATCATTTGGACGGTTCTCATCGTAGATCACATCGAAAATCAATTTTGCTATCCTATCAATGTCATCATCCAAGCAATCGGAGCATACACCTTACGGGAATATTCTTCAATACGAACATAAAAGGGATGGCTGGAATTCAGATCGGCAGTTTTAACCTTGTTTTGGCTATTAGCGTATGGAGATAATGGAATCTCATTCAGTACATTATCTCCACACAGTACAAAATTTCATGCGTCATTTCGTGCGTCAATTTTTTGCGTTTTTTCAGAAATGCGAATCAACGTCATACGGAAAGTTGCACATATGCTCTACTTTTTATCACCTGTCAAAAGGGGCGTAAACCAATATGGTTTCCGCCCCGTGTTTAGCGTTTTTTATTTTATCATATCAATTCCTTTTTGAAGCGTATCCGCAGAAATAGCTCCAGTCGCTTGTGCAATCAGATGTCCTTCTGCATCTATAAAGTATGTGGTAGGCAAGGAATATACACTGTAAGTGGTTGCCGCACTGGAGTCTGTATCATAGAACACCGGAAAGGTATATCCTTTTGCTAAAATAAACGCCTTTGCGCTACTGAGTGTTTCGCGGCCGTCGGTCATATTTACCATCAGAAAGTGGATCTCATCGCCAAGCTCCAGATATTTTTCGTGGAAGTCAGGCATCTCGCTTTGGCAAGGCCCGCACCAGCTTGCCCAAAAATTCAGTACGATCGGCTTACCAATATAATCCGACAGATTGACTTTGTTTCCCGATCCATCATAAACAGCGAAATCGGGAGCTTTGGTCAGTTGTTGTTCCGCATCGTCTGCACCCGAGCTTTCGTTTTGACTTTCATTAGCCTTCTTATTTTGCTCTCCCTGTATCAGTAGCCTGTCGGGAGTATCATTTTTACCAAGCTGCGCATAAAGCACCGAAGCACCACCAATCAGAAGAACAAACACCAACACAAGTATAATTATATTTTTCCTCTTACTCATAATTCCTCCTTATCCGAGAAGACTCAGAAACCGTCCGAGCATTCCCGTTGCCATCAAAATACCGATCACAACAAGCAGACTGCCGCTGACGATATTGATGACCTTATAGTTTTTCTTGATCCAGTTGAATGCCGATTTCAGATAATCGATCAGCACCGCGCTGAGAACGAACGGGATGCCAAGTCCCAGTGAATATGCCAAAAGCATCAGCATTCCCTCTAC
>JAZPYO010000041.1:0-6692 GCA_045544195.1 Eubacteriales bacterium
GTATATCATCACGCGCAAGCGTGCATCTCATCACCGAAGGTGTATATCATCAGCCGCAGGCTGCATTTCTTTTCGCAATGATGATATACAAAACTTCGTTTTGATGATATGCAATTCCTGCGGAATTGATGATATACACGGCTTTCGCCGTGATTTATGCAAGAGATCGAAGTCATACGCGAAAACGGCAAAAATATCTTTTTCGTAGCCCATAGACAGAAAAACAACAAGTTTCTGTAGAAACTTGTTGTTTTTCAATGAAGCGTTCCCTTCGGGAATATGAAGGAACGCTTTGCATCATAAATGAGCGAAGCGAATTTACATCATATTGCTCACAGCGCAATGCACCATATCAACAAAGTCGATTCTTCATTTTTGCGAGAGGCTGTATGATAAAAAATCATAGAGTAATACGAAAGGTGTATTGTTATGATCGGAAAAGTTGTCCGTGTTATCGTTGATCGACCGATAGGAACGTATCATCCTGAGCACAAGGATATTTTTTCAAGAGCAATATTTCAAAACTGAGATCATTATGTAGCATGCTTTAAGCGGCAGAATTATCTGCCGTTTTTTTATTATTATGATTGTAAAATCAGTTTTCTGTTCTGTTTAAATGTAATTTTTTGTATACAAATACTTGCTGTTACAAATGAATAATTGATTTACAAGTTTTTTTGCCATAAATATAACATTAAATTCCAAGTGAACATTTTTTTCACTTTTAAATCTCTTCGATGAACGTAATTATATCAGCTTGTTAACATTGTAAAAATAAACTTTATTTAAACTTTTGCCTTTACCATTGACAATATATAATTTAAATGTTACAATACTCTTTGTGAGTTTTTTATCAACAAAAATATATTAAGGAGGCATTTGCAAATGTTAAACAGTATCAAAAAAATGCTGGCAATCTGTCTTGCACTCGTTTTTGTCATCACAGCTGTTCCGATCAGCTCTATTGCGGCAACTGACTGGATCGCAGGACATATCAAGTCTGTTGTATTTGACGCAAATTATTACGCGGCAAACAACTCAGACGTTGCCACGGTATGCGGAACTACCTACTCTGCACTTTACAATCACTTTTTAGCCTACGGCTCGAAGGAAGGCAGACAAGGAAGTCCCCTTTTCCACTCATCTTATTATTTAAGCAACAATGCGGATCTCAAAGCCGCATTCGGTTCTGACAGAATAAGCGCCATAAACCATTTTGGCTCTTACGGATGTAACGAACCCAATCGTAAGGTTGCGAAAACAGAAAACCTCGGCGAAAAATTTGAGGTTATTATGACCTCCGTCAGCGGATCAGTCGTAGGTCTTTCGGGAACTAACGTAATCCCCACAAGCACCGCACAGATCTGGGTTTTCACACTGAATTCCGACGGCACTTACACCATTCAGAACAAGGAAAGCGGTCAGGTGTTTGACGTTGCGGCAGGAAGCTCAGCAACCGGCGCAAACATACAGACATACAAAAGCAACGGCACAAATGCACAGAAGTGGTTCATTTTCAAATACAGCAACGGACAGTACATCATCCGTTCGAAATGTGCTCCCTTGCGTGTTATGACCGTTTCAGGCGGCAATATCGTTTCATCGACATACACGGGCGCAAGCTCACAGATATTCAAGCTAACGATCGTTGAGGAAACAGAAACACCTGAGACCCCAGACGTACCCGAGACTCCCGACGTACCTGAGACCCCCGACGTTCCCGAGACTCCCGATGTACCCGAGACTCCCGATGTTCCCGAAACACCCGATGAGGAAGAACAAAAGTCCGATTTCTACGCATATATCGTTGGAGTTTCCTCACAGAAATTCATTGATCTTTCATCAGACAACGTTGTTATCAACGCTCCCAACGGCTCAAACACACAGATATGGCATTTCGTCCTTAACGCTGACGGCACATACACCGTTACGAACAAAGCTACTGGCAAGGTTCTTGATGTTTACGCCGCATCCAACAAGCCCGGAACAAACGTTCACACATACGCAAGCAACGGAAGCAATGCTCAGAAATGGTATTTAAACACAAGAGACGGCAAATACGTTCTGGAATCAAAATGCGCTCCCAACTGTGTACTTGACGTTGCCGCAAACGGCACTGCAAACGGTACTAACGTACAGATATATACGTATAACGGCACACCTGCTCAGAAATACGAATTGATCGTTCTTAAGGGCAACGGCGAGCCTACACGTTTTTCAGCAGACACCGTAAAGCAGGTCATTTCCGAAATGACCACACGCGAGAAGATCACGCTTATAATTCTTGCAAGCGCTCCGAACAGCATGGCAGGTCAGACACAGTCATTTGCAAGATTCGGCATTCCCACAGTTCAGTTTGCTGACGGCCCTGCAGGTCTCAGACTTAACACATCTACCCTCGCTTATCCCTCCGGTACTACACTTGCTTCAACCTGGAACAACAAAACGGTTAAATCAATAACCGCATATCTCGGCGATGACTGCAGAGATTTCGGTGTAGAAATGCTTCTTGCTCCCGGTATGAACATACAGAAGAACATTATGTGCGGAAGAAACTTCGAGTACTTCTCCGAGGACCCCTTCCTTACAGGTATGATGGCGGCAAGCTATACCCTCGGTCTTCAGTCCACGGGTGTCAGTGTTGCACTCAAGCATTATGCTGCAAACAACCAGGAAACTAACAGAATGGGCATATCCTCCGAGCTTACGGAACGTGCCTTGAGAGAAATATATCTCCGTGCATTCGGCTATGCGGTAGAGCTTTCCAATCCGCACAGCGTAATGACGTCGTACAATAGAATACAGAACGTTTATTCCGCCGAAAACAAGGGACTTATTGACGTATTGCGCGGAGAGTTCGGCTTTGACGGCTTCGTAATGAGCGACTGGGGCACGATCATCGACCGTGTAACGATGCTCAACGCAGGAAACGATATGTACTGCGGAGGTGCAGCTGTTGCAGAGCAGATCATAAGCAAGATCCAGACGGGAATTTCAAACGGCAGACTTGAAATGTCACAGCTTGACAAGTGCTGCGAAAATATTCTTAACTACGTTGCAAAATCAAACGCAATGAAGAATATCTCCGTTACTAATACTATATCCGACAGAAGCCAGAAGCTTCAGGCGATACGAAAAGCGGGTGCAGAAGGCACTGTTCTTCTTAAGAACAACAACACTCTTCCCCTCCCTGTAACAACGGTATCCCTTTTCGGAAACGCATCTTACAAGACTGAATATTGCGGCTACGGTGCAGGATACGTATCTGTAAAAGACGTTGTAAATATCAGCGAAGGTCTTCAGAATTCCGGTATCGTGCTTAACTCAACGGTAAGCGCACTTTACAATAATTGCGTACAGCACGATGCATACAGCGACAGCACAAATCCGGAAAACGATACTTGCGAGATCGTAATTTCCTCGTCTACCGCAAGAGCTGCCGCAAAGATCTCCGAATATGCTATATTCACGATTTCAAGAACTACACGCGAAACGAGAGACCACGCAAACAGAGCCGGTGACTATATGCTCAACGCAAGAGAAAGACAGGCGATAGAAAACATATCCTCCGCTTTCCACGCACAAGGCAAAAAGTTCATCGTTATCATCAACACAGGCAATCCCATCGAAGTTGCTTCATGGGCACACCTCGCTGACGCTATCGTTTATGCAGGTCTTTCCGGCGAGCAGATCGGTAACTCAGTTGCAGACATTATAAGAGGTAAGGTTACACCCTCCGGTAAGTTAACATCAACCTGGCCCGTAAAATTCAGCGATACACCTTACGCTGATTATTTCCCCGGCGATTACAGCTCATGCGTATACAACGATGATATTTACGTTGGTTACCGCTATTTCACAACATTCAACGTTGACGTTATGTATGAGTTCGGCTACGGTCTTTCATACACCACGTTTGAATACTCCGATTTCAAGGTTGAAAAATCCGGCGATGACTACATTTTATCAGTAAACGTAACGAATACGGGTGAAGTTTCCGGCAGCGAGGTAGTACAGTTCTACGTAACGAAGCCCGACAACAAAAACGAGCATCCCGTAAAAGAGCTTGCAGGCTACGGCAAAACCGCAACTCTTGCCCCCGGTGCATCTCAGACGATCACCGTAAAGGTCACAAAGGAAGAGCTGAAAACGTATTCAACCGATGATTCTGCTTGGTTTATCGAGCAGGGCGAATACAAATTCCACGTTGGTGCATCCGTTGAAAAAATACATTTCACAGACAGCGTTGTGATCGGTGAGGAAACGACAGTTCTTGATACTGAAAACATTCTTAAGGATACGAGTGCAATTGCAATTATCACAAAGGACAGACCTTCATTTGATTTCAATTCATCAAAGAACATCGCACTCAACAAGCCCCTCGCAAAATCGGGTGAGGAAAGCGGATGCCCTGTAACGAACGTAACTGACGGCAAGCTCAACACAAGATGGAGTGCAGCAGGCTCTACTACTGCAACGTACTGGGTAACGATAGATCTGCAGAAAGTACAGCACGTAAAGGAAGCGATCGTAGTATGGGAAGCAAACTCACACGGAGAGTTCTCCGTTTACGTTTCGACCGATAATAAAAACTGGGAAGAGTTAGGCCCGTTCGATCACGCACAGGCAAACCTTATATCAATAGACAAGGATATACGTTACATCAACATACAAGGTCCTAAAAACGCTTACTTCTCCATTTACGAAATAGGTGTTTATCAATAAACAGACAAAAGCGTCTGTCGGAAATTTACCGACAGACGCTTTTTTTGTGCTGCGAAATAATTATTTTGCATTTTTTATTTCTCGTATATACGATATGCCGTAAGCATCAAGATCGTGTATTCTTATATAGCCTTTTTTCAAAGCATCCTTGACAGTAATTTCTTCACCGTCTGTAAATTTTACTGTCACGTAATCGCTTTTTGCAGAGGAAAAGCTGTAAACGTATTCATCATCCTCAAAAAACGCTTCTATGACCTGATCTGTCGGTATATTCTGCTCTTTTGCTATATCTCTTATAATTTCTATCGGTCTTTCATGATACGGGGTGAAAACCTCCTCCTTATCAAACGAAAACCGCATACCGTCCTTAAAATCAAATCCATTGTCAAGAGGCGTTGAATCCTTTTTTGAATACACCCATTCTTTGCCGTCAAGGAAGAATGTATATTTATATACACCTGTCTGCTCTGCATTTTCAACGCACAGGATCAGCTTTTCACCGTTTCTTTGGTATTTTCCAAAAAGCGCGGATGAATGAACCATAGACTTTCCCATTCTGAACGTACCGCTTTCACGTTCAAGTAAAAAATACGGTCCATTGCCATTTTTATCATCGCTCGATATATACACGCTGTACGAGGTCGGCATCATCTGTTCAAGCTCATACGTTGGGAAAATACTTGTCATTTCAAGCGTTTCGGGGTCTATTATAAACATATCATAGCCCATAACTCTTCTTGCTATGCCTCTTGTATAGCCGTTTGTGTGGAAACCGACAAACAATGGTGCGGAAAGCTGCTGTCTTTCATACTGAGTGCTTGTTTCGTAATCTGCAGAAAACTGATTTCGTGCAAGTATTATTTTTTCCCACTCACTTATAAGATGATCGCTGTTTTCCTTACCCGATACGCTTGAGCCGTTAAGCGACAAAAGCTGCATACAGCCAAGAACTGTACCGAAGGATTCTTCCTCTCTCGGTGTCATTACATTTTCGTTTGAATTCTCATATCCGCCGTCACCTGCAAACACGGATATACCGTAGCCCGGGCGGTATACCTCGCTCACAGTTTCAAAGCCTGCATCGTGCATATATATTCTGTAATATATGATAAGAGATATTTCCTTCATCATCTGATAGTATTTATTATATCCGTCCGAGATCGAATCAAATTCCGAAAAATCCTCGTGGTACGGATATATATCCTGCATACTGCCGCTCAGCTCGAGCTTTTTTACAGCTCCGCTTTCAAGAATACCCGTCAAATGAATGCTTTCATATTTGAAATAAAGAGAGATCGAATCGTTTATGATAAACAGCAGCTCATCGTAGCTAAGGGCAATTCGTTTTCCGCTTGTGCGGATATTATAAAGCTCGTTAAATTGCTCCTGAGAAAAAACGGTAAGGCTTTTGCCGTCGCAATGAAGATACTTATCGAATTTTTCCTTTAACGCGCTTTGCGATATCGGCTCATTCAATGTACTGTCAGCAATACTGTCAACAACGCTTTGCTGAATATCAAGCTCGTACGGCTTTACGTCAACTCCGCCTGCGCTTATTGCATACATACATCCCGTAAGCATAAGTAATGACGATAGCAGTAAGCACACAACGATCAATAAAAATTTTGCATTTTGTTTCATATAAACACCTTCCTTTCATTTTGCACTCTTACTGTGCAATACCATTGTATAAGGAGTTTATCTCCAAGTTATCATCTGCTTATTGCAAAGTTGTAAAAGCCACCGTTATTTTTGTTCCATTTCCAAGCTTTGATTCAAAATTCATTTCGGCCTTGTGCGTGAGAACAATTTGTTTGCACAGAGTAAGTCCAAGTCCTGCACCGCCTTCTGCACGAGAACGGGACTTATCTGTACGGTAAAACGGCTCAGTTATGTGCAAGAGCTGTTCTTCGGTCATTCCTTTACCATTATCCTCAATAACCGCTTGACATTCTGAACATGATATT
>JAZPYO010000042.1:0-10979 GCA_045544195.1 Eubacteriales bacterium
TGACGCTTACATATTTATGAGCTATCGCAAAAAGGACAGAGCGTTTGCCCAGCGTCTTATGGAAACGATACATAAAAACCCAAAGCTCCGTGACGTTGCAATATGGTATGACGAATATCTCGTGCCGGGTGAGAGCTTCAATAAAACGATAGCGTCCGCACTTGACAAAAGCGAGCTTTTTGCACTCGTCGTAACGCCGAATCTGCTTGAGGATAACTACATTCAGCGTGAAGAATATCCGATGGCGAAAAATAAAAACAAACCGATAATACCCGTAGAAATGAAAAAAACATTTCAATTACTTTTGAAACGGAAGTATAAAAATCTGCCTTGGACTCTGTCTATAAAAAATGAAAAAAAGATTTCTGAAGCTATACTTGATAATATAAATGCTATAGCACTTGCACAAAACGATGCTGATCCTGAGCATAATTTCTTTATTGCTCTTGCATATCTGTACGGTATCGACGTTGAGAAAAACGCTGAATATGCAGAAAAAATGCTATCGTTTGCATCAGAAAAAGGATACGTTGAAGCCACACGGAAGCTGTCGGACATATTGCAAACGGGCGACGGCGTAAAAAGAGATTATGAAAAGGCGGCAAAATATCAGCGTATGCTTGCCGTGCAATTAAAAAGAATATACGAAAGGGAAAAAACAGAAAAAACAGCAGAGGACTATATAGATGCCTTGTGGGAGTCGGGTGACAGATACAATGCACTTGGTAAGCTTGATATATCACTTGAAATATTTTCAGAAATGCTTAAATCAAGTGAAGAGTTATCCAAGAAATTCAACACCGGATATCTGAACAGGTCTGTTTCTGTAAGCTATAACAATCTCGGTGACATATATGATAAAAAAGGTCAGCTTGACACAGCACTCGAATACTGTGAAAAAGGTCTTCAATTTTTCAAGGCTTTAGCAGATGAAACAAAAACAGTAGAATCCCGCCGTGATCTTTCAATAAGCTATAACAGACTCGGTTATATATACGAGAGCAAAGGCCAGCTTGACACAGCACTCGGATATTACGAAAAATGTCTTGAACTTGATGAGGCTTTAGCGCGCGAAACGGAAACGGTGCAGTCCCGCCGTGATCTTTCCGTAAGCTATGAAAGACTCGGTGACATATATGACAAAAAAGGTCAGCTTGACACAGCACTCGGATATTACGAAAAATACGGTGAACTTTCAGAGGCTTTAGCACGCGAAACGGAAACGGTAGAATCCCGCCGTGATCTTTCAATAAGCTATGGAAGACTCGGTTATATATACGAGAAAAAAGGTCAGCTTGACACAGCACTCGGATATTACGAAAAAGGTCTTGAACTTCGCAAGGCTTTAGCAGATGAAACGGAAACGGTAGGATCCCGCCGTGATCTTTCAATAAGCTATAACAATCTCGGTGATATATACAAGAACAAAAGTCAGCTTGACACCGCTCTCGGATATTACGAAAAAGGTCTTGAACTTCGTAAGGCTTTAGCGCGTGAAACGGAAACGGTAGAGTCCCGCCGTGATCTTTCAATAAGCTATAACAAACTCGGCGATATATACAATCAAAAGGGGCAGCTTGACACAGCGCTTGGATATTACGAAAAAGGTCTTGAACTTTCAGAGGCTTTAGCACGCGAAACGAAAACGGTAGAATCCCGCCGTGATCTTTCCGTAAGCTATAACAAGCTCGGCGATATATACGAGCAAAAGGGGCAGCTTGACGCAGCGCTCGGATATTATGAAAAAAGCGCAGGGCTGCGTGAGGTATTGGTTCGTGAGACGGGAACGGTGCAAGCAAGGCGCGATCTTTCCGTAAGCTATAACAAGCTCGGATATATATACGAGCAAAAGGGGCAGCTTGACGCAGCGCTCGGATATTATGAAAAAAGCGCAGAGCTATGTGAGGTATTGGTTCGTGAGACGGGAGCGGTGCAAGCACGGAGCGATCTTTCCGTAAGCTACGAAAAGCTCGGCGATATATACAGACAAAAAGGTCAGCTTGACATAGCACTCGGATATTACGAAAAAGATCTTGAACTTTGCGAGGCTTTGGCGCGTGAAACGAAAACGGTGCAGGCGTATGACGACCTTGCCGAATCATACTACAAATTAGCAACGGTGAAAGAGCCGTGCAATACAGATCTTCTCAAACAAGCGTACGATATATATTGCCGTCTGTGCGAGGCTTGTCCCGACGTGGAAGAATATGAAATACATCGTGGTTGTATAAAAGCTATGCTCGAATTCGAACGTTTATTCGGATATAAAATCTTTAAGTGACTGTATCTGTGCTTTTACACATTCGGGGGCAGGGCCGCCTGCGGAGCGTCTGTCCGATACGCACGTTGAAAGGTCAAGCGCGGTGTAAACGTCATTTTCAAACACGGGGGAGAATTCCTTGTATTCATCGAGCGACAGGGAATTGAGCGTTTTGCCGTTTTCAATACAGTAGCCGACGAGTCCGCCCGTTATCTTGTACGCATCTCTGAACGGTATTCCTCTTTTTGCAAGATAGTCCGCACAGTCCGTAGCGTTGATATATCCGCCCTCTGCCGCCTTGTGCATTACGGTGGGCTTTACAGTTGATGTATCAAGCATCTTCGTGAATATCGAAATGCACATTGACGTATTGTCAATAGCATCAAATACCGCTTCCTTATCCTCCTGCATATCCTTGTTATATGCCAAAGGCAAGCCCTTCATCATTACTAAAAGCGTGTTGAGGTCACCGTACACCCTTGCACATTTTCCGCGTGTAAGCTCTGCAATATCGGGGTTTTTCTTCTGCGGCATTATTGATGAGCCTGTGGAATACGCATCGTCAAGCTCAATGAACGAAAACTCTGCCGAGCACCACATTATCATTTCCTCAGAGAATCTTGAAAGATGCATCATTATAAGCGACAGCGCAAAGCACAGCTCGATAACGAAATCTCTGTCGGATACGCTGTCCATACTGTTTTCCGTTATTGAGAAAAATCCTAACTCGTCTGCAACGAGCTGTCTGTTCGTAGGATACGTCGTTCCTGCAACAGCACACGCACCCAAGGGCATAATATTTATCCTTTTATATGCATCACGCAATCTTTCAATATCACGTCTGAACATCTGGCCGTACGCCATAAGGTGATGACCGAACGTCACGGGCTGTGCTCTTTGCAAATGCGTGTACGACGGCATTACCGTGTTTATATTTTCCTCGGCCTTATTGCAGATAACGGTCAAAAGCTCCTTTAACAGTATCTGGATTTCCTCTGCCGAGCGTCTTAAATAAAGTCTTATATCAAGCGCCACCTGATCGTTTCTTGAGCGTGCCGTATGCAGCTTTTTACCGACATTTCCTATACGCTGAGTCAGTATCTGCTCAACGTACATATGAATATCCTCAGCATCTGAATCGAAGCTAAGAGCACCCGATTCAAAATCGTCAAGAATACCCTTCAAGCCCTGTATTATCTTTTCGCCGTCGTCTTCTCCGATTATACCGCATTTTGCGAGCATTCCTGCGTGCGCTATGCTTCCTGTTATATCGTCCTTATACATTCTGCAATCAAAGGGCAGGGAGGAATTGAAATCGTTTACCTCCGAAGCAAGCTCCTTTTTAAAGCGGCCTTCCCACATTTTCATATCAATAGTATCCTTTCGTTGCGTATAAATACGCTGTTATCCGTTTATTTTGTGCTTATGTACTTTGAGTATTTGAGAATATACTGCATACCCGAAACAACGGTCAGTATCACCGTTATCGCCAAAAGCGCGTAGTCGATTATATGATTTGCTTTGATAAAGCAATCGGGTATTATTGCATCGGAAATGAGCAGATATATTATACAGATGCTCTGAAATACCGTCTTTATCTTGCCGAGCATCGCTGCGGCTATTACTACGCCGTCAGCATTTTTGGCAACGAGTCTTATCGACGTTACTGCCAATTCTCTGAATATAATGACGGCAAGTGACAAGGAAAGCCACATTTTCATATCGTTAAATTTGTCAACGTTACTGCCGATCATTGCGCAAAGCGTACCGAAAACGAGAAATTTGTCTGCAAGCGGATCGAGAAATTTTCCGAAATCCGTTACAAGATCATACCTTCTTGCGATCTTTCCGTCTGCCATATCGGTAAGCGTAGCTATAAGAAATATTGCCGCGCCCGTAAATAAATGCCATACTCCATCAATCGGCAAAAGTATAAATACCATTACCAAGGGTATCATAATTATTCTCAAAATCGTCAGCTTATTCGGTAAATTCATATCCTTTATTTCAACCTCACTTGATAGATTCTCCGATGAGGTCATATCCCTCAAAATCGGTTATTCTTACTTTCACATAGTCACCCTGCTTGTATTTCGTCTTGTCTCCGTCTATATCGAAGAATACACAGCAGTCAACGTCAGGAGCATCGGCAAAGCTTCTGCCAACGTATGCGCCTGCCGCCGCGTCGTACTCGTCAACGAGAATATCAAGCACCTTGCCTACCTGCTTTTCACAGTAACGCTGCGCTATCTCTGCCTGCAGCGTCATTACAGAGTCAAGCCGCTCGTCCTTTATTTCCTCGTCTATCTGATCTTCGAAATCGTAAGCGGGAGTATCCTCTTCTCTTGAATAAGTAAATGCACCGAGACGTTCAAATTCCGTTTCCTTGACAAAGGAAAGCAATTCATCGAATTCCTCTTGCGTTTCCCCGGGAAATCCTACTATAACCGTAGTTCTGATGACGATCTGCGGTATTTCATCTCTCAGACGCTTTATTGCATCCTTTATCGTTGCACTTCCGCCGTGACGGTTCATAGCACTAAGAACTCTGTCATTTATGTGCTGGATCGGCAGATCTATGTATTTAAGCACTCTTGGGTTGTTTTTTATTTCCTGAACAAGCTCGTCTGTGATTTTGTCAGGGTAGCAGTATAAAAGCCGTATATGAGGTATAGAAGTTTTTTCGCATATAGCACGGATGAGCTTTACAAGCGAATAATCTCCGTACAGATCAACTCCGTAGCGTGTTGTATCCTGCGCTATGAGCGACAGCTCCTTAGTTCCGTCCTTATCGAACAGGATCGCCTCCTGGACTATATCCTCGATCGGTCTTGATCTGAATTTTCCTCTGATAAGCGGTATAGCACAGTATGTGCATCTGTTGTCACAGCCCTCGGCAATCTTAATATATGCCGAATGTGTGGGTGTTATAACCATTCTGTCACCGCCTAAAGCAGAGGTGTTTTTGTCTTCAAATGACGTGCATTTTTCACCCTTTAAGGCTCTTTCGACAACATCGCAGATATTGTTTATGCTCCCCACGCCGACTACCGCATCGACCTCGGGAAGCTGCTGAAGTATCTGCTCGCGGTATCTTTCCGCAAGACAGCCTGTAACGATTATCTTTTTCAGCTTTCTGTGTTCTTTAAGCCACGCAATATCAAGAATATTGTCAATAGCTTCCTTTTTCGCACTTTCAATAAATGCGCATGTGTTGATTATAATTACGTCAGCTTCTATCTCCTCTGACGTTATTTCATATCCCGCCTTGTCAAGCAAGCCGAGCATTACTTCTGTATCCACCTGGTTTTTACTGCATCCGAGAGATACAAATCCGATTTTTATCATGGCAAGTCCTCATTTATTACATTATCAAATTATAATAACTCATTAAATATTAAAAAATATACTCGTATTTTGAAATAAAACCTAAAACATATCTGATATAATGTATGGCAATACTTGACAAAATAGCAAATTAAATGATATAATATGCGAAAAGATATTTCAAAATGAGTTTAATTATGAAGATCAAGCTACATCCGCTCAGAGTATTTGAAAAACGCCACCTGGTACTGTTCTGTGCAATATCAGTGTCATTGCTGCTCATATCGTATTTCATTCCGATGATAGTAAAGGTATTGCTCATTGCATTATGCGCGGTATTTGCAGTATACTTTGCGTTAAGTAAAAGGCAATTCAATTTTTTGGATAAGGAAAGCAAGTATCATACCGTTATGCTGACCGTAATGATAGGCGCTATATTGCTTTCATCGTTTATATCATACGATATTGCGGGTATGAAGGCAGAGGAATATACAGGCGAGCATAAAAGAATTACAGCATATGCTTTGCCAAGCTCCGAAAATACAGTCAGAATAACGGAAATAGACGGCGCGTCTGTTTCATTCAATGCAGTTTTCTACGGCTCTGAGCTTTTGGAAAAATACGAAATATTCAGCTGTATCGGTGAAATAAAGCCCGTAATGACAGAAAAAATATCAGGCTCAGTGTACTATATCGGGGATAATATACTTTTATCCGTGCATTCTGAAAACATCGTTAAAACAGGCGAAAAGACAGTAAATATTTTTTCAAAGATGTATGAGCTTAATCAAATGGCTCGAAATACGGTGTACAGGTATTGCAAAGAAAATGCAGGGCTGATATCTGCGTTGTTTTTGGGGAATAAAGCCGATGTTCCCGAAAATATCAAAAGTGATTTTTCGCATACGGGCGTGTCGCATATAACAGCGATAAGCGGACTGCATATAATGGTTGCGATCGCTTTTGCAGGCTGGTTTCTCAAGAAGATCATACCTCACGTATTCGTAAGAATTGTTGTTCTTGATATTGTTGTTGTATTTTATTCTTTGCTCGTTGGAAGCGGATATTCTGTTATCAGAGCGATGATAATGTATACGGTAACTGTTTTGGCGGTGCTGATCGGAGAAAAGGGTGACACAGTCACCTCTCTGTTTGCTGCACTGTATCTGATATGTATTATCCAGCCGTATGCAATTTTTGATATATCATTACAGCTGTCATTCGCGGCAACATTCGGAATAGCGGTATTCGGATTGCCTGTTAGCAGATATATTGCAAAAAAGACCGAAGATCTGACTCATAAGGGGCCGATGCTGAAAGGTATACATAAGGGAATAAATAATGTTTCGACATCGTTGATACTGTCGGTGTGTGCAGTTTTTGCAACGCTGCCGTTTTGTTATCTGTATTTCGGAAGAATGTCGCTTTTGAGTCCCTTGGTCACATTGCTCGTTATGCCGTTTATTACAGTCTTACTGTATGCCGCTCCGTTTTTAATGATGTTTGCGGGCTTTGAGCCGCTTGCGGAGCTTTTTGGTCAAGTGTGCCATACATGTGCTGAAATTGCGGTTATAATAATTTCTTTTTTCAGAAAAAATGCAAATTTAGAAATTTCATTTTCATATCCGTTTTCATCGTCAATATTGGTCATAACGGTTGTTGTTCTTGTCGCTCTTGTGATAAAGGGAATAAACAAAAAGCGTATATATGCCATTGTTTGTCTTTGTTCGGTGATAGCCTATTCATCATCCATGCTTGTTTTTGCAATGCATAACGCTGACCGATGTAAAATAGCCTTTACGAGCTACGGCGGTGATGTTTTGTGCAGAATAGAGGATAATAAGGCTTATGCGGTGGATATTTCGAACGGATACGGACACGCATATACATCGTTGTTCAGTATGCTCGAAAAGCAGGGGATAATAAAGCTGCAGTGCCTTATATTGACACACAGCAGTCAGGAGCATATAGAGCTGATAAGAAAGATCGACAGTAATTTTGGTGTTGATACGGTGGTTTATCCGTCAAAAAGCAGATATTCCGATGCGGTCAGAGCAGCAGTTGAGCAGATAGGTGCTCACAAGGTCGAATATGAAATGAATGACGGTTATTCTTATGAAGGCTTCAATATAGAACCGATATACTATATTTCGCAAGGAGAGGGATATAATATAACAACGGAAAATGCAATATACTTTTCCGGCTCGCGTGCAGATGATAAGTCGCTTAAATTGATAAACGGTGACAGTATTGTATTTTACGGATGCTACAGCGAAATATCTCAAATGGCATTCACGCCGGTATATGATGTTAAAAAGGCGGCTGTGAGTGACAAAATAAGAAAGAATATGTTCACAAAAAGAGAATACGAAAAATACTGTGAGCAAGTAAACGTTGTTGAATACGACGGTGCGGTAATGATCGAAATAGAAAATGGAGAAAAATAATGCAAGGGTACAATTTGATTGCGGTATATAACAAAAGCGCTGACAGAATACTTATGTGTGTAAGAAAAAAAGACCCATACAAGGGTCTGTCAAATCTTGTCGGAGGTAAGATCGAAAAGGGTGAGGAAAGTGAGGCGGCAGCGTACAGAGAGCTTTTTGAAGAAACGAGTATAACATATGAGGATATTAAGCTGCATAGACTGATGGATTTTTCCTATCCGTTTGACGATTGCTACGTGGAGGTATACGCAGGGCGACTTAATAAGGATGTGCAGGTAAGCGGTGATGAAAATGATCTGTATTGGTCAACACTCGAATGCGATTTTTTTGATATGAGCAAATATGCAGGCGAGGGAAATATCGGCCATATCCTTGTACATATCGATTACAATAAGGATATTATTCTGAAAAATTGAATCATAATAATGAAATAACAGGTAACACTGTGTTGATATTATTATAAGCTATGAGCTGTCAAAAATCAAGTATTTTGGATCTTCGGTTGAAACTCAAAGGATTTGCATTGAAAAAACATAATTTTTTTAAAAAAGACTTGACAAACGTATTTGAATGTGATATAATAACAAAGTAGTGAGAGGCAATGTGCCGGAGTGGCGGAACAGGCAGACGCCCGAGACTTAAAATCTCGTGGGAGTTTTCTCCCGTACCGGTTCGAGCCCGGTTTCCGGCACCAATTCCCCAATTGGCGTTCTCACAGTTTCATATCGCGGAGTGGAGCAGTTGGTAGCTCGTTGGGCTCATAACCCAAAGGCCGTTGGTTCGAATCCTTCCTCCGCAACCATCAAAGGGCAATGAAAAAGATATTGCCCAAGAAACCCCCGATTTTATCGGGGGTTTCGCCGTTTCTACGGTCGAAATTTTTACAAGCGATTTTGTAGATGTGAAAAAGGTATTTTTCCCTTTCTGTAGTGAGCCGAACTCTCGCACAACCGAATACAAGCCACCGAGCGCATGGATAAGAACAAATCCATGCGCTTTTTTTATTCCCACAGAAAGGAGGAAAAACCATGCGAAAGCAAACCGACCTGGACGAGATCAAACGAACAGCCATCACCTTGCTCCACACCGATATCTACGAAACCCCATACTCCCCGATGATCGTCAAGCACCCATTCGCCGACACTGGACTAACCGCCCTTCCCGATGGCAATGGTGGCATCACGATGATCAACCTTATGGAAGAAGATGCACAGAACCGATGGCGGCAGACAATGGCTCAGTCTATCAACAAGGCAAACAGCGCCTACGAGATTTATATGATGGTCACCAAACCCTACGCGCTGACGTTTTTGAAATTTGCACAGCCGAGTCTGTCAAGAGAAGATATGTCACAAATCCTTGCAAGCGCATGGACGAGATCAGAAGCACCGCACCAGGATGTGAATGTTACAGTCAATCAACTCCTGCGGATGTTCAAGCAAGCCGATCCGACCTGCCTCATGGAGCAAGACGAGTATATCCAATTCAAAGCGTTGGATGACACCGTAACCGTTTACCGTGGAGTAACAACTCACAATGCCAAAAGCGTGAAGGCATTGTCCTGGTCGCTGAGTCAGGAAACAGCCGAATGGTTTGCTCACCGCTTTGGTGAGGACGGAACGGTCTACGAAGCACAGATTGACAAAAAGCATATATACGCATATTTCAGTGGAAGGAACGAATCCGAAGTAATCGTCGATCCTTCTTATCTGACAAACATTACGGAGGTACAGGATCTGTCCTCCGATTTTTTATTATCACAATAACGGAGGTAACCAAATGACCATATACCAAGAAGAAATGCAGCGGAAGGCACAGCACTACGGATGCCTTACAGATTACGATGAAGCAGATCAACTCCTGCTCATCTCGCACAAGGGAGTCCATCTTACCGCAGTCAACCCCGAAGGATTTATGTACTACAACAACAAGGATCTCACCGATCCCGAATCCCGTGAGGTGTTCTCCCACCTTGTAGATGATGCCGAGGTCGTCCGAGAGTATGTCGGTCTCTACGTGTCAGCACCGCAAATGCAGCCGAAGGATGTGCAGAACTACCGCAAATTCTCCGAGTACGGCGACGTGGTGTTCGCCGGAATGTACAGCGAAAAACACGGCTTCATGTTCTGTAGCTGGCGACAGTCGGACGGCGGCAAATACCTTGCCCACGGCGACTACTCTCCCGACTACCTCTCCTCCAAAGAAAATTATGCAGTCCGCGCCGGACTCATCGTCAAAGACAAAATCTTCACGCAGGCAGAAGCGGAGGAACTGTTCAAGTGTGCAGCCTTTGCAAGAGATAACTGCGACTCGCTGACCTACGAACAGGATCGAGGTCTCATGGAACTGATGGAGAAGCTCCAGGATGCCTATCCTTCCCTCAAGGAAAATCCGCCCACCTTTGATGACGGCGAAGCCCCCATATTGAATATGTAATAAATCATACAGCCCACGGTTTTGAAATCCAAACAAGACCGTGGGCTTTTTCTATTTCTACGAAAGGAATCAACGCCTATGTATTTTTCAGACAGTTACGAACTGCGACAGCTCGAAAAGCTCATGAGATCGATCCCAAACTTCCGACCGAGAGGCCACGGCGTGGTCATCCTCCGCCGATACGAATACACCGAAAAGGACTGCGACTGCCGTGCCTGTCCCCACCATATCAGCAGAAAGAAAGGATGCGGAACAGATAAATGCCCGTGCAT
This sequence comes from Eubacteriales bacterium, assembly GCA_045544195.1. Lineage (GTDB taxonomy): Bacteria > Bacillota > Clostridia > Oscillospirales > CAG-272 > RGIG7213. The sequence continues at coordinate 10,743 of JAZPYO010000042.1, forward strand.
CAACGAAAGGATCACAGCCGGAGCCGCAACACTGAAAGAAGCCGTTGCCGAAACGATGGCGGCGATCCAGTATCCACCCTTTGTAAAACGACTGAATCAATATCTGAAAGAAAGTGAGGAAAACCCCATGTACTTCAAAAATGAGAAGCACCGCACTGCCTTTACCGAAGCGGTTGCCAAGTTGGATAAAAAAGACTACGCGCTCATGGCGGCGGTGTATCTGCTCACCGCAGACTG
>JAZPYO010000043.1:0-32560 GCA_045544195.1 Eubacteriales bacterium
GACAAATCTTCTCTTGCACCCGAAGGAAAATCGATGGCGTTCAATCTCGGTAACGAAGAGGGATTCCATTGGATCGACGGCTACGACAAGATTACAGCGGACGAGCTTCTCGGCGGCGGTGAAGCTGAAACGAAAACCGACCAGGCAGAGGACTTGATTCTCGATATGCTTTCCTCGGGTGAGTTCGTTGCCGCCGAAAAGATCTTCGAAAAAGCAAAGGAGCTGGGCATTTCACAGCGCACAGTTAACGAAGCTAAGCTGAAGAATAAAAGCATCGTTACGAAGAAGATCGGCAAGCGTTGGTTTTGGGCGATCCCCGATAGCACCGAAGAAACGGCATGAAGATTGTAACATTGCAGAGTGTCTCTGGTGCAAGGTTGAAGATTGCAGCCTTTGGGAAGATCACGTACAGTGTCACTTGCATTGTTGCATTGTTAAAACGGTGGTGGGGTTACCGTCATTGGAGTACCGTCGCAAGTTTCGCCTTTGTCGGTCAAACCGGCGGCAATGCGGGCTAAGCCCACACCCCTATGAAGAAAGTGAGGTAAGAATTTGAAAGATAACAAAACCAAACGGGTGACCTTCCGTGTCACCGAAGAAGAATACAAACAGCTTGAAGATCTTGCGTACGGCTCGTACAGACTGATTTCCGTTTACTGCCGTGACTGTGTGTTCGGCAAGAAGATCACCGTCATCCCCGGCGTTGACGATGCATCAAAGCAGCTCCGTCACATCGGAAACAATCTCAATCAGCTCACGTGGCGAGTCAATGAAGGGAGACTCACAGCGGTGAATCTTGAAGAAACAAAATGTGAGCTTGCAAAAATCTTTGAGCTGCTGAATGAAAAAATGAAAGGAGCGTGAGCTATGGCAATCGTAAAAGTGAAAGTGGGAAAGGGTTCGCTATCAGACGTATTCAATTACGTACTTGATAAAGAGAAGACTGATGACACCTTGATCGCAGGAAACAACTGTATGACTGAGACGGCGCAAAAGGAATTTGAAATGGTGAAGAACCGATTCGGCAAGACCGATGGAAGAACATACTTCCATATCGTACAGTCATTCTCACCCGAGGATGACATCACACCATATGAAGCAAACAATCTCGGTTTGGAGTTTGCGGGATTCTTCGAGGGCTATCAGACACTTGTTGTTACGCATACAAACCGAGAGCATCTGCACAATCACATCATCGTTAACTCGGTTTCCTTTGAGGACGGCAAGAAACTTCACATGGAGAAAGCCGACCTGCAAGCGCTGAAGGAATACTCCAATAAGGTCTGCCGCAAGTACGGACTGACCACCACCGAAACCGACACCCGTGCCGGCAAGATGCAAAAGTGGAAGAAGGATCTGATCCACACGGCGTTCCTTGCCATCGCTTACACCGACAGCATTGAGGGTTTCATCGGCTATATGGAGAACCACGGCTACGGCGTTCGGTGGGAAGCGGATCGAAAGTATATCACCTTCACCACGCCAGACGGCATCAAGGTGCGTGACAACAAGCTCTTCGACGAGCGACTCTTGAAAGATAACCTTGAACTGTACTACGCCATGGGCGGTTGTCTCGGTCCAATGGCAAACGAGTATACTTTCTACAAAACACCTGAACACGAGGGAAACGCAAAGCAAACGATGAGCACGGGACTTGTAAATCTCATCGGCAACTTCCTCAGCATCCCACCGCAGAGAGCGTTATATACACCAAGGAAACTTACCGAGATGGACAAGTGGGAGAAGGAACGTCTGGAAGAGATCCTCGGCAAGAAGATCTTACCCGAAGCCTTTGTGTGCTACTGCACGAGAGAAGAATACGAACAGCAGAGCGGACTATCGCTCAAAATGTAGTTGCTAATTCTTTGTAACTTCCGAAGAAAATATCTGGATATATAAAATAATTGTGAGATAATTAAGGAGGACGAATGATATATTACAGCGTTGACCGCAAAGAGATATGTAAGGTCTGCAGCGGTGAAAAATTCAAGGCAAGCGTAAAGACTGTACCGAGTGAAGAGAAGAACACACGAGGTCTTGTGAGAATATTAAACGAAATAATAAACCGCCGTTATCTCGGCAGAAAGAGGTGACTATGACAGTTATCGAAACGATGAAAGCACGGGGCATCATACCTCGTGCGGCACTCTATGCACGTTTTTCCTCAGACAATCAGCGTGAAGAATCTATTGACGCACAGCTCCGTGCAATGCGTGAATACTGCAAGCGCAACAAAGTCGTGATCGCAAACGAATACTGTGACCACGCACGAAGTGCAACAACAGATGACCGTCCTGAGTTTCAAAAAATGATACAGGAATCAAAAAACTGTGAGTTTGACATTGTGATCGTGCATAAGCTTGACCGCTTCAGCCGTGACAGATACGATTCGGCATACTACAAGCGTGAGCTGAAAAAATGCGGTGTGTCGCTTATCAGCGTGCTTGAAAATCTTGATGACTCACCCGAGAGTATTATTCTTGAATCTGTACTCGAGGGAATGAGCGAATACTATTCACGCAATCTTGCACGAGAGGTTATGAAAGGTATGCGTGAGTCGGCTTTGAAGTGCCGTTCAGTCGGAGGATACGCACCGTTTGGATACAAGATAAATCCCGAAACAAAACGGTATGAGATCGAAGAAAATGAGGTTGATGCCGTTAAAATGATCTTCGATAAAGTCCTTGAGGGGGTCGGTTACGGCGATATCATCAATTCGCTGAACTCAATGGGCTACCTTACACGAGGCGGTAAACCATTCGGAAAGAACAGTCTGCACGAGATATTGCGAAACGAAAAATACCGTGGAGTGTATATTTTCAACCGAGCCGACTCAAAGGATGTAAACAGAAAACGCAATAATCACAGGAATAAATCACCCGAAGATATGATACGCATCGAAGGCGGTGTTCCGAGAATCATAGAGGATGAGGTGTGGGAAGGAGTACAAGCTATACTGAGATCACGAACTAAGCATCGCACAGGCAACAACACGGCAAAAGAAACGTATCTTCTGACAGGGAAGATCATATGCGGTGAGTGCGGACACTCATTTACAGGAGTAAGACATTTCAGCGGAAGAAACAAAAACAAATATGTATGTTATCAATGCTCAAACCGCAAGCGAACCGTATCACGTGCTTGCAGAAATAAAGAGATAAGACGTGAGTATCTTGAAACGTTTATTATGCAAGAAATTTCAAAGATCATATTTGATGAAGTGAATGCGGAAAAGGTAGTAGAAGAATATTACAAGTACCACACGACCTTTGATGAGGAAAGTATAAATACGCTGAAGCAGCTGAACGGCTCACTTGAAATATTAAACAAGAAGATAGACAACATCGTAGCCGCTGTTGCAAACACGGGAAGCTCGGCACTGCTGTCATCGCTTCAGGACTTTGAAAACGAACGAGAGAAAATAAAAATGCAGATGGCGGAAGTGGAGAAGCAGTCAAAGGCGCAGACGGTTACCGAAGCTATGGTCGAGCTTGCATACGAATACGCAAAAGGAATGTATCGCTCAGGCGACAAGGAGCTTTACCGTCAGCTTATAAATCTGTACGTTGAAAAGGTTATCGTGTATTACGACCACGTGGAATTTTATCTCAACACGCTTCCTGCGGATATACTTAAAGGAGAGCTTGACAGATCGCTCGGCATAAAAGAGGATGAAACACTGATCGAGTATATGACAAGGTGCGATCCTAAAATAATTGAAGCGTTAAAGTCTATCGAATCAAGCGTAATAAAAGAGGGTGCTGTAATTGACAGCACCCTTGAAAAATATAAAGAAAAAAGGGCGGATAATCCGCTGAATAAGCAAGGATTATCCACCTTTAGTGGTGGAGGCGAGGGGAATTGAACCCCTGTCCGAAAAGCTCTTGATACAACTTTCTCCGGGCGCAGAGTACCTTTATTTATTCCCGCTATTTCTCACCGATACTCAGGTATAAAACAACGGTAGCTTTTTTATTTATGGCCGCTTCAAAAGCAAAAGGGCGGCGCACATTTACCACTGCATGACACCCGTATCACAGCCGTGGTCCTCTGTGGCGGATGCTCGCCGATTAGGCAGCGAGAGCTACGTTATTATCGTTAGCGTTTAATTTTAAGTTTGCACTTTTTAAAGAGGGAATGCGCCTCTGCCCGCTTATCGTACCTCAAACTCCCCGTCGAAGCCTTTACGCCCCCATAAGATGAGTATGAAAGGATCTTTAATCGTATCTGCCGTTGGACTTTTCATACCGTTCAATAGAACGTGCCGCCTGCCTTTTAGCATCGCTTTCGCGCTTGTCATAGAGCTTTTTACCCTTACACAATCCGATCTCCAGCTTAACGTACTGACCGCTGAAATACAAAGCCAAAGGAATTATCGAAAGACCTTCCTCACCGACCTTGCCCTGAAGCTTTAAAATCTCCTTTTTGTGCATAAGCAGCTTTTTTTCACGCAATGGGTCACGGTTGAAAATATTGCCTTTTTCGTAAGGGCTTATGTGGATTCCGTTTGCGAATATCTCGCCCTTTTTGATGTGGCAGAACGAATCCTTTAAGTTGACCGTTCCCGCTCTTATAGATTTTACCTCTGTTCCGAAAAGCTGCAAGCCTGCTTCAAACTTTTCCAGCACGAAATAGTCGTGATATGCTTTTTTGTTTGTTGCGATGATCTTTTTGCCCTCTGACTTAGCCATACCGCGACCTTCCTTTCATTTGATTAATGGTTATGATATCATAATGAATATTTATTTTCAAGTATAATTTATAAACTTTTCTTCATTATTGACAAATTTTTGTTAATATGATACTATTAGCATATATTATTTATGCATTTGGAGAATATTATGGATATAAATCATTTCTATATCGACGAGGGAAAAGGGAAGAACATTATATTTTTACACGGTAACAACGGCGACTGCTTTTATTTTCATAATCAGATAGAGCATTTTTCAAAAAAGTACCGTGTTATCGCCCTTGACACAAGAGGTCACGGTCAAACACCTAAAGGTGAAAAGCCTTTTATGCTGTGTACCTTTGCTGACGATCTTTATGAGTTTATGAAGAAGCTCAATATTGAAAAAGCGATCCTTATAGGCTTTTCTGACGGAGCAAATATTGCAATGCTGTTTGCTTTGAAGTATCCTGAATGTGTTGACCGATTGGTTTTAAACGGCGGAAATATCGATACCACAGGCGTAGATGATGAATTGCAAAGGAAAATTACCGAGGAATACCGTTCGTTAGTTTTGAGCTGTGATAAGACGCCTGAAATGCGCAGGATAGAGGATATGCTGTCGATAATGGTAAATGAGCCTGATATAAAGCCGCAGCAGTTAAGCAAAATAACCTGCCGCACGCTTGTTATAGCAGGCACAGAGGATCTTATAAAGCGAGAGCATACAGAGCTTATATATTCCTCTTTGCCAAATGCAAGACTCGTTTTTCTGAACGGCGGACATCTTATAGCTGCAGAAAACGGCGACAGCTTTAATAAAGTTGTAGATGATTTTTTGAATGAAGAATAAAATATGGGTGCGGAGACGGGCTGATATCCTTAGTGGAGGATTTTTACTTTGACAAAAGTGTAAGCATCGCATTTGGCAAGTCAAACGCAAATATGGATCAGGTGAAACCCTTATTGCAAAAATAAAGAGCAAACGCACAAGACGAAGATCTTGTATGACTGCTCTTTTTTGTTAGTGATGCTTTTGTTGATGCAAAAGTGATGTTATACCAGTATAACGATGCTGCAGCCAAGGCTCGCAAGGAAGTGATGCGCCCGCTACGCCATCAGGTGTAACATCATTCACACAGCGAACATCACTGACAAGGTCAACATCACTTGTCTGCAAGGGTAAACGGCTATAGCGTAAATGATCCGTTAGAGCATCACGCTACAGCCGTCCCTTTTTATTATCAAGCTATTTTTTTAATGAAATCATCAATCTCGGCTTTTGCCTTTTTTTCATTTCGTTTTATCACAGTTGACAGTGAAACGATGCCCTTGTTTGCAGCAGAAAGATATGCATCTGAAACATCGCCGAAATCGCATATAAGTCCCAGATCGTACGTTCTGTTTTTGAATATCAATTCGAGCATTTCAACGGATTCGTTATCTCTTGTTGTCTTACCCATGACCGCCTTTTCAATAAATTGCGGTGTTATGTATTTATGCCCGAGATATGCCATAGCTTCAAGTGCATAGCTTGCAAAGTATCCGCCGTCACGGTCTTGCTCCGACTTAGGAATGCCTATAAATGAACCTGCGGGATTTACAAATGTAATATATTCGCCGCTTTCTTCGTATTTAGGTAAGGGGAGAATTCCAAAATCCGTATCCATATCACGAAGCATTATGACGGCGTCAAGAACCTCTGCGTAAAACAAGGCACGGTCTTCCATAAATGCCGCGAGGATAAGCTCTTCGGGGTGGTTGTTTACGTGTACCCAATCGTGTGCATTGAGCATTTTATTGTCCTTTTCCTGAATATTGACCGTTTTTTCCATCACCTTAAGCATTTTGTCCGAATCTGCTACATTCAATATCGGAATGTCGTTATTGTCCTTTACTACAAAACGCAGACCGGATGAATAGAAAAATCCAAGAGCATTATCGTCATGCGATGCCAAAGCATACGTGTCTGTATAATCCATTATACCGTCTCCGTTATCGTCGTTGGAAATACCGGCAATAAGCTCGTTGAATTTATCAAGCGTCCAGTCTCCGTCCTTGACGAGCTGATACAGATCGGGCATATTTCTCGCCTTTGCCATTTTTTTATTGAAAGTCATTACCCAGGAAGCTCTTTCTTCCATGGTCAGAATGTCGCCGGTTGTGAAAAAGAGCTTGTTTGATATTGAAAGAAGCTCAGGAATATTCTGATCCCAATAGCCCTTTGACATATCAATGTTTTCAGCCTCGTAAAGATCCATAAGGTCGCCGTTTGCGGCGCTTGATGTAATACGCGACTGTAAGGCAAATACGGCGTTGTATGCTTTGTCACCCGATGTTATACTTGTGTGAAGATCAGATGTTGTTGAAGCGCTTCTTTTTACCACTACGTTTATTCCGTATTGCTGCTTCATTTGCTGAACTCTTTGGTATATTGCGCTTTTTACTCCGTCATCCGAATCTTCTTCAAGCCACGTGTCCTCATCATTTGCCCAGAACGATCCTGCACCGCCCTCACAAAGTATTACAAAATCCTTTTCGCTGTAATTTTCAGGCGGCAGGTCTATTTCATAAAGGCTGTCATTGCTTTCATCAGCAGATGTAGCGAATGTCCCGGTTTCGCTTTCATCGGTGTTTGATGAGCATGCACCTAATGGCAAGAGCATCAACAAAGACAAAGTTAAAGCCAATAGCTTCTTTTTCATATCTAAACATTTCCTTTCCGAAATTTCACTGTAATGGTATCATATCATTACGTAAAATTCAAGTGTTGTTTGTAACTAAAATTTAATATTTATACATTTGATTACCGATTTATAACGTAGTATAATAAACAAAATTCTCAACATAAACAGTTATCACGCCGCAATCTCGGCAGAATGGAGATCAGAATGCAAAATAATAAAACTGCTATAATTATCGGTGCAGGTCCTGCGGGACTTACTGCCGCCTACGAGCTGCTCAAAAAAACTGATATCAAGCCTATTATAATCGAGGAAAGCGATGCTATCGGCGGCATTTCCAAAACCGTGTGCTATAAAGGAAACAGAATTGATATAGGCGGTCACCGCTTCTTTTCAAAGGATGAAAGAGTTACAGAGCTTTGGCAACAGCTTATGCCGACGCAAGGCAAGCCTGCGTATGACGATAAAATTCTCAATAATGAAAAGGAATATGCCGAGAATGGACCGGACCCTGAAAGCGAAGATGTTACGATGCTTATCAGACGCCGTGTCTCACGTATTTATTTTTTACGTAAGTTTTTTGACTATCCCATAACGCTTAAATTCGAGACGTTGAAAAATATGGGCTTTTTAAGAACTGTTCAGGCGGGATTTGGATACGTATACAGCTGTGTATTCAAAAAGAAAGAGGACAACCTTAAGAATTTTTATATTAATCGCTTCGGCGCGCCGCTTTACCGTATGTTCTTTGAGGATTATACTGAAAAGCTCTGGGGAGTAAATCCCGAAAAGATCGGTGCTGATTGGGGTGCGCAGAGAGTAAAGGGACTTTCTCTTCGAAAGGCAGTCTGGGAAATGCTTAAAAAGCCCTTTACAAAGGGAAACTCAAAGCAAGTGGAAACATCGTTGATAGAGCAGTATCTATATCCTAAAAAGGGACCGGGACAGCTTTGGGAGATAACCGCCGAGAAGATAGTCGAAATGGGCGGAGAAATAATTATGAATACCAAGGTGGACAGGGTGGTATCAAGCGGCGAAAAAATAATAGCTTTGCAGGGGGTATGTAATGGAGAAAGAACGGAATTTTACGGCGACTATTTCTTTTCAAGTATGCCCGTAAAAGACCTTATTTCTGCTATGGGTGACAGCGTTCCCGAGGATGTTTGCCGAGTAGCATCAGAATTACCCTACAGAGATTTTATGACTGTTGGTCTGCTGGTGAAAAAACTGAAAATACAAAATAAAACAAAAATGAAGACGCTTGGCAATATCGTTCCTGATTGCTGGATATATATTCAGGAGCGTGATGTTAAAATTGGCCGTTTGCAGATATTTAACAACTGGTCGCCGTATATGGTAGCAGATCCCGAAAATACCGTCTGGATAGGGCTTGAATACTTTTGTAATGAAAATGACGAAATGTGGAATATGTCAGATGAGCAATTCACAGAGCTTGCGCTTGATGAAATATCAAAAATAGGCATTATAGAAAGGGAAGATGTTATAGACAGCGTTCGGATAAAGGTTAAAAAGGCGTATCCTGCATATTTTGGCACTTACAACGAATTCGGAGCTGTCAGGAGCTATCTTGATAAAATAGAAAATCTTTTTTGCATAGGTAGAAACGGTCAGCACAGATACAACAATATGGATCATTCGATGGCGACCGCAATGGAGGCTGTAAGGCTTGTGAAAAACAAAAGCAAGGATAAGGAGCCTGTTTGGAGCGTGAATACAGACAAGGAGTATCACGAGGAAAAATGAACGGGTCGGTAATCAAAAATACATCTGACAGGCTTTATAGATCCATAATATCGCATCCGTATCTGAGTGCTTTTATTGCATGCGCTTCGCTGATCGGAATAAATATTTCATCAAGAGCAAGAATACCGATCATCTTCATTATTATATCAGTCATATCATTGATCTTCCTTTGCATAACTTCTGTGCTGTTGATACTAAGGACCCCAAAGGAAAAAAAACTGCTTGTGTTCGTTATTTTATGCGGCTTTTTTATACGAATTGTATATATCCTTAATACAAACGTGCTCAATTGGCAGCACGATGTAGCCGGATTTACAGATGAGTACAGAGGGCACGGAGCATATATCTACCATTTATATAACGGTTCGTTTCCCGAAATTGATACTTCTGATACAGGTCAGTTCTATCATCCGCCGCTTCATCACATTATAGCTGCTCTGTGGGTGAGGGTACAGACGATTTTACAATTCGGCTTTAATTCAGCTTGTGAGAATATACAGCTTCTGAGTGCATTTTATTCCTGCGCCTGTATGATCACATCATATAAGATCGCGCGTGTTATCGGCATGAAATACAGCGCAGCGTGCATATGTGTTTCCCTTGTTGCGCTGCATCCTTCGTTTTTTATGCTTGCGTCATCCGTAAATAACGATATTCTTTCAGTTTCACTTATGTTTACTGCATTGCTTTGGGCTTTACGCTGGTATAATTCTCAAAGTCTTTCGAGTATTATTATGACCGCCGTGTCTGTCGGCGGTGCTATGATGGCTAAGCTCTCGGGAGCTTATGTTGCATTTCCGATAGCTTTTCTGTTTGCAGTAAGCCTTGTAAAAACTCTTACCAAAAAGCATAATACCTCTTTGCCGACTCTTCTGAAGCAATATTCGGTATTTGCGGTCATATGTATTCCCTTGGGCTTATGGTGGCAGATAAGAAGTAATATTCTTTACGGACTGCCGCTGACTTATGTTCCAAGGCTCGATGGGATAAAGTTTCTTGATATATCGGGACATACCGTCTTTGAAAGATTATTTGATCTTTCTAATTTTTCGACTCCGTTTACTCAGTCGGGATGGTATGTATACAATGAAGGCGTTACACTTGATTGGAATATACCGCTGGCAATGTTCAAAACATCGTTGTTCGGTGAGTATACACTCGGACAGAAAAGTGCCGTTTGTACATTTCTCGCCTGGATGCTTTTTACGATTTCCGTTATTCTTGCGGCGATATGTTTTGTGCTGATGCTATTTGTTACGGTAAGAAGTCTGTACAAAAAATGCAAGAAAAGTATATATGATATTGCATTTGTGATATTCTATGCAGTTACTGTTGCATTGTACGTAAAATTCTGCTTTGACTATCCTCAAAACTGCACTATGGACTTTCGGTATATAGTGCCGACATTGCTCGTAAGCGGCATTTTTCTCGGAAGATATAATGAATACGGTAACAAATATGTAAAGCTGTCAGCAAACGCCGTTTGCGCGGCATTTTGTGTGTCTTCGGCATTGTTTTACGTGCTCGGTGTCATCAGCAGTATATGATTTGTGCATAATGTTCGAATGTGAAAATTAACATTTTTGCGATTTTATCAGTTTAAACTATTGACAAAACCGCTTTTCTTTGATAATATATTGTATATTCAGCAACTTTTAAGCTGAGAACTTTCAAAAAGTGCGAAAAAACAGTATGTGTAACATTTGAAAAGGAGGCATACTTAATGGATTTGTCATTCTTGGCACCCATCGGTGCAGTCATAGCATTGCTTTTTGCGTTTTTTAACGCGATGAAGGTTAAAAAGGCCGATCAGGGTTCAGAAAAGGTAAGGGAGCTTTCGAAGTCTATAAAAGACGGTGCAAACGCTTACTTGAAAAGACAGTATAAGACAGTCATAATTTTCTTTGCGATAGCTTTTATTGTATTTCTAGTTCTTTCTTTCGTTAAACCCGGCGACACCGAAAGAGGACTTATTTCACGCTTTACTCCATTTGCATTTCTTACAGGCGGCGTGTTTTCTGCTTTGTCGGGATATCTTGGAATGAAGATAGCTACTATGGGAAACGGCAGGACTGCAACCGCGGCAGCAAAGAGTCTGAATACAGGCTTGAGAGTTGCCTTTTCTGCAGGCTCCGTCATGGGATTTGTTGTTGTGGGCCTCGGCTTGCTGGATGTATCTATATGGTTCTTCCTGCTCCGCTGCGTATTTGATCTTACTCCTGCGGAGATTTCCGCAAATATGATCACGTTCGGTATCGGCGCATCGACAATGGCGTTGTTTGCACGTGTCGGCGGCGGTATATTCACAAAAGCGGCTGACGTCGGCGCTGACCTTGTCGGCAAGGTAGAGGCGGGCATTCCCGAGGATGACCCCAGAAACCCCGCAACCATCGCTGACAACGTTGGTGACAATGTCGGTGACGTTGCAGGTATGGGTGCAGACCTTTACGAATCTTATGTAGGTTCTATCATTTCAGCGCTTTCTCTTGCTGTAACGGCAGGATTCAATACATTTGAAACGATGTCGCTTCCGCTCGTTCTTGCGGTTCTCGGTGTTGTTTGCTCGGTTATCGGTACGTTCTTCGTGCGTTGCGGAGAAAATACAGATCAGAAAACGCTTCTCGGCGCTTTAAGACGCGGTACTTATTCAAGTGCTATCATTTTCGCGCTCGGTGCTTTCCCTGTGATCTGGTTTATGCTCGGTAAGGAGTATATCGGTCTTTACGGCGCTGTTCTTTGCGGCTTGCTTGCAGGTGTGCTGATCGGCTACTTTACGGAATATTTCACGTCCGACACCTATAAGCCCACCAAAAAACTCGCTGAAAAGTCCACAACGGGATCTGCTACGATCATAATAGGCGGCTTTTCGCTCGGCTTGAAGAGCTGTGTTGCTCCCATAGTTATTGTTGCTGTATCTGTTCTTGCATCATTTACGCTTGCAGGCGGTAATTTTACAGACAATATGAATGTCGGTCTTTACGGTATTGCTATATCCGCTGTCGGAATGCTCTCGACACTCGGTATTACTCTTGCAACCGACGCTTACGGTCCTATCGCAGACAATGCGGGCGGTATTGCACAGATGGCAGGTCTTGATGAGGTCGTAAGAGAAAGAACTGATGCTCTCGACTCACTCGGCAATACAACCGCCGCAACAGGTAAAGGCTTCGCTATCGGCTCTGCCGCGCTTACGGCTCTTGCTCTTATCGTTGCATTCAAGCAGCAAATAGAGCTTATGAACGTTGAACTTGACCTCAGTATTATAAATCCGGTTGTTCTTATCGGCGTATTTGTCGGTGCGATGCTTCCGTTCCTGTTCGCAGCTCTTACGATGGAGGCTGTTGGTAACGCTGCACAGAGCATCGTTATGGAGGTAAGACGTCAGTTCAAGGAAATTCCCGGTATTATGGAATTCAAGGCAAAGCCCGATTATGCAAAGTGTGTTGACCTTTGCACCAAATCGTCGCTCAAATATATGATAGCTCCCTCTGTCCTTGCAGTTGTAGTTCCGATAGTTGTCGGCTTGCTGTTAGGTCCTTCGGGTGTTGCAGGTATGCTTTGCGGCGCAGTCGTTTCCGGCTTCTTGCTTGCTATACTTATGTCGAATGCGGGCGGTGCTTGGGATAATGCCAAAAAGTATATTGAAGGCGGCAATTACGGCGGCAAGGGAAGCGATTCGCACAAGGCGGCTGTTGTCGGTGACACGGTTGGCGATCCCTTTAAGGACACAAGCGGACCTTCCATAAATATACTTATAAAGCTTCTGTCGATAGTTTCCATCGTCTTTGCTTACATCGTTGCAAATTATAATATCGTAGATTTTCTTATAAAATAAAATGCGCTGCGGCAAGAAATTGCCGCAGTTTTTTTGTAATATTATTGTTTTTTACACGAAATATATAATGAATCGGTTCATTTTTAAAAAAGAGAGGTGATAACGTGGATGATATAAGACTGCTTTCTTCATTGCAAAGCACACCTGAGGACGGTATTAAGCTTCTTATGGATAAATACGTAAAGCTCGTTTATACCGTAGTCAGCACAAGGCTTGCAGGTATATATTCCGACGATGAGGTATATGAATACGTAAGCGATGTATTTGTTGAGGTATATAAAAACAGAGATCGTATAGATCTTAACAAGGGATCGATCAAAGCATATATCTGCGTTATCGCAAAAAACAAAGCGGTGGATGCGTTACGAAAAAGCTCATCACGTATAAAAGCCGAAAGTATTGATGAACAAGCCACAGAGCTTATTGGCGCATTTTCGGTTGAGGATGAATGCTTCGATAATGAAATGCGTGCAGAAATACTTTGCGCGGTAAATTCCTTAAAAGAGCCTGACAGAGAGATAATAATACGCAGGTTTTATTTTTCCGAGAGCGGAAAAAGCATTGCCAAGCATCTCGGTATGACTGAGAACGCAGTAAACGTCCGTGTTCACCGAGCTTTGAAGAAGCTAAAAGAAATTTTATGTTGAAAGGACCGTCAAATGAAGCTGAATGATTTTTTCGATAGTCTTGACATAAGCCAGACAGATGAACTGATAAAGGGCGGAATGCCCGAAAACGACCTGCCGAGCTCTGCATATGGCAAAATACAAAGAAGTGTCATGAAAAAAGCAGGGCTTTCCAAGGGATTTAAGCCAAAAATCCTGCTGATAGCGGCTATATGCGCCTCATTTGCCGTTGTTTTTACCGCGTTTACCGTTTTATATATCAAAAACGGTGATAGCGATAACCATGGCTTTACCGGCGGAGAATCTGCATCTGAGACCGAACCGGTTACAGATGAAATTAATGATGATATTCCTGTCGGCGATGATTTAGTAATGGGCGATATGCTCGTTGACGGCGGTGTTCTTTGGATAGATGACGGAATTGACGGTGAGGGAGATTCTGACGGAGAAAGGGAGCCTGATGCCGACATACTGCCAAGTGCTCCCGATGATGATGTGCCCGAAGATGTGCCCGAAGCGGATGAAACTGTTTCAGTCGATGAGGAGATATGCGATGATACTGAAAACGAATCTGTCATCATTGATAAAAATGCCGTATATGTACAGTATGAAGGACTGTCGGTAACGGAAAAATTAAAGGCAGTATACAGCAATCAGAATTATGACGGTAAATACATTGCCGTGCTTGTAAAGCTCGCAAACGAGCCTACACAAGAGTTTTTGAAGGCTGAAAAAAAGCTCGAAAGGCTTGATGGTGAGCTGTCGCGCGTGCGAAATACGATAGAGCAGCTATCGGAGCTTTTACGTTACGGTGATGATATTGCAAAATGGCAGATCGGCGAAAATGACGATATTATTGATGGGGAAAAATATCAAAGCCTTACAGAACATATAGGCGATCTTGCGGATATCTATATAATCGACGGCGTTTTCTTAAAGCAGGATGCTGAAGAAAAAATGTCAGAGTATTGCCTTGAGGAAATAAGACTTGAAAAAGAGTGCGAGCAGGCAACACTTGAGTATGAAAGGGCGAATAACATAAAGCTCGTGTCAAGTAAGGCTCTTACAGAGTATTTCATTTCGATCGGATTCAGCGCAGAAAGGACAGATAGAAACAATTCAACGATCGTTATGATAAAGCACGGAGATCTTGTCAGAATACGCTCTGCAATTGATGAATCTTCCGAGTATTCCTCAAATGAGTTTTTGTTTTCGATAGCAAGGATCTCCGATAAAGCCGTTTATTCTTCGGATGATGATAAAATTCCTACCGAAGAAACAACGTGTGTTTCCGCCGAAGAAACGGATCTTATGGAAGAAACTGCGGTGCAGATATATGAAGAGTAGTATTGTCAACAGGCGGATAATTTCTCTTGCTTTGGTGTTTGTTGCTGTGATTTCGGTTTTCTGCGGATGTGGTGGCAGCACGTCTGTATCTTCCGACGAGTCTGCGCAAACCGGTCGATCAAAATCGGATACGACTTATCATCTGTTCAGTGTCAACGGCATAAAAACTGTCAGATTTTCGTCTGAGCCCGGCGGATATGAGTATTCATTTCACGGCTCATCTGTCAAGAAAATATCAGATTATTTTTCTGCCTTTGAATTTGAAAAAGATAATACAATAAGCGATGTTACCGGGATGAGCTGGAATGTAGAATTGATATACGAGGACGGTCACGCAGAATCACTCACCGTTTTATCGTATAATTCCGTATTTGTTAAAGCCAGCGGTGAAAAATATAAGGTAAAGGACGGTAAAAAAATAGATATTGACCGCCTTATAGACAGTCTTAAGGATGCTCCTTCAAATATGAAAAGCACGGTGCTGACGATTGCGAAAGCACGTCCCGGCTGTCCTGCCTTTGAGTATAAAAATGAAAATCCGTATTGCTTTTATGCATTCGATAATGATGGTAATTCATACCGTGTAATATGGCCAGATATAGAGCATTTAAAGGAGGAAGACAAGGTCGAGGTATTTTATATAGGCGATAAAAAGACCTTTGAATATGAAGAATACCCCGACGGCGGCTGGACGGTCAAATATGAGATCAACGCCTTGAGCGTTGAAAAACGTATTCTTCCCGAAAATGAGGAAGAACAGCAAGCAGAGCAGATATATAAATACGATAAATATTCCATAACACAAGACGCACGGGAATACATTTCGGACAGGGAATATGCTCTGTATAAAAGGATGGTAGATTCAATACTTTCGCATAACGGCACAGTTGAAGGCTTTGAGTCTTATGAAGAGTTTTTCTCAATGTGGGGCTTTTTGCTTTCGGAGTTTGTGCCTGCAAGCGAGATGATACAGTCGTATCTTCATTCGGATGAGCCGTTTACTTACGAAAACGGAACGGTAACATTTAAATTTCTCTATGACAAGGACGAATGCGAGGAGTGCTATAAGGCTTTTGAAGACATTATGAATGATGCATTATCGCTCATTAAGGAAAACGACAGTGATTGGCAGCGTATTGCAAAGCTGTATTTGTACGTATCAGAGCATATGTCATACGGAAGCGTTTACGAGAAATACGGAGTCAGCAGCAATTTATATAACTGTATAATATACGGAACGGGAATGTGTACAGAATACGCGTATTATCTTAATATACTTGCAAGGCAGATCGGCTTTGAGGTAACAGATGCGCGTTCTGAGGGAAAAAACGGCTTTGAGGGGGCAGATCATTGCTGGTCGATGATACGTGTCGAAGGTGAATGGTATCACTTTGACCCGTGCTGGGAATCGCCGTCATTGACACATGAGGATATGGAGTATTTCGCATTCAGTACAGAGGAACGCTATAATTCGCTTGCAAATAATAATCCTTGGGGTGAAACGGGCGAGCTTGAAATGTTTGATATGCACGATCATACATATGCGCGGACAGAGCTTCCTGTGTGCGATGTCGGTATGAGCCGCAGCGAAAGGAAACAGTTATATTTATCCGTCATAGATGAATACAATAGCTTTATTTCTAAGGATATTCCCGAAAATGAATTAGAGGAATATATAGACAATGCTATAAAAGAATTTCAATTTCATCTTGAAAACGGAGGCAGTATCGGTGTCGAATTGCAAATAAAGCCGAATACGCTCAACAGCGCGGTAAATGATCTTATTATCAACTATTCGCCGAAGGATAAGGAAAACTATTCCCACCTTCAATTTGGCGGCGATGTTTTTAAAGATCGATCCGTTGTGCTCAAGCACATTGATCAAACAGACCTTCGTGTGATCCTTCACAGTATTATCAAAGAGGATATTGTGATAGAGCAGTCTGTAAAATTATTTATTCCGTGAGCTTTAGTATATGTAAAAATGGCAGGGAGCAGTCCTTGCCATTTTTCTTTGATGTTGATTTCGGCATACTTCTCTTAATTTTTTATTTTTTAATAAAAAAACTGTTGACCATACACAAAATATATTATATAATAAGCTGTATTAATGTTTTTTGGAGGATCTATATATGATGATCGATACAGGCAAAATAAATACCGAAAAAAGAAATCCCAATACTATAAATATAGACAAGCTTCCGACGGTGGAAATGGTAGCTTTGATGCACAAGGAAAGCAAGCGTGCATTTGATGCCATCGATGATGTTATCGAGCAGGTGGCACAGGCGGTTGACAAAATTGCGGAAAATTTTGAAAACGGCGGTCATTTGTACTATATAGGCGCAGGCACAAGCGGAAGAATAGGTGTTCTTGATGCGTCTGAATGCCCTCCCACGTTCGGAGTGCCGGATACTCTCGTTGTCGGAATAATTGCAGGCGGCGACGGTGCGTTAAGAAAAAGCTCTGAAGGCGCTGAGGACAGCGAAGAGGCCGGATACAATGAGATAAAGAGCAGAAAGCTCGATAAAAACGATGTCTTGGTAGGCATTGCCGCAAGCGGCAGAACTCCGTATGTAGCAGGTGCTATGAAGGCGGCAAGAGAGCTTGGAGCAACAACGGTTTCTGTGACGAGTACACCCGGCTCTTACATAGATACACTCGCTGATATAAGACTGTCATGCAATACAGGCCCTGAGGTCGTAACAGGCTCTACAAGATTGAAGAGCGGAACTGCACAAAAGCTCATACTCAATATGCTTTCGACTTGTGCTATGATAAAAACCGGCAAGGTCTACGAAAATCTTATGATAAATGTAACACCCACCAATGAAAAGCTGAAAAGCCGTGCTGCATCTATAACAGCGGAAATACTTAATATCACAAAGGAAGAAGCGTTTGCTTTGCTCGCAAAGCACGATTTTTCAATAAAAGAAACAATAGCCGCTTACGGTAAATGATCCGTGCGGAAAACAGCAAAGACTGAATGGAAAGGGGGATCATATGTCTGATATGTTCGACGGCGATGAGTTTGACTATATTTCGTCGCACAAAAAGCGTTTAGCACAGGAAGAAGCAAAGCGAAAGGAAGAAGAAAGACTTGCGCAGGAGCAGGCAAAGCAGAAGGAGCTTGCAAGACAGGAGGAATTATCCAAAAGACACGCAGAAGCATCGGGCGTTAACAGAGCAAAAAAGGATGTTATGAGCCATCCCCCGTACGGTAAGCCGTACAGAACAGACAGAAAAAAGCCTCTCAATACACCAAAAGATCCGTCTGTAACGGATAGAAACGAACGCTTGCAGAAAGAGCAAAGACAGAAAGCGGAAATAGAGAAAAAACGCTTGCAACAGCAAAGACAAAAAGCATCAGAAGCAGAAAAGGCACGTATGCTCCAACGTGCAAAAGCTGAAGAAAAAGCAAAAAAGGAGCGTCTTGCTCAAGAAAAACGCAAGCGTGATGAAGCTATCAAACGCCAAAAAGAAATACGGAAAGGCGAAAAAGAGCAAAGCAGACTTTTACATAAGGCACAGAAGGATGCCATGCGTGACAGACGTCGCGCCGTGCTTATTGCGTACGGTGCCCGTCTTGCTACGATGATAGTTATCGGGCTTTTACTGTTTGCCGTTTCCTTTGCGGCATTCAGGATAACTTTCGGCTTGGATATGGGCGAAAAAAAGGACGGTTATTCGTACGTGATCGGTAAAAAGGAATCGTCGCTCAAATTTGAAAAGGCATTCAGAAACGGCGTGTTATATATCTGCGGTGATGATCTGGCATCTATGTGCAATCTCACCGTTGCCGGAGATGAATCCGAGATAAAGTATATTTCTCCCGGTGTCGGAAACGAAACTGCTTCGTTTAAAATCAATACCCGTACAGCGTATGTGAACAAAAACGAGGTTCGTCTTTCTTCTGAAATATTTAAGGATGACAATGGAAGGATCTATATTCCGCTGGAGTTTTTCTCAGAATATATGCACGGTGTAAATATCGTAAATGATGAAACAAAAAGGATCGTTACCGTTTCACGTGTCATTGTTAACCAGGATGATGTTACGGTGCTCGGCGCTGAGGCGAAGTATGCAGATATTACATTCAAGATCAAGCCTACGTACACTATCGGCTCGCTGGACGAAAGCGTATTGAACGAGGAAATGCCCGATTTTGAATATAAGATAGACATCGATCCGTTTGAGGAATATATAAATCCGCGAAATATTTTTGAATACGTAAGGATCATAAATAAAACAAATCCCGCAAAAGAGACATTCGAATTTTATGATCTTATAGAAACAACTAATCAAAGCGTACATAACGATGTTCCTGTAAAGCTTCGCAGATCGGCGGCAAAAGCTCTTGAAGCGATGCTTCTCGAAGCCAAAGCGGATAATGTTACACGATATGCGGTTTTTCGCGGCTATGTTACGTTTGAGGAGGCAACACAGGGAGCTGAAAAGGAAAGCTATGTTTCGAAATACGGACTTCCGCAGTATGATGAAAATCTCCTCGGTCTTACCGCGGAGGTGTACTTTGGCAACAGAGAGGACTCTTACGGCGATTCCGAAGTATATAAGTGGTTTGAGAAAAATGCTCACCGCTTCGGTTTTATCGTAAGATATCCCAAGGGCAGCGAGGAATCTACGGGTGTCAGCTTCCGTCCGTGGACGCTCCGCTTTGTCGGCAGATACAGTGCCACCAAGATGTATGATGAAGGATTGACTCTTGAGCAGTACGTTCAGAAGTACGGCTTGATCGAGCAATAACAGAGGAAATGATATGAATATCGGAATGACTACCGGCGATCTTGCATCACGTTACGGTGACAGAAAGGCATTGAGGCTTCTTAAGCAGTCGGGATTTGAATGTGTTGATTATTCTGGCTTCAAGTATTCCGCTCCCGCTAATTTCAACCGTAATTCAAGGGATTTCGCTGAATACTATAACGGCTTGCGCGCTTACAGTCAAAGCATCGGAATTTCCATTCATCAGACTCACACAACGATACCGTGCTTTTCTCTTGATCCTAAAAAGGAGAGAGTACTGTTTGATATAGCGGTCAGTGCAATATACGCAAGTGCAAGGTTAGGTGCTGAATATATAGTTTTGCATCCTATAACCCTTAGTGATATCGGCGGCACTTATAAGGAAAAGCTCGATTTTTCAGTAGAGTATTTCAAAAAGCTCGAGGGGTATTTAAAGGATGCCGATATTAAGGGAGCTGTTGAAAATGTATATGCACGAAGCCCTAAAACACACAGTATATGTGCTGTTGCCGGCTCTTTGGCTAAGGATATTGCGTATATTTCAGATATGTCAGGTGATAGCTTTTGCAATTGTCTTGACATCGGACACCTGTTTTTAACAGGTGAGGATTTCATGAATGCCGCAAGCATACTTGCAAACAGAATAAAGGTACTGCATGTTCACGACAATGATGGTGTTAATGATAACCATACAGCACCGTTTGAATGCTCAATACAGTGGGAAAAGGTCTGCGATGCCTTGAAGAGTATAGGATATAACGGTGTTTTCAATTTCGAAGCCGACGGATTTCTTGCAAGGCTCCCGGATGAAATGGTGATACCGCGCCTTGAATATCTTTATAAAACGGGAAGATATCTGGCAGGAAAAATAGAAAAACAGTAATTGCAAAGGCAGGTGATACGGTGCTTGAGATCTCAAAATACCGATCTGAGATAGATCATATTCTTGATAATTTGAAGATCGATATAAATGATGTTATTCTGTATGCATGCGCAGATATGAAATCTGAGCTCATACGCGGGAATACCTTGCTTATAATGACCGCAAAGGAGCTTTATACCGTAAGCGGTACATTTGCTCTGGCGGAGGGGAAAATGCGTTTTTCGGGTAAAGCACCGTCAACGGTATTTTTGCCTGAGGATATCAAAAGCTATGAGCTTGAAGCTCTTTCCGATTTAAAATTGGAGGGTTATATATCTTCGTCTGTGGTGAGCGCACAGTACAAAGATGAGCCTATACCGCTCGTTTTTCTGACAAATACAACAAAAGAGGAGCTTCGTCTGTTCATCAAATATTTCAAGCAGTTCAAGGAAGACGGAAGGCTTGATATTGACGAAAAGGACTTTAAAAACGAACGCTTCTGTCCTAAATGCAACAACAGGTATCCCGACCGCGCACGTAAGGTATGCCCGCACTGTATGAATAAAAAGCACTTGTATCTGCGGTTATTCGACTTTACAAAGGGGTACAGAGGATATATCGTAATAATTCTTCTTACGCTCGTATTAACGAGCGCGCTCGCCGTTGTTTCTCCGTATATCTCATCATCGTTTTTATATAATCAGGTAATTGAGGTCGGCGGAGAGTTTTACGGAAATATAGCACTTGTTATATTCCTTGTTGTAACAACGACTATTCTGAAAATGCTTGTCAATGTTATAACGGGCATAGCGACTGCGGCGATATCCGGAAAGGTCATATACGATCTTAAAAAGACGATATTTTCCGCAATAAGCAGACTTTCAATGTCATTTTTTACTTCAAGGCAGACGGGCGGTCTTATGACACAGATCAACAATGATGCCAACAGTATCTACTGGCTTTTTGTTGACGGCGTACCGTATTATCTTATAAACATAATTCAGGTAATAGCCGTGGCGGTGATTATGTTCACAATGAACGCACCGCTTGCTTTGTATTCGATAATACTTCTGCCGATTTTTTTGTACCTGCTTTCAAAGGTGCATTCCAGACTGTCGACATTGCATTCAAAGCGTTATTCTGCTGCAAGGGCATTAAGCGCTACGATCGGCGATTCGCTGAACGGTGTTCGTGTTGTAAAGGCTTTTGCGCGCGAGGATATAGAAAGCAGCCGCTTCAATGACAGATCGGTGAATTTAGCCGAATCACTTAAGCGTACTACGTATTTTAACAACACCGCACTTCCCGCTGTGAACATAATTATGTATTTAAGCAATATCATCGTGTGGGGTGTAGGAGGCTGGATGATAATGTCGGCAAGCTCGGATATGGATTACGGAACGTTGGTTACTTTCCTGTCGTATGTGGGTATGCTCACATCTCCGCTTTCGATGTTTGTCAATATGTCACATTCGCTGTCCGAATGCGCAAACGCTATGCAAAGACTGTTTGAAATTGCAGATGCTGAGCCTGAGGTCACAGAGCCTGATAACCCAATTCATATTGAGCAGGTGCAGGGCAACGTAGAATTCAGAAATGTTGAGTTTTCATATTCAAAGGACAGAAAGATCATCGATGGAGTTTCATTTAATATAGAAGCGGGCGGCATAATCGGTATCGTAGGTCATACAGGTGCAGGTAAAAGCACGCTTGCAAATCTGCTGATACGCCTGTACGATGTTACAGCGGGTGAAATACTCATCGACGGTATTAATGTAAAGCAGCTTTCATTTGATACGCTTAGGCGGAACATTGCAATAGTATCTCAGGAAACGTATCTGTTCGTCGGTACTATACTTGATAATATAAGATATGCCAAGCCCGATGCTACGTATGATGAGGTAATAAGTGCATCAAAGATAGCAGGTGCGCACGATTTCATAATTAAGCTGCCCGATGCATACGAAACCAAGATCGGATTTGGAAACAAAGATCTGTCCGGTGGCGAAAGACAAAGAGTGTCAATAGCAAGAGCGATATTGAAAAATCCAAAAATATTGATACTCGATGAGGCTACTGCTGCTATGGATACACAGACTGAGCGGAGAATACAGTACGCCCTTGGTCTTTTGACGAAGGGAAGAACAACTATTATGATCGCGCACCGTCTTTCAACATTGCGGGACGCCGATAAGCTCATCGTTATTGAAAACGGAAAAATGCCCGAATTCGGAACACATACAGAGCTGCTTGCCAAAAAAGGCGTATACCATAAGCTGTATAAGCTGCAGATGGAAGCTCTTAAGAATATTGGAATAGAGGAATAATGGAAGAAAAAAAGACTGATCTGAAGGATGTGGTGAAGGTTACGTACCTTACACCCGAAAATGCGTGTTTCAGCGAAAAAAACAGCTTTCTGTCGTTTAAAGGAACGGTTTTACAGCCTGACGAGGATTATGTATACCGTGAGGTTGATATTGAGCATAAAAGGATATTTTTGCAAAGAAATTTTCCGAATGACTGTTATTATACGTACATTTCCGTTCTTGATGAAAACAACGCAGAAATAGGAATAATTGCCGACGTTGAGCAATTTGACAAGAAAACTGCAGAGATTCTCAAGCGAGAGCTTAAACGGAAGTATTTCATAACCAAAATAGAAAAAATCATCTCTGTGAAGGAAAAATACGGTTTTTCATATTGGAAGACCGAATCTGACGGTAAGGAGCTTTCATTTACCCTGCAGGATACCTCTCGCAGTATAACAAAAACATCGGATGACCATCTGTTTATAACCGATATTGACGGAAACAGATACGAAGTCGAATCGTTTTCTGCTCTTGACAGAAAAAGCCGTAAGGCGATAGAATTGTATATTTGATTATGGGAAAGTTAAGATCATTTATCGGAAAAATATACCGTAAGCTATTCAGAAAGCCTGTCCCCGTTTCATCAAAAGAGCGTATGGGCAGACTTTTGGGTAAGCTGCCCGCGGATGCGTTGAACTATGAAAGCGAAAGAATAATAACTGTTTTGGCATACGATTATGATACGGACAACAAATGCGTTGACGGCGTGCTCGTGTTTACGGATAAGCTTTTGCGAACGTTTGAAAACGGAGTCCAAAAAATATCTATGCCGTTAGATGAAGCTGATGAATTCAAGTACAATGCATATGTCGGGGTGTGTGCCGCCGAATACAAGAAGAATGGCGAGTATTTTTGTCTTTGCCGCTGTAAGATGACAGGGGCTGATGCTTTGACAAGCGCCGTAAGATTATTCAATCACTGTAAGCAGACCGGAAAGTATCCGCAAACCTCTACCGATCTGCTCAAGCGTATATGTCCAAAGTGCGGCGCTGTTTTGCCGAGAAATTCAAGCACCTGTATGGCTTGCGTTAATAAGAGCGCACTATTGAAAAGGGTATGGCAGATAATAAGTCCGTTCAAGTTTCGATTATTGCTTGCTTCTGTTCTTTTTTTCGCAACTACGGCGGTAAATCTTCTTTTTCCGTATATCAACCAGATACTTGTTGACGGATATATTGAAAATGAGGGAATAAAAGCACAGATTTCCGCAGGCGGAGGCAAACAGGTCTTATTTATGTTCCTGCTTGTTCTTTTGTCTATGCTCGGTGCATATATTCTCAGCTATCTTGTGGGTGTTATCAGAAATCTTTTGATGCTTCACATAGGCACAGATCTTATAGTAAAGCTCAGAAAAACGGTTTTTGATAAGGTGCAGCAGATGTCGCTTGCAACTGTGTCAAAAAAAACGACGGGCGAGCTTATGCGTCGTATCACAACGGATACATCACAGGTCGAGAATTTTATCTCCGGACAGCTTCCGAATATACTGAATCAGGTTTTTCTGCTTATTGCCATCGGAACGATACTGTTTATGTATGACTGGCGTCTTGCCCTGGCTATAATTCTGCCTGTGCCGATAGCTGCCTTTGCAATGCGCCGCTTCTGGACGTTTACCCATAAAATATACCATAAGCAGTGGGAAGCATCTTCAAAGGCCTCCAGCGTACTGTTCGATATTTTTTCAGGTATAAGAGTTGTAAAGTCATACGGTACGGAAAACCGTGAATATATGAGGTATGAGGAGGCGATAAGACGAGAAAAGGTCTTGCAGATAAAGAATGAAACTATTTATAGCCTTATACACCCCTTGCTTGGTTTTATACTCAATATCGGTACGTTTTTCCTTTTGTATTATACATCTGTTAATATGCTGAACGGTACTATGACCTATGGTGAGGTGTCAAAGTTTTCATCATATGTTTCGTTTATATACGGGCCTATAGGTTGGTTTGCCGGTATGCCGAGAATACTTATCAGAACGTATACATCGCTTGTTAAGATATTCGAGGTGATCGACGAAAAATCCGATGTTTCGGATGAAGAGAATGCAATTGATCTCGATGTTAACGGAAAAATTGAATTCAGAAATGTTTCATTCGGATATGATGAAACGGGCGATGTCCTTAAAAAGATCGATCTTACAATTCAGCCCGGAGAGATGATAGGTGTTGTCGGACGCTCGGGTGTAGGAAAATCGACCCTTATAAATCTTGTTATGCGACTATATGATGTAGGCGAGGGAGCAATAGAAATAGACGGTGTTGATATAAGAAAAATATCTCAGCATTCTTTGCGTTCGCAAATAGGAGCTGTGCTGCAGGAAACGTTTTTGTTCTCGGGTACAATATACAATAATATTGCTTATGCAAAGCCCGGGTGTACTAAAGAAGAAGTTATCAATGCCTCAAAGCTCGCAGGAGCGCACGATTTTATAGTAAAACTGCCGGATGCATACAATACACGTGTTGGCGAAAAGGGCTTGACGCTTTCGGGCGGCGAACGTCAGCGCGTAGCAATAGCAAGAGCATTGCTGCGCGATCCGCGTATTTTGATACTTGATGAAGCGACGGCATCGCTTGATACGGAAACAGAAAAGGGTATACAGGATGCATTACAGGTGCTGATAAAGGACCGAACCACAATAGCGATCGCACACAGACTTTCAACCTTACGCAACGCAACAAGGCTCGTTGTTATTGATAACGGTACGATAGCAGAGGTCGGAACACACGAAGAATTGTTAAAAAAACAAGGAATTTACTACGGTTTGGTCATGGCACAGCGACAAATGTCAAAAATATCTTAAAAAAAATCATTTTTTTTCAAAAAAGGTATTGCAATTTTTCTCTGTTTGTGATATAATGCTCAAGCAGAGAAAAAATGGCCCGTTGGTCAAGTGGTCCAAGACTCCGCCCTCTCACGGCGGCAACAGGGGTTCGAATCCCCTACGGGTCACCAGAAAAAGACTCAGAATTGTATCCAATTCTGAGTCTTTTTCAACTAAATCCACCTTTTCAGGTGGGATAAATCGTATTTACGATGAAATCCCACATGCGTGGGATGAAATCCGCCTCGACGGCGGGTGGGTGGATTTAATTTCATCCAAGCTTGGCTTGGATTTCATCTGCCATAGGCAGATTTCATCGCGCAGCGATTTCATCATTGATTTCCTCTATTAACACCACAAAATCAAATACAGGTAATTAAAGAATCAATATCTACCCGATAAATGTGAATTTGACGAAAGGAGGACCGTTTGTATGTCAATAACTCAATTATTACATTTAAAAAATGCTTCTAATATTGAGCTGTCGAAACAGCTAGAAGGAGATATCACTTATTCTGTTCTATTCCGCATTTTACAAAATGATTGTACCGATATTTTTTACAACGAAGGAGTAATTGTCTGTTATTCCAATCCCCCATATCCAATATGGGTTTGGTGTAGAGATGCAAGTAAAACAAGCGACATAATAAGCATCGCCAACTGTATCAAGAGAAACTATCCATTAGATGAAAATTACAATATCATTATGGGTTATGATGTATTGGAACAATTGAAAAAATACGATAGTTATTTTGAAAACGTTTCATTTAAGATGGAACTCTTTTCATATCAGTTAAGGGAAATAAATGAAATCGATTACTCATGCGACGGTCATGCAATGTTAGCTGAACTTGCGGATTTAGACGTTATAGCTTGCGCTTTTAAGGAAATGTATTACGAAATGGAAAAGCTGGTTTTCAGCGCACAAGAATGCAGAGAAAAAGCGCTTGGTCTTATAAATAACAATCAATTATACGTTTGGAAAAATAAAAATGGCGAAATAGTTGCTCTCACTTCAAAGAAAATTGAAGGTAAATATGGAAGTATAAGTTCTGTATACACATTGCCGATGGCAAGAAGAAAAGGATATGCAATCAATCTTGTGCACAGAGTTTCGCAAGAACTGCTGTCAAATGATATCACGCCTATCTTATATACTAACGGCAACTACATCGCTTCTAATGAATGCTATAGAAAAATCGGCTTTGAGCAGGTTGGTCGAATTTGTAACATCAAGAGATATATTCCAACTTGTCAATGAGTTTGATTTTATTATTTACTGACTATATATTTGCACCCATTCGTTAAAATTGAACCCATTTTTTGCAAAAAAACCGAAAAAGTAATATTTGCTTCATCGCCGCATATAAATGTACCAAACAACAAATATGTGGAGGTTTATATGACAGAGAAGGGAATATATACGGATATTGCTCAAAGAACGAACGGTGATATTTACGTCGGAGTTGTAGGTCCTGTCCGAACGGGAAAATCGACGTTTATCAAAAGATTTATGGAAACTCTCGTTTTGCCGAACATCAAAGGGGAATACGATAAAGAAAGAACACGTGATGAATTGCCCCAATCATCATCGGGTAAGACCGTTATGACGACTGAGCCGAAATTTATACCGGATGAGGCTGTGAGTATTACCATTGATGACAGTGCAAATCTGAAGGTAAAGATGATTGATTGCGTGGGATTCATTGTGCCTGAAGCGATCGGTCATATAGAAAACGGACAACCGAGAATGGTACATACACCGTGGAACGATGAGCCGATACCGTTTGATATGGCGGCTGAAACAGGAACAAAAAAGGTAATTACAGATCACTGCACGATAGGTATGCTTGTTACCTGTGACGGCTCGTTCGGAGAGCTTAAGCGTGAAAATTATGAACAAGCCGAGGAAAGAACCGTCAATGAATTAAAGGCAATGAACAAGCCTTTTGTAATTATTCTTAATTCAGCAGCTCCGAATTCAAATCAAAGCATTGACCTTGCTGTAAGCCTTGAAGAAAAATATTCCGCACCTGTTGCGCTTATAAACTGTCTTGAGCTCAATGCTGAAGATATAAAGCAGATATTGAAGCTCGTGCTTCTGGAGTTTCCTGTAAGCGAGATATCTGTAAATGTTTCAGAGTATATAACTGCACTGTCGCAAGAGCATCCTGTATACCGCTCGATCTCATCAAATATTCTGTCTTTAGCATCACAAATAGAAAAGATAAAGGATATTGCACCTGTTTTTTCACGCCTTACCGAGAATGAATATATCAATAATGTGAATATCGATGAAATAGATTTAGGAACAGGTAAAGCGAGATTAACTGCTCAGCTTAACGAAGGTCTTTTTTATACCGTTTTGTCTGATGAAACAGGATTTGATATTTCGAATGATAAGGAGCTGTTTGCAACTTTGAAGCAGCTTGCCTCATCAAAGAAAAAATTCGATAAGGTGTCAGCGGCATACGATCAGGTTTTGGCAACCGGATACGGTATAGTTTCACCCGACGTTGAGGATCTGACGCTTGAAGAGCCTGTTATCGTAAAACAACCGGGCGGATACGGAGTCAAGCTCCGCGCATCAGCTCCGTCGGTTCATCTCATACGTGCCAATATCGAAACAGAGGTAAATCCAACGGTTGGCACAGAGCAGCAATCAGAAGACCTTGTCAAATATCTGCTCCGTGAGTTCGAGGAAGCGCCGTCTAAAATATGGGAAACGAATATGTTCGGAAAATCTCTTTATGAGCTTGTAAATGAAGGGCTTAACGCAAAGCTTTCACACATTCCCGAGGATGCCCGTATGCGACTGTGCGAAACGCTTGAAAAAATCATCAATGAAGGCTCCGGCGGACTTATTTGCATAATCCTTTAAATGTATACATTAAAACCGTCCTTAAGGGCGGTTTTTGTTGATTAAAAATAATATTGTTTACGAATTGTATTCAAATACGATACAATCTTTTAGTAGAATATAAGGTGAAAACTTTAATATGAAGGACTTAATAAAATGGCTAAAGAAAAGAAATTTGTTGAACAAATAACCGCTATGGACGTTGATTTTACCGCATGGTATACGGACGTTGTGAAAAAAGCGGATCTTGCGGCATATTCCGGTGTTAAGGGATGTATGATAATCCGCCCTTACGGATATGCTATATGGGAGAATATTCAAAAGCTCCTTGATGCTGAATTTAAGAAAACAGGACACGAGAATATATATATGCCTATGTTTATTCCCGAATCCTTGCTCAATCAGGAAAAGGATCACATTGCAGGCTTTGCTCCCGAGGTTGCCTGGGTGACGCACGGCGGCAGCGAACGCTTGACGGAACGTATGTGTGTTCGCCCTACCTCTGAGGTCCTTTTCTGTGACCATTACAGAGAGATAATAAAATCATACAGAGACCTTCCGAAGCTCTATAATCAGTGGTGCAGTGTTGTAAGATGGGAAAAAACCACAAGACCCTTCCTTCGTACAAGAGAGTTTTTGTGGCAGGAGGGACATACGATGCACGCTACTGCTGAGGATGCTGAAAGGGAAACTGTTCAGATGCTCAACATTTATGCCGACTTCTATGAAAAGCAGCTTGCTATCCCTGTTGTCAAGGGTAAGAAAACGGATAAAGAAAAATTTGCAGGCGCTGCCGCTACATATACCGTTGAAGCCTTGATGCACGACGGTAAGGCGCTGCAGGGTGGAACGTCGCATAATTTCGGATGCGACTTTGCAAAGGCGTTCGGCATTCAGTATCTCGATAAGGACAATCAGCTTAAACCCTGCTATCAGACGTCTTGGGGTGTATCAACGAGAATGATCGGGGCAATAATAATGGCACACGGAGATGATTCAGGTCTTGTTCTTCCTGTTGCTATAGCTCCTATTCAGGCAGTTATAGTTCCTATTGCTCAACACAAGGAAGGCGTTCTTGAAAAGGCTTCTGAGCTTCAGGAGAGGCTTTCAAAGATCGCACGCGTGAAGCTCGATGACAGCGATAATTCTCCCGGATGGAAATTTGCCGAATATGAAATGAAGGGTGTTCCTGTAAGAATTGAGATCGGTCCTAAGGATATAGAAAACAATCAGTGCGTTTTTGTTCGCCGCGATAACCGCGAAAAGACATTTGTCGATCTTGACAATCTTGAGCAGGCTTTGATGGATGAATTTGAAAAGTATACATCTGCTTTGTATAACAATGCCCTACAGCGCCGTTCCGAAATGACATATACAGAAACGGAGCTTGATGCATTCATTGAAACTGCCAAAACGAAGCCCGGATTTATCCGTGCTATGTGGTGCGGCGATCTTGAGTGTGAGCTTAAAATGAAGGAGCTTGCAGACGTTTCCTCACGTTGTATGCCGTTTGATGAAGAGCCTTGCTCTGACAAGTGCATCTGCTGCGGTAAAAAAGCGACAAAGCTTCTTTACTGGGGCAAAGCATACTAATGCTTTCTGTTGTATATACAGCAGGTCTTAACGGTATTGACGGATATCCTGTAACGGTTGAGTGTAATTGCGTAAATTCAATACCGGGTTTCGAGATCGTCGGATTGCCCGATGCCTCTATCAAGGAGTCAAAGGAGCGTATAAAGGCGGCTGTAACAAACAGCGGATTTCTGTTTCCGTCATATATGCTGACGGTCAATCTCGCTCCCGCTGACAAGAAAAAGGAAGGTTCTTCATACGATCTTGCCATAGCAGTTTCTATACTTTCCGCTTGTGAGATAATAACTCCTATGGCGCAGCTTGAAAATTGCTGCTTTTTAGGTGAGCTTTCGCTTTCGGGAGAGATCAGACATGTCAGAGGTGTTCTTTCGCTTTGCACCTGCGCTAAGGCGAACGGAAAAACAGAGATATTCGTTCCGTGTGATAATGCTTCCGAGGCTGCTGTTGTGGACGGTGTCAACATATATCCGGTCAAAACTTTACAGGATCTTGTAATTCATCTTAATACCAATAAAAAAATACCTCGCGCCACGTTTGACAGAGAAGCATTTCAGCAGGCTTTCCTTACATCGTCAGTTGATTTTTGCGACGTAAAAGGTCAGGAAAAGGCAAAAAGTGCTCTTGAAATAGCGGCAGTAGGATCGCACAATATTCTTTTGATAGGTCCGCCGGGCTCCGGTAAGAGTATGCTTGCCAAGCGTCTGTCTACCATTTTGCCGCCGCTGTCCTTTGACGAGGCTATTGAAACGACGAAGATACATTCAATAGCCGGCACGCTGCCTGCAAATGTATCGCTCATTACTCAACGCCCCTTCCGTTCGCCGCATCATACTATGTCAGGCGTCGGATTGTCAGGTGGCGGAAGAGTGCCGACTCCGGGGGAGATTTCTCTTGCAAATAACGGCGTTTTATTTCTTGATGAGCTTCCCGAATTCGGACGAAGCGCACTTGAAATACTCCGTCAGCCGCTTGAGGATGGCGAGGTCACAATAACGCGCGTAAACGGCAAAATAACATTTCCTTGCAGATTTATGCTTGTTTGCGCTATGAATCCGTGTAAATGCGGTTATTTCGGCTCGAGAATAAAGAGATGCTCGTGCAGTGACGGCGATTTAAAGAAATATCTTGCAAGAATTTCAGGGCCGTTGCTTGACAGAATGGATATTCAGGTAGAGATGCCTGAGGTCAATTATGAGGAGCTTTCCTCTGACCGATGCGGAGAATCATCGCTGGTTATTCGTCAACGGGTGCAGCAGGCAAGGGAATTTGCAAAAGAGCGTCATAAGGCTCTCGGTATACATTCAAACTCGCAGCTTTCTCCGACTCAAATAAGACAATGCTGTCCGCTTTCCGACAATGCAAAGGTGTTGTTAAAGAAGGCATTTGATACAATGGGACTTTCGGCAAGAGGCTTTGACAGAATACAAAGAGTGGCAAGAAGTATCGCTGATATAGATAAAAGCGAGGTAATTAACGAATATCATATGGCGCATGCGGTTTCCATGCGTTCACTTGACAGAAAATATTGGCACAAATAAAATAGTGCAAAATAATAAACAAGGAGTAGAAAAATGAAAGAACTTAAGGGATCAAGAACAGAGGCAAATCTTCAGGCTGCATTCGCAGGAGAAAGTATGGCAAGAAACAAATACACATATTTCGCTTCTGCTGCAAAAAAAGAAGGCTATGAGCAGATAGCAGCAATTTTTGCGGAAACTGCTGATAATGAAAAGGAGCATGCAAAAATGTGGTATAAGCTCCTTAATGGCGGCGTTGGTAAAACAGAGGCAAATCTTCTTGACGCTGCTGAGGGTGAAAACTACGAGTGGGTAGACATGTATGCAAATTTTGCAAAGGAAGCTAAGGAAGAAGGCTTTGAATACATTGCAGCACTTTTTGAGGGTGTTGCAAAGGTTGAAAAGGAACACGAGGAAAGATATCGCAAGCTCCTTGATAATCTCAAGACTGAAAAGGTGTTCATCAGGGAAGATGTAGTCATCTGGAAATGCCGTAACTGCGGACATATCCATGTTGGTAAGGAAGCTCCCCAGGTATGCCCCGTTTGCGCGCATCCCAGAGCATATTTTGAAATAAAGAACGAGAATTATTAATATTCGTTTTATAAAACAAAAGCCCCCTGCGAATATGCGTGATGTCCTTAACGGACAAATCACGCATCGAGATAAATCCCTAACGGGATTTTCGATATGTTGCTAGCGCAACTCGATATGCCTACGGCTCGATATGTTTGCTCCGCAAACGAGGGATTTATCTCATATCGAATTGGCGCGAAGCGACAATATATCGAGCTTGAACGAAGTGAAAGCATATCGAGTCAACGAAGTTGACATATCGAC
>JAZPYO010000044.1:0-2690 GCA_045544195.1 Eubacteriales bacterium
CCGCAGATAAAGAAAGGTCCTGCAATGACGCCGCCTTTTCCGTATCGACGGTTGCCCTTCATTCCGATTATCTTTGCTTCATCGTTGCCGACATAGGCGCAGTGTTTTTCCACGAGGATCTGCTCAATCAATCCGCCGCAGTCAGCCTGCTGCATACCGCGCAGATTATGGACGATCTCCGCTTCATACGCCGCCTTGCCCGGTTCCACATAAACGATCCGAAGCAAATTGCCCTGCTTTTGCGTTTTTGATTCATCGAATTGGATTTGCCTAAATCCGACGGAATCACAGAAAAACGCGCCATCCTCGGTCACAATGACGTCGGATACCGACATGGAATGGCCGCGATGCAGCGGATGTCTTTCCAGATTGAACTGAGCAAACAGCTTCTCCGGCTCCTTGGTTTCCAGCTCACCGCTGAACACTTCGTCGTAAATGGAAGCGTCGATGTTCAAAACCGACTCATTCTTCATCAGGTAATCTGAACCGGCAAAAATGACGCGGTTCTTATCCCTGTCTGAATTGATCTGATAGATTTTCAGTCGATATTGCATTATTGTTCCTCCGTTTCAGCAATTAGCAGGGCACTTGTCACAGTCACCGCCGTATTCCTCGCAATAGTAGTGATAATCTCCGTTTTCATCCTGATAGAATCTCGGACAATCACCTGCACACCAGACATCAATATACCTTGCGATACTATCGCTATACGTAGAATCCTCCGTAAAGCTGATATTACCTGCACTGTAAATGATTTCGCCGGTATTGCTGCCGACGTCCTCGTCAGTGTAAGCGATTGTACAGTTTATTCCGGGATATCCGACCTTGAGCAGATTATCAAAATACTTGAATAATCGCTCCCAGATACCTGTCGGCGTTGACCATGCGGTGTCAAAAATGATTTCCACACAATCCTCTCGCTCAGTTCTCTCAGCATGACACGCGTCCCACTTTGTGCCCCAGTATTTGAAGCACCAGTCATACCAGTTCGCCGCGCCATACCTTTGATAATTGTCATACGACTGCTTTCCGATAGTAAACATCGCTTTATGCCTCTCTGCATCCATATTCTCCGGCATTTTACCCATACCGACATAATCGGAGTAGTCCTGAAGCGCTCTTTCCGATAATGCACTTGACGGATACAAGGTTTTGCTCGGATCATAATCCGCATAATAGGAATCAGGGATAGGAATGAGCTTCTCAAAATCAAAAACGCATTCCTCCGTGCATAACGGCTTCATAATGAAGTTGAGAATCTGCATTCCGTTGCCGGTCGCCTTAAACGTGTCCTTCTCAAATTTGACAGTCATTCTGTTTCTTACCCAATTAGGCATCATTCTCTCCTTTTCTTTCAAACAATATTTCGGCGTCGCCGCCGAATGTTTTCTCATTATGAGAATTCCTGTTATGTAAAACACCCTCAGCGAAAAATCGCTAAGGGCATAAAAAATAGCCTACGCTCTTTTCTGAAATAAAAAAACGCACAAAGATACCATTATCCTTGTGCGAACTATTCCAAGCATAGGCTCCTGTTAAATTGTCGTCCGGACGCACTTCTCCTGTCCGAACCATTCTGTTCTAAGCATCTCAAAGAGAGGAACATTACCCGACAAATCCAAATAACAAGTCGGATTTCAGGCGCAGAAATCAATCCCGCGTCATTAACCGTCGGCGTTCACTAAAGGCGAACCCGACCGATACTTTTACCGGCGCCAAACCGAACTAATCATTACGATTAGAAAATATATATTCAGACTACATATTTATTATAATTCCTTTTTACGGATTTGTCAAGGCATAAAAGAAAAGGCGTCACATTTCTATGACGCCATATCCACTTTATAATATTTTTTCAGTTGTTTTCAACCCAGTTTTCCAACGAAAGATTTGGAATCCTTTCAAATTCGCGTGTATTATTTGTTACCAACGTCATACCCATGGAACGCGCCGAAGCTGCTATTAGCATATCCATCGTACCGATCGGCGTGCCCTGTTTTTGAAGGTACGCGCAAATTTTCCCGTACTCGACAGCCGCTAAATCATCGAAAGGAATCACGGTCAAGGCAGTCAGAAGTTGAGCTAATGCCAGCTCATTTTTTTCGGGATTTGCGCTTTTTTCAATCCCGTGCTTCAACTCCGCAAGAGTGATGGCGGATATGCAAAGCCCGTTAAAAATCTCCTGTTTGAATCTGTTTAAAACCTCAATCGGCTTATGCTTTATCGTGTAAATACAGATATTTGTATCTAACATTTTCATAAACTTTCCCTCTCAGCAGGCGTTTCGATCCTCCCCTCAGACATGAAATCCTCTGTAAATCCATTGATTCCGCTGAGGAAATTGTCCCACAGTTTATCCTTTGGCGTGAGTATCAATGACGCGCCCAAACGCTGAACAACGACCTCATCCGTTGTAAATCTGTATTTCTTGGGCAGCCTTACCGCTTGACTTCTTCCGTTCTCAAAAATTTTCGCAGTTTCCATTATCATCTCTCCTTAATCATTTAAGATAGTATATATCGTGGTGTATATCTATATACAGTATATATCGCGATATATATTTTGTCAACTGAATTTTTATAATTTCTACAAAAAAACTAAGGAATGCAGCGAACAAAACCTTTCGGTGCTGTTCGCTGCATTAGGTATTTTTTATGTGCAAGAATAAATTACGCGCTATGACGCTTTTT
>JAZPYO010000045.1:0-1822 GCA_045544195.1 Eubacteriales bacterium
AGATTAGCAGCAAAAATCATTTAAAACGGCGTAATGTATTGTGAAACGGGGCCGCTGCTTGAAACCGATACGGTAATTCACAGTATGTGAAGACACTTTGAAAAACGGCAGCACCGTTGCCGCCGTTGCGATATTAAAACCATTTAATTGATTTTTGATATCTTGAATTGTGATTTGAAATATCGTATAATTTAAGTTGTAGTTTTTTATTTATGGAGTGAAATTATGAGCGATAACAAAGAAATGCTCGGTACGGCACCGATTGGCAAATTACTTTTCAAATTAGCCGTTCCAACGGTGGTGGCTCAGCTTATCAATATGCTATACAACATTGTTGATCGCATCTATATCGGCCATATGCCGGGGGACGGAAGCCTTGCGCTTACGGGTGTCGGCGTATGTATGCCGATCATTATGATCATCTCGGCGTTCGCAGCGCTGATTGCTTCGGGCGGTGCGCCGAAGGCATCTATCTGTATGGGCAAGGAAGACAATGCTTCCGCCGAAAAAATTATGGGCGGTTGTTTTTCCTTGCAGCTTATTATCTCTGCCGTTCTAACCGCCGTTTTGCTGATTTGGAACAAAGATTTACTTCTGATGTTCGGTGCAAGCGAGAACACCATCGGTTACGCCACTGATTATATGAATATTTATGCTATCGGAACGGTGTTCGTTCAGTTAACGCTTGGCATGGGCGCATTTATCACCGCGCAGGGCTATACCAAAATCAGTATGATCACGGTGCTGATCGGTGCTGTCAGCAATATTATTCTCGACCCGATATTTATTTTCGGGTTTAATATGGGTGTAAAAGGCGCGGCACTTGCTACTATCCTTTCACAAGCCATTTCTTGCGTTTGGGTACTTACATTCCTTTGCAGTAAGAAAACCTATCTTAAACTCAAAAGACATAATTTCCGCATAGACGGAAAGCTTGTTTTCCCTTGCATTGCACTGGGAACGGCAACCTTTATTATGCAAAGCAGTGAAAGTGTCATTTCGGTCTGCTTCAATTCTTCGCTGCTTAAATACGGCGGCGATATTGCCGTCGGTGCGATGACCATACTCACAAGCGTTATGCAGTTCGCTATGCTACCGATGCAAGGCATTGCACAGGGTGCACAGCCGATTTTGAGCTACAACTATGGCGCTAAAAACGCCGAGCGTGTAAAGAAAACCTATAAGCTTTTGCTTATAACCTGCCTTACTTACTCCTTTATCATTTGGGGAGCCATTATGCTGTTGCCGCAAATGTTTGCAGGGATATTTACACCCGATACAGCACTCATTGAATTCACCGCCAAGGCACTTCGAATTTATTGCGGTGTGATGTGCATTTTCGGCATTCAGATTGCTTGCCAGATGACCTTTGTTTCTATCGGCAATGCACCTTGTTCCATTATCGTTGCTATCGTTCGCAAGTTCGTTTTACTCTTGCCGCTGATTTACATTATGCCACACCTGATTGCAGATAAAACGATGGGCGTTTATACGGCAGAGCCTGTTGCCGACGTGATCGCCGTAACCTTTACCGCTATCCTTTTCGCCATTCAATTCAAGAAGGCGCTAAAGTCTTTAACAATAGAAAGCTCAAAGGAGACAGCATAATGCATTTTTTGATCAATTCAGTCATTAGCACTACGCTAAACATTTCTGTTATTGATTCAATATTGATAGGTGTCATTGCCTTCTCGCTGATATTTCCTTTCATACGTAAGAGGACGGCGAAAATCAAGCTGTGGTTATTAAGCGCTATTGTATACGGCAGTTTCTTGTTCTTTTTAACAATTCCCATCGTATTAGAGCCTTTTCCTGATAGTTT
>JAZPYO010000046.1:0-62184 GCA_045544195.1 Eubacteriales bacterium
CACGATTTTCCGATCTTCGGTGCACCGCCGAGAATACAGATTCCTTGAGGAAGCAATGTGTCGACACAGAACTTGTTCGGTACAAGTCTCATGTCCATAAGTGTTTCACCGTCTATAACGGCAAGTTTGTTTTTGTCTTTCGTCATATAAAAAGACCTCCGTAAATAAAAGTAAGGCAATTCACAAAAGTTTCACCCTTATGTCTTGCCTTCTACTTGTATTGTGGAGGAAAATATGCTATACTAATAATTGTCCGGGACAATATGTTTTTGTCGACGGACAAATAATAAGGGCGGTGTATGATGTTTACGAAGATACGTTTTTGCATTGGTAATAAAAATATAGAATTTGAGAATTATAGATTTACCCTCGGGGAGATCACGGCATCGGTTCTTAACATTACACCCGAGGTGTATCATCAGCTGAAGGACAAGCTATGTCGCGCAAAAGAAAAAGCAGAGGAATACGAAACGACTCGTGACACCTCTGCTTTGAAGGAAGCAAATCAATTATACTATGATCTTCGCAATGCTTTATGTGATACGTTTATCTTCCGCGTGCTTGGAGAAGAAAGCGAAATGATGTATAACACCATAGCTGCGGAAGGAGAGTCCATAGAGGAAAGTCATCTTCGTATATACCGTTCTTTCTTTTCAAGCTATGAACGCTTACTGTATGATCTTGCATCCTTCAATCAGACGATACGGTATTTTATCACGCATCGTCTGGATGCTTTGAAAACGCTGAATGCGGAAAACTATGCCACCGCGCTGAACGATTTTCTCTTTTCACCAAGGGCATTGAAGTATATTGCGAATCCAATCGACGGTACGGGGCTCTTTACCAATGCGGATGACGTTACGGTTCGGTATATCTCGAGGGAAACCTTCCCGGGCTCAGATGAATACAAAATCTATGAATACTATGATGTGGAATCCCTGCAAGCACTTTTGAAGATGGATTTTTACAAGGCGCTGGAAGCAGGATACATCATTCGGCGCTGTGAATACTGCGGTCGGTTCTTTCTTCTGAAAAAAGCATACCACACCAAGTATTGTGACAAGCCTTCTCCCGACAATCCAAAGTACACCTGCGCACAGCTCGGCTACCGTAAGAACGGGATCAAGGAACGGATCGCAGACAATCCCAAGGCACAGGTGCTTCGACGCTGCTTACAGAGAATTGATAAGGATCATTACCGAGGTATTATTTCGGATGAGGAACGTACACGGCTGAGAAGCAAAGCGCAGGATCTGTACTTTGAAGCGATCACTCATTCGGAGATAACAAGCGAGATTCTTGAGGAAAGGCTGTCATCACAAACGCTGTATGCTCTATGTAATGTAGAACGAGTAACCGCACCGCGAGGAAGACCGAAACATCAATAGTACAGAATATGGGACATACCCCGTGATAGAATTAAAACGGAAAGGAGGCGGAGTATTCTTATGACAAACGAAGAATTGATGCGTCGTTATCTTGAAAACGAGAACGACGAGAATGTGCTTAAGAAATTATATGAGCAAAACATTGGACTGATCATAGCCATCGCCAAGGATGCTGCCGCCGCTTTTCACTGTATTCGATATGAAAATGACGGATACGGTTATACCGAATATTCCCGAATGCTTCTTGACGATCTTCTCGGTGAGGGCGCACTTGCTATGTTCCAAAAGATTCGGGAACGGGATTACGACGAAACAAAGGGCAAATTCTCAACGTACATTTATCCGCACATCAAGGGAGCACTCTATCGTTATTTGGAACAGAACACGGGGAACATTTCACTTACCAAGGATCAATCGGAAGCGCTACGTAAAGCACAGGCGTTGTATGCGGAAGGATACGCTGTTGAGGATATCGCTGCACAGCTTGGGATTTCTAAAAACATAACGGCAGAGCTCATCCGTTACAACACGCATTTTCTTTCTGTATACGATTTCGTCCCGGATGAACGGCTTGAGGAAGACAGCGATTACGATCCCTTTGAGTTTATGACTCTTGCGGACGATCCGACGACATCGCCTGATCGAATCATTTACCATAAGATACACCTTGAGCTACTAAGGATCCTCTTTGATTCTCTCAGCACACACGATATATATCTGCTCGGTCATTATTACAGTGTTTATGGAATGGAGAAGAAAACGCTTGATGAGATGGGACTTGACCTGATGCTGACGGTCGATGGCGTGAGGAAGGCGATCAAGGGTGCTGTGAAGAATTTGAGAAGCGCATACAAGGATAGCGAACTGAAAATATGGCACGATGCGTATGCTATGATCAATAAGACACAAAAAAATATGGGCTGAACGGTTGTATATGTTCAGCCCTTGTTTTGTATAGGTGTCAGAAGTGGATCCCCTCGCCGGGGCGATCTTCACCTTCACCAATGTAGTCTTCTACCGGTCGGTCATTGATCTCGGTGGGTGTATCGTTCTCGAAGGGATTCGGCTGACCACCGATCTGAGGTTTGTATTCTGCAAGGCATTGATCTCCCTTGTCGATGCATTCGATGGTTTCTTCTTTCGATTCTGTCGTAACCGTATCTTCGGTGATTTCGGTACATTGATCTGTCACGTTTTCTTGCACCGTCGGTGTTTTTTCTTCATTGAACACCTCGTGTTCTTCGGTCACAACTTTGCTTTCGTTTACCGTTGTTTCCTTGATTTCAACGGCGGTTCCCGTTTCGCTTGCTTCGCCCACAAACGCCGTTACTTCGGTTGTTTCGCTTGTTTCGGGTACTTGCTCCACCTGCACCGTTATCGCCGTCTGTGGCGTTTTTTCGGCAGTCACGTGCGGTTGATCTGCATCCTTTCGCGATGCGCTAAAGAACATTATAATTAGTGCGAGGATGATGGTGATTAATCTTTTCATATATGTAATTCCTCTGTTATTCGATTTCCGTATTCATTATTTCGATGATGATCCTGGCACCGAGCGTAAAGCCTCTTACGAACGCCACGCGCTCTGCGATACCGTACATTTCGTTGGTGCATTCGGTGAATTTCTCGAAGATCTCTTTCTCATCGTCGTTCATCCGCTTTTGCAGGTCTTTTTCGTGCCTGACGATATATCCGAGTAGCTCCGAATATGTACTGCCTTTATTGAAGTCCCTCTCACATGGGCTGCCATAATTCTTCAATGATGTTCATTTCGCACCTCTTTCATAAAGAGAGAGCGGCTCTGCCTCGGGAAATCCCGATTTAGAACCGCTTTGTTTTGATTTTTTGCTATTAACTTTTTTTCTTCCGTACCATATGTACTACCTCATTCTTTGGTAGCACACACAATATCACAGAAAGGGACGGAAGTCCAGAGATAATAGGTGATGAAAGCACCGATATATTGAATTTTTTCGAAATTCTTGTTTTTGGATACAACTTGGCAACATCAATATGTTATAATATAATTAAAATGGGATTGGTGTATCCCGGAATAACGCATAAAAAGGGGTGGAATCATGGCTAAAATACTCATTGTTGAGGACGAAAAAGCGATCAACGATCTTGTAAAATTCAATCTTGAGCTGGTCGGACATGAGTGCAGCCAGGTATTTGACGGTGAATCGGGGCTGACCGAGGCGCTGAAGCTCAAATACGATCTTATCATCCTTGACGTAATGCTCCCCAAATATTCGGGATTTGAGATCATGGAATACATACAGGGCACACCGGTTATTTTCGTTACCGCAAAATCAACGTCGGCAGATAAGATCAAAGGCCTTCGTCTCGGAGCCGATGACTATATTACAAAGCCATTTGACATTATTGAGCTTGTTGAACGCGTGAAAGCGGTTCTCCGCAGAACCAAGGCTGATACCAATCACTTTGAGTTTGATGATATCCGCATCGAGTTCGATAACCGACGTGTGTATAAGAACGGCGAAGAAATCCCCCTCAAGCCCCGTGAGTTCGATCTGCTCGAGGTGCTGGTCAACAATCGCAACCTCGCACTCTCCCGTGAAAAGCTCTTACACCTCGTATGGGAATTTGACTATGAAGGAGATACCCGTACCGTTGACGTCCACATTCAGAGACTTCGCCAAAAGCTCGGCGTATCGGATCGGATCCAAACGGTGTACAAGACGGGTTATAGGTTTGAGATATGAAAATGAGATTTTGGCAAAAGACCTACATATTTACCCTTGTGCTGTTTCTGATCTGCTTGAACGTTGGTATTCTCTCGCTTACGGTTTATACATATCAAAAGAACGTTGAAGCGACCGAAACTGCCGTCGCCGCAGAGCAATACTACGTGGCGATGTCCTTCGAACGAGATTACAAGGATATGACCGAATCCAACTCTTACAGCAGCCCTTCGCTTCTGATGCAGTCCTTTGGAACTTATTACGCAAACAAAGGCTTGTACCTTGCATTTGAGGAAAACGGAGAGGTTATATATTCTAACTTTACCAACGAATATGACATTGAGAAAAACGCATTGCTCCATACAGATTTTGACGGCAAGCGCCACATCGTGATCTCCTCCGAAATCTGCGACGGCAAGTACGAAATGATCTTCGCAAAGAACGTGGAATCTCTTGATTCCGAGTTCCAAGCATTGATGATGACCTATGCATTTACGGCAATCGGTGTTTCGCTTCTCCTTGCAGTCTGTTTGTACTTTATTCTGAAAAAGCTCTCCGGTCCGTTGGAAAAACTCCGTAAGACTACCGAGATTATTGAAGCTGGTGATTTTTCCGTTACCGTCGAAGAAAAAGGTAACGACGAATTTACACTTCTCGCAAAGAGCTTTAACGCAATGCTCGCCAAGATCAATGAGCAAATGGCAGCGTTGGAGCGTGAAGCCGAAGCCAAGATGATCGAGGCCGAGAGAAAGCAGATGCTCGTGGATAATATGGCTCATGAGCTTCGTACACCTCTTACAAGTATTCACGGATATGCAGAATATATAGAAAAGGCAAACACCACAGAAGAGCGCAGACTGATTGCAGCGAAGTATATCATGTCCGAATCCGAGCGTATGCAAAAAATTTCCGAAATCCTCCTTGACGGTGCTTTCATCCGTGAGAATGAGATCGAGATGGCAGATACCCATCTTGATGCCGTTCTTACCGATGTTTCAGAAAAGCTCCAAATGAGAGCTGAGAAAGCAGAGGTAGAGATCACCTGCGACACCGTCCCCGTAACCGTCAAAGGCAATGAAACACTCCTCTCAATGCTTTTCTATAACCTCACGGAAAACGCAATAAAGGCTTGCTCTGCCGGTGGCAAGGTGAAAGTTTCTTGCACCGAAGGTCAGGCAATCATTGAAGATAACGGCAAGGGCATGACCAAAGAACAGCTACTTCACATAACGGAA
Source organism: Eubacteriales bacterium (assembly GCA_045544195.1). Taxonomy (GTDB): domain Bacteria; phylum Bacillota; class Clostridia; order Oscillospirales; family CAG-272; genus RGIG7213. The sequence goes on from JAZPYO010000046.1 coordinate 5,326, forward strand.
CCCTTCTACCGTACCGATAAATCCCGTTCCCGTGCCGAAGGCGGTGCAGGACTTGGACTTGCTCTCTGCAAACAGATCGTCCACACCCACGGTGCAGAGATGCGCTTCGAATCCGAAGTCGGAAAGGGCACAAAAATATTTGTCACTTTTACAAGTTGGCAATAAGTCGTAGATAAGTTGGCGATATGCATTCGGTACAATATAGTCGCAGGATGGGAAAGTACTTCCAAATCATGAAAGGATGGTATGTATCATGAAACGAAACGTAAAGTTTTTCACGATCGTAATATCGTTGCTCCTTTTATCCTCCATTATCCTTGCCGGATGTATGTACGCCATTGCCGCTGATAACGGAGAAATGAAGCCTTACGATCTGAACGGTCAAAAAGAGAACAACGACAGCTCCGGTGGCAACATTGTCGAGGATGCACCGCAGGCGCAGATACCTCTGCATGGACAATTCGGTGAATATCTGCATAAAAACGGAACTGCGGTCACCGTTTTCTCCGAAGAGCAATATGCAGAATTGAAGGAAGTTCGAGAGAGCGATAAGCGCAACCCTTTGACTTATGAAGAAATACTCTTTCTCGTCAACGACTCTATCAACCTGTATTTTACCTATGATGAAATCATTTTAACTAACGCTAATCGGGATCATGTGATTCCGTTGTTAACGAATCAATCAGGCAATGCCCGTGTAATCAAGACCGGATACAAGGGTGCAAGTGCTTACGATACGTACAGTGAAGCAGAAACCACATACAATAAGATGCTGACCGACATCTATGAAATCATTTATTACCGCATCTATATGCACGATGCCGGGTTTGAAACGGTAATTCATCATGATCATAGCGGACAAGATCTGATTTTTGGACGACGATATGATACTTCACCAATCAGCTGCTCGGTTCCCGTGGAGCATTATCAGATGCTTGCCATTGACGGCGCAACGTTCAGCGGTATCGATAATGAAGAAAAGCTGTGTGGCGAATATAAGACCTTGCTTCAGTGGAAGAAAATGTGGGAAAGTGATGCTATCATTGATTATGAGCATTATCCGTACCTCAATTCTGCGGTGCTGTGTACCAGCATTTTAAATACCGTCAGACGGCCTATGGAGTATAAGTTCTATATTGCCGGTCCGAAAAATGATCCTGCACAGCAGATTTATCCTACCGCAGAGTTGGAGAACATGATGCCTCACAGAGAGTATATCTATCAGGCAACTTCTTTGGATGCATCGCTGCAACCTGGATTCTCTCTGAATTACGAAAATGGACGAGTTGCAATGGGCCAATCTAAGTTTACTTCCTTTGCTATGATCGGTACGTTTGATGAACATGACGATGTGCTGAAAATATATTTTGAAAACTACAGTTACGTGTTTTATAAGCACGAGAAGGGCTATGTGTATTCTGCTGAGAATTCGAAGCCTGCAAGCGGAGGTTTTGATTTCGTTGATGGACTTTTGTTTGAAATGATCCATCCGGGCGTATCGACCGAGCCCAATCCTGAGCCTCCCACAAATGACAAAACAGAGCCGGATATTGAGAAAGAACAATGGCCTTATCTGAAATTTGATGCAAACTCCGATTTTGCTACTTTGACGCATCCTGATGGGGGTGTAATTGCCGAGGGCAGTTACGTAAAAGAATCCGACAAGCTTGTGTTTGCATTTAAAACCGCAGACGGTGTCTATACGTATTATTTCCATTACCGTAAAGACAGGGTATATGTCTTCGATAAAGTACTATCCAAAGCCGTTCCGAACTACGGTTTTGAGCATGAAATGGAATTTGTCCTGACTGAATATCAGGGTGGTAGTTGCTTCTTGGAACTCAAAGAAGAATAAGCCATTAGCAAATTCTTTCAGGCACTCAGAAAAGAGGCACCCAAATGAAACGAATACTTGCTGTAACGTTAACCCTTGTTATGCTACTTGCAGCTCTGACGGGCTGTATGGCATCACAGGATGACAATGATTCCGAAATCCTGAAGGATTCCCCAAACTCGAATACTACCCAAAACAGTCTGATACGAGAAAAAACGATAAACAACATTACAGTTACATCATTACCAAGTGGATATGAATATTCATTGACCGGAGACGACGTTAATGCAATCGTTGACTATTTCTCGAATTTGCATTTGATTTCCGATTTCGAGGAAAATCCTGATGAATATTTAGGTATGACTTGGGTGATTGCGGTTGAGTACGGTGATGGAACATCATCTACCATCTACCATTTCGGAAATATGTTTGTTCGTACAGATGACAGGCCGTGGTATAAAATGGATTACGAAGAAGCGAGTCGTTTTCATCCGTTATTGCAAGAACTGTGTTCTTCGACTGCCGGAGACAACAGCTCGCAAGGCAATGAGTATCTTGTCAGTCACATTCAGATCAAGTCAGGCAACGACACAATTTATCCTTTTGGTTGTATGACTTGGTCAAAGATTGATAACGGAAACGGAACGTTTTCTGAATCTATCGTTGATAAATATGATGTTATTGATTTGGTAAGCGGAAAAACCACATTTTCAGCAACAGATATTCCGAAATTGGTTTTGAGTGAGAAGGTGTCGTATTTTGTTCAAGTGAACGGTCACGTTGAAAAAGTATATTTGCTTACACCTAACGAAGACGGATATACTAAATCTGAAACCACATTTGATGCTCTTTCCAATCTTGAAAATGGCACGTACTATGTGGCATTTAACGTTCTGCTCAGTGGAAACTGTGATCCCGATGCTCCGCAGAATTCTTACCGTTATGAAGATGTGTTCTGCTTGGTTGTAGGAGAAGACAATGAGCCTGTGAATATCACTTATTCGTCGGGTGATGTTCTCTCCCAAAGGATTCTCAACAATGCCGAAAAGCAGATTATCTTAAATATTCTTGATAGCGATAATGAATGGATTTCTGATATCCCCGAATGCGATTGGATTTGCAGATTCTCCGGTTCTGTAAATGTCGGATATTGCGACTGTGGGACACTTACTGACATTGGAAACAATCGTTCTCGTAAATTGACAGGTGCAGAAAAAGAAAATATTGAATCTCTGATTTCGCAGTTGAACGAAGAACCCACCCATTCCGGATACGAGGTGGAAGTAGAACTTTTCCAATACACTTGGGATGGTTGGGGTATCTCTACCAAGACAGTCGGTGCTTGTGATGTGGCATACAATATCGTTGACGCACTGAAAGCAATGAAGGAAACCGGAGAAACAGTTCCGAAGGTTTCCGACGAGGTCTTTGAAATTGGCGGCGGTCAGTATGCGGCAGAACGCGGAACTATGTGGATCGAAAGCGGTAATAAAATATATCGCTTAACACCCGATTTATCTCAAATCTGCCTTGTCGAAACGCACTTTGGTGAAGGTAAGGTTCTTGAAATTACCGACGCATTCAAAACAAATGTCAATAACGCTTGGCACTATGCTCCCTACGATTATTACAAGGGAACGTACAATAAGGGCGACTACACGGTCGATCTGGAGAGCGTTTTCAAATCGGGTTCAACTGTTCAGTTGAGCATTAAGAAAATCCAAATTGAAAGCGGATATGATCCTAATAACACAATTACAGTTGAACTGATTTCGTCCGTAGACCAAGAAGTAAATATCAAGCTTCATTGCCAGCAGAGTGATGATAACCTTGCCGCCGGCGACTATAGGACTGTGCAACTGAAGAAGGGAGAACCTACAACAGTAGACCTGACCTTCGGCGGTTGGCCGAATTTCACCTATTGGGTGTATATAGAAGCAGACTATACCAAAGCCGAAATTACCATTAATCCGTAAGGAGCGAGTAAGCCATGAAAAACAAGCACGTCATTTTTCACTTTCTATATTACGTATTGACCATAGTTGTTTATATGGCATTCTTCTATGCAGCATCCCTGATGTTGGATCTGACAGGAAAAGCCGATAACCTTGGTTCTGTGATGGCAGTGACATATGGCGTGCTTTTCGTAATGACTCCGGTGCTTGTAGCTATCCTTATGCGTTTTAGCTTATTCAAGTGGTACGTTGATCCCATTGCTGCAGCGGAAATACCTCTGTTCTTGTACGTCGGAATGCTTTTTAATCAAATGAAACGCTCCGGTGATCTAAGATCTGCCTTTCTCCTGGTTAACAACGACTTAGGTGATGATGGCGGTATGGGCTGGCTGTTTCTCTTAGGCTTATTTGTCTTCGGTCTTGTAATGTCGCTGTCGTTTGCAAGAAAGAACGGCCAGAGCATTTCCTATAGATTGCTTGAAAGAATCGGCAAAACAAACAGGGAGGATAGTGAACAAGGATGAAAAAGAAAATTCTAATTCCTATAATTAGCATAGTTGTGTTGGCTGCCGTTCTGTTCTTACCTATTCCTCAAGGCTCATACGATGATGGCGGTACACGTGATTACAATGCTCTGACATACAAAATTGTAAGATGGAATAAGATTATGGTTGAACTGGACGAAAACGGCCAACCCATTCACAACACGTATCGTAAAACGTCTGTGTTTTGGTATCCCGACAACCAAAAAAGCATTGACGAACTGTGGCAAATTGAAATGGCAGGTAAATAATACTTGAAAAGCGGCAAGGACTAACCCCCTTGCCGCTTTTTGTAAATGTTAGCTATCTAAAAACCAACTGAATTGTAATTTCTTTTATTGTCAGAGTCACAATATTTAATAGTATATCTGCAGAATTGCTGTATCTTTGAACACCCTTTATCAAATAATTGCAGATTGCACGCAAGAAATCATTTCATTGTATTTCTCATCGTCAAATGAATCGCCTTGATAAACAGTAGAACACAGTTCATTTACTGCAGATAATATTTCTGTGTTTGCATTTGGCTCTATTTTTTTAATCATTCCATCAATTCGATTTTTTATCTCATTGAGATTATTAGAAAGGTATCAAAACCTCTTTTTCCGATAACGATTTTGTGATGTTTATATTATAACACAAATATCGCAAATTGCAAAGTACTGCCGTATATTGTATGATTGTGTATTGTAAAAGGTGATAAGAGTTTTTGTTCTCATAGGTATAAAAAGAATACGGCAGTATAGCTGTATGCTATACTGCCGTATTCTTTTGCACTCATCAATCGGCTGTTTGCATCGGACATTCAAGATATCCTTATGACAACATGCCTTTCTGCCGATTTTTTAATTGTTCGGGTTTTATCAAACTATTGAATATACACCGACGGGCAAATACCGTATCTGCTCGATCGAAAAATACATAATTACTCTGAAAAGCTCGCTTTCATTGCAGTCAAGTGTTACGTACATACAGTATTCACTGTCACCGAAGGCAGGAACACAATCTGCTTTTACTACCCTTGCGCCGAGATAATCAACGCCAAACAGAATGTCGCAAACAGAATTGTTATCATTCGGAGTTATCATAAACTCGCCGTACATATGAGTATCCTTTTTATGCGGTATGATTGGAAAATGCTCTTTCTTACATAAGGCAAAGCGAGTGTAGCCGTCTCCTTCTGCATTATATATGTCGGTACACATACACACAAAAAGCTCATACTTTGAAATAAGATTATAAAATCCGCTCAACCGACCGTCTGTTGAGTTTTCAAGCGGGAGTATACAATATTCGGCTTTTTCGTAATATACAGCCTCACACACCGCCGTAAAATCGGACGGATATAAAACTCTTGCCGATGTTACGTGCTTTGCAAAGACCTTATACGCTCTGTCGGATAAAGTGTTTTTAGAATAAGCTATGATACCATTCCCCGCCTCTTGAATATTCGTGCGGAAATAATCTGAAATTTTTCTTTTTTTACCCGTAAGCTCATCAAAGCACACACAAGCGGTCAGACGAACGGTACGCTCTGTAACAGAGTTGTTTTTTTCGTATATAGGGTAGTCTGCTTCCTCTGTGGGCAAAAGCTCAAGAGTACTAAAAAACAAACTCGTTGCCTCGTCAGCCGTAATTCCGTCGATAGCTGCGATCGGACGTATAAGCTCACGTATAACAGCATACATACGCTCATCAACACTTTGCTTTTTAACTATCAATCTGCGTAAATTTTCCCTTTCGGTATTATTACTGTAGTTCTTTTCTTCGTTCATAACACCCTGCACAAATAATATTTTTGTGATCGTACCACATTCAACGCAGAAAAATCAAGTACGGTATTGTAAATTATAACTGCTTTGAGAAAAAACGCTCAAACGCACTGATAATTATGTTCTGTCCTTCGATGTCGGGATGAATACCGTCATTGCACATAAGTCGAAGATACCTGCGGTCAGATAAAAACTCGCTTCTCAGATCGCAAAGCGGTATACGAAGCTCATATGCGAGCTTTGTAACAGCGAGAGAATACATCTCCTGCCAACGATAAATACATTCACAGTCTCCAAGCCACAAAAGGATATTTTCTTTTGACAAGCCGTCCTTGACAATAAAATCAAGATAACGCTGCGCATTGATCGGCGGAAGTGTTACCAATACAGGACTCACGCTTGCATTTTGAAATTGCATAACGAACGCACGCATTGATTCAACAAACTCATCAAGAGGAACGACGGGGAAATGCTCGGCATAAGGGTTATCAGATACCTGCGCCCAGTTGAAATTGCAATCGTTTCCGCCGTATTCGATAATGGCTATATCGCAATTCAAGCCCTTCTTTATGTCAAAATCAATTAACTCCCTTGCCTTTTTTGTGGTATAACCAAAGCGTGATCGGTTATTCAGCGACATACCGCAGCGAAAGAGTGCCTCGCTCAAATTTGGATTATGAGTAAATGCATATTTATTCTGCTTTTCATCGTAAACTACTCCCTTTAAAACGGAATCTCCATAAACGTTAATATTGATATTCATACAAAGCCTCGCATTCAGATACCTAACTCAAAGTTATAAAAATTATAACATCTGGTTTTTGATACTATATTATCATATTTACGATAACTTGTCAAGAGAAAAAATAAAACTTGACATAATATTTGAAATGTGATATACTGAACGTAGGTCAGAAATGGAGGCTTTATAATGGAATTGCAGGATCTTAAAAATTTCAAAACTCCGGAGTGGGAGTCTTTACCTGATATCGATCTGTATATGGATCAGGTGCTTATACTGACGGACAAATATTTCGGTATTTTTTCCGATTCGGACGAAAGCATCGTCACATCATCAATGCTCAACAACTACGTAAAGCAAAAAATAGTTCCGCCGCCCGATAAAAAACGGTACGGTAAGGAGCATATTGCGGGCTTTCTTATGATATGCGTTTTAAAGCGTGTTCTGACAATGGCTCAGATCAAGGGCTTGTTTGACGAGTTTGCAAAAGAGCTATCAGTTTATGAATGCTACTGCATATTCCGCTCTGAGCTTGATAGCTGCTTCGGTTGCCTTATAAACCGTCAGGTCATAACACCGCCGAGTGATGATGAAAAGGATTGCGTGCTTGCTTTGAAATATGCAGTACGTGCATTTTCAAACAACGCCTTTGCAGAGCTTTATATGAAGGCTCCGACAATCGAAAACAAAAAAAGCGCCAATAAAAACGATATAAAAAGCGAAAATTAAGCACGCCCCTTGTACCGAGGTACAAGGGGCGCTTCTTTTCACATTTATATTCGATTGACTATAAAGATATCAGATTATTTCTTTTTCTTTATAACAACTACAACAACTGCAACTACTGCAACTACTGCAACTGCGATAACAACGATGAGCCATACGGGCATACCACCCTTATTATCATCTGTCTTGTCGTTGCCGTTACCGTTTGTAGCAGGTGCCTTGGATGAAGGATCTGTTGCTGCGTCTGTTTCGTCATCTTCTTCATCATCAGGAGCCTGTGTTTCACCTTCAGTTTCTTCTTCCTCTTCCACGAAAGCATCGGGATAAAGAGTCTTAAGATCGTCTATTGTGCGGTATGTAACCTTATCTGCGCCTTCTGCTGTGGGATCTTCACCCTTCTGGAAGAACTTAAGAACGATATCGTAAGTATCTACGTTCCAAGCTCCATCGTCTGCAGCGATCTCTGCAGTAGGACCAGTTCTTGCTGTTGTAAGGCTGCCGTCTGCGGAAATAACATCAACGTAAGCGATCATAGCCTCTGTAAATGCAAGTGTTCTGTCTTCGTTCTTGGGATTAAGATCAGCAAGGAAAGCATATTCTGTGTTTATATCAACGATATCCCAAACTCTTTCTGTAGAAGCTATAACGTTCCAGGGAAGAACAGCTTCCATATTCCAACCGTCAGCAGTTCTTACGAATGCGCCCTGATAGGTTGCGTCAATAACAGCTACCGCATCGTCTTCATATGTTTTCCAGTTGTGCTTGTAGCATGTTACCTTACCTGCTGCAACAGTTTCAGCAGTTTCGCCGTCAGCTGTGCTGAATACGGGAATAAAGGAGAAGAACAAGCCGGGAGCGCTATCATAGATAAGACCCATAGGGTTGAAAGCGAGCTGGAAATGGTCTCTGCGCCCTGTTACTGTCCAGCCGTCGTCAGTGTTTGGATCAAGCTCAGAGGGCATAAATGTGGAGTCGATAATCTTTGCTGCAAGGTAAAGACCGTCATCGCCCCAGGAGTAGAAGAACTGGATCTCACCGTCGAAATCGCCGGACCAGCCCTTCATATTGTCACCAACTTTAAGGTTCAAGCTGTTTGTTTCATCCCATTCAGCAGCACCAACTGTACCGTCGATGGTGATAGTATCTGCATCTGCGTAAAGTACGGGAACAAAGCCGATGTTCATAGCGGCATTGCTCTGTATTGCCAAAACGCTTACGAGCATCGTAGCAACAACAATAAGGGAAAGAATTTTTCTCATTATTAAAGCCTCCAAAAAAATTTTAATAAATGTGAAAATATGCGGCGCTGATATTCACCATGGCTTTTTTATTAAGCACATAGCACGACCATAATACGCCATCTACTTACGATGGCTATTATACCATTGAAAAAAGTTTTTGTCAATACGCTATTTTTGAATTTTTGCTAAAATTGTTTAAAACGATAGTTAAACCGCTTAATTATATATAATATTTTAACTTTAAAGTATAAAACCACGGAAATTACCCAAGGTCACACAAGCCATTATATGCACATATAATAGCATTGGGAACACATTCCCAATACACACAAGGAGAATTTTATGGCGCAATTTACAAACCAAGCGCAGCTTTCATATAACAACACCGTCGTGAATTCAAATATTGTGACGGGAGAAATACTCGAGGTTCTTTCGGCCGCAAAGACTGCCGTAGTTACAAGCTACAGCACCGATGACAGTATAACATATGTTATAAGCGCGGTGAATTCGGGCACAAGCTCTGTGACGGGAATCAGCATAAGCGACGACCTCGGGGCTTATGAGTACAATGGAGAAACACTGTATCCGCTCACATATACTGACGGCTCTGTAAGGCTGTATATCAACGGAGTATTGCAGGCCGCCCCTGCGGTAATTGCGGGTCCTCCCGTTGTTTTCAGCGGTATAACTATCCCTGCAAACAGTAATATGATCCTCATTTACGAGACTCAGACAAACCGGTTTTCACCCCTGTCAGCCACAGACAGCATCGTGAATACCGCAACCGTAAGCGGTGTCGGTATTCCCACTGCCATAACCGCAGAGGAAACCGTATTTCCTCAAAACGCCCCCGAGCTTACGATAACCAAATACATCTCCCCTGCGGTGGTTACTGAAAACGGCACTTTGACTTACACATTCATTATTCAGAACTACGGCAACACCGATGCGACGGTTACCGATAATGTATCTGTTACAGACACATTTGATCCGGTATTACAGAACATTGCCGTGTCGCTTGACGGCGTACCGCTTACAGAAAACACCCAATACACCTACAATGCTGCAAGCGGCGTATTTACCACTCTGCCCTCTGTGATAACTGTGCCTGCGGCAACTTATACACGAGATACAACAACGGGAGCAATAACAATAGATCCCGGAACTGCTACGCTTACCGTAACAGGAACTATTTGATAGGCTAATATAAACCAAAATATCCCTCGCAGCTACCTGTGAGGGATATTTATCTATCTAATAAATGTTACGCGATGTGCTTTATGTACATCCTTTTCTTTCCCGTTTTCATCTATTTCTATAACATAAGAACCGTTTGATACAAGTATGCTTCCGTCGCTGTTCACTCTGTACGCACACACGCCCTTACGCACAAGACTATCCTCACCGCTTGGGCTGATGCATCTCAGCTCCCACGTTTTCGGAATAAAGCCCGGTGATCTGTCTCCGCTTTTTCTGTTTTGCTCAAGCTCCTTTTTTGCATTTATCAAATTGCCGTCGATAACTGTTTGCTGTTCGTTTTTATGCTTGGCATTGCCGCTTTTTGAAAGCGTCTTGCCCGAATATTTTGCAGAAAAAAGATTGAAAAAGCCAAACAACGCACTGAGCATTCTGAACGGAAAAAGCACTATATCACAAAGACATCCTAAAAACGATGACGCGCTTTCCGTCTTATGAGGTCTTTTTATATAATAAAGCTCACCCTTTTCTGTTGCCTGAGGACTTGTAAAATCGTATTTTTCATCTGCAAGTATCTCGCTTATACTTCCGCTTTCAAAATCAAGGCGGCATATCACCTCTGGCGATCTTTCACAAGCATCAGGGTCGCCTGTGTTTGTGAGCATTTCCGCGGTTGCCTGCGCAAAGCTCCTATTATCCCCTCTTGGCTCATCCTGTCCGTCATCAAGTAATAATCCTGATGAAACGAAATATACTGCATCCGATGTTTTGCTCCAAACAGGACGGCTATCCACCGTTCTTCCCTCTGTGTACGTTCTGCTGTACGGAGTATCTATATCGAGAACGGCTATATGGCGTTCACCTGCAAATTCACAGGTATATACCATGCGGTCGCCCTTGATATCAAAATCTCTGTACGCAATGTCACTGCTGCTTATGACAATGCCCTCTTTATCAGAGTCCGGCGATTTGCGGTATATTCCCGTCACACCGTCAATTGAGATCGAGTAAAAAAGCTGTTCGCCGTATTTTTGAATTCCGAATATATTAGAACGGACCGATGACACCCTTTCCTCTGCGCTCGCCTGCATATCATAGCTTCCGATAAATTCCGCGCCCTTACCCGAATGCTTCCATTCGTTTCGGGTAGCATCGTCCTTTAATTTGTATATATACGAGTCAAACACCTCGGAATGTATCTGTATTTCTTTCCCGTTTTCAAAAAAGAACATTCTGCCGTTGGAAATATAATAGAAATTTCGCATATCGTCACCTCTTTTTGTGATTATAGCATATCAAAAAAGTATTGTCAAGTTTACGCACCTAACTCAAAGGAGAGCATATTATAATTAAAGGCAGCAAAAGACATCCCGAAAGGAGCTTTTAACAATGAAAAAATTCAGTAACGCATATTTTGCCGCTTCAAATTCATCATACGGCTTCATAAGCTATTTCGATAAAATATTCTCCTGTGAGGAACTGGATAAAATATATATTTTAAAAGGCGGTCCCGGAACGGGAAAATCACATCTTATGTCAAACATAGGAAAGACCGCCGACAAGCACGGATACAGTACGGAATACTTTTTATGCTCGTCCGACCCCGGTTCTCTTGACGGTATAATCATCCCGGAATTAAAGACCGCAATAATCGACGGAACATCGCCTCACATGACAGACCCTATATACCCGGGTGCAGTTGAAGAAATAATAAATCTGGGAGAATTTTTTGATGCAGAGGCACTTGAGGAGCAGCGTGAAAAAATTATATCCTTAATAAATGCCAAAAAGGAGCTTTACCGCAGAGCATATACTTTTTTAGGCTGTGCAGGCTCTCTGCAAAGAGAATATGACAGCACAGTTTCCCCATACATACTATATCAGAAAATGTCCGATTATATATCAAGACTGTGTAGATCTGTACCTACCTTACAGCAATACAAGGAAAACGTGCGTATAACGAAGGCATACAGCACCGACGGTATGATCTCGCTTGACACATTTTACGAAAACGCCAAGGAAAGATTTATAATTAAAGACAAATACAGAATAAGCGGTGTGTTCTTCTTACAGCTTTTAAATAAACTAAAAGAAAAAAAGCAGGCAGTAACCGTAAGCTACTGCCCGAACACTCCCGAAAGAATAGACGGTATATATTTGCCCGATAGCAAGATCTCATTTACAGTTATGATGCCGAATGAAGAAAAAGACGGCAAAATAATCAATATGAGCAGATTTATCAAAAACGACAGCATTTCCGTATGTAAGAAACGTCTGAAATTCATGCAAAACGCTCACACATCAGTTCTGAACGAAGCATTATCGTATCTTGCCGCCGTAAAGGCATTACATGCCGAAACTGAGGAAATATATATTCGTGCCATGGATTTTGAAAGAAAGGAACGGTTCGAACGCAAGCTCTCAAAAAGAATATTCAATAAGGGATAATTTTATTTATCATATTTTTCAACTGCGATTATAAACGGAGAATCATAGGAATTTATCATTCTGCAATTCATTACGGAATAATACTTTCTGTCATATTTCGACAGATGCTCAAGAAGCATTTCTCCCTCGCGTCTTCCCTCGTCATGTCCCGGATATACGGATATTACAAGAACACCGCCGCCCTTGAGCAGCTCTATTCCGTCATTTACCGCCTTTAGCGTAGTATCACACATCGTATGAAGTGTTTTATCTCCGCCCGGAAGATAACCGAGATTGAACATTCCGCCGTCTATCGACTCCTTAACATATTGCTTGACATTCTGATGACCTGACAGTATCAATTCGTAGTTGCTGTGTCCCTTTTCATCGAGCAGGCTTTTCGTATTCCGAAGGGCCTGCTCTTGAATGTCAAAGGAGTAAACCTTTCCGTTTTTTGCAACACTGCATAAAAACTCTGTATCGTGCCCGTTGCCCATCGTAAAATCAACATATACACCGTTTTCGTTCAGATTTTTCAAAATGTGCTCTTTGGCGTGCTGCTTTAAATTCATTTCATCTCCTCCAGCCACTTTTTCCATACATCAGGGCAATAACCAACGGTCGCTTTTTTTCCGTTACGCACTACGGGAGTTTTCATAAGAGAAGGCTCTGAAAGGAGCTTTTCATCCTTATCATCCTCATAAGCAAGATACGCAAGCATAGCATAATCGCCTGAGGTTGTATCCGCCAAAGCATCAATTCCTCCGACGGCACTTTTGACGCTCATATATTCGCCCTTGGACATTCCCTTCTCTAAAAGATCTATAAATTGGATCTTTACACCACGCTCTTTAAAAAACCGCTCCGCTTTTTTTGTATCAAAACACTTTTTCTTTCCGAATATCTGTATCACTGTACACCGCATTTCTAAAAATAAATCTCGTCCATAATACAAAACTGATCCAGAATATAAACAATCAGTTTTTCATAATCATCATCACCGTTGTGAAACAAGCCGTTAACTGCATTATCTCTACAAATTGCTCCTGTGCTTTCAATCTCACTTCTGCACTTTTCAATAGTTGATATAAAATTATCATTACTGAGAACTCCACGCCTCAACTCCTTCCAACGCTCTGACATCAAATCTTTCACTTCAGGATAAGTTGATATCAAAGCGGCATATTCTGCACGTAGTGCCTTCCCGCCGGGTTCAAACGTACATATTGAGCCTGTGTCTTTCCACACTACTCCAAAAGACATATCCGTATCCCACAAAATTATGCCTATTTTTGCTGAATCTCCATAATTAATTGTATAGAACGAATTCTTTATCCAAGTATTGTCATACATATTACCAAACTGAACAAATAAATTTATGTCAATCCAATTGTTAATATTGACATTTGAAAAATCATTCATAAAAAACAGACCGCTCATATGCTTGTATATTTCTTTTTTCGAAACACCCGCAACGTATTTGATTTCGTACCCATCATATACACTTGTCGGCGACCAAGTATTATTTCCTTTAAGAAGTACAGTTTCATTGTTTAAATTCAAATACCGCTCATTCACTTGACGCTGAAGCAGATATAGTCCTTTATATGAACCATTGATAATCAGTTCTACATATTCGCCATTAGACATTTTTGCATTATGATCTGAAATACTAGCTAATTGATTCCAAACATCCATGATCATTTTTTCTCGAACTTTAGTATCATCAATCGCCATCGCATTCAATATCCACTCATAATCACTTCCTAAATTCAATAATGACATATGGTTATCTGTATTATGTTTTTTCAGTGATAGTTTAAAGGATTTTTTATCATAGTTCAAGCTAGTGAATCCACGCAATCCCCATTCTACAGAAGATTCTTTAACATATTCAGATTTGTTATTGCTCCATATAGCAAAGTCACCGTTATACAATATATTTCCGTTTTTATCTCTACCGGTTTCATTCCCATATAATGAAATTACCGGCAGAGTGGTTACTACAAGATTGTACCGCATATATTCTTGGGAATTCTTTTGGAAAACAAAAACTTGTAATGGCTCACCTTTGGAAATCTTATCATAATATTCGTTTACATCAATAACGAATTCTACCTTTGGATATGCGAATATTTCTAATAAACCGTCAAAAAAATTTTCATTCTTTAAATCTTTATCTGAAACCGTTATATAGATTGTTGACGTTTCTGTATCTGTCGCAGCTTTTACCCCATTTGCAGAGATAAAATCGCTATAATCATAAAAAGCATACTTTTTCGAAACGCAAATATTCGTTTCAGAAGAAGCAGTTAATGAAGTGCGAAAATAATCATCAGAACTAATCCCAAATACAATTGTAAATGTCAATACCAAAAAAAGCAAAATTAATAAAATACATTTCAACGTTTGTTTTGCAGTCATTTTTCCACACATTTCAATCAAAAAATACCGTTTATCATATTACAACCCAAATAATACTTTGAAAATGTACATTTCTCCAATATACCCATCTGTAATATTTGTAATATAAAATCAGGAATAAACTCATCATACTTAACTTCTAATATGTGCATCCCTTTTGGCATTACTGGAATGAGTCCTCCAGTTCTTGCCTCAAAAAAACTGTTAATCTCCCGTGATACAGAGATGTTTCTGTCAATTGTTATACGTACATTTCCAATTCCGTACACAAAAGCAGATCGTTCATACTCGATTATCGCCTTGGGAAGTAGACCATTACATTTTCTTTGTAGCAAAAACTCATTTAATACCTTTCTATTATCCAATTCTGAAAGATTTTCACTGTATAAACGATTGTCACAAAGGGATTCTCCTTCGCTGCGCGATATAACGCAAGAAGTTTTTTTTGTTAAAGAATTCTTTTTTTCTTTTATCTCCAAACGTATAAAACTGTCATTAGCATTGTAAATACGCATTCTGTATTTTTTTCTGTCATCAATTCCTGCATCATTTTCCTGAATACATTTTTCACAATACGTATCAAAATATAAACTGCGTATCACATAAGTCTCGCCGTTTTGATTGATATCATTTTTCAAAATGCCCGAAAGACGATTCTTTAGTAATACTATATCTCGTTCAGAAATTATATATTTATTCTCTACTCTGTATTCCATTCCAGCCTCAAAAACGTGATTCGCCATTGTGAGTCAAAATACTGACTGATATAACTCCGTCTATTAAAGATATAGCCTCAGATAATTCTAAATCATCTTTTAATTTCATTTCAACAATCAACTCCATACCTTTTGACGATACATTTTTACTACAAACACGATATCTACGTGAGTGCTTTTTCACGCAATCGATTATGTTACTATAGCATCCTGTACCATTCGCCGAAATAACAATCAAATACGGCGACTTAATCATTGGCATTAAATCTATTAATAAAATGAATATGGCAATTGACAAACTTGTAATTATTGCCAACTCAAACAGTCTAGCGCCAATTATTATACCTATACTTATGCTCCAAAACAAAAATGTTAAATCGGTTGTATCTTTAATAGCATTTCTAAATCGAACTATAGAGAGAGCTCCAACCATACCCAAGCTAAGCAATAAATTATTCTGCATAGCAAGCATAATTCCGGAAGTTATCAGCGGTAACAACGCAAGTGCTTTATTAAAATTACGATTGTAGAAATCTTTTCCGCTTGTAAATCTGTAAACAATATACACAAAAGCTCCTAACAACACAGAAAAACCCAATGTAACAATAATATCTGCCGTGGTTAATGTTGAAGTATTGAAGCCTTGCATAATTGAATTTTTTATTGTATCAATAATGGCCATTTGTTCCTCCTGTGAACGAATATTTATTTACACACATAATTTTACACCAAATACAAACAAAAGTCAAGTTCTATTACAAAAATACTATCTATCATCATTTGAATTTACAATATTTAAAAACTAATGTCTATCATTGTAACTTATCAAAGAAAAAACTGCGCTACTTTAAAAAACTACTTTAAAAAAACTCGCCGCCTATTATATAAAAATAGGCGGCGATAGATTTATTTTTTAAGATTTGCAATAAGGTTGTCAAGCTCTGTGTAAAGCTCTGCGGGAACTCTTTCGCCTACCTGAGCGTAGAAGTCCTTAATTCCCTCTGCTTCCTGCAGCCATACTTCCTTATCTATTTCAAGAAGCTCCTTGATAGTGTCAACCGTGATATCAAGATCTTCAATATTGATATCCTCGGGCTTAGGGAGATTACCGATAGGAGAAGCAACCGCTTCAACCTTATCCTCGCAGCGAGCAAGGATCCAAAGAAGAACACGCAGGTTATCACCGAAGCCGGGCCAGATAAAGTGACCCTCGTCATCAAGTCTGAACCAGTTTACGTTGAATATCTTGGGGGGATTCTTGATCTTCTTACCCATTTCGAGCCAGTGAGCAAAATAATCACCCATATCGTAGCCTGCAAAAGGACGCATAGCCATCGGGTCGCGGCGGACAACACCAACCGCGCCTGAAGCTGCCGCAGTAGTTTCGGAAGCCATAATAGAGCCTACGAACACACCGTTCTGCCAGCTTGTTGATTCATATACGAGCGGTGCAGTCTTCGCACGTCTGCCGCCGAATACGATAGCAGACAGCGGAACACCCTGGGGATTTTCAAATTCAGATGACAGGCAGGGGCAGTTCTTTGCTCTTGCTGTAAATCTTGAGTTGGGATGAGCAGCCTTTTCGCCTGATTCAGCATCGTAAGGATTACCCTTCCAGTCGATCATATTAGCAGGCTTTTCTTTTGTAAGACCCTCCCACCATACAGTATTGTCATCCATATTGTGAGCAACGTTTGTAAATATCGTATCGCTGAACGTTGTGTGAAGTGCGTTGGGGTTGGATTTTTCATTTGTACCGGGAGCAACACCGAAAAAGCCGTTTTCGGGGTTCATCGCCCACAGTCTTCCGTCCTCGCCGACTCTGATCCAGGCAATATCGTCACCTACGCACCAAACCTTATAGCCTTTCTTCTTGTATATTTCCGGCGGAATAAGCATTGCGAGATTCGTCTTACCGCAAGCAGAGGGGAACGCTGCCGCAATATATTTAACATCGCCGTCGGGACTTTCGATACCGAGAATAAGCATATGCTCAGCCATCCAGCCTTCCTGCTTACCCTGGTAAGATGCAATGCGGAGTGCAAAGCACTTCTTACCAAGGAGAACGTTACCGCCGTATGCGGAGTTCACGGAGCAGATCGTGTTATCTTCAGGGAAATGGCAGATATAACGCTTTTCTTCGTCAACATTTACCTTGCCGTGCAAGCCCTTAACGTAGTCGGGAGAATCACCGAGAGCTTCAAGAACCTTGTTACCGACTCTTGTCATGATCTCCATATTGAGAACGACGTAGATAGAGTCAGTAAGCTCTATACCGATCTTTGAGAATTTTGAGCCTATAACACCCATCGAATAAGGAATAACATACATCGTTCTTCCCTTCATCGAATCCTTGTATATCTCACCAAGCATCTTGTAGCATTCCTGGGGATCCATCCAGTTGTTAATGTTACCTGCATCTTCTTTTTTGCTTGTGCAGATAAGTGTGCGATGCTCAACACGTGCAACATCATTGGGAGCAGTTCTGTGCAGATAGCAGCGGGGGAGAACCTCAGGATTCAAAAGCTCCATTTCACCTGTTTCGCACGCTTCGCGGCGAAGTGCCTGCAGTTGATTCTCTTCACCCGTGATCCATACTATCTTATCAGGTGAGCAAAGAGCTGCAGCATCGTCAACAAACTTTTGTACATACTTGTTTGCCATATCAAAACTCCTTTTCAAGAAATGAATATACATTTTACAAATCTTGCACTCAAAAACCAACCTTTTGTACATAGTGCAAACTGATACAACGGTTTTTGCAAAATTTATATACCCATTATTGCATATTATTATTTATACAATATGATATATTTGTTAAAATTCATTCACAACAATGAAAAAAACGCCAAAACATCGGTACGCTTTAATAATTATATGCTTTATTCAACATTTTTGATTTTACAAATGCAGTCCGGTGCTTGACTTGCATTTGATATTGACATATTCGCTGTTTATACACTGAAAGCAAATATCCCGATACGCCTTGCGTATCGGGATATCTTATACACTATTAGTCGCTGATGTAAGGAATGAGAGCCATCTGGCGCGCACGCTTAACAGCTTCCGTAAGCTCTCTTTGATGCTTTGCACAGGTGCCTGTGATTCTTCTGGGAAGAATCTTGGAGCGCTCGCTAAGGCACTTCTTAAGCTTTACGGTATCCTTGTAATCAATTTTTTCAGCTTTTTCCGCACAGAACTGGCAAACCTTTTTCTTCTTCTTGTTGCGGAAGGGCTTATCAAAATTTCTTTCTCTATCCATTTTTATATCCTCCGTATTATTTTGCCGCCTTTATCAGAAAGGCAGATCGTCATCGTCCTGCAATTCCTCGAAATTTACAGGCTCTGACGGTTGTGAACTGTATGAGGGCATAGGGGGCGCCTCACCAAATTCGGCTGCGGTAGGCACGCGCGCATTGTCAGCCTTGGAATCAACGAAGCTTGCTTCATCAACCACTACCTCATAAGCATAACGCTTGTTTCCCTGGTTATCATTCCACGTGCGCGACTGAAGAGAGCCCACAACACAGATGGAAGAGCCTTTTCTGAAATACTTGGTAATGAATTCAGCCTGCTGACGCCATGCAACAACGGGCAGAAAATCCGCAGAGTTGGTCTCACCCGGCTTTGCGAAGCGACGGTTTACTGCCACCGTAAACGAGGTTACGGAAACACCGTTGGGTGTTTGCTTAAGCTCAGGATCAGCCGTTAAGCGTCCGGCGATTATAACTTTGTTTAAGTTAAAGTTAGCCATATCTACTCCTTACGCTTTGATCGTCATAGAACGGAGAATACCGTCTGTGATGTTGAAGTTACGCTCCAATTCAGCAACGAAAGCAGCCTCTGCCTTGTAATTAACAAGTACATAGAAGCCATCGTTCACGTCATTGATAGGATAAGCAAGTCTGCGCTTGCCCCATTCACTGTACTCAGCTATTTCGCCGTTTGCTTCGATAAGAGCCTTAAACTTATCAGCTATTGCTCTTATAGCATCCTCTTCGAGTGTAGCGTCAACAATGAACATGGTTTCGTAATCGTGTACAATTTTTTCCATATTCTTTACACCTCCTTATGGACATATGTCCGCAGATCTCGTCTGCGGCAAGGAGAAACTTTGCAGTATCTCTGAATGGGCATTATACCACACATATATGCTTTTGTCAATATTGAATGTCAAATCAAATGCGTCGGTTAACATAAAATTTACAAATTGCAATCTGTTATATAATGCGGTTTCAAAAGTCGAGGTATTAACAATATCCGAAGCCGCTGCAAAATTAAAGACAATAAATATAGGACACTGTCAGACCGCTTGAAAAATGATGTGAAAGTAATAATAGATCATTCTGCGCAAGTAAAAGCCGGCGGATTTGACAGAGAAGAAGAAACTGTTTATTATACGATTTGTAAGTTTGATGCCAACATCGTTGATTGTTCGCAGGATTATTTCAAAAATCACTTATCGCATGAGAAATATGTTAGCATATTTGAAGGGAATGACGGTGTTGAATATATCCTCCACAACGGAGTTTTAATCGAAATCAGGTAATACATAAATTTGATCGGGTGTATGACGGACACCCGATTTTGTTATGTATATACATCTTCATTTTTTACGATTTTTAAATATTATCAAGCCTATC
Source organism: Eubacteriales bacterium (assembly GCA_045544195.1). Taxonomy (GTDB): domain Bacteria; phylum Bacillota; class Clostridia; order Oscillospirales; family CAG-272; genus RGIG7213. The sequence continues at coordinate 25,545 of JAZPYO010000046.1, forward strand.
CGTCAACATAAGCAGTACAATATTTCTTTAAAACCAAAGCTTTTCTTTGTTTTTGTGTAAAAAAGAATATATACATTCGTCACAGATTGTTAATAGAATGTAAAGTTTGCATATCATTATATTTTCACTTGACAAAACAGCAATAAAATTATAAAATGATAATGTATCGAAAAAAAATTTAAATAAGGAGTTACTATGAAAAAAATCACAAAACTGACTTCACTGTTTTTGGCGATCCTCATGGTTTCTGCAATATTGCCGTTGCAGTCCATGGCAGCAGCTTCAATTTCTTCAAGCGTTAAATCGGTTGTTTTTAACGCTACGTATTACGCCAACAGATATGCAGATCTGAAAGCCGCATTCGGCACAGATGCAACAAAGCTTTACAACCACTTTGTAAACCACGGCGTTAAAGAGGGCCGTCAGGCAAGCCCTATTTTCAGCACTGATTACTATCTTACCAAGAACGGCGACCTTAAAGCAGCATTCGGCTCTAACCGCGAAGCCGCAATGAACCACTTTGTAAACAACGGTGTAAACGAGCCCCGTGTTACAGCTGCTGTTGTTGACCTCGGCACCAATATTAACGTTGTCATCAGCACAGTTTCCGGAAATAAGAACATCACCGCAAGCGGTGACAACGTAGTTACAGCAACCCCCGATAACGCTAAGCAAACGTGGTTGCTTACACGTCAGAGCGACGGAAGCTACAAGATCACGAACAACGCAACGGGCAAGGTTCTTGACGTTTATGCAGCTTCTCGTGCATCAGGTGCAAATGTCGATATTTACGCAAGCAACAACACAAATGCACAGCGTTGGTTTATCTTCCAGAACCAGAACGGTTCTTACACCTTGCGCGCAAAGTGCGGCACTACATGCGTTCTTACAGCCGCAAGCTCTTCCGCAGGTGCAAACGTATATATGAGCACGTTTACAAGTGCAGCTCTCCAGCAGTTCAAGATCACGACCGTTAACGTATCCGAAGACAATACAAAGCCCGAAGAACCTATAACGCCTCCCGTTGTTGAACCCGAAGAACCCGTAAAGAAGCCTGCTAACCTTGGTACACACTTCAATGCAAGCATCTCGCTTTCTTACGTTTCCAAGAACATTGCAGTTTCCGGCACTAACGTAATAATCTACTCTCCTTCTCAGAACTCTGACCAGGTATGGCGTTTTGAGCGTCAGTCCGACGGAAGCTACATTATCGTAAACAACAACGCAACGAACTATGTTCTTACAGTTCAGGGCGGTGCAGCAAACGGCACAAACGTTTATATCGCCCCCAGAAACAACTCTGCTGCTCAGCGTTGGTTCATCTATGAAACCAACGGCAAATACACGTTCTGTTCCGCTTTGTCCGAAAGCTTTGTTCTTGATATTGCAGCAGCAGGCACAGCAAACATGACAAACGTTCAGATATGGACATCAAACTCCACAAACGCACAGCTTTTCAACATTACAAAAGGCGTTATGTCTGCAATGACGTTCAACGTGTACTGCGCACAGTTCAACACAACAAGAACGAACAGAGTTCTTTCTTTGATGAAGAGCTACACGCCTGATACAATCGGTATCCAGGAAGCTACACCCAGCTGGATGACATTCCTTAAGAACAATCTTGGCGGCACATACGGCTTCGTAGGCTTGGGACGCGAAGGCGGTTCTAAGGGCGAGCACAGCGCGATCATGTACAATAAGCACATTTTCAAGCTTGTTGACAGCGGTACAAAGTGGCTTTCCGCAACACCCGACGTTGTTTCTAAATTCCCCGATTCTTCATACATCCGTATATTCTCTTATGCACTTCTGCAAAGAATTGACGACGGTGAAAAAATACTCGTAGTTAACACGCACATCGAATATACGAACGATGCAATAAGAATAAAGCAGCTCGGCGTTCTTTACAACTTCTTGAAGTCTTACGGCGATTATCCCACCATCCTCACGGGCGACTTCAATACAACCCCCGGCTCAGCTACATATAACAACGTAATTTCAAACGGCTTCGTTGACAGCGCAAAAAATGCCGCTTCCAGATACGAAGCATCGACGTTTACGAACTTCGGTGCAGATAACAGAGTACTTGACTATGTATTCGCATCTGCTTCCGATTTCAATCTGAGATCTTACAGAGTATGCAATGAAAAGGTTAACGGCGACTTCCCGTCCGACCACCATCCCATATTTATGAGATATATTGTAAAATAAAAGTAAGCTGTAGCGCAACAGGTGTCATTCAGTCTTTTGAAGCACAAGCCTGCATTATTCCCTTTACGAAAACAAACGCATAATTTAAAACACCCGATGAAAGAAAATTTCTTTTATCGGGTGTTTTCGCAAGATAGCGGTTAAAAATGTATTCTTTTATTTTGGTATATCAACACTGTAATATGTAAAAACGGGCATTTGTGTAAGCAAATGCCCGTTTTTATGATCTGATATGTTTTATCAGTTAACACCCTGCCACTTCATAGCCTCTGCAACCTTAAGGAAGCCTGCGATGTTAGCGCCTGCAACCAGGTCGCCTTCCATACCGTATTCCTTAGCAGCCTTTGCGGAGTTTGTGAAGATGCTCTTCATAATACCCTTGAGCTTTTCGTCAACCTCTTCAGCAGACCATGACAGACGCATAGAGTTCTGAGTCATTTCAAGACCGGAAACTGCAACGCCGCCTGCGTTTACTGCCTTGGAAGGAGCAACTACAACGCCGTTTGCCTTAAGGTAAGCGATAGCTTCATTTGTTGAAGGCATATTGGAAACCTCAACATAGTACTTAACGCCGTTAGCAACGATCTTTTCAGCTTCAGCCATACCGACCTCGTTCTGAGTTGCGCAAGGCATAAGAATATCTGCCTTAACGCCCCAGGGCTTCTGACCTGCATAGAAAGGAACGCCGAATTTATCAGCGTAATCCTGAACCTTGTTACGGCAGGAGTCACGCATTTCGAGCATGTAATTGATCTTTTCCTCGGTATTGATACCGTCCTCATCGTATACGTATCCGTCAGGACCGGAGATAGTAACTACCTTACCGCCAAGCTCTGTGATCTTCTTTACAGTACCCCATGCAACGTTACCGAAGCCGGAAACGGCAAATGTCTTACCCTTTATGGACTCGCCAAGGCTGTTGAGCATTTCAACAACGTAGTAAACTGCGCCGTAGCCTGTTGCTTCAGGACGGATAAGCGATCCGCCGCTGTTGATATTCTTACCTGTAAGAACGCCTGTGAACTCGTCACGGATTCTCTTATACTGACCGAACATATATCCGATCTCTCTTGCGCCAACGCCCATATCGCCTGCAGGAACGTCAGTATCAGCGCCTATGTACTTCTGAAGCTCTGTCATAAAGCTCTGGCAGAAGCGCATAACCTCTCCGTCAGACTTACCTGTGGGATCAAAGTCGGAGCCGCCCTTACCGCCGCCCATAGGGAGAGTTGTAAGTGCATTTTTGAAAGTCTGCTCAAATCCGAGGAACTTCATTATAGAAAGGTTTACGGAAGGAGCAAAACGGATACCGCCCTTATAAGGACCTATAGCGGAGTTGAACTGTACGCGATAGCCCTTGTTAACCTGAACCTTACCGTTATCATCCACCCAAGCTACTCTGAAAGATATAGCACGCTCAGGCTCTACCATACGGTCAACTACGCCTGCTGCAACGAGATCGGGACGCTGTTCGATAACGGGCTCAATAGATTCAAGAACTTCTTTTACTGTTTGGTGAAACTCTGTCTCGCCGGGGTTTGTACGAACTACTTTTTCGTACACTCCTGCAAGATATTCGGTTTTAAATGACATAATATCCCTCCAAAATATTGGTTTTGGGCAAATTATAGCATATAATATGCAAGATTTCAATACCAACGCCGTAATTTTTCAAAAAAATTCAAAAAAATTCTTATAAATATACGATTTTAATATCTCCCCTACCAGACATATATGTCAGAGTTTTTTTTGGGGCAAATATAACAAACCGATGTATAACGGTATTGGACAGTTATACATCGGCTTGTTTCAGTTATGCCAAATCCTCGGGCTTTGTTTCAAGAACGAGATCGTAATCTCCGAGATGCTCGAGCTTAAAGCCGTCAGCTTTATACTTTTCATAATCAAAGGCTTCCAATTCATCGATAGCGAGCTTATGGAATTCATAGAAATTGTGCCACCATTCATATCCTGAGCCAAGCTCTGCATTAAGATAAGCCTCGGCTATATCAATACCCATCTGAGGAGCAACGTAAAATGCGCCCATCGCCAGAACGTTGACACCGTTACCCGTAATCGCGCGCAATGCGGCAGGAACGCTTTCAACAACTCCTGCATGAACGTGGGGGCACTTGCTTGCGGCAATATGTATGCCCATACCCGTACCGCAAAATACCAACGCGCGTTCAAATTCTCCCTCTGATATCATAGACCCTACCCTGAGTCCGACCCTGTGAAACATAAGATCGGTATCGTTGTCATTTTCTGAGCGCACACCGACATCGGTTACCTTCCATCCCTTTGATTTGAGATGCGCCACAACCGCCTCCTTAAGAGGAAAGCCTGCAAAGTCCGCGCCTACGAGTATTTCCTTATCCTTTACTTTTTTCATATCAAAGATCTCCTTAAAATTTATATTTTTAATTTTACCGCACTCTTTTCCCGCCGTAAATATTAAGCTCTATTTGCTTTTCACGGTAGGATTCAAAAAATTGTTAAGTCTTGATTTGAACAATCTTGAATTGACTGTCTGTCTGGCGCTTTCGACAAGCGACGGGTTAACTGAATCTCTTATTATCATATCAAGCCCCGACTGCGCAAACAATATACCCGGCAATTCATCAAATTGTGCAGTCAACCCGTCCTCATTAAAATAGAACTTGATATATCGGCCGTCAGAAAGCTGCAGAAACGAAATACTGAGCTTCATTACAGGAACATCATCTTCCGTTTGCGTAAGCTCGCACATTGAAGCGATACGGTATTCACGGCAGCCGATCTTCACAATGCTTTCTGCTGCATACCCGCAGCCTGCTGTAAAATCGTATCTGCAATCACCCTCATTTATACATATTTCAACGCTGTCATCATTAAAGGAAAACATGATCTTTCTTATTCCTGTACGGAAATTATTGTGGATAGCCTGCGATACCATCGGCAAAATGCTTATTCCGTTCATCGCCTTGCTTTCAAATAAAAAGCTGAAATTCTTTCTTTCCTGAAAATACGGCACGCCGTCATTCCTGTAGCTTCCGTCAAAAATCCTTCTGTAAAGCGAATGAGTGTGAGAAAGATTTTTTTCATACTTGCGAAGGCTTTGAAGTGCATTCGGATCCTCGGGCAGCGTTGCAGCAGGAACAAATCTTTTACCGAAATACTTTTTCACTATCGGATATATATCGCATCTTTGAAAAATATCTCCGTTCATCGCCGTTGTAAAAACCACCGTGCGTGTCTTTCGGAATATGTGAAGGTTTCTTCCGAATATTCCGTTGAACAGCACCTCGTCATCATCCTCGCTTATCCACATCTGATAACCGTAATCGTAAGTGCCCGTTATGGGAGGAGTTTTGATCTGAACTCTGGTAGCTTCTCTTATCCACCTTTCAGAGATTATTCTTTCGCCGTTATAAACTCCCTGATTTATGATAAGCTGTCCGAGCTTTACTGCATCCCTTGGCAAAATATGCAAGCCCCAGCCGCCCTTTTCAATTCCCTTCGGGCATTTTTCCCAGTAATATTCCTTAATACCGAGAGGGGCAAAAAGCCTCTGCTCCAGAAACTCGCAAACACTCTTACCGCTCAGCCTTACAACTGCGGCGGAGAGCATATACGTATTCATACTGTTATACTCAAATGCCGTACCTGCACGAAATTTTACAACAGAGGACAGATATGCCTTTATCCAATCGTTTTCCGTAACGGATCCAAGCTCGTTGAATGACACACCCGTACTCATTGTGAGAAGATGATGTACTTTCAGCTTTGCAGTGGTCATCATCTGCAAGCCCTTTATATCATCGGCAAATATCTCCCCGAGTGTTGTATCAACACTGAGCTTTCCGTCATCAACCAGCATACCGACAGCAAGAGAAATAACTGATTTACTGAACGAATGCGTCTCTGCAAGAATATTTTCCTTATACGGATAAAACTCACCGCAGGATATGATCTTTCCGTTTCTTGCTATAGTAACAGTCTGCATATTCAGAGTTTTTTTGTTTTCTATTTCACGGTAAAACCGAAGTATATACTCGCTTTCTATTCCCTCTGATTCCGGAGATATCATACAAGACGGAATTCTGTCTGTTGTATCAGCTGTAATATCCTCGTAATTATCGGTTATCTGACGGACTACTGCCGCCCTGCTTATATACTGTGCTATACGTCTGGCGGTATCTGTTGTTGTTTTGATTGCCATATTTTCTCTCCTGTAAATGTCTATGGTATAATTATATATCCATATTTTTTTAAAGTCAATACATACTTTTCACTTGACATAAATTTTTGGATAATATATAATGAACGAAACTGAAGTTAACACATAATGTTAATGTTAAACAAAGGATAATTTGCGAAAAATGAAAATAATAAGATCAGCGTGTGCTCTGATACTGATTGCACTGTTCTTTGCCCCAACGTGCTTAGCTGACGAATACACTTCAAAAAACAGCATTGAAAACGGTAATTTTACGTTTTCATCAAGTGCTGTAACAGATGAAATATCGTTGATGCAGCAGTTAAAAAACCGAATATCATTCTTTACAGAGCCCAATGCAGAGCTTCTTAGTGTAAAAATAAACGAGTGTGTTTTTCCAAATGAAAACGGTGATGACGGAAAATTTACATTCACGTGCGAGCTGTCGCAGGGTCTTTCACACTTTACCCTGCGTAAAAGCGGTGTTATATTGGGCAAAGAAGCAGCGTTGGTATTGAAAGCCGATAATACATCCGTATTCAGCAAAGATCCGCTTACACTTACAGCAAATGCAACAATGCTGCAAGGGGAAAAGTATCAATGGTTCGAGTCCTACGCTGCAGACAGATCCGGTTATCTTATCGGCTCTACTTCTGACGGATCTTTCAGCTTTTCCGCAAGCGGCACGGGCACAAGGTATTACTACTGCATATACGGAGATATGATAAGCAATGTTGTAAAAGCAGAGATCATGAAGCCTTTTGTTCCCGCAAAGGATATAATTCTCAATACAACGGAATTTACGGTCGGTAAGACTACACAGCTTTCTGCTGCTGTAACCCCGCCGGACGCTACTCCGTCTGAAATCGAGTGGACAGTCGTAAATGGTAATATTGATCTGTTTTACAGCAGGATAACACCGAAAGAGCCCGGACAGTTCAGCATACAGGCAACGCTGAAAAACAGTGTTGACGGAAAAACCGTTCTTACAAGGATATTTACCCTTTTTGCAAAAGAAGATACAAGCGTTTCGGAAGATGTAACAAAACAGCTTCAAATTCCTGCCCGTTCCGATATAGTATCAGCCGCCGTCACAGGAAAAAACATATCGGATATGAGTATCACATCGCTTTCATCATTAACATCAGACAAGCTCATTTCCGAATCGGGCATATCAGAAAAATACGATATACTTGCAAGTGCACATCTTGTAAAAAGCGATAGCTCCGAGATCTCAAGCATCAGCATCAATATCGGCTCAGAGCATGCAAAAGACGAGGTAACCGTCGTATACAAGGAGAGAAACGGCAGCATTCTTACATTTCCGACCGTTGTTTTACAAAACGGAGATATTACAATTCCGCCTGAAAGTGTTCAGTTCATCGTTATCACCGATAAAAATTCATTTTTCGACATTTCAATGCTGTTTTTCACCATACCGATACTTCCTTTGATACTTACAATTATATTCAAGGCAGTATATAAAAAGAACGGTTCTGAGAATTAAAAACTGTTAAAATTTTCTTGTAATATATTTTTGCACTCGTGCAACAATAATACCAGAGCCTGAAACACGGGCTCTGTGAAAAAGCAGTAGATAAAAACACTTTTTCACCAAAAAGTTTATTATTGTTCAATTATAAGGAGATTTTTAAAATGGCAAAACAGAAGCTCGTTCCCGACGCAAAGGACGCACTCGATAAGTTTAAGATGGAAGCAGCAAGCGAAGTAGGCGTTAATCTCAAGCAGGGCTACAACGGCGACCTTACGTCAAAGCAGGCCGGATCCGTTGGCGGTCAGATGGTAAAGAAGATGGTTGAATCCTACGAAAATTCCATTAAGACAAACAAATAAACCAGCATAAAAAAACACTGCCGAAATCGACCGTTGGTCCTTTTCGGCAGTATCTTTTTTTAATTTTTATGAATTGTACCTTTGCATAGCGTCATCAGTTTTTCCTTGCAAAATAAGCTCCAAAGCACAAACGGTTCTTTCAAACAGCTCAGGCAGCTTTTTCATATCATCGCTTGACAAATGGCCGAGCACGAAATCTATCATTGAATAGTCTGCATGCGGCTTTTTGCCGACGCCGAGCTTTATTCTCGGATAATTTTCCGTTTTAAGCATTTCGTTTATGCTTTTTATACCGTTATGCCCGCCGTACGAGCCCTTGCGCCTTATACGCATCTGCCCTACATCAAAATTGACATCGTCAACTATAACGATAACATTTTCCGACGGTATCTTATAAAAGTCCGCAGCCTCTTTAACTGCCTGTCCTGACGCATTCATAAATGTCTGAGGCTTCATAAACAACACTTTTTTTCCCGCAAACTGAACTATATTGTAATTTGATTTAAACTTGATCTTTTTAAATTCAAATCCGAGCTTGTCAGCGATATAATCACCGAACAAAAAGCCCATATTGTGACGCGTAGTCGTGTACTTATCGCCGGGATTTCCAAGACATACAACTATGTACTCAGCCGCTCCCTGTTTTAATAACTCAAACATATGTCAACACCTCGTTTCTTGTATGATTATATCTTGTTTCTTTGAACAAGTCAATAGTTATCGCAAGAATTTACATATACAAAACAATTAATTGCTCAAAACTCTTGCAATTATTTTATTTATGTTATATAATAAATAAGAGTACGCACAGTACACTATCATTTTGAAATCAAATCAGATGAGATGACCGTTAAGCTGTTTACACAACACACAGACAAGACGCTGTAATGCAGAGCAATTCTCCTTCATAGTTTCATTACAGTAAAGATTAAAATGAAAGAAAATAATATGGATTTTATAAAAGACACTACAGAATATATTTTTTTACAAAACGAGCCTCTTGAAAGCGATGCGATATTTCTTCCCGGCTCTTCCAACCCGTTACTGCCGAGATATGCAGCAGAGCTTTATAGCAAGGGATATGCACCGTACGTTATCCCATCAGGCAAATATTCAATAAAGCGAGGGGCTTATCTGCCCTCTGCTCCCGGTACGGAAACGGAAGGCATCATATACAAAACAGAATGTGAAATGTATACAGACATACTGCTCAAGGCAGGCGTTCCGATGAAGGCCATTTTACCCGAGGATGAGGCACAGTACACATATCAGAATGCCGTTTTCACCCGTAAGCTCACAGACAAAAAGGATATGTGCATAAAACGCGCTATACTCGTATGTCACGCCTTTCACGCGCGGCGAGCATATACGTATTACAAGTGGGCATTTCCGCAAAGCGAGATACTCGTATGTCCCGTGGTCACAAACGGAATAAGCCGTGATAATTGGTACACGACCGATACAGGCAGATGTCGTGTTATGGGCGAGCTTACCCGGCTCGGCGCACAGATGGCGGAATACGCCCAATATGCATTTGAGCATAATACCATTGAAATTAAGTGATTTGATATAAAGATAAAGGAGTTTGAATTATGAAATACTGCAGTACAAGAGGACAGAGCGAGCTTGTTTCAAGCGCTTACGCCATCAAAAAGGGTATAGCCCCTGACGGTGGATTATATATGCCCACGGAAATACCGACGATAAGCAAAGAAGAGATCGAAGCTCTTTGCGAAATGGACTACGCGCACAGAGCAGCCGAGATCCTGTATAAGTTTCTCGACGATTACAATAAGGACGAGCTTTTGGCTGATTGCATAGAAGCATACAGAGAAGAAAACTTCCCCGGCGGCGCTGCTCCCTTACACCAGCTCGATGAGGGCGGATATGTTCTTGAGCTGTTCCACGGTCCGACATGTGCGTTCAAGGACATGGCTCTGCAGATAATGCCGCGTTTGCTCTCCCGTGCTCTTAAAATGACAGGCGAGGACAAAACGGCTCTCATTCTCGTTGCCACATCAGGCGACACGGGAAAGGCGGCTCTTGAGGGCTACAAGGATATTGACGGTATTGCCATCAAGGTATTCTATCCCGTTCACGGCGTAAGCAAGATACAGAAGCTCCAGATGGCAACGCAAGAGGGCAAAAACGTTTCTGTATGCGCAATAGAAGGCAATTTCGACGATGCGCAAAACGGCGTTAAAAAAATATTCTCTGATAAAGAGATCAACGATAAGCTGAATGACGGCGGATATATACTTACAAGCGCTAACTCAATAAACTGGGGCAGACTTGCGCCTCAGGTGGTTTACTACATTTCCGCATATTGCGACCTTATAAAGCTCGGCGCCGTTAAATACGGAGATAAGATGGACTTCACCGTACCTACGGGCAATTTTGGAAATATCTTCGCTGCATATATTGCTAAACGCATGGGATTGCCTGTCGGAAAGCTCATATGTGCATCAAATCGCAATAATATACTGACTGATTTTCTTACCACGGGCGTATACGACAGAAGACGTAAGTTCTTCCAGACCATGTCTCCCTCTATGGATATACTCATTTCCAGCAACCTTGAAAGATTGCTGTATCTGATATGCGGAAGCGAAAAGACTGCTGAATATATGAACAGACTGAACACAGTCGGAAAATACAAAATAGAATTATCAGAGCTGAATGCTATAAGAGAAACGTTCGTAGGCTTACATGCAAACGAAGCGCACACGCTTGACGAAATAGCATTTGTTTATGAGCATGCTCAGTATCTGTCAGATACGCATACCGGTGTCGCGCTTTACTGCGCAGGAAAATACCGTATGTACAGCGATACTGTAATGGTAACGGTAAGCACCGCAAGTCCGTATAAGTTTGCCCGTGACGTGCTTAGTGCCATAGGCGGCGAATGCGGTGAGGACGAATTTGCCCCCCTGTACGCATTGAATGAAGCGACGAATGTTGAAATCCCCGCGCCGCTTGCATCCTTAAAAGAAAAGACGGTAAGATTTGACACGGTCGTTGCACCTGCTGACATGGCAGAGGAAACACTTAAAATACTCCTTTAAAACATTGTAAACAGCAAAGGATACAGTAATGGCAAAAGATATAAAGGACGAAAAGATCGATTATTTATTCAACGGGATACTGTCTTTGAATTCCGTTGAGGAATGCTATGCATTCTTTCAGGACCTGTGCACAGTCGCTGAAATAGGAGAAATGTCACGCAGACTGCATGCGGCAAAAATGCTGTATAACAACAGTGTTTATACCGAGGTAGCATCACAGACAGGACTTTCTACCGCTACGATAAGCCGTGTTAACCGTTGTTTGAAATACGGTTCTGACGGCTACGTTACCGTGCTTGACCGTTTGGAAAACAAAGATGAATGAGCAGTATAACGTAATATGCGAGGTATACGACGAGCTTTCGGGAGTTGATACTGACGTATGGGCTGATTATTTGTGCAAGCTCATAAAGCAGCACTCAGAAATTCCGACAGAGCTTGTGCTTGATGCAGCCTGCGGAACCGGTAAACTGACGCAGGCAATGAGCGATCGTGGATACGATATGACGGGCATTGATATTTCCTGCGGAATGCTTTCAATAGCAAGACAAAGATGCTCGCCTGATGTACTTTTGCTCAATCAGGATATTTGCGATTTTGAGCTGTACGGCACAGTATCTGCTGTCATTTGCTGTCTTGACAGTGTTAATTATCTGACATTTAACGATGTTGAAAGATTTTTAAAATGCTGTCACTTATATCTTGACCCTAACGGACTTTTGATATTTGACGTAAACACAGAGTATAAATTCAAAAACATTTACGCAGATAACGATTATATTCTCGAAAACGCAGACGGCTCTTCCCTTTTAGCCTGGAGCTGCAATTACGACAGTGAAGCCCGAAGATGTCTGTTTTCATTGACGCTGTTCACAGAAGAGGAAAACGGCACATATTCAAGACAGGACGAGCAGCAGACAGAATACTGCCACAGTCACACAAAGCTCGTAAGGCTGATAGAGCAATGCGGCTTTCGTTTGCTTGAAGCATACGATGAATTGTCCTTTGAGCCTGTGAAAAGCGACTCGCACCGTTGTCACTATATTTGTAAAAACATAAAGGAAAATTAACTATGTCATCAACTATATTACGCGCTATGACCCGTTGCGGTCAAGCACGTGTAATGGTAATAAACTCAACTGATATCGTAAATAAAATGATATCGTATCACAATACGACTCCCACTGCAAGCGCAGTTCTTGGAAGAACGCTTACAGGCGCATCTTTAATGGGATGTATGCTTAAGGATAAAGGCAACAGTCTTACCCTGTCGTTCAGAGGAAACGGTCCTGCAGGAGTCGTTATGGCTGTATCCGACTATATGGGTAATGTAAAGGGCTGCATACAAAATCCCGGTGTTGACCTGCCGTTAAAGCCAAACGGAAAGCTCGATGTTTCAGGTGCAATAGGCAAGGGCGTAATGCAGGTGGTAAAGGATATAGGACTTAAAGAGCCGTATATTGGAGTATCACAGATAGTCAGCGGAGAAATAGCCGAGGACATCACATCGTATTTTTTCGAAAGCGAACAGACGCCGACTGTACTTGCATTAGGTGTTCTTATTGACACCGATCTTTCCTGCAAGGCATCAGGTGGAATAATAATTCAGCTTTTACCCGGAGCAGATGATGATATCATTGACAAAATTGAAAAAAATGCTCACGGCTTTACAAGCGTTTCATCTATGTTTGCATCCGGCATGACTAATGAGCAGGTGATGCAGGCGGCTATGACAGGAATAGAATACGATCTTTTTGACGAGCTTGACGTCGGATATGTGTGCGATTGCTCAACTGAAAGAACTGAGCGTGCAGTAATATCATTAGGAAAGAAAGAGCTTGAGGAAATATACAAATCGCAGGACAAGATAGAAGTCACGTGCCGTTTCTGCGACAAGAAATACTACTTTGAAAAAGATTATATTTTAGGAAGGATAAAAGACAATGAGTGATGAATCCAGCTACTCAATACAGCTTTCCTCTGTCGTAAACGAGTTTTCTCTTGAAGAAATATTCGTTCCGGATGATTATCCGACGCGTCATATAATCAGAAGCGACCTCAACCGTCCCGGGCTGAAGCTGACGGGATTTGATGAACTTTTTGATTCCCGCAGAATACAGATAATCGGAAAGGTCGAATACGAGTACATAAACAGCTTGCCCGAAGAAAAACGCGCTCCCGCATTCGAAAACGTTGCAAAGGAGCATCCTGCGGCAATAATCTTCACAAGTCAACTGCCTATATGTCCCGATCAGATCGAGTTATGTAAAAAATACAGCGTTCCGCTGTTCCGCACATCAAGTATGACATCGGAATTTATGGCAGCACTTATCGCATCATTGAATGTTTCCTTAGCTCCGAGAGTAACACGGCACGGAGTATTTGTCGAGGTATACGGCGAAGGCATACTTATTCTCGGTGATAGCGGTATAGGAAAAAGCGAAACAGCGATAGAGCTTGTAAAACGAGGTCACCGTCTTATAGCTGACGATGCTGTGGAAATAAAGCGTGTATCAGCAATATCTCTCGTCGGCTCTGCGCCTGAAATAATACGCCACTATGTAGAGCTTCGAGGCATAGGAATAATCGATGTACGCAGAATATTCGGTATGGGTGCCGTCAAAATGACGGAAAAGATCGACCTTATAATTAAGCTCGAGGCGTGGGTGCAAGGAAAAATGTACGACCGATTCGGTCTTGAATCGGAATACACAGATATTCTCGGTATAGACGTACCGTCCATCACTATTCCCGTCCGTCCCGGAAGAAACCTTGCGGTAATTATAGAAATTGCCGCCATGAACAACCGTCAGAAAAAAATGGGCTTCAACACCGCCGTAGAATTCAACAAGAAATTAATGGGTCAGTTCAACGACGAAGATAGATAAATACGGAGATGTGAATATATGAAAAAAGTAATGTTATCTTTCGGCACACGTCCTGAAGCTATAAAAATGTGTCCTTTAGTAAAAGAACTAAAGACTCGCAACGATTTCAAGACCGTCGTATGCGTTACAGGTCAACATAGACAAATGTTGGACCAAGTATTGAAAACTTTTGATATCGTGCCTGATTATGATCTCGACATTATGAAAGATCGACAAACACTTTTTGATATAACAACAAATATTCTATCAGGAATGAAAAGCATATTGGAAAAAGAAGCGCCTGATATAGTGCTTGTTCACGGAGACACATCAACTACATTTGCAACCACATTAGCTTGTTTTTATTTGCATATCCCGATAGGACATGTAGAGGCAGGATTGAGGACATACGATGCGTTTTCTCCGTATCCCGAAGAGTTTAACCGCCAAGCCGTCAGTATAGTCAGCAAGTACAATTTTGCTCCCACAGAATTGTCAAAAAACAATCTGTTGAATGAAGGAAAAAAAGCTGACAGTATTTTTGTTACCGGCAATACAGCGATAGATGCTCTTAAAACAACTATCTCTCCTAACTATAAACATCCAATGTTAGATTGGGCATCGGGCAGTAAACTAATTATGATAACAGCTCACAGAAGGGAAAATTTAGGAGAGCCAATGATCAATATGTTTAAGGCCATACGACGAGTTATTGATGAACACAAGGATGTAAAAGCTATCTATCCAATACATATGAACCCCGTTGTTAGAAAAACTGCTGATGAAGTATTAAAAGGTGAAGATAGAATACAGATTATAGAGCCGTTGGATGTGGTTGATTTTCATAATTTTTTGAGCAGAAGTTATTTGATATTAACCGATTCGGGTGGTATACAAGAAGAAGCACCATCATTAGGAAAGCCCGTGCTTGTAATGCGAAATACCACCGAACGTCCTGAGGGTATTGCAGCAGGAACCTTGCGATTGGTAGGTACAGAAGAAAGTGTTATTTACGATACCTTTAAGCTACTGTTGGAAAACCAAAAGGAATATGACCGTATGAGTAACGCCACCAATCCCTATGGAGACGGATTTGCGTGTAAACGTATAGCCGATATTCTTTGCAACGAATTAAAGGAGAAATGATATGATTCCAAAGATTATTCATTACTGTTGGTTTGGCAGAGGTGAAATGCCTAAGCTGATCAAAAACTGTATGAAAAGTTGGAAAAAGTTTTGCCCTGATTATAAAATAATGCTTTGGAACGAGGACAGCTTCGATGTAAATTCTACCATTTGGACAAAGCAAGCATACGAAGCAAAAAAATACGCTTTTGTTTCGGATTATGTCAGACTCAAAGCTTTGAATGACTTCGGCGGTGTATATCTTGATACAGATGTAGAATTAACACAAAACATTGATAGATTTTTGGATCACGAAGCTTTTTCCGGTTTTGAAAGCGCTTCTACCGCCCCCACAGGAATAATTGCTTCTCAAAAGGGGCATCGCGTTATTAACAGATGGTTTCATTATTACGATAACAGACCTTATATAGTAAACGGAGAAGTAACAATGGATCCTAATGTGTCATTTATGACAGAGGACCTTATAGCACACGGATTGATAATGGATGATAGCTTGCAGACCGTCGACGGTATGACCATATATCCGCAGACTTGGTTTTGTCCTTTGAGCGTTATATCCATAGAAAAAAAGATAACTGAAAATACTCACGCAATACATCACTTCACTTCCACCTGGAGAACGGATAAGGCAAAAAAGGATTTTGCCCGTGTCAGAAGACATCAAACTAAATGGTACAGATTCTTTGAAAAGCTCCGTTATTTGCCTAACAGGCTTGCCCGCCGTTTTCTCGGCAACAATGCAATAGACAATATTAAACGAAAGATAAAAAAATAGAACAGTCAAAATGACTGTTCTTTTTTTATCAATATACTTCTGTTACAAAAGCCGTTATCTTGTATAGCTTTTCCTGTTCATCAAACAAAAGCGTCACGCATCTTTCAACATCAATTATTGGTGTGCCTATATCAGTTTGCGCAATTTTATAGTTTTCAGTATATACAATACTGCTTTTATCTTCATCAGATCTGACTTTTATACTTCTCATTTCATCGGAATAAAGCTCAAGCTCCTGCCCGATCTGCAGCACGATTTCCGGATACTTTATACGCATTTTTGATGAAATAACAGTCATAATCGTATCACCGAAGCAAATGTCCGCCGGAAATCTCAGGCCTTGTAAATACGTATATGTATAAAATGAATTAGTATACGTTACCCTTTCTTCATCCTCACTCATACAGTAATCATTAACAAAGCCGAACACCTCGCCCTCGGACATGCAACCGCCTCCGTTTGGGCCGTCATAATGGCACATTACTCCAAGCTCACCTTCCGAAATATGAAAAGAAAGGTCTGTCATCGATGAAATAAACTCACCTTGCGATGTTCCGGGTAGCATTCCCGCTTGATCCAAAAAGTCTGAAAAGCCTTTACTTGCGGAAATTTGCGGATTTGGCTTACTTTTTCCGTGTAGCTCTGTAAGAAATATAACATCTGACTCGCAAAGCGTGGCATAGCTGTCTTTTCGGTATAAAACACGTTGTTCATATCCAAAATACACTCGCTCTTTTTCGCCACTTACCAATTCAAAATAGCCGTTAAAGAAGAACGCTCTTCTGTCTATTATGTTGTCGTTCATCCACTTTGCTTCATTTAATATTTTAAAAAGACGTTCAGCGTCCTTTGATGTTAAAGAAGTACATGTATCGTATATCGGATTTTCAACATTTTCATTTATCGGATGATCGAAAAAGCTTGCCATACCGTAATATATTTCTATATCAGCATTATCATCGTCGGTTTCCTTGACTGCCTGCGTTGATATGCGTTTTTCAAAGAACAGATGCTCGTGATCAATGCCACAGCCTCCTTCTACAACTTCACCTTCGCTTTCTTGAAAAGAGGAAGGACCAAGTTGTTTGATAACCTCTACAGCAAGGCAAAGATAATCGTCCTTATCCGTTTGGAGATAAAAGTCTGAACGGTTGCTATACTGCTCGGTTTCGGAAAGCAGCTGTAATTCTGCATTTATTACAAGCTCCTGACTTATATGCGGAATAAATTCTATATATCTTTCATCAGAAATATGTCCTTTTTCCAGCTCAATGGTTTGATTACTACTCGGCAAGACGATCACATATTTTTCAGAATCCTCCTTTAAAACATCGTCATTCGGAAAATCCGTATTTTCATTTTCACTTTCTATACAGGTATCGCTCTGAACATTTGTTTTTTCACCGTCGATTTCTGCATTTTCACAGCCGAATAAAAACGCAAAAGCTGTTGTCAGAACCAATAGCGCACTAATTATTTTTTTCATAACGACATATCCTTTCACCATTATTCTCTTCACTTAATATATCGTATGATAAATCAAAATCTTACATAAAAAACGTCGGAGATATGACTTCATATCTCCGACAATTTTATTAACCTGTGATACCCGAACGCTCGATACCCTGAATAAGATATCTCTGGCAGAACAGATAAAGAACAACCAACGGCAGAATTATCATCAGACCGCAAGTATTTCTGATAGCCGCATTATAAAGGTTAGATGCGGCAAAAGTAACATCAAGTGACTTAGGTATGGTTATGATGCTCTTCATCAGATAAATATCTGTCTTTGTAAAGAACAAGCTCGTATAGAAGCTGTCTGTCCATTGCCATGAGAAAGCAAACAGGAATATTGTGATCATCATAGGAACGGAAAGCGGAATAATTATCTGGAAGAAAGTACGCAACACACCTGATCCGTCAACGTACGCAGATTCTTCAAGCTCATCAGGGACGCCCTTGTAGAACTGACGCATCATGAATATATACAAGCCGTTCTTGAACGCCAAGCCTGTCAACGAAAGCAGGATCAAAGGCGTAAACTGGTTTGTAAAGTTGAAGAACGTAACGCCGCCGGTAATATTAAAGGCTTTTGTCACTCCGCCGCCGAGCAGGTTCATTATACCGAGAACATCGAAGTATCTGAACTTCATAAACATAGCGAGCTGGAGTGTCTGGTGAGGTACTACCATGGAGAATACAACGAGCAGGAACAGTATGCCGTTACCGCGGAATTTAAACTTTGAAAATCCGTAACCGATAAATGCACAGATGAACGTCTGTATTATTGCGCAGGAAAGCGACAAAAGTGTTGTATTCAAAACCGCCTTCATATAGTGGTTTTCGAGGAATATGTACTTATACTGGTCAAACGTAGGATACTTAGGTATAAGCTTAACCGTAGCATCTACAAAATCATCAGGCGACATAAACGAGGAAGCGATCTTTGCAAAGAAGGGGAACAGGATTACGTACGAAATACCGATCAAAAGCACGTATCTGAACAATGCCCATACCACTCTCTGCAAAAAATACATATTGAAGTATTTCGCTCTCATTCTCTGCCAGAACGGGGTTCTGTCGAAATCAGCCTTTATTTTAGTGTTTTTTTGTTTTCTTTTTACTTTTACACTTGCTTCAGCATTCATTTCATACACCCCCTTAATCTCTTCTCTGGTAGAATACGAACGTTGACATAATACCTGCAACTACGGCAATTATCAGGATAACTATAAGGAAGTACATCCAAGCCATTGCTGAGGAAAGAACATCACCGTCTGTTTT
Organism: Eubacteriales bacterium; assembly: GCA_045544195.1. Taxonomy (GTDB): domain Bacteria; phylum Bacillota; class Clostridia; order Oscillospirales; family CAG-272; genus RGIG7213. Next base: position 44,451 of record JAZPYO010000046.1, read on the forward strand.
TGTGTATACATCGTTGATGTACGACATAACCGTGTTCGTTGATGACGTAAATGCGTCGATGATCGTATATACGGCATTAACGAGGATCATCGGGCTTATCATGGGGAATGTGATCTTCCAGAATGTTTCCCAAGCGGAAGCACCTTCTATCTGACATGATTCATAAATTGCAGGAGAAATAGACTGCAAGCCCGAAAGGAATATAAGCATCTGAACACCGGAACGGTTTACTATATTGTAAATATTGTTGATAGCATTGATAACATAATCAACAAGCTGAGTTCCGACCTTCATGCTTGAAAACAGATACTTAAAGTCCATCGCTGATACGATTTCAGATGCACCCGAGCTTTGAGCACCTGTACTGATGCCCTCATCGGTGTTCTGCATGTACGAGAGCAATTCGTTACCTACATCGATCTTAGCAACAAGACCTGTTGACAAGATAACGGGAACGAAGAATATTGCTCTGAACGCTGCTCTGCCCACCATCTTCTGGTTAAGCAGAACAGCCATAAACAGCGAGAAAATTATAATACAGGGAATGTCAAGGAAAAGCTGTGTGATACCTGAGGTAAGTATCTGAACATACGAGGTATCAACAAACAGTGCATCCTGATAGTTTTTAAGTCCTACCCACATAAGCTGGTAGCCGTCTGCACCGTGCTTGATGTTGGTAAAGCTATACAGAATAGAGTCGTATATAATAGGCAAATATATTGCCACAAGACCGATTATGAACGGCAATACGAACAAGTAACCCATTCTCGCTTTTCTTTTATCAAGCGAGGCACCGCGGCGACGGCGCTTTTTAGGGGCAGCCTTCATAAGCTTTTCATCTGCGTTTGTCATCAGCCTTCTCCTCCTTCTGTGTATGTGTAAAATCCGAGTGCGTCGATCTCAACGCCGTCAACATTGACCTTGAAGTTGTTATAGTTCAGTATGAATACCTTACCGCCCTCATAGGTAACCTTGACGATCTTACCGTTATCAACGATATTGGCACTGTCGATCTCTTCGTCCTCTTCGTCCTTTTCATCATCTGCTGCAGGAGCATCCTCATCGGGTGTTTCAGCATCAGGTGTTTCGGTCTGTTCGGGAGCTTCTGTACCGTTTTCATCGGGAGTCTCTGTTCCGTTTTCGCCGGGAGCTTCCGTTTCGGTGATCTCGGTTTTTGCAGCTTCCTCTTCAAGACGTGAGCTTTCCTCAGCCTCTTCACGAAGCTTGTCGTCCTCAGCCTGCTGAATTTCTTCGGCGGTAAGAACTCTTATACCTGAAATAAACTCATGATCGATTATGATCTTATCCTGTACGTCGCAAAGTGCTCCGTTGAGGATATGATATTTTTCTGCAATACCGTCCAGCCATGTTTCAAAGTTAACTGAATAGTATTTTTGGAACAGCTTATCTTCCTTGAGCTTATTTGTGTTCTGATAGTTGAGTATGAAGTACATTGAAGCACCGTTTTCGATTGACTTCAGTATCTCATAGTCAATATCACCTGCCATATTGAGTGCAGAGCCGGTAAAGTTGAGATAACCGTGAAGTACCATACCCATAAACGGTATAGCATTACTTGATTTCAGATATTGGCTGGAATCAAGCGGAACTTCAAGAATGTAGTTAACGTAAGGAAGTGCGTATGCGTTACCGCCGCTCACCATTACGTTGGAGAAATCCTTCTCCATTTTTTCAAGCAAGGCAACTACATTTTCCTTGCTATCCTCTCTGTTGTACGGATCCTCATCATCAAAGTCGGAGTTAAGATCGGAGCCAAGTGATCCGGCTGAAATACCCGTAGGCTTTGCTTCAAGGAGCTTCGGTGACATCTTGTCATAGAAATACTCGAATACAGAGGGGGATATGGGGTTATAGCCCGTTTTAAAGAATGTCTGGTATGCAGGATCGTATTCACGCTGGGAAGGATATCTTCCGTCCATCGTCTGCACTGCATGCTTCTTATAGTTGAAGCCGTCAAACATAGACACGCCTATAACGTACGAGAATTCAAATTCAGGATATATACCCACATCTTTTTCTTCAGCGAACGCCATAAGATCCTTGAATCCGTCTTCGCCGCCAACCTTCTTTTCCCACTTCAGCTTTGAAGGAACGGTTGACTTCATACCGCCGTTTGTATAGCCCGTCAACTTGAAATTAACGTTTGAAACGCCCTTTTCGGAAAGCTGGTTATACATTGACTTAACATCATCAAATGTTGTAAGCGGAACCTTTACCGTTACAGGAATACTAAGTATCTTTTCCGTTGAATAGATAACACCCATAGTTTCAAGGCACAAAGGAATATCCTTCTTTACCTCTTCTGCGGAAAGTCTTTCAAGAATACCGTTTTTCTCAAAGTAATCTCTGCAAGCATTTACCATACCCATATATGTTGCAGGATAATACTTGTAATCACTGTCCTGAACATCGGGAATGAACAACGATGATGTGTCAACATTGCCTTCTTCATCGGGAATGAGACCCGCTATAAGCTCATCTCTGTAGCCTTCGGGATCCTTGAGATATTTTGCGTATTCTGATGCTTTGTTTTCATCAGTAAGCATTGTGTACTTAATGATATAGCTGCCTGTATATTTACGCTTGGACGTTACGGTCCACATAGCGTTTGCACCGACGCTCGTAGCGTCTGCAAGGTTATATGAGTCCGTCGGACGGGGATAGAACGACGTTGCAACAGAGCTGTAATCGTGAAGAACTCCGCCGTGGTTTGTGGATATTTCCGCAAGGGAGTCACCCTCAAGCATTATCGCAAAATATCCTCTGTCCTCTGTTTCCGTGCGGGACTGTGTGACCTTTGTTGTGGATATTACGTTATCGTAAGCGTCGATATATACGATATCCTCAGGCCACTTGCCATCCTTTAATGTAAGTGCAACGTTGCCCTCGGCATCATAGAACTTGCCGCCTTCGGGATATACATTGTCCTTACCCTCGGAGGGCTTCGGCGCAATATAGTATGTGATCTCGCTGCCGTCCGCGTAGTAGTATGTCTTCAGCGGAACATCAACACGGTACGTTTCTGTCTTGGAATAGTTTTCAACTACGCCGTATACAGGCAAACGCATCGGCTGACGGTGCTGAGGATCATCGGTATGATACGCAAAGTCCGAGCCGTACATTTTCGCACTGAGCGTAAGCTGTGCGTCCACATCCTCAAATCTTGTCAATGTACCGCTTCCGTCAGGAATGAACGTATAGCCCTTATTCGCTGTGCTGTTGCCTGCTCCGAAATAAGGCAGAACAGTCAACTTTTTGAGCTTATATGAGGATTCGTTGAAGCGGATACCGTTTGAAGCAAGACGCGCTGTAAGACCGTCTTCATCCAGAGTATACTCAATTGAAAGACGGAACAGGGGAGGCGCTGTATCAGTTACACTGTATTTTACCAGATCGTGATCCTCGTCCATCTTTTCATACGTATATTCAGGGCAGTAGAGCTTTATCTGCTCCTCCAGCCAGTTATACTCACGGTCCTTAGTGTCCGTAGATATAACGTATATCGCGTACTGCTTTGTAATGGGCCACTGGTTATACATCGCATTGAGCTGGGACTGTGTGGTTCCAGGCTCTGTGGGGTCTTTAAGCAGATAGTACGATGTAAACTTGTTCATCAGCCAGTTAGAAACACCGGCTTCCTCAAGCTTTGCAAGAATGTTTGTTTCAAAGCTTTCTTTCGTTATCTGACGGGGAACGAGCTTTCTTGTTTCTGTACGTCCGATAGCGTATTCAACTCTTAAACCGTTTTTAATGTTTTTAACAGTTATCTGGTCACGGAGAGCCGCTTCCGTATAGCTGTAATATGTCTGGTTTGTAGAATTATTTGTAAATTCGATTATGACCTGTGAAAGAAGCATCTCTTTTGTCTCAGCTGAGCCCTTCGTTTTACCGAGGTCATAAGGGTTAGAGAACAGTATCTGACCTGTTCTTCTGTCACGAACTGCTATTTCGCCTGTTCTTGCGTATGAGTAAAGCTCATAGTTATCGTTCTTTACACGCAATGTCATAGTAGCGAGCTTAGCTTCAGGGGTGTCATATTCGAGCTTGGTGTAGTCTATTTCGCCGTCAAGCTCTTCGTCTGATTCCTCACCCTCTTCTGTGCCGTCAGCTTCTGTGTTGCCCGTTTCGGGTGCAGCATATGTTACAACAACGAATGATGCTGTAAGAGTGCCGACGATCATCATTATAGCAAGGAGCATCGATAAATATCTTTTAAAAGCCATTATTAATTACCTCCTTACTACATTCTGTACGAAACTTCTACCACTATACTCGTTATGAAGCTTGCTATCTTCTGCAACAAGCTGGAGAACAGCAACGCAATAAACATAATTGCTGCCATACCTACAATAGTAGAGATCGTTATGATAAAGTTTTTGCCCAACGAATAGTCATGTGTTACCATTGAACCGAAGAATATCAACGCAAATACCCAGATCCACATAATAGTCGTCAAAAGCGTGATTACCTGCTGTTCGTTAAGTGTGAAAATGTTTGTCAGCAGCGTTGCGGGTATCATAAGCAACGGTATAGGAGCCAGTGCGTAAGATGAAGCTATGAATATATCCTTGAAGCTTCCCTCGCCCTCAAACAGCGTTGTAAGACACCAGTTAGCAATACACCACAAAAACAGCGGAACAAGTATTGAAATGATCTGACCGAATACGCTTGTATAATCGCCCTTTGGATTGAACAGATAAGCTGTACCAATCGCATTATAGCTGAATGCGGCAACTGCAAGAACTATATAAACTATAGCGCCTCTTACAGAGCCTCTGCGCTCATGCTTAAGATCCCAGAAGCCGTCAAACGGGTGCATCATTACATGAACACCGTACAAGATCTCTTCCCAAAACGTTCTCGTTCCGTCAGGCCTTGTAGCAACTGCCTTGTTCTTTTTACCTGCATAGCGGAAGAACAAATACAGTGCAACCACTATAACCACTACCACAACGGGAACTACAAGAGCATATTTAGCTACCCACTCCTGTCTGTAATACTTGAATGCAGTGGAGTAATTCTCTGTATCGTATGCGTACTTATACATATCCATAGCATCCTCATACTTGCCGTCACGGTAGTATGCTCTGCCTATACCAACATAAGCCGCATCAAAGTTGTTATTTCTCTTGAGTATTTCCTTCCAGTCAGCCTCCGCTTCATCATAGCGGCGTTCACGCTGATTGTTGATCGCATTGATAAGCGTATCACCGTATTCTGTACGCTTCATTACTGTGATATTGTCAGCAGTTTTGTCAAGCAGCAGCATATCATCGCCCATATATGCGATTGCCTGGATGCTCTGCATATTACCGAGCTGTGTGCCCGTATCACCGAACACAAAGAGCAGACGGCCTTCTTCATCATATGTAAAGACCTTGTTTCTCTTTTCGTCGATTATGCTCCACGTTCCCTCCGGACCAAGTGCAACATCGATGATCTTTGAAGGACCCGTTATTGCGCTTGCATTCGTAGTCATATTCTCGTTTGTTACAGAGACTTCACCTGAAGGCGGCCAGAATCCGTTTCTGTCAAGTATCTCGTCACCTGCGATATTCAGCTTTTTTACAGGAGCGTAATCGCCCGACTTGTCTTTTGTCTGAATAGCATTCTGCTGTGCGGATTCATCGATTGACGATGTTGTAACATATATAAGTCCCATATCATCGATCGTGATGTTGTTATACTCCGTTGATACTACCGACTCGGAATACTGTCTTTGTTCTTCGGTCTGGAAGTTACGCCAGAATATCTCCCACGCACTGAGCGTAGCCTTCTGCGCGCCTATAAAGCCCTGGAACTGACCTTCCTTATTTATTGCGATAATACCGCGGTATGTAGTCGAGGATACGATGTACATACGTCCTGCGGAGTCAACAGAAAGCGCGATAGGACGGTAAAGATCATCAACGCTGATCTCCTGTGAAACGGGCTTGCCTATCGTTTCGAGGAACTTACCTTCCTTATCGAACACTACGATACGGCTGTTATCGGTATCAGCAACGTATATCTTGCTGTCTGTAACGAAAACGCCGCTGGGATTTGCAAGCGAATCCTTTATACCGTGCTGGTTTGTAAAGTTCGCAATCTCAAATCTTCTCTTGAAGCGGTTGTTGAGAACAACTATTCTGTTGTTCGTAGCATCCGCAATATAAACGTTTTTGTCGCTGTCAACGGTAATGTCCTTAGGGTTATCGATGTCAACGGAAAGACCTATTGAATCACTGTCAACGATCTCCGAGGGAACATACGCATCAGGCGAGTTCATATACCAGCCGTCAATTGAGTAGGTATATGTATCATAAGAATAATATGCCGAAGCCGTAAGGGGTGAGATCAACGAAAGCACACCCAAAAGGACGGTAAGTATTCTGAAAATTGACTTTTTCATATATCCTCCTTAATCCTTCATACCCGATGTACTCATCGTTTCGATAATGTTACTCTGCGTAATTACGAATACTGTAACAGGGACGATCATCATAATAACCATCGCCGCTGTACTTGCGCCTGCACGTACGATACCTGCAGACAAGATCTGGCTTATTGCATAGTTGAACGTCTTCCACTGCTCACTTTGAATGTAGATAGACGAGCCGGTGTTCCACAAGCCCTGGAATGAATACACGATAAGTGTAAGCCATGCGGGCTTAACCATCGGCATTGCGATAGTCCAGAATACCTTGAATTCTCCTGCACCGTCAAGACGTGCAGATTCAAGCACCTGGTCGGAAACCGAGGATTCCATAAACTGCTTCATAAGGTACAGACCCAATGTTGAGCAGAATGCAGGAATGATTATTGCAAGAATGTTGTCAATAAGACCAAGATACTTCATTGTAATGAAGTTTGCTATACCTGTAATGGTCGAAACGAACATAAGTGAAAGAACGACCATCTGGAACAGACCTTTTCTTCCCGGGAAAGGTATTTTCGCAAGCGCATAGGCTGCCAATGAACCGAGCGCAAGGTTACCGAACGTACCTGACACTGTGATGAGGACTGTATTGAATATGTAACGTGAGAAAGGAACCCACGATGTGCTCATCAATTTGAAAAGGTCGGAATAGTTTTTCCACGTGGGGTTAACAACGTAGAATCTCGGTGGGAAGTACCACAGCTCATCAAGAGGCTTGAAGGACTGCATTACTGCGAAATACATCGGCAAAAACATCAGTGCGCCGAGTATTATCAGCATTATTGTAATTCCCGCGTCACCGCCGGCGGAACGGTTAAGGACGACTTTGTGTTTGCGAACTCTTAATTTTTTAGCCATCTTATTCGCCCACCTTCGAAAGTAATTTCTGAATCAGCAAGTTAGATCCGATCATCATCAAGAAGAGGATCGTAGCTATGGCCGATGAATAACCTACCTCGAAACGCTGACCGCCGTAGTCTTCAAGGTGGTGCATGATAGTGTGTGCGCAATAGTCAACTGACGGGAAGCCTGCCAGAGCAGTAACAATACCGCCGAAGCTGAATGAGCTCGTGATAGCCATAACGGCACCGAACAACAGCTGAGGACGCATTGTAGGAAGCGTTATGTACCAAAGCTCCTGCCATCTGTTGCGTATACCGTCGATAGCGCCTGCTTCGTAAAGACTGTTGTCGATAGTCTGCAAGCCTGCGATAAACGAAAGGAACGTTACTCCAAGTGATGTCCAAAGCGCAACCACTATACAAAGCGGCATAACGTATCTGGCATCCTGGAAGAACTGAATAGGCTCTGTTATAAATCCAAACTCGATAAGCAATGCGTTTACATAGCCGTAACGGTCGGATGAAAACAAGATCGAGAATATTGAATACATAGCACCGGAGATACTGGGCGCATAGAATATAAGCGTTACCACAGCTCTTACTCTCGGTGAAAGCTCGTTGATGAACCATGCAACGAAAAGTGACATGATATAGGACACAGGACCCGTTACGATAGCGAATATCAACGTATTTTTAACGGCTGTAAGAAATATATCATCGTCAAGGAACAACCTTAAATAGTTGTCAAAGCCCAACCACTTGGGCCATTCAAGCAAGTTGAATGATGTAAAGCTCAGAAATATGGACAGAATAACGGGAACAACGGTGAAGATGAAGAACAATATGAAGAACGGAGCAACCATAAAGTAGCCTGCCTTATATTTTTTCATCTCACGCCATGTCCATTGAAGCTTTGTCATATCTTTACGGGAAACCGGCTTAACATCGGTTTTAACTGCCGCACTCTGTGACATGTGTGTACTCTCCTTATCAGAATTAAATAAAGAATATATTTTTACTTATATTATAGCAAGCTGAGGTCATCAGTTGTTGCCGCTAACCTCTTCGTACGTCGGCAGACCGAATTCCTGACGCTTTCTTGAAAGCTCACTGTTTATGTTAATGATGTTATCAAGAAGTGCATCGACAGGATCAGTACCGTTATTGTACGCATCCAGGAATGCGAAGTCAACGTAACGTGTTATAATATAGCCGCCGGGATATTCCGGTGTACCCTTGAGGTTCTGGAACTGAGCTTCAAGGTTTTTCATTTCCGATGAGGTCCACGGCATGCTTCTGAGCGCTTCCATATTTGCTGTGTTGTATTTTGCAGCCATACCGATAAGCGCTTCGTACTGTCTTGCATATTCACTCTGTGCGGGGGCATCTGTCCACCACTTTATGAATTCCCATGCATCTGCTTTGACCTTTTCTGTTCTGTTTTCGTCAGCCATAAGGATAACTGCCGAAACGCTGCAAGGTACGGAATTGTTTATTTCACCCGTTTCAGCGTTTATAGTACCGGGAAGCGGAACAAATTCCCAAAGTCCTTTGATTTCCGTCGCATATATTGAGAACTGGTTATATGAAAGGTAATCTGCTATCGCGATAGGCATTTCACCCATTCTGAAGTATGTAGCCAGGTCGTATACACGGGGGAAGTTATATGAGGTAAAGAGGTCGCAAAGGCGCTTGAAGCAATCAAGCGAGGTATTGGAGTCTATATTGATCCTCATACCGTCATCCTTGTAAAGATCTTCATCAAGCTGATACATGAATATCTGCAGACCGCCAAGGCTGGGCGTCATACCCATATCACGGTAGTTTGTCTGCAAATCGGGGATTATATCATAAAGATCGTCCCATGTTTTAGGAACCTCTATATCAAGCTCTGCAAATACGTCCTTGCGGTAGAACATCATAACGAAGCCGAGACGCTCGGGAACGCCGTAATATTCATCCTCACCTGTTTCGGGATTAGCGAGCTTAAGACCGACGAGAGTTTCGGGATTAAAGCGTTTCGTGTCTCCGACGTAATCGAAATAATCCTCGTACTGTGTCAAGGGCTCTATCGCATTACGTATAGCATAGTTAATAACATCTGCCTGACCTGTAGCAAGCGATATATCAGGACCTGTTCCGGCAAGAGTTGCAGGAAGCAGTGTACCTGCGGCAACCAGCTTAAGATTAACTGTAACAGGGCAGGATTTGTCTACAAGCTCACGCATAACCTGTGCTTCATCACGGCTCGTAGCTATCCATACCTCGACAACAGAATCAGGGTCTACCTCAGTAGATGCACCCAAAGAGTTGTAATCCGTAACAAAGCTCTGGAAGAAAGCTCTGATCTCGAACCACAAGCTATCCCAAAAGCTTGCATTTGCATTCGGAAGCTCTGCTTCTGCAGGCTGAATGAGCAAGTAGTCGAGCGTCATAGGCTGGAGCTTTGTATTCATTATCCATGTACCGAGAGTACCGGAGTTCGCTTTGAGGTTATCAAGGTTTTTCGCTATCTCATCTTCGTCAGTACACATCTTATTGAGGATGAATATGATCTTTTCAAGAGTAGCGATGTTTTCAGCGGATTTACCGCCTGATATCTCAAGGAACATATTAACGATGGACTGAAGATCGTCTCTCGTCTTCTGCATAAGAAGGATCGTATCGTAGATCTGCTCAGCAAAGCCGTAGTCCATATTTTCGTCAGGTGTAGGACCTGTAATTCTCAATATGGAGTTGTATATATCGTTCATGTTCGAAAGCGATTCCTCACAACGACGCAAAGCATCGGAAAGATTACCGTATACTACTTCCAGACGGATGGTATATTCCTTACCCGCCTCCAGATAGAACTGGAGCGCTTTATCTCCGTTGTTCAAAGGATCAACTACCCAGTCATCAGAATAGTTGAATTGCAGGTAGCTTGCTTCATAGAACGGTATTTCGCCGTTTATCGTTATACGGCGTGATACGTACAAGCCTGCAAGAGTGTTCTGAAGATATCTGGGAATTATATTGTACAAGCCAGACTGCTTGATAGCGTCAGCAGGTATCGTCCATTCGATCCACTGACCTATATTCTGCCACTTGCTTCCGCCGATGGTATTCAGCTTTTGCTTTGCAGGATCCTGCGGCTCTGTTATAGGCGATGTTCTGTCGTTGAGTCCGTATATTGTAAGATCCGATGTCTGAGTAGCAAACTCAGCTTGGATCTTATAGGAGTTAGACGGATCAACAGCGGGAAGACCGCTGTACTGAGCTATATATTCCTCGTAAGACAAGGGAGCCTTATACTGCTCTATCGTGATCTCGTACAGGTACATATCATTCATAACACCCTCAAGTGCTATTGTATGCTCACCTTTTTCGATCACGAACAGGAAGGGCTCAACATGAAAGCCTGAGGAATCGCACAGATAGTATTTGCTCCATGCATATGTCTGAGATTTTTCGGGCTTCTTATCGTTGCCGTTGTGGTCCTTGACAAATGCAGGCGTGCCATTTTCATCAAACTCCTTATACTGATCCGCAAAGGCACGTGACATTTCAAAATAGTTAGCTTCCTTAAAAGGAACCTTGCCGTCTATTCTGAGCACACGCTCAATATTGGCAGTATTAGCGGATTGAGACGCATCCTCAACAGGTCTGTACACTAAATAAATGGCGTAGTAGCCTGTTGCTTCAACACTGAACTTCCAGGAAACCGTTCCTGCAGCGGGCGTAAAAAGTACATTTCCTTTTTCACCGTCCGGATCATCCAGCACAGACGCTTTGTCTTCTTCCGTACCGTATTCTTCATCTGCGGTAAAGGTGTAATCGGTAGCAGCGTTAATAGTAACAGAGCCGGTACCGTCCTTAATACCGAGGTTGTTGTTCTCCTGCAAATAATCGTAATACGTTTGTGCCTCAAGCAGCTCACGTACATCCTCGATGCTTGTAACCGTAGATGTACCTGTTGCAGCGCTTGATGCCAAAGGCGTCACGACTGTAAGCAGGGCGAGAAAAACAATCAAGATTCTTGACAATTTTGATTTTCTCATTGGGTGCTTCCTCCTGTGAAAATAAACTGAAAACAAGTATTGATCTGAGTGATTTGGCGAACACATTCCGCCGTCGATTTTGCCGTTTTCATATTTTATAATATAATAACATAGAAATTCGTTGTTGTCAAGTGCGGTTTTTGTGTCATATAGCGACATTCACCGCCTTAAACACCGTTTTTTTGCCCTCAAAAATCCGACCTTGAAGGGTAAAAACCGAGCAGATGCAAGAGAGTTGTTTTTAAGTTTTTTAAACAGATTTTTTGTTAAATTAAATTTACCTTTGCTTTGTTCATTTTGATTTCATTTCACTTAGCACATCGTAAAAAGAACTGTATTTCATTAAAAATACGTAAAATTTCTTTATCTGCAAAACTTTGTTATACATTTGAGTAAATTTAATTTACTATGTTAAAAGGCATTTTTTTTAACATTCTCATCCGGATCAATAGCTTTTTGTGCAACATCAACAAAATTCCAATAAAAATTTCTACACAGCTTTTTGAGGTCAATTTATTGAAGCTTTCGTTTATTTCATTTAAAAAGTCTTCACTTATCTCCTTTGTAATATTTTTTCGATACCTATTTACATATTAACAATTCAGGAGTATAATGTAGATATGGCAAAAATACTCAACGAGGTCAACACTATGAAAAGCTCTATTATTAAAAAGTGCTTCAAAAGGATACCCACATTACAGACCGAACGTCTTATCCTGCGTAAATTATCCGTATCAGACTATAACGATATGTACGAATATACGCACATAGAATCAGTGACCGATTATGTAACATGGTATCCGCATCCCGACCGAGATTATACAAAGCAATATCTGCAGATCGTTCAGGAGCAGTACCGCAACGGTGAATTTTTTGATTGGGCAGTAATTCTTCGTTCTGAAAACAAAATGATCGGAACATGCGGCTTTACCTCATTTGATACACAGCATAATTGCGGTGAGATCGGATACGTAATAAACCCCGCGTATGCATATCACAGCTATGCGACTGAGGCGGCAAAAGAAGTTATCCGATTTGGATTTCTGAATCTCAATCTGCACAGAATATATGCACGGTATATGGACGGTAATACCGCAAGCCGACGTGTTATGGATAAGTGCGGTATGATATACGAGGGCTGTGCAAGATCAAGCATGCTCGTTAAGGACAAATACAGAAATATTCACACCTGCTCGATCATCAGCGATGAATTTATACGAATGTATACACGAAATCAATGAATTCTAATAAATGCAAAAGGACTGTTGCTTTGCGCAACAGTCCTTTGATCGTTCGATCAATCATTTTTTTCCGCTCCAGCAATATGTGCAAAGCTTATCTTCGGGCATACCTGTAGCGCCTATCATATCGTCAAGGCGATGATAGCGTAATGTTGTAAAATGAAGCTTGGCGCATATTGCCTGAACCATTTTTTCATATTTTTCAGACTCGGGATCCGTATATTCCTTTATAGTTTCCTCGCTTGCTGTACCACCCTCAAGCTCATTTATCACACGGCGTGTAATAAGCTCCATTTCCGATGTCGATCTTGAAAAATTAAGATATTTACAGCTATATAATAGCGGAGGACATCCGACTCTTATGTGTACCTCTCTCGCGCCGCTTTCGTACAGGAACTCCGTAGTTTCACTAAGCTGTGTACCTCTTACTATCGAATCGTCTATCAGTAAAAGGCTTTTTCCGCTTATCAACTCGTGTATCGGTATCAGCTTCATCTTAGCTATAAGATTTCGCTTCACCTGTGTTGGAGGCATAAACGATCTGGGCCATGTTGGAGTATATTTAATAAACGGACGGGCAAACGGTATTCCCGATTCGGTAGCATATCCGACAGCGTGAGCAATACCCGAATCAGGTATTCCGGCAACTATATCAGGCTTTACGTTATCACGTCTTGCCAAGCGGCTTCCGCATTTATACCGAACCTTTTCAACGCTTATGCCCTCGTATGACGACGACGGATAACCGTAATATATCCACAAAAACGTACATATCTTCATCTTGTCCCCCGCGGGAATTAAGGTTTTTACGCCATCCGGAGTCATAACGACAACCTCTCCGGGCCCCAACTGCTTGTACTGCTTATATCCCAGATTAAGAAAAGCGAAGCTTTCAAAGCTTGCACAGTATCCGTCTTCCCTTTCGCCAATATCTATAGGAGTTCTTCCGAGCTTATCACGGGCTGCGTAAACTCCCTTTTCGGTCAATATCAGCATACTTAACGATCCGTCGATCATTTCCTGTGCATAGCGGATGCCGTCAATAAAATTATCCTTTTGATTTATTATTGCGGCAACAAGCTCCGTCTGGTTTATCTCGCCCGTTCTCATTACAAAGAAATGGGCATTATCCTTCATTATTTGTTCGGTTATTTCTTTTATATTATTTATTTTACCGATAGTAGTGATCGCAAATATACCGTGATGCGATTTTACGAGTATAGGCTGAGGCTCATAATCGGAAATACATCCTATTCCCATATTTCCCTTCATAGAATTGGACTCTGATGCAAATTTTGTCCTGAAAGGTGCGTTCTCAATATTATGTATGGCTCTGTCAAATCCGCTGTCAACGCCGTATGTTGCCATACCTGCACGTCTTGTTCCCAAATGAGAATGATAGTCCGTACCGTAGAAAAGATCAAACACACAATCCTCTTTTGAAACGACTCCAAAAAAACCGCCCATATCCTTCACCCCACTGTAACTGTATTGATAGGTTAATTATATATTCTCTTTATTAAAAAGTCAACCGATATTGAATTATTTTTTAAATTGTTTTTATCATTTGCATTTTTACACAGCCGAACGAAAAATCCCGTCTGCCGTACTGTCGGCAAACGGGATATAATGCTTTCTCAACCGTGGCAGGATGCGGTTCTGGTTGTTGATATGAGCTCTTTACTTTCAACGTAATCGCACGAAGAACGTGAGCATGCGATCGTTTCATATGTATAAACGGTGCATTTCGGTGAATCCGTATATGCGTTATGGTGCGTTATAGTGCTGTAGCTCGATTCAAGCTTGTGGCCGAAGATGCAGAGAATACCGCGTGCAGAATTTGCATTTTCACTTCCGTACACAAGGTAATCAGCGATCATTTGCTTTTTTTCATAGCTGAAATTTCCGGTTACGGTAACCTCAATACCGTTTCCGTAATCAAACGTAGCATCAGATACATCAGATGCAAACGTGTTGAGCGAAAAACCGCTCAATGCCATAGTAACTGCAGTTGCTAAAGAAAGAAATTTTTTCATTTTTTACCTCTCTTATATTTTTTTTGCACTTAATCAATGCTTCTTAATACGTTAAGAATGATATCGTCCACTCCGTGCTCATCCGGAGCCTGCAGAATGTATGATGCACCGCCGTAATTGAACATTCCCTGAATGTGCCCGGCAACCTCGCAATAGCCAACTCTATGGCCGCCTACATTTTTTTGTACGGCAATCTGATCGATCGGCTCTGTAGCAGGATTATGAACTTTTATCATATACAGATCGTCGTTATATTTATAAAAAACACTCACTTCATAATGATCGCCCATATTTGCAACGAGTCCGCGGGTATATACACAGCCGCTTGGCAATTCTTCAGGCAGAAGCAGACCGTCACAGTGACCGCTTTTCATGATCTCCTGCATTGAATCGTATTCTTTAACTTCATACGGAATGAAAAGATCTACATCCGTATCAAGACCTACCGTCGTTCCCTTAGCAAGTCCGAAATAGTCGTTTTTGGATATTTTTGAGAAAAGATATACCCCACTGGTAACGCTCAACGCAAGGATACCTGCTATAAGCGCGACTGCTACGGCTATTCTCCACGGCTTTGCAAACACCCTTTTGCCCTTAATACCGTTCTGTGCGAAGGTCTCGGAAAGTGCCGCCTTTTTGACCTTTGAAAAATCAAGCGTAAAGTCGGGATCGTCGCATTTAAGCTCCAACAGCATATCAACGCATTCTTCTATAAGATCATAATCTCTTTTATCGTACCGGGAAGCTTCTTCCACTTCCAATATATGCTCAATAACAGTTATTAATTCCTTATCGCTTGATATTTTTTGTGTTTTTTCATATTCTGCAAGCTTTGACTCTAATTTTGAATACATACGATCCCTCCTTTCTGATATATTCGCCGTTAATGTAAAATAATTATATCTTTAGTAATCCCTACACTATATATCTGTCCTGAAAAATGTAAAATAGCGGTTTTTAATATAAAATTAATTATTTATTTTCCTTATTTCCATCCTTATCTGCTTTTTCAGCTTTCTAAGTCTCAACCGTACGGAAGAATATGGAACACCCGTTACCTCTGATATACGCTCGATCGTCATTTTTTCTATGAATCTGTATACGAACAACTGCCTATATTCATCTGTCAGATGACTTTGTATTCTCTCATAATATTCCTCAATTGAAATATAGAAATACTCGTCATAGCTTACCGCTCTGTTAAGCCCGCCTTCCTCATAAGCCTGATCTATGGATTGATTGTTGTCGTAATACTTCTTTTCCCGCCTCATTGCAGTTTTTATACAATTATCGGCTATTCGGTAAAGATAAGGACGTACGTCGGTCTCAGTGTCAATAGTATTCCACTTTATATAAAGTATTTTGAACACATCGTTCACTACTTCCTCGGATAACTCTTTATTTGAAAGCTTAAGATAACAATACTTGTATAACTGCTCTGAATATTTGCTGAATATTTTCTCAAAAAGCTTTTCATCAAACACTTTTTCCGACCACTCCTTTCATACAGATTTAATTATGCCGAAGACTCACAAATGCTTACGCACCGTAGAATATCCACAGATATATGTAAGCGGGAATTATCGCCGCCAATGTAAACGGAATACCGATCTTGAAGAAATCCGAATTCTTCACCGTACATCCGTCCTTACGCAATATACCGATACCTGTAATATTCGCAGAAGCACCTATCGGTGTGCAGTTACCGCCAAGCGTTGCCCCTGAAAGCAATCCGAAATACAGAAGCGTCGGATCTGCTCCGACAGCAGCGGCAAGACCGCCTATAACAGGTATCATCGTAGCAACGTACGGTATATTATCAATAAATGCTGAAATAACAACAGACGCCCAGACTATAACGGTATAAAGGAAAAATACATTACCGCCGCCCGCCTTTGCAAGAAGGTCTGCAGCAGCTTTGATAACTCCCTGCTCCGTTATACCGCCAAGCATCAGGAACAAGCCGAGCAAAAGACCGATGGTCTGAAAATCTATTTCCTTTATGGGATCTATCACTGCTGAAAAGCTCTTTTTAGTAATAAGGCTGTATATCATACCTATAACGAACAGCATACAGCATATAGCGCCGTTTATAACGGAGGGCTTTTCGGGAACAAACGATATTACTATCAACGCCAAAATCGCCTCGCACAGAAGCATCGTGGGAACATAGTCTGTAACCTTTGTTCTTTCCGCGTTGTGCGGTATAGGCGCTTTTTCCTTGCGGAAAAGAAAAGCGAGTATCAACGCAGAGAAAACTGCACCAAGCTCAACAGCGAAGAATATACCGGGCTTGCCCTGATACCAGAAAAAGTCCATAAAGCTCATATCAAGAGCAGAGCCGAGCATTATGGCGGTAGTATCGCCCACAAGTGTTGCCGCGCCCTGCAAATTTGACGATACGGCAATAGCGATAATAAACGGCACGGGATTTACTTTTAACTTTTTGCATATTTCAAGAGCGACAGGAGCAACCATAAGCACTGTGGCAACATTATCAACGAAAGCAGATATTAAACCCGCAAACAACGCCATGGCAACTGCCGCTATCTGAATATTCGGCACCTTTTCCATTATCAGATCGGCAAGCAGCTCAGGCATTTTACTTTCAACAAACAGCGCAACAAGCCCCATCGTGCCGGCTATCATCAAAATTACGTTAAAATCTATCGCAGGAAGTATTTTTTCTATCGGAAGCATTCCGCTTACTATAAATATCAAGCCCGATCCTATTGCAATATACGGGCGGTATTTGCTGAACACAAGCATAAGAATGTATGTCACAGCAAACAGCACAAGCGCAGGTATCATTTAATTTTCCTCTTTTTTGTCATTATCTTTGTAATAATATCATAATTTATCGGATATAAAATTAATATTGGGTTAATTTGTTGAAACAATTTCAAAATCCGTATTCCATCAAAAAACAAAACGGCAGATTTAAATTCTGTCGCTTTATGTTTATGGACTGCAAAAATTTTTTTTGCGCCGTTTTCGTATGACTTCGAACTCTTGCAAAAATGAAATCCTTGCTGATGCAAGGATGAAATCAGCTAACGCTGATGAAATCTTCGGCTTTGCCTCAGATGAAATTAAATCCACCCACTCGCCGTCGAGGCGAATTTCATCCAACGAA
>JAZPYO010000047.1:0-16167 GCA_045544195.1 Eubacteriales bacterium
GTTTGGCACCTCGATGTCGGCTCATCACATCCTGGGGCTTGGAGAAGGTCCCAAGGGTTCGGCTGTCCGCCGATTAAAGTGGTACGCGAGCTGGGTTCAGAACGTCGTGAGACAGTTCGGTCCCTATCTGTCGTGGGCGTAGGATATTTGAGAAGAGCTGTCCTTAGTACGAGAGGACCGGGATGGACATACCTCCGGTGCACCAGTTGTTCCGCCAGGAGCACAGCTGGGTAGCCGCGTATGGATGTGATAAACGCTGAAGGCATCTAAGCGTGAAGCACACTTCAAGATTAGATATCCCATAGCACAAGCTAGTAAGGTCACTCATAGACT
This sequence comes from Eubacteriales bacterium, assembly GCA_045544195.1. GTDB lineage: Bacteria > Bacillota > Clostridia > Oscillospirales > CAG-272 > RGIG7213. The sequence continues at coordinate 334 of JAZPYO010000047.1, forward strand.
ATGAGTTTGATAGGTCGCAGGTGTAAGTGCAGTAATGTATTGAGCTGAGCGATACTAATAGACCGAGGGCTTGAACTTCCTACGGTTCGCATTGATATTTATCAATGTCTACCTTGGAGTTTACTAGAATTTTTGAGTTTTCGTTTCCTTTATTCGGTTTTCAATGAACATAAACCAATATTATTTTGTATACAGGGGCTGTGCAATAGTGCGGCCTTTTTGTTTTTCGTTTTTATCTTTTTCGACAACTTCATTGTCCCTATATTGTAAATAAACGATTGACAAACTATATATATTGACAATTTTTTATCTGTTATAATCTTCCCATAGTATTTTTATGAAATGAGGTTTTTATTATGGGATTTAACAATATGAAAAGAACTGTCAGCAATTTGAATTATGCGGCCGCTGATGCAGCTTCTGTGCATTCGGCAAGAGTCGAAATCTTCAAGCTGAAAAAAGAAATGATCAGAACGCCTTTGCTTAAGGAAATCGTCAATAGTGTTTTTGGAGATTCGGGATATATTCCGAGAAGAATCATACTCAATTCGTCCGGAATTATAGCAAGGGTTTATGATCATAACACAAGAACCTATCACCCCAACGGAGTTACCGTATATCAGCCTGATGTTTCATTTGACTATGTCATAGGCTGTGCTTTATTGTCTACTTTTCAGGATATTTATCCTAACGTATACAATTTCCCGAACCAAAATTCTACACAGCTTGCAGAGGATCTTGATAACGGCACGTGGTCTGTTACTCTTGAAATGAAGGACGAATATGTAAATAAGGCTGTTACTCCTTCATTTGATATTAACAATATTGATAATATTCCTGATGAAAAGCTCCCTGTTCAATTCAATGACCCCAATATTGCAAAAAATAAGGTTCTTTCAACAGTTTCTTTAGTGCTTGGTGCTATTGCATTTTTAATTGCACTTATTTCTTTAAAAGCGTTCGTATTTTATTTCCTTTCTGTACCTTTTATTGCTATTGGCATTATTTTAGGTATTATCGGATTTAATATGGGTGGTAAAAAGCTCCATGCAGGATTAGGTATTTTGTTGAGTGTTTTGGCTTTCATTCTTCCTATTGCGGTACCTGTTCTTAAGTTTATCTTCCGTTTATTCTTTTGATCAGTAATTATATAAGTATTAAAACTCGTCTATTTTAGCAGTAGACGAGTTTTAATATGCGAAAAATTTACACAAGTCGGCAGTTTCTTTCATCTGTTTTATGATACAATCTGCTTTGTATGTTATATACACACATTTTATTTGACAGATTGCTTGAAATCGGAGGTATAGCGTGATACTTGAGCTAAAGAATATAGAAAAATCTTTCGGTGAACTGAAGGTATTGGATAAGATCTCGTTTAAGGCTGAGGGCGGAAAGGCTTTTGGCTTGCTTGGCAGAAACGGCGCGGGCAAAACTACGACTATAAGGATAATAATGGACGTATTTCCCGCCGACAGCGGAGAGATATTATTAGACGGAAAGCCTATTGACCACAGCAGGATCGGCATAGGATATTTGCCTGAGGAGAGAGGACTTTATCCTAAGAAGCCTATTATTGACCAGCTCGTATATTTTGCGGAGCTTAAGGGAATGAAGAAGAAGGATGCGGTAAGATCTGTCGATTTCTGGCTTGAACGGCTTGAAATGTCGCAGTACCGAGGCAAGCGTCTTGATGTTCTGTCGAAGGGAAATCAACAAAAGATCCAGCTTATAACCGCGCTTGCGCACGATCCTGACATAATTATTCTTGACGAGCCGTTTTCGGGGCTTGATCCAGTTAATGCGATGGTTTTGAAGGAGATCGTAAACGAGCAGATCGAAAAAGGGAAGATAGTTCTTTTTTCAAGTCACCAGATGAACTATATTGAAGAATTCTGCGACAGTATAGCGATACTTAATAACGGCAAAATAGCGTTGAGCGGAGATATAGCCGGTATAAAACGGGATTATCCCCGCGACAGACTTGTTGTAAGATCTCAACACAACGATACGATCAAAGGTGAGCTTGATCTGCCCTGCGCTACTGCCAAAAACGGCGATCTGATCATAAAGCTCAATTCTCCGAATGATAAAAGGGCGGTAATGAGTCATATCGTTGAGAAATATGATGTTGATGAGGTAAAGGTGTTTGAGCCTTCGCTTACCGATATTTTCGTTGATGCCGCAGGCGATAATCAAAAGGAGGCGTGAATATGAAGCAATTCGGAAAAATATTTAAATTCGAGCTGAAATCGTATGCCAAAAACAAGGGCTTTGTAGGAATTACCCTTTTTCTTGTTATAGCAATGGCGGCAGTTATGTTTTTTCCCAGAATAGTTGCCCTTTTTGATAACGGCGATGACGGAGTTGAGGATCGCTCTGTAATGCTTGTAAAGGTTGTAAACGGGGAAGAAGCGGATATAACAAAACAGATATTTTCAGGAGCGTTTTCTGACTACGACGTGCAGATAACGGACGGATCCGTTGATGAAATAAAGGAAAAGATCGTATCCGAGCAGGCAGAATGCGCATTCGTTCTTCATACACCTACGGAATACACGTATTACGTAGGCAATCTTACGATGTACGATATGAACACCTCGATTGCTGATGAGGTATTGCGTCAGATATACCAGATGGGGATCATGATAAACGGCGGTATGACGCCGGATGCGGCAGAAAAGGCGTTGAACGTGCAGATAAACGGCACAACGGAAAGTCTTGGTAAGGATCAGATCCAAAATTTCTTTTATACTTATATTATGATATTTGCTCTTTATATGGTGATACTGCTGTACGGTCAGATGATAGCTATGAACGTTGCAACGGAAAAGAGCTCACGCGCTATGGAAGTGCTTATAACGAGCGTGAAGCCCGTTGGAATGATGTTCGGAAAGGTATTTGCATCGTGTGTTGCGGGACTTGTACAGCTCGTTGCAATATTCGGCTCTGCGCTTTTGTTTTTCAACATCAATAAGTCATATTGGGCTGACAATGAAATTATAGATATGATATTCAACATACCGCCCGAGTTGTTTTTGTATATGCTGATGTTCTTTTTGCTCGGCTTTCTTATATATGCATTTCTGTTCGGCGCGCTTGCCTCCACCGTATCAAAGCTGGAGGATATAAATACCGCAATTCAGCCCGTTACATTCTTGTTTGTATTCGGATTTTTAGTTGTTATATTCTCAATGACGAGCGGAAGCGTAGACAGTCTTTTGATGAAGATATGCTCGTATATTCCGTTTACATCACCTATGGCGATGTTTACGAGAATTGCAATGAGCAACGTTCCCGTATACGAGATAGTTATTTCAACTGCAATATTGGTGCTGTCAGTCGTATTTGTCGGTATCATTTCTGCAAAGATATACCGAATGGGTGTGCTTATGTACGGTAACAAGCCGAATATAAAAGAAGTATTCAAAATGCTCCGCAAAGCGTAAGAAAATAAAACCGTCTGCAAGGCGAAAGCTATGCAGACGGTTTGTTTTATAACAAAAAGCATCCGCAGACCGACAATCTGCGGATGCTTTTATTGATGTACTGAAATTATTTGCCGAGAGCAGCCTTTGCCTGCTGGCAAAGTGTTGCAAATGCTTCCTTATCGTAAACTGCGATCTCAGCGAGCATCTTACGGTTGAGGGAAACACCTGCCTTCTTAAGACCGTTCATAAACGTTGAGTAGTTCATACCGTTTACCTGAGCCTGTGCGGAAATTCTTGTGATCCACAGACGGCGGAAATCTCTCTTCTTCTGCTTTCTTCCTGCGAATGCATAGTTACCGCTCTTCATTACCTGCTGCTTAGCCATCTTGAAGTGCTTACTCTTTGCACCCCAGTAGCCCTTTGCAAGCTTGAGCATTTTATTTCTTCTCTTACGAGTTGCCAACGCACCTTTTATTCTTGCCATTTTTCAATTCCTCCTATTCTAACGATTAATCCTTGGGGATGAGCGACTTTACAGTCTTTGCAAAGCTATCGCTGAGGTAGCCTCTCTGTCTGAGGTCTCTCTTACGCTTTGTTGTCTTCTTGCCGAGCTTGTGACGGCGGTTTGTGTGATTGAGCTTTACCTTGCCTGTGCCCGTAAGGCTGAATCTTTTAGACGAGGCTTTATGTGACTTGATTTTTCCCATGATTTTTTCCTTTCCTGTAAAACAAATATCTACAATTTAAGAATTGTTATCGGATGATTTTTTGCTTTTCGCATCGGGCTTTATGGGGACTAACAGCATCGTTATATTCCTGCCCTCAGCAACCGGCGGCTTATCCGTAGTACCGTACTCAGCACATGCATCGGCAAAGCGCTTGAGTATGTCATAACCCATGCTCTGATGAGTTATCTGTCTGCCTCTGAATCTTACTACGACCTTGACCTTGTCCATACCCTTAAGGAAACGGTGTGCGTGCTTTACCTTAGTTTCAAAATCGTGTGTGTCGATGGTAAGGGAAAGCTGTATTTCCTTAACCTCGGAATTCTGCTGCTTCTTCTTGGCTTCCTTTTCCTTCTTGTCACGGTCGAAGCGGTATTTACCGTAATCAATCGTCTTGCACACGGGCGGCTGAGCCATAGGTGCAATAAGTACCAGATCCAAGCCCTTGTCATAGGCTATTTCGCGCGCCTCGTCTGCTGACATAATACCGAGAGCTTCGCCGTCCTCACCTACTACTCTGACCTGTGATAGCTTAATGTCATCATTGATTAAAAGATCCTTAGTGCTAATTGCCAAACACCTCCTAAAAAGCAAAAAATGCGGTGAAACGAATTTCCCGCACATCAAAACCACGGCAGAAAAATGCCGCTGCTTTAATATTGACCCACATCCGTCAGCGGTGCAGGTGAGATACGGAATTATCGTTTCTACTTCTTTGTTCGGTATATGATATCATACTTTAAACGGTTTGTCAAGGGCTTTTTTGAAATTTTTCACCGAATACGGTGTTTTTGACGATAGATGCCACGACGGGAGCGATCACCATTCCCTTAAAGCCGAATAATGCGTATCCGATGTATATGAAAAGCATTGAGGCAAGCGGATGCAAGCCCTGCTGCTTGCCGAGAATAGCAGGCTCTGTGAGCTGGCGGACGACCGTTATAACAACGAACATTATCAAAAGAGTTGCCCCTTCTCTGACGTTTCCCGATGAAAGCGATATTATGCCCCACGGCACAAGCACAACGCCTGTGCCGATAAGCGGAAGCACATCAAGCACAGCTGTTATAAGCGCGATTATAAATGCGTACTTTGCTTTTATTATCCAGAAGCCGACGAGCAACAGACAAAACGTCATAAGCATTATCAACAGATACCCCTTGACAAGCCTGCCCGATGCCTTAACGCTTTCACGCTTGATGCTTCCAAAGCCTGAAAACGCCTTTTTTGACATATGAGAACGGAAAAATTCTTTGATCTGGCTGTAATCTGACAAAAAATATACTCCCGAAAACAGAAAAACGATACAGGCAAACAAAAAACCGGGCAACCCCTCAACGATACCTTCGAGCAGTAATGGCAGCTTTTGCGCAAAAAAGCTGCTCACTGAGCTTAAAATATCTATTCCTGCCGTTTTAGTCCATTTTGTCAGCGCCTTTACGATAGGATTTTTATAAAAGCTCTGTACTATCGCAGATGAATCGGCATCGAAGCTCAGAACGCTGCCATCGCTTATGCTCTGCGCCAGGACCAATGCCTCCGAATACAGCTTTTGCATAATTATTACCGCTATTGCGCCGACGAATGCTCCACATACAGTAACAAGCACGCCTGCGCATATCCGACGCGTCAGCTTCGTCCGCATACGCAGCAGCTCATAGCACGGTCTTAATGCGTGCGCAAACAGAAATGCAAGCGCAAACGGCAGGATCGCCGCCAATGCATATTTGAAGAATACGTACGTTACGGCAATACCGAAGACGGTGTAAAGTATGATCGTACAGGATCTTGCGGGATCCTCCTTCGGCAGCTTCATTTTAATATCTCTCCTTTAATTTCATTTTTCTATTGATTTTGAATTACGATTAGTATATAATGTTTCTCGGATATTTATTCTTATTGAGGAGAAGAGCTTTGAAGGGAAAATACGAAAAAATAAAGAAAAGTCTGCCTTGCACAGTCGATGCGATGCTGTTGACCTCACAGGTGTCACAATACTACGCAACGGGCTTTGATCTTGAGGACGGATACGTTCTTGTAACAAAGGATGATACGTATATAATTTGCGATTTCCGATATATCGAAGCGGCGCAGGAATGCGCAAAAGAGCAAAAGGGACTGAAAGCCGTTCTCATACAGCGCAACACATTGGAGCAGCTATTGAAAAAAAACGGGATCAAAGCTGTGATGTTTGAAGAGGAAAGGCTTTCTGTTTCATCGCTTGAATTGCTTAAGCAGAAATATCCGTTTGTGACGTTTGTTTGTGAAAAAGGGCTTCTTTCAGCCCTTCGCGATGTGAAGGACGATGACGAAACGGAGAATATTATAAAGGCGCAGCGGATAGCAGAAAAAGCATTTGAGGACATTCTTCCGCGTCTGAATTGCAAAATGACGGAAAACGATGTTGCCATGGAGCTTGATTTTGCTATGCGTAGGCTGGGGGCGCAGGGCTCATCGTTCAAAACGATCGCAATAAACGGCGCATCAAGCTCACGCCCTCACGGTGTGCCGAGCGATAAGCTGCTGCAAAAGGGCTTTCTTACAATGGATTTCGGCGCGCTTTATTGCGGATATTGCAGTGATATGACGCGTACTGTTTACATCGGCAGACCGTCAGATGAGGAAAAGGATGTTTATAACACCGTTTTACACGCACAGCTTTCTGCTTTGCAGTATCTTGAATGCGGCGGCAGGGATTGCTTTGAGGCGGACAAAACGGCAAGAGATATAATTGATGCAAAATATAAAGGCTCGTTCGGTCACAGTCTCGGTCACGGCGTAGGGCTTGAAATACACGAAAGCCCCCGTCTTTCTCCGAGGGCAAGCGGCGAAATGCTGAAAGAAGGAAACGTTGTAACAGTCGAGCCGGGAATATATCTGCCCGGCAAATACGGCGTGCGGATAGAGGATATGGCTGTCATATATGACAACAGAGCGGTGAATATAACCAAAGCAGAAAAGGCGCTTATACAGATCGATTAAATGTTAATATTTTTTAAAATGTTGATACAGCATCTTGAAAACATTCTTGATGTGGGTTATAATAATGCAGAATAAATGTGTGATATAATTTGGAGGTACATACACTATGTTGATGGCAGGAGATTTCAGAAACGGAAAAACCTTTGAGCTTGACGGCAACGTTATGCAGGTTATTGAATTCCAGCACGTAAAACCCGGTAAGGGCGCGGCTTTTGTCCGCACAAAGATGAAGAATGTGATCACAGGCGCAGTTATCGAGAGATCCTTCTCTCCCACAGATAAGTTTGAGGAAGCTGTTGTTGAAAGAAAGGATATGCAGTATTCGTACAATGACGGCGATATCTACTACTTTATGGATCTGGAAACATACGATATGCTTCCCCTTAACTCCGATAAGCTCAGCGACAACTTCAAGTTTGTCAAGGAAGAAATGATCTGTAAGATAGTTTCATATAAGGGCAACGTATTCAGCGTTGAGCCTCCTATGTTCGTTGAGCTTGTTGTTACTCAGACAGACCCCGGCTTCAAGGGTGATACAGCTCAGGGTACAACAAAGCCCGCTACACTTGAAACAGGCGTTTCCATCAAGGTTCCCTTGTTTATAAACGAGGGCGACGTTCTTCGTATAGATACAAGAACGGGCGAATATCTTGAAAGAGCGAAATAATAACCCGAAAGGATAATTACTATGACTCTCAATGAAAAAACCGCATATCTTAAAGGCTTATCTGACGGTCTTAAGCTGAACGAAAACGATGATGTTTCCCGTATGCTTATCAAGATCGTAGAGGTTATGCAGGACGTTGCAATGTCCGTAACTGACCTTGAGGAAAAAACAGATGAGCTTGAGGCGTACATCGAGGAGATCGATGAGGATCTCGGAGCTGTCGAAGAGGATCTGTATCAGGATGAATGCTCCTGCGGATGCTGTGATTGCGATGACGATGATGACGATGATGACGACGATGACGATGATTATGATGATTTTGACGAGGACGATGACGAGTTTTACGAGGACGACGATGATGACGTTGTTTTCGAGGTAAACTGCCCGTTCTGTGAGGAGACGATCTGTCTGCCCTCATCCATTGATCTTGCTCACGTTATCTGCCCTGCCTGCGGCGAGGAGTTTTCCTGCATTTGCGATGAGGATGATGATTGCGAATGCTGCTGCGGCGAATGCGAGGAATCAGAAGAGGAATAATTAAATAAAGCTGTGTAATTTATGCTCAGAAAGGCGAGGGAATTTTTCCCTTGCCTTTTTATCCGTTTTGCTTTGGAAATATATGTGTAAATTTTACGCATTTACGCTTGACGGAGCGGCTTTGATATGATAAAATAAAATGAATAAATGTATATTTACGAGGAAAGATTATGTACGATAACAGTCTTGTTTTGGAAAAATGCCGTTCGGCGAGGAAGGCTTCCGCCCAGCTTGCTTCATCATCTTCAAAAATCAGGTGCGATGCTCTTGAAGCTATCGCCGCAGCTCTTGAGAAAAATTGCGAAAGGATACTTTCTGCAAATGCTCAGGATATTGCCACGGCGGCTGAAAACGGTGTTAAGGAAACGATGATAGACCGTCTTACGCTGAATTCTGACCGTGTTTTTGCAATAGCAAACGCAGTAAGAAAGCTCATAGCTTTGCCTGATGTTCTCGGCAAGGGCGAGGTGTTCTGCCGCCCCAACGGGCTTAAAATAACGAAGAAAAGCGTTCCCTTGGGAACGATAGGTATAATATATGAGGCGCGTCCGAATGTTACGGCTGATGCTGCCGCGATATGCATAAAAACGGGTAACGCCGTCGTTCTCAGAGGGGGAAAGGAAGCGTTCAACTCCAATATGTGCATATGTGATATTATGCGTGATGCGATAGCATCTGTGGGTCTTTCAAAGGATTGCATCTGCTTTATAAACGATCCTGACAGACAGTCAAGCATCGCTCTTATGGGCGCAGTCGGTCTTATCGATGTGCTTATACCCAGAGGCGGCAAGGGCCTTATAAGATCGGTGTGTGAAAATGCAAAGGTTCCCGTTATAGAAACGGGCGCGGGCAACTGTCACGTATACGTTGAAAAAACGGCGGATATAGATATGGCTGTCAATGTGTGTCTTAACGCAAAGGTGAGCCGTCCGTCAGTATGCAATGCGGCGGAAACGCTTCTGTGCGATGAAGAAATAGCAGAGGAATTTTTGCCCCTGTTTGCAAAAAAAGCATCGGAATACAATGTAGAATTAAGAGGCTGTGAAAGATCAAGGGCGATACTGCCCTTTATAAAAGAGGCGACAGATGACGATTATATGACCGAATATAACGATTATATAATGGCAGTTAAGATAGTGTCCGACGTTTGTCAGGCGGTTGAACATATAAATCAGTATTCAACGCATCACAGCGAGGCAATAATGACAACGGATATAGACGCAGCAGACTATTTTACAACGAATATTGATTCTGCGGCGGTATATGTTAACGCATCAACAAGATTTACTGACGGCGAGGAATTCGGCTTCGGCGCAGAGATCGGGATTTCGACACAAAAGCTGCACGCAAGAGGTCCTATGGGTCCTGAGCAGCTTACAAGTATAAAATATATTGTACAAGGAAAGGGACAGGTAAGATAAAATGGAAGTAATGGAGCTTGCAAAGCAGCTTGGAGAAGCAATAAAGGCAGATGAAAGAGTGATCCGTCTTAACAAGGCAACGGCGGTATACGAAAACGATATGGAGCTTCTCACAAAGGTAAGTAAGTATAATGAAATGTCAAAATCTCTTGCCGAAGCATTTGAAACTGACGGCAAGGATTCAGAAAAAGTAAAGACGCTCGGCTTTGAATTAAAGGAGCTTTACGCCGATATTATGGCTATGCCCTCAATGATCGAGTTTACACAGGCAAAGGAAGCAGTTGACAAGTTTATGGAAGAGGTCAACGGTGAGATAATGTATACCGTTACGGGCACACGCCCCTGCTCACACGATGGCTGCGACGGAGACTGCTCACACTGTCACGGATAAGAAATATCATTCTTTAAAGGAGCGTATACATCATGACACCCATGATGATGCAATATTTTGAAATAAAGGAAACGTGTCCTGACGCTATTCTGATGTATCGGCTCGGAGATTTTTATGAAATGTTCTTCGATGACGCAAAGGTTGCATCAAGAGAGCTGGAGCTTACTCTCACAGGCAGAGATTGCGGTGAAAAGGAGCGCGCGCCGATGTGCGGCGTGCCGTTTCACAGCGTTGACGGATATATTTCAAAGCTGGTAAGCAAGGGCTACAAGGTCGCTATATGTGAGCAGACTGAGGATCCTGCAACGGCAAAGGGCATAGTAAAGCGAGAGATAATACGTCTTATCACTCCCGGAACGCTGACGCAGTCGGGTATGCTTGACGAGGAAAAAAATAACTATATAGCATCCGTTTATGTATCGCAAGGCGCAGCGGCTGTTTGCTTTGCTGATATATCCACAGGATATATTTCCGCGTGCGCATCAGACAAGGATGCTGAGGATTTTATAATCAACGAGTGTGCCGCTTACCGCCCGTGCGAGATAATAGCAAATTTTACAGTCGATGAATACGAAAGACTTGACGAGTATTTCACAAAGCGTCTTTTCAGTATGGTCAATTATGACAGAAAAGAGCTGTTTGACTATTCCGCCGCTTTGACAAGGTGCAAACGTCAGTTTCCCACTGTAAATACTGACACTCTCGCCTTATCGGTGGTAAACGCCGCGGGAGCGCTTCTTGAATATATAGACGAAACGCAGAAGACGGATATTTCGTATATAAATGAAATAAACGTATATGACGGAGCGCAGTATTTACAGATGAATGCCGCAACAAGACATTCTCTGGAGCTGTGCGAAACGATGCGCGGCAATAAAAAGGGCTCGCTTTTGTGGGTGCTTGACAATACCGTTACCGCATCGGGCGCGAGGCTTTTGAGAAAGTGGCTTGAAGAACCGCTTTACTCCGTCAACGAAATAATGTCACGTCAGAACGCAGTAACAGATCTTTATAAGGATTTCGCCGTGCGCGAGGAGCTTGCGCAGGCGCTTAAGTCGGTGCTTGACCTTGAAAGACTGTCTGCAAAGGTAGTTTACGGCTCAGCATCGGGCAAGGACCTTCGCGCCATCAGCCAGACTGCCGCCGCCATACCGAAAATACGGCAGGTGATCTGCTCGTTACATTCTGAAAGAATGCAGTATCTTTGCGGAGATCTTGACGAGCTATCCGATATTGCCGAGGTAATAAACAAGGCGATAGTTGAAGATCCCCCGTTTTCCGTCAGAGAGGGCGGTATAATAAAGGACGGATACGACGCTGATGTTGACGAGCTTCGCAGTATTATGAAGGACGGCAAGTACTGGATATCGAAAATAGAGGAGAAGGAACGCGAGGAAACGGGCATAAAGACGCTGCGAGTGGCGTATAACCGAGTTTTCGGCTATTATATAGAGGTCACAAAATCGTTTTTAAACGATGTTCCCGAAAGATACATAAGAAAGCAGACTCTGACGAACTGCGAAAGATTTATAACGCAGGAGCTGAAGGAGTTTGAAGCATCCGTGCTTGGCGCGTCTGATAAGATAGTCAAGCTCGAATATGATATTTTCTGCAATATCAGAGATTTTGTAAATGCGAATATAGCAAGAATAAAGGATGTAGCATCAAAGCTGTCGGAGCTTGATGTATATCTGTCGCTTGCACAGTGTGCATCGAAAAACAGATATACGCCGCCTGAGGTCGATCTGTCTGACGTGCTTGAAATAAAGAACGGCAGACACCCTGTTGTAGAGCAGTTTGTAAATGAGGGCGGCTTCGTTCCGAACGATACGTATCTTGATACGGGCGCAAACAGACTGATGCTTATAACAGGTCCGAATATGGCGGGTAAATCCACATATATGCGTCAGAATGCGCTTATCGTCATTATGGCGCAGATAGGCTCATACGTTCCTGCGGAAAGCGCAAGGATAGGTGTGTGCGATAAGGTATTTACCAGAGTCGGAGCGAGCGACGATCTTGCCTCGGGCACATCTACGTTTATGCTTGAAATGAACGAGGTGGCGGGTATTCTGAGCAACGCTACAAAAAGAAGCCTTATTATATACGATGAAATAGGCAGAGGCACATCGACTTATGACGGTATGTCGATAGCCAGAGCAGTTGCGGAATATACGGCAAGTAAAAAGATAGGCGCAAAAACGCTTTTTGCCACACACTACCACGAATTGACCGAGCTTGAGGGGACAGTAGACGGTGTTATAAATTACAATATTGCGGCGAAAAAACGCGGCGACAGTCTTGTTTTTCTGCGTAAGATAGTGCGCGGAATGGCTGATGACAGCTACGGTATTGAGGTTGCAAAGCTCGCAGGAGTTCCGTCGCCCGTTATAAAGCGCGCAAAGGAGGTCTTGCTCGTTCTTGAATCATCTGCGCCCGAAAAAAAGCGCGAAAGAGCCGTAACGAGCATAGAGGATCTCAATATTTCCGTTCAGACGGTTGCCGATGATGAGATCAGAGAAAAGCTGAAGGGAGTTGACCTTAATATAATCACACCCGTAGATGCCTTTGATATATTAAGACAGCTCAAAAAATTGTTGTAAATATGGGAATTATAAACGTACTTGATATAAGCGTAGCTAACCTTATTGCCGCAGGCGAGGTCGTTGAAAGACCTGCGTCTGTGGTCAAGGAGCTGCTTGAAAATTCAATAGACGCAGGGGCAAAAAATATTACCGTTGAAATAAAGCGCGGCGGAGTCAGCCTTATAAGAGTGACTGATGACGGCTGCGGAATGGATAAGGATGATCTGCCCGTGTGCGTTTTACGTCACGCAACGAGCAAAATACACACAAAGCAGGACCTTAACGGGATAATGACTCTCGGCTTCAGAGGTGAGGCGCTTGCCGCTATCGCATCTGTGTGCCGCCTGAGGATAATCACAAAGCAAAAGGAAAAAAGCGGATACGTGCTTGAAAGCCGAGGCGGAAATGTGGAAAGCGTTGAGGAAACGGGCTGTGCGGACGGTACTACGGTCATCGTTGAGGAGCTGTTTGCAAACGTACCTGCAAGGCGGAAATTTCTGAAAAAGGATGCAACTGAGGGCGCAGCAGTCAGCGCGGTATGCGAAAAGCTCGCTCTTGCCAATCCCGATATTTCCTTAACGCTTATATCGGATAATAATCTGCGTTTTCGGTCAAACGGCGACGGAATACTGAAAAACGCTATTTATTCCGTTCTGGGCAGGGAATTTGCGTCGAATATGATACAGGTGGACAGCAGTACGGACGGTATAGATGTTTTTGGGTTTATCGGAACACCGACAAACAGCCGACCTAACAGAAATATGCAGATATTTTTCGTAAACGGGCGGTATGTCAAGAGCAAAAGCATTCAGGCGGCGCTTGAAAATGCCGTACAGTCATTCGTCCCTCACGAAAAGTTTCCCACAGCGGTACTGAATATAGCGCTTCACCCCGGGTATGTCGATGTAAACGTTCATCCGACAAAAACAGAGGTCAAGTTTTCCAATGAACGAGCCGTTTTCGATGCCGTTTACTGCTCTGTGAAAGCATCGGTCGATGCAAGCACAAAGCGGCCTGAGCTTGAGATCTCTGAAATAACAAAGAAAACGCAAGCGCCGACTGTAAGGTTTACTCCCATCGAGGACGGCAAGGCTGAAAGCCTTAAAAAAAGGCAGGTATCCTTTGATGTACACGAAACAAGGCAAGCGCCGAGGCTTGAAAAGGTGCCGTTCGTTCCAAGACAGACAGAGGTGCAAGCGCCGACGGTGTCAGATACCGTAAGAGCGCCGAGCTATGAGGAGTATTTGCGCTATACCGAGCAGAAAAAAGCCGAGATGCCTGAGCGAAAAACGGTACAAGAGAAGGAGAAGACACCGCAAAAGCAGGAAAGCGTGATGCCTCAGGCGCAGGAGGAATACACGCCGACAAAGAGACCCGGCGAATACCGATATTGCGGAGAGATATTCAATACGTATCTTATCGTAGAAACGGAAAATGAGGCATACATAATCGACAAGCACGCCGCCCACGAAAGAATAATATTCGAGGAGCTTAAGCGTGGGGTAAAATACAAGGCGAATTATTCGCAGATACTTATGATACCGCTTGAGATACCGTTATCTGACGAGGAGCAGGCATCGGCAGAGGAATTCAAGGACGAGATAACTAAAACGGGCTTTTCTTATGAGATAAAAGAGGGAATGGGCATTGTCAGCGAGATACCGTCAAATCTTACAGAGGCTGCCGCGCTCGATCTTTTTATCACCGTATTGTCAGAGCTTGCCTCAGGCGCGGGAAATGCCGCGTTGACAAGAGATCTTTTGTACGAAAAGGCTCTGTATCAATCGTCCTGCAAGGCGGCGATAAAGGCGGGCGACATCAACAGCGAGCAGGAGCTTAAGGCTCTTGTTGACAGGCTTATGGCGTGTCCTGAAATAACGCACTGTCCGCACGGCAGACCCGTTGCGTTCATTATGACAAAATCATCTGTTGAAAAAAGGTTCGGAAGAATATAAAAAGGTTGCAGAATTCTGCGTGATGTCCTTAACGGAGAAATCACAAATCAAGTTGCCTTATTTAATCCGCAGGAAACAAATAATTAGCCCCGACAGATTTTAAAGTCTGTCGGGGTATCGTCATCTATGTAAGCTTTAACTCCATATATCCGCAAGTAAACGGAAAGAAGTCAAATTTTTGGGTTTTGATATGCTTAAATCCAAAAGATTCATACCATAACTTCAGAACTTGATTTTTTTCGACAATTCCGATATTCATTTTTATGCATCCTAGGCCTTTAGCTGTATGGAATGAATGCAATAAAAGTTTTTCTCCGATGCCTTGATGTCTGAACTGAGGCAACACGCATAAATTGTTCAGTTCACATTCCTTATTATCTTGTAATGCCAAAGAATAATAACCAACAATTTTCCCATCAACAATAAAAGCGTACATAGGTCTTTTTTCGTTGTTTAATTGCCAAGATAGACGTTGTTCTGTTGTGGCGAAAGCCGTAAAGCGAGGAGCGTTTTCTATTGTAAAACCAAACTCATTGGCGACAGTCAAAAAACTTTCTTTAATGACATCAACACATTCTTTTATATTTTTATTGTTTACCGATTGTATCATACATCTATCTCCTTTTTCGCCAGTTTCGCCCTTGTATTACAGCGTTGCAAGCAACGCGGGCATAGGGGCAAAGCCCATACCCCTATTCTTCTGCGTATAATTCATCGTAGCACCAGCGAATTGGGTTTTCGTAAATGTATTTTACGTGTTCTTCATAGTCATCGCGGTTACGAATTATATGGTCGTTGAAACGGGCTTGCCAAATGTTTTCGCCATACTCCTTATTGCAAAAACGCTTGAATGTCGATACAAATTGAGAGCATACGCTATTGGCTCTTTCAATATTTGTAGGGACAGGCGTTCTCGACTGTCCGTTATCGGGCTTATTTTTATTTTCCTTTTCCCAAAGCAAAAAATGAATGTGGTTAGGCATTATGACATATTTTTCAACCGACAAATGTTCATAGAAATCATTTAATTGTTTGATGTATTTATCCGCAATTTCTCCGTATTGGGTTAATTCGATTTGCGGACAGTCGAGGACGCCTGTCCCTACAACGCGAGATAGGATGCTTCGCCTATTTTGCGTG
>JAZPYO010000048.1:0-75805 GCA_045544195.1 Eubacteriales bacterium
ATTTAATAATTAAAAAGTTTAAGGGGTGTTTATTACGGAGAAAAATTTATATAGAGATTTACTTATATATGAAACCGGAAGCACTTTTATGAGATTTCTCATATATGTAAAACATAAAATTTTAAAAAGCGAGAAGGGAGAGTGTAAAGTGCCTGATAGTGTTATTGATTCAATTTCAAGATTGGTTCTTCCCGACATACAAGTGTTTTTTGAAACAGAAGAAGGCTTGAAGGCGTATGAAGAATGGAAGGCGGATAAGCAAAAATCCAAGGTATAAAAACAACAGGCAGATGGAAGCCATCTGCCTGTATCTAATCATAAAAAGAAGAATACCCCAAACGTATCTCCTACAAGATAAATGTTCGGATTATTCTTCCGTGGTCGGAGTGAGGTGATTCGAACACCCGACCTTCTGGTCCCGAACCAGACGCTCTACCAAACTGAGCCACACCCCGATATTCTATCATATGATCGATTTCGGATCTTTACAATAATCAAAACGTGCTGATATTTTATCACATCATCGGCGGTTTGTCAAGACGGTTTTAAAAAATTTACAAAGCATTACAGCTGTATCCTGCTTCCTGTGGGCAGATATTGCAAACGGTCGTGCATTTTTTCTTTCAAAAACTCATACTGTGATGCGCCTGTGCAATGTGCTGTATAATACTGAGTATCAAATGACAGCAAGATATCCGCATATTTCGCCAGAACATCTGCATTTATCTTCGGATCGAGCTTTGTAAAATGAAAACCGCCGACAAAAGCATCCGGTCTGAAGGCTTCTAAGATATTAAGCACTCCGTTATGCGAGCATCCGCTTATCAACACACGTTTGCCATTTTCTGTTATCTGAAGATACTGCTCGTGCAAAAACGGATCAGGCACAAATTCTCCGTTTCTTTTCAGCATCAGCCCATATGCGTTTTCACCGTATTTTTTCTCCTTGCCGTTAAGATAATAAAGAGTCAACTCATCATCAATACAAACGCAGCCGTCGGTAAAGAACAATCTGTCGGAGTTTTTCAGCTTTCCGTTCAGTCCGATATACTTTTCCGTACCGTTATAATGCTCGCCAAATGCGTATTTGCTTATATATACGGGCGCTTTCTTATTCAGCTTTAAAAAAGCCTCAAGCCCGCCGCCGTGGTCATAATGACCGTGTGACAAAACAGCGATATCTACCGCTTGCAGCTCTGCATTCAACTGCTGTGCATTTTTTATAAAAGCATCTGTCTGTCCCATATCAAAAAGAATATTATGGCTTTTTGTCTGTATATACAGACTCAATCCGTGCTCGCACGTCAGTCCTTCGTCATATGCAGTATTCTCTGCCAGAGTTATGATATTCATATTCATTCTTCCTTTCGCACGGCAATGACACCATTATATACGCGATTTTTGCTTATGTCAACCGTAAATCCGTTTTTTCAACAACCGTTTATTTTTCAATACACTTTTTTAACATATGAGAAACTCACATTCAAAAAATATATGATATAATTGCAAATGTTTTGTTAATAATACCTTCTCGTATCTGATCGGAGGAAATTTGAAAAGCAAAAAACCGAAGATAATATATTACAGCGATGAAATGAATGACGAATTTTCGAGTGCCAAAATAACCGCCAGAGAGATAGGCGACGACTACGTATACATTCACTCATCGCCTTTCAAGAGGATCACCCATTTTTTCTGGTACAGGATCGTTGCTTTACCGATAGCATCTGTATATCTCAAGCTGTCGTTTCATCACAGTATAAAAAACAGAAGCGTGCTTAAGCCATACAGAAAAAAAGGTTATTTTTTGTTCGGAAATCACACACAGGATATTGCCGATGCCTTAATACCGACATTGACTGTTTTTCCGAAGCAAGCGTACGTTATCGTTCATCCGAATAACGTATCTATGCCGTTTTTGGGCAGAGTTACCCCATCTATGGGTGCATTGCCACTGCCTGATACAAAAAAAGCATCGCGCAATTTTTTACATGCGATAGATCAACGGTACAGCGAAAACCACTGTATCATGATATACCCCGAGGCGCACATCTGGCCTTATTACACAAAGATACGTCCTTTTTCGGAGGATTCGTTTTACTACCCGTTAAAGCACAACGCACCTGTTTTTTGCTTTACAAATACATATCAGAAACGAAGGTTTTCCAAAAAACCGAAGATAGTAACGTATGTTGACGGTCCGTTTTTTCCGAGCAGCGATTCTTCGGCCCGTCAGGCGCGCAAGCAGCTGCGCGATGCGGTTTACGCTTGTATGACGGAGCGATCCAAAAATTCAGACGTCGAATATATTCAATACATAAAGAAGGATAAAGCCTGATGATAAACATACTTTTCGCCGGAAACCACGGGGTTTTTGACGGTATGCTTACGTGCGCACTTTCCATTTTCAAGCGCAGCCAGCTTAAAGAGAATGTTGCATTTTTCGTTCTTACAATGGACGTGTCGCACATTTCACCGTCATATACGCCCATCACCGACTCTCAAATATCATTTTTCGAAAGCGTAATACGGCAATACGGCGATCACAGTGTAAAAAAAATAGACGTGACAGAGCTATATATGGCGGAATTTTCCGGATGTCCAAACGAAAATGCATATTGCTCGCCTTACACACTCATCCGTCTTTTTGCGGACAAGATCGACGGCATTCCCGATAAAATACTGTATCTGGATGTTGACATAATGTTCAACCGAGACATACATCTGCTTTACGATACAGATGTAAGCGGCGTTGAATACGCTGCAGCGCGGGATCATTACGGAAAATACCTTTTAAATCCAAACTACATCAATGCGGGTGTTTTACTGTTCAACTTAGGATATATGAAAGAAACGGGCATTCTCGAAAAAGCGCGTAAGCTGATAAAAACAAAGAAGCTGACATTTGCCGACCAGAGCGCCATTATACGATCCACAACGAAGAAAAAAATGCTGCCTCAGCGATTCAACGATCAGAAATTCCTGCATAGGCATACTGTCGTAAGACATTTTTCAAAAAGACTGTTTTACCTTCCATATCCGCACACAGACAATATAAAGCAATGGCAGGTAAGTAAGGTGCATAAGGTATTCGGATATTACGAATTTGACGATATACTTTACGAATATATCTATTTAAAGAGAAAATACGCTCAGGAGTTAACCAATGAGTCATAAAACAATACACATTTTCTACGCTTGCGATGAAAATTTTTTGAAATATACTGTCGTTTCCATAACATCGCTCATAGAAAATGCGTCGAAAAAATATAACTACAAAATACATATTCTGCATACGGACATACATTCCGAAGCGAAAAAGCTCATATCCGATCTGAAAAGCGATCGGTTTGACATCACGTTTGACGATGTAACATCGTATCTTTTGTCGCTCAAGGATAAGCTGCCGATAAGAGACTACTATACGAAAACAACGTATTTCCGTCTTTTTATAGCAGAAATGTATCCCAAAATACAAAAAGCAGTTTACATTGATTCCGACACGGTAATTCAAGGCGATATATCCGAATTCTACAACGAGGATGTAAGCAAGCATTACATCGGCGCGTGCGTTGAGCGTGTAATGGTGCAGACGGATATTTTCGGCACATATGTTGAAAAGGTCATCGGTATAGACAGAAATAAATTTTTTAACGCGGGCGTTCTGCTTATCAACTGCAAAAAATTCCGTAGCGAATACGTTCTTGAGCAGTTTATTGAATTACTCGGTCAGTACAGCTTTGTTGTAACACAGGATGAGGACTATCTCAATGTCATCTGCAAGGATAAGGTCAAGTACATTGATTCCATATGGAATACGCAAACATATCTCGTTGCACCTTATTCTGCAAGCGAAGCGAAGCTGATACACTACATAATGCAAAACAAGCCCTGGCATTACAAGGGCTGTATGTATGAGGATGTGTTCTGGCGTTATGCTGAAAAAACAGCTTGCTACAAGGATATTGTAAAGGAGCTTGAAGGATATACGGAAGCGGAGCGTCAAAGAGATGCTGTGGCTATCGCGCGTCTTGCGCAGACTGCACAGGACGAGATAGACCGTGAGGACAACTACTTAAACGCCGTAGTCCGTGCATCGCTCGCCCCCGACAGACTTCAGGTGCTTAAAAAAATTGAGCTTTACGAGCGTGAGGGCAGATTTGACGAGGACGTTGAAGAAGATCCCCCCGCCCCCGTTCTGTTGCCCGACAAGATCGAATACATAAAAAAAGACCCCGTATCGAAAATAAAGACCGCCATTGCATACGCTGTTGCGCATATGTTTGTAAACAAGCAGATCAAGGCAAAAAATCTCATTATGAAAGAGATAAAGGGACTTGAAAACATCAATGCCCTGCAAAGCGGTGCGATCATCACGTGCAATCATTTCAACGCCTTTGACAGCTTTGCAATGCAGCTGACGTACGAGGCGTCAAGCCAGAGGAAAAGGAAGTTTTACAGGATAATACGTGAGGGAAATTACACGGGATTTCCCGGATTTTACGGCTTTCTTATGAGAAATTGCGACACTCTGCCGCTTTCCTCAAACAGCAGAACGATGAGAAAATTCGTAAGAGCCACGGATACTATTCTGCAAAACGGAGATTTCATTCTTGTTTATCCCGAGCAAAGCATGTGGTGGAATTACCGCAAGCCGAAGCCCTTGAAGGAGGGCTCATTCAGTATGGCTGTGAAAAATAAGGTTCCCGTTCTGCCGTGCTTCATAACGATGAACGACAGCAAAATAATGGGAGGCGACGGATTTTTCGTACAGGAATATACGGTGCATATATCCCCTGCAATATATCCCGATCCTTCAAAAACATACAGAGAAAACACTCAGCACGTTATGGAAGAAAACTACCGTGTGTGGAAAGAGATCTACGAAAAGGAATACGGCATACCCCTGACGTACAACAAATAATCAATTCGTCTTTTTACGAGATACTTTTGTACAAAGTTTAATTGACAGAAGCATCAAACACCTTTGAAATTCCTACGCTATTTAATCACAAAGCAATATGATTCCGAAAACCTTGACTTTTTTGTAAGTTTATGTTACACTTATAAGTAGTTTAATGAAAGGCGGATGCGAGGTGAATAAAAATATCAAATTAACACATCTCGAAGGGATGAGAGCATTGATGGCGATTAATGTTTTGTTATGCCATTTTGTATGTGCTTATTATCCACAAATGTATTTTTTAGGCAGTAAGTACGAAGGTCCCTTGACACTGTTTGCAACATCGCCCTTATCAGTACTGGTGAACGGAAATATCGCCGTTGTTTTCTTTTTTGCGTTGACCGGTTTTTTGGTAGGTAGAAGTGTATTTATTAAAAATGCCACTGCCAATGATATTTTCAATAAAGCTTTCAACCGTTACGTTCGTTTGCTTCCGATAGTTGTTATTTCAACATTCTTCACTTTTCTTACTATGAAGTTTGGTTTACAGAGTCATCTGGACATAGTAAACGAAAATGTAAACATTAATTTTCTATCAGAATATTGTAATTTTGACGCAACTATCATCAACCTGATTTCCAATTCTTTTTTCAATCCATTTATAACGAACAGTGCATATATCGGACCATTTTGGACTATAAAATATGAGTTTTGGGGATATATTGTTGTATTCATATTGGCGTTGTCACTAAAGGAATCCCGCTTGAGAAGAATTGGATATATAGTAACCGCAATAATTTTCGGCTTATGTCTTGATACATACTATAGTATATTTGTATTAGGGCTTTTTGTGGCAGATCTTGAATTTAACCGCACACCCGCAATATTTGATAAATACTATTCCAAATTGTTGACAAACAAAATCTTTGTTTTGTGTTGTTTTTTCGCTTCAACATATTTTTCGTGCTGCCCCCTTTATGAAAACAATCCGTTGTATGCATTTTGGTTCAAAATTCCCGTCGTTCACTCCAATTTGCTACGAGGTCTCGGCATGGCTATGTTTATATACGTATGTATGCATTCGGGGGTTCTCCAAAAAGTATTATCGTTTAAACCTCTGACCTTTTTGGGAGAAATGTCTTTCGAAACATACGCTATTCACTGGCCGCTTATGCTTACTTGTCAAGCAGCATTATTCCTCAATTTTGAAAAACATTTTAAATATGATATTGCGGCATTGTTGGCGTTCGTGATAACCGTAATAGTTATTTACATTGCGTCATTTGTACTTAATATCATTGTAAAAAAAATCAATAAAGCAATTTCGTACTTGCAAAGCAAATGCATCTACAAATTGACCGTATAGCCAACTTGCTTTTTTTGCATATATCAATGACAGCTATTTTAATACATACGAATAATACCATATAAATACTAACACCGCTAACCGCCTATTTGGCAGTTAGCGGTGTTTGTTACACAGTATCATACTGTATAATTCGGCTTGTGTTTTCACACTGCGGTCATTTTGACAGTATAGCGTAAAGCTCCTTGATGCTTTCGGCTGTACTGTCGGCATTTTTTATCAGCTCATCACAGTCACCGTATCCCCACAGCACAGCTATAACGGGGATCTTACATATACGCGCGCCCTCGACATCCGACATCGTATCTCCGACCATAACGATATTATCGAGATTTTGGCAGCTTTGCATAAGGTGTTGAATGACCTGGTGCTTTTCCCGCCTTGTTCCGTCATCTCCTGCCCCGCAGATACATTCAAAATACTCATAAAGTCCGAAATGACCAAGTATCTGTACAGACACCGTCTGAGGCTTTGCGGTAGCTATAAACAGTCTGTGACCGTCATTTTTAAGGTTTGACAGAAGGCTTTCGATATTGTCATACGGTCGGTTTTCAAATTTTCCCACCGTATTATATCTTCTTCGGTAGACCTTTATCGCCTCGTCAATTTTGTCATCAGGAATACCGAATTTTTCAAAGCTCTTATACAGCGGCGGCCCGACGAACGAACGCAGCTCACGTCTGTCGGGCGCTTGCATACCGAAATGCTCAAACACAGCCTCTGCGCATTTCATTATTCCCTCGCCCGAATCCGTCAGCGTTCCGTCAAGGTCAAAAAATATACATCTTTTCATATTTATCAATACAGAAGATACTTTGCATTTCTTTTTGCAAAGTCCTCAGCCTGCGCGTTCCATTTGTCCATTATTTCATCAGCAGAGAGAATACCGTCACGCACATCCGTATTTCCCGTAGAAAGATCTATGTGGTAATGCGCTCCCTCCTTTGACGGCTGTCTGAATGAAAACTCTTTCGGATACATCCTTTGAGCAGTGCGTATGAGGGTAACTCCCGTTCTTACAGGCTCAAATACATCTCTGTCTGTAACGTGAAGATTTACGCCGCACACAAGCTCTCCCGGGTATTTTGAAAAAGACGGAATAAACAATGCGGGGCTGAATTTCACTCCCTTTAGCCCTGCGCCGTTCATCTCCCTTGTAAAATCGTAAGGATCGATATACGGCGCGCCGACTGACGTAAACGGGCTCGTCGTTCCTCTGCCCTCTGACATATTAGTTCCCGAAAGCATACACGTTCCGTTGTATACCACTATCGATTCCATAGTAGGCAGGTTAGGACTCGGCTTAACGAACGGTATCTGCGTATTTTCAAAATACATATCACGGCTCCAGCCATTCATTTCGACCACGTGCAGATCACACCCTATTCCGTACTCGCCGTTATAGAACCGCGCAAGCTCGCCCAGCGTCATACCGTGGCGTATCGGAACGCTCGTCATACCGATATACGATGAATACTTCATATCAAGGCAGTTGCCCTCGACTCTGCCGCCGATGGGGTTAGGTCTGTCAAGCAGGACAAGCGGCTTTTTTACCTTTGCGCACGTCTGCATTGCGCAGAACAGAGTTGAAGCGTACGTAAAATAACGCGAGCCTACATCCTGCATATCAAAAACTACTATATCTATGCCGTCCATAATGCCCGTCATATCCTCGCCCTGATCTTCCTTACCGGGAACATCAAGAAAATCCTTATATAAGCTATAAGTCGGTATACCCGTATATTTATCAACGCCTCCGTCTACCTTTTCGCCCGGGCCGAGCGCCCCCCATATTCCGTGCTCAGGAGCAAGAAGCGCGGAAACGCGGAAATTTTCCGTAAGAATATCTGCCGTATATCTGTAATCGGACGATATTCCGGACACAGCGGTTATAACGCCCAGGCGTCCGCTTTTGAGCAAAGCATTGATCCTTTCTTCTTTTATTCTGTCTATTCCGACAACTGTTGGCATATCAGTATTCCTTCCTTGTATTTATCGGATATATTATAATCCGTTCTATGTCATTTGTCAACAACAGCCGTTCAAAAAGAAAAAACAGGCTTTAAAAGAGCATAAAATTCAAAATTTACAAGTTATTAATAATTTTTCATTTCTATCTGTTGCAAAGTTGATGCCATCATAGTATAATAATTAGGCATATTTAAATATAGGAGTTCAGCATCAATGATAAACAATTTCCTTACAGCGACTAATCCCGGCGGTCAGACTGCGGTATCTATCGTAGTTATCATCGGTATGGTAATAGTCTTTTACTTTATGGTCATCCGTCCTCAGAAAAAGCAGGAAAAGGAAGCTGCAAAAATGCTTAACGAGCTTTCAGTAGGCGACGAGATCACGACCATAGGCGGTATCATAGGTGAGATCGTAAGCATAAAGGACGAAACAGTTCTTATCGAATCCTCGCGTGACAGAACAAGGATCCGTATTCTCAAATCCGCCATTAAAAACGTAGACGTTAAGGCATCCGAAAAATAATGTAATATTCCTTTCCCCGCAAGAATAGTATGAAATATATTCTTTCATATTCTTTCTGCGGAGGAGAAAATGCTAAAAAGCAACGATTTACTGAAAAGCTGTCTTATTTCATTGGGTATAACGTGGGTAGCAAGTGCCGTTTTGCTTCTTTTATCGGCGGCGGTATGCCTGTGTACTGATGATCCTATGAATTGCGTATGGATCGGCAGGACCGTATTTTCCCTTTCAGGTGCGATCTGCGGCTTTGTCTGCGGAAGATCAGTCGGAAAAAGGGGACTTATATGCGGTATAGCCTGCGGCGCCTTGTATGTTTTGACAGCATTTATACCCTCATTTGTTATGGGTACGTCAAAAGGCTTTGCAATACCCGCTTTACTGTGCATTTTGATATGCGTTGTTTTCGCTTGTATCGGCGCAGGAGCAAAGGGCTCGTCAAACGGCAAGCTGCCAACTTATAAAAAAAGTAAAAAAACCGTTTATTTCACCAACGGTTTTAATAATAAAAAACCGAAAGGATAAAGAATAATGAAAAACGTAAAAACCATCAACAAAACAACTTACGCAAAGAATGCTATCGGCGCAGGCTGCGGCGAATGCCAGGCTTCTTGCCAGTCCGCTTGCAAGACCTCTTGCACAGTTGCTAACCAGAAGTGCGAAAGCAAGAGCAAAAAAGAAAGCAAGTAATGGTACATTCTTTCAGCCAAAACGGATATAACTTGGCATTGGACAGCGAATCTGGCGCTGTCCATATTTTAAGCGATCTGGCTTACGAAATATTGCAGCTATTTACGGAAAAATTGCCGCAAAGCGCCGAAGAAATCCCGAATATCAAAGAATATTCAAGGCAGCAGATAGCCGAGGCTTTCGGCGAGTTGAAGGCTCTTGAAGAAAACGGCACTTTATTTTCGGAACCTGCGATCACAGAAGCGCTGAAATACACCCCCGGTGTTTCAGCAATAAAATCAATGTGCCTTCACATATCGCACGATTGCAATATGCGGTGCAAATACTGCTTTGCTGACGGAGGTGACTACAAGCGCGCCCGCGGGCTTATGAGCTACGAATGCGGCTGCCGTGCGATCGATTTTTTGCTGGAGCGTTCAAAGGGAATCAAAAATCTGGAGCTTGACTTTTTCGGCGGTGAGCCGCTGATGAATTTTGACGTTGTCAAAAGGCTCGTTGCTTACGGACGTGAAAAGGAAAAGCTGTACGGAAAGAATATCCGTTTTACAATAACCACAAACGGCGTTTTACTCGATGATGACGCCATAGATTTCATAAACAAAAACATCTACAACGCCGTGCTTTCCATTGACGGCAGGCGTGAGGTCAACGATTATATGCGGCCGTTGGCCGGCGGTCAGGGTACATATGACATCATATTGCCGAAATACAAGAAGCTCGTGAAAGACAGGGATATGGACTGGTATGTCCGCGGTACGTATACACGACGCAATCTTGATTTTGTCAATGATGTTCTGACGCTTGCCGACGAGGGATTTCAGAATATTTCCGTAGAGCCGGTAGTTCTTCCCGACGACAGCGAATACGCTTTGAGACGCGAAGATCTTCCTGTGCTTTTTGAGCAATATGAGCTTTTAGCGAAGGAAATGCTGAAGCGTGAAAAGGAAGGCAGAGGTTTTACGTTCTTCCACTTTATGATCGACCTTGATGCAGGTCCGTGCGTTTACAAGCGTACAAAGGGCTGCGGCTGCGGAAGCGAATACGTCGCCGTGACTCCAAAGGGAGACATTTATCCCTGCCACCAATTTGTAGAGCATACAGAGCTTAAGCTCGGAAATATTTTTGATGATACATTTGACGGCACTCTGGCAACGCAATTTGCCGAAAACAATATTATCAACAACGAAAAATGCAAAAGCTGCTGGGCAAGATATTTCTGCGGCGGCGGCTGCAGCGCTAACAATTACAATTTCCATCATGACATAAGAGAGCCTTATTCCATAGCCTGCGAGCTTGAAAAAAAGCGCGTGGAATGCGCTATAATGATAAAGGCAGCTCAAGCGTGCGAGGAAGAATAATCAAAAATTCCGTGATACCTGAGTATCACGGAATTTTCATTTTTGATTTTTGAATTATTCAGCTTCTTCTTCGCAGTCGCAATCGCAGCAAGTGCAAAGATCTTCGTCTTCGATATCGAACTCATCGAGATCATCAAACAAAGCAGCTTCCTTTTCCTTCTTCGCAGCCTTGAGCTTCTTAACAACGAGTATAGCAGCTACTGCAACGCCTATAACAGCGAACAAAAGCACTACAACCTTGATAGCAGTTGATGTTTCTTTTGACATAATAATTTCTCCTTTGCATTTATAATAGTTTTATTTCTTTCTACTGATATTATACACGAATAACGTGGATTTAGTCAATAGGTTAATGTTTTCGGAATTTTATATTTGTATTAAACAAATGTAAAATTCCGTCATTTTTTGCCGTTCTTTTTTTCGTATATATTCATAACAGCACGCTCTATCTTACGTTTCAGCCTTGTAAACGGATTTTTTTTGTCCTTGATCGGATCTACAAGTATAGTTCTGACACAAGCGTTGTTTCCTGCCCATATATCCGTAAAAAGCTGATCACCCATAAGACACGCCTGATCGTGATCTACATTCATTCCGTCAAGCGCGCATAATACGTATTTCTTGAAGGGCTTCTTCGCTGATCCGCGGGCAAAAAACCTCAAATCAATATTAAAAATGCGGACTCTTTCCTTTGTATTATTGGAAATAAAGGATATTTGTATTCCCGCCTTCGTCATGCCTTCTATCCATTTCAAAAGCTCGGGGGTCGGCTGCTCGTCGTCATACGTTACCAGAGTATTGTCAATATCCGACACTATAGCACATATTCCCTTTGAAAGCAAAAACTCAGGTGTTACCTCACTGTAATGATGAAAGGTATATGTTGGTATAAAGGATTCTATCATTTTGTCCCCTTGAAAAGAATTTTGCAAATAATGAAAGAATTATATCATAATTTCTCTAAAAAAGCAATATACAAAACCGTCTTTATTAAAATTAACACATTATTAAAAATATATCGTCTCAAAGTTTAAAGGTAAAGTATGAAAATGAATTGACAAACATTTTTTCAATGCTATAATATGTTGATGCTTGAATAGCAAAAAATACACATTTTCAATTATTATGACCGTATACAGCACGGAGACTTTTAATATGAAGGATTATATTAAAAACAAAGAATTGTCAGCCGAGCTTAAAAAAGCTTTGGATAGCTCAGATCTTACATCGCCCCTTTTCTGTATCGTTGGCGATCTGAGCGTAAAGGGTACGTACGGCGAAGCCTTGCTCGCCGTATCGCAAAACGCATTATGCGCAATAAGCGGCAACGGAGAAGTGATTTTAATTCCGTTTTCGGAAATTGAAAACACACATGTCAAACGTATGTACGGAAGTGCAAGAATAACCTTGACGAAGAAAAACGGTGAGAAAATAAAGCTGTTCCGTTTTTCATATACCGTATGTGCCTTGTGTGAGGCAGCTTGCGCTTTTATAAACAGCGTTTCTTCAGGGGCAGATGTCAATGAAGAGCTTGAAAAGGTGGAAGATGCATTCCGCAGCCGCTTACTTGTATGTCCTAAGTGCGGCAGAACACTTTTGCGCGCAGGCGCGGAATGTCTTAAATGCCAATCCAAAAACACCGTTTTGTCAAAGCTGATGCGGTATGTTTTGCCCCATAAGCGTTTATTGACCGTAACTATGATACTTTCATTTCTGTATACGGCTTTCGCACTTATTCCGCCTTACATAACAAAGATCCTCGTTGACGATGTGTTTACCGATGCCAATATGGCAAACGGAGGCGATGCAGGAAGAAAAATGCTGGCGATAATCGTAGGCGTACTCGGAACATCGTATATAATAATTTTCGTTTTGAACGGCTTTAAGAACTATTGGATGCGTGTCGTCGGAGACAGGATCGTCAAAAGCCTGCGCGATGATGTTTACAGGAAGGCTCAATACCTGCCAATGAGCTTTTATGACAAGACCGCAACAGGCGCGGTGATAAATCGAATTTCAAGCGACACAAGCACGCTTCAGGCATTTGTTCTGCGTGTCACTCAAGAAGCGGTCATGCAGTTCTTCCTGTTGATAGGCATCGTCATAATTATGCTTTTTATGGACTGGCGTTTGACGCTTTTATCGTTGATACCCGTTCCGTTTATCGTGTTAGGAACACGCTTTTTCCGCAAAAGAATTGCTCCGTTCTACCGCAGGATATGGCGTAGATGGAGTGCAGTTACGTCAATACTTACAGATACGATACCGTGCGTTCGTGTGGTAAAGGCATTTGCAGGCGAGGAGCGTTCCGTTGACAAATTTGAAAAATATAACAACGAGTGGTACAAGACAGATATACGTTCAGCGAAGATCACTATAGCATTTCCGTTGATAGTCACATTTCTTATTCACCTTGGAAACCTCGTTATCTGGGGAATAGGCGGCAACTGGGTAATAGACGGTCTTTTAACACCGGGTCTTCTTGTTTCGTTCTTGTCATACACCTCGATCTTCTATCAGCCCATAAACTTTTTTGCGAATCTTTCAGACACATACCAAAGTGCTTTAGCGGCAGCAGAGAGAATACTTGATATTATCGATGCCGATCCCGAAGCAGATGCGGGAAAGGGTAATATTCCTGAAAAGGTAAACGGAAAAATCGAATTCCGAAACGTCAATTTCAGCTTTGACAAATCAAAGAAAACGCTTTCCGATATCAATCTTACAATCGAACCCGGCGACATAGTCGGCATTGTCGGAACGACAGGCTCAGGAAAGTCAACGCTGATAAATCTTCTGATGCGTTTTTACGATTCATATGAGGGAGAGATCCTTCTTGACGGTCAGAATATCAAGGATATCGACATAAGCTATTACCGCTCGTGTATCGGATATGTCCAGCAAGAGCCGATGATGTTTTCCGACACGATATACAACAACATTGCGTACGGATGCCCGAATTGCCACGTTGAGCAGGTCATTCACGCAGCAGATGTTGCCAACGCGCACACCTTCATTGCAAATCAACCTGACGGCTACGATTCAATGCTCGGAGAACGCGGAGTAGGTCTGTCAGGCGGTGAAAAGCAGCGTATTTCTATCGCCAGAGCCGTTCTGAAAAACCCTTCGATACTTATTTTTGATGAAGCAACAGCCGCCGTTGACAGCGAAACGGAAAACCTTATTCAAGAGGCAATTGAACATTTGATAAGCGGACGCACGACTCTGATGATCGCACACAGACTGTCAACCCTCAGAAAAGCCAACAAGATAGTCGTTGTAGATAACGGAAAAATAATCGAATGCGGCTCGCACGATGAGCTTATGGCACTCAACGGAAAATATCGCAGGCTGATCGAAATACAGTCTATGTCCGAAAAGCTCAGTAAAAGCAAAAAAGAAGAAAACCTCGACTGATAAACACTTTCAGAAAGGAAATATTATGGCACGTTTTTATGTTGAAGGCGATATGGTAATGTTCACAGCGGGCGAATTTCATCTTGTGAATATGAAGCTGTTCGACGGCAGAGAATATTCAAATATCGAGCCGAGGCGTCTGTTTCCCATAAGCGGCCTTACAAAGTACATTTCACTTCTTGATGAAAAATCAAACGAAATAGCCATCATACGTGACATTGACACATTGATGCCCGAATCAAAAAAAGTCATCGAAAATAGCCTTAATGAATATTATCTTATACCGAAAATCGTTTCGGTTATTGACAGATACGAAAAATATGGTATACTTAAATGGACGGTGGAGACTGACAGAGGTGTACACACGTTTGAGATAAAAAACAGAGGCTCTGACATAAAAGCATTGTTTGACGGCAGGATCCTCATCCGCGACAGCGATGATAACCGATATGAAATACCAAACCTGAACGAGCTTGATAAAAAGAGCCGCAAGCTGCTCAGTATGGACCTATAAAACATATATGCGAAAGGAACACAAATAAATGAAACTTGTTATTGCAATAGTACCGAACGATGACAGCGTCGTTGCGACATCTGCACTCACAAAGGAAGGCTTTTTTGTAACGAAGCTTTCAACGACAGGCGGCTTTTTGATGGTCGGAAACACGACCCTGCTCATAGGTACTGACGAGGAAAAAGTACCCGCCATAAAGGAAATACTCAAAACACACTGCTGCGGCAGGAAACAACTCAATCCCTCAATATCTTCATTCGGCAGAGGTATTGCCGACGGGGGACTTGCGGAAGAAACAACAGTCGGCGGTGCAACAATGTTCGTACTGAACGTTGAATCATTTGAAAAAATATAACATATAAATAAATGTCCGAAACAGTAAAAATACGTTTCGGACATTTTAATTTATCATATAAAAACGGCATGACCCGTCAGGTCATGCCGTTTACTGTTACATATATCTATTATGCCTCTGTTTCAAGGAAACGCTCGTAATCCTTGAGCTTTGTTTTATTGAACACTCTGTAACCGAAGATGGATGAGCCTATCTTAGACATATCCTTGGACAGATAATACTCTGTATAGAACTGCAGAGGAATGATCGCCATATCTTCCATAAGGAGCTTTTCTGCTTCAGCCAGCTTCGTAGCTCTTTCTTCGGAGTACGGAGCAAGCGCCATAGCTTCCTTTATAAGAGCGTTATAGGCTTCGCTCGCGTAGCCCGATGCGTTGGGAACAGGATCATAATTGTTATTGAGTGTATCACGCGCAGCGCCGCTGTATTCGATAGCGAAAGGAGCAAGCGTTCCGATAGCATCGGTGGAATTTGACTGATAATCCACTGAGATAACGTCATAATCGCCGGTCTTGTATGCTTCCATATACTCCTTGCGGTCAAGGGCCTTTACCGTAACACTGAAGCCAAGTGCCTCCCACTTTTCCTCAGCATACTTTGCAACCAGCTCATCAACACCGTTGATAGTGTAATCACGGCAAACGAGCTTTATGGACTTATCGCCTGAGGCAGCCTTTGCAAGTGACTTTGCGCTGTCAAAATCAGCGCTTGCGCTGATAGCATCACCCTGTACACCGCGGAATGACGTTTTATATTTCGTATTGTAAACAGGCGTGGGAACTATACCGGTAGCCGCTGTATTTATACCGCCCGTCAGAGCGACTATTTCGTTTCTGTCAAGCGCCTTTGAAAGTGCTACTCTGACGTCCTTTGAATCAAACAGCTCATTTTTACGGTTGAACATAAAGGTATGCGTTGAGAAAAGATCGCTCTTTTCCATATCATCCTTATAATTGGCTATCTGATCTAAAGGCAAATTGGAAAGATAGAATATATCGCCGTTGTTGAACTGATCGAGCAATCCCTGGATACCCGCTCCGTCCTTCGCAAAGTACTCATAGTGGAGTATTATCTTATGGGGCTTAACGAACTTGAGCTCGTTTTCGCCGTCCTCGCCCTTAAGACGATAATACTTGTTTCTTTCAAGCGTATACTGACCGTTAGCCTTTTCCTCGTCCATTTTCTTTATAGCGAACGGACCGTTTGTAACCATCATCGTTGCCTTCGTCGCCCATGTTGTATCGTAAAGCATCTGGTCGTTTTCATCGTACTGAACAACACCGTCATCGTCTGTAAGAGGCTTACTTACTTTATCCTCTCTCAAGGGAACGAGAGCGGGAGATGCGAGCAATTCAAGAAAATGATCATAATCTATCGCCTTCTCAAATTCGATCTCGAGAAGGTCGCTGTCAGGAGCTGTTATACCGATATCATCAACACTGACACCCGCCTGACCTTCCTTCGCCGGCTTTGCGTTCTTTATATCGTATAAAAGAACTGCGGCATCGCTGGAAAAATCGGGAGTAAGAATACGCTTCCACGCGAAAATGAAGTCGTCAGCCGTAACAGCTGTACCGTCGCTCCATTTTGTAGCCTTCAGCTCAATGAGCATTTTGTATTCGCCTCTGTCCTCGTCCTCGTCAATGGTTATATCCTTAGCCATTGCATTTACGACCTTGCCATTAGCATCGATCCTCGTCAAGCCCTCGTACAAAAGGCCGAGAACCTTTACCGCATCAGAATCGACGTATGCGGTAGCAGGATCAAAATTCTTAATTTCGGAAGAAAGCAGCATATGTATTATTGCGCCCCTGTCATTTTCCGCACGTGAACATCCGACAAAAGCCGTAAGTGCGAAAACGGCACACAAAATCAGTGCAAGGATTCTCTTCATTTAAATGAACCTCCTTAGATTCAATAAAATAATAGTACTTTACCGTAGTATTATAGCATTAAATCCGTAGATAATCAATAATAAAAAATTAATTTTTATAAAGATTTATACATCTGCACAAAAAAATATTTTCTAATTGGCTATTTTGCACACAATTTTACATTTTTTGTTCGTGTTAAAGATCGAAGCAGTCAATAATTAACCATCAATAAAAGAATTATTTACGTTTATACACCGCAAAGGCCAGGCACAGACACATAATAACGCACACCGCAGCGCCTGCCGAAAGGCTGATGGTGCCTGCTTCCATTCCGCCGACAACGCCGAAGAACGCAACACATGCAAGCGCTATCAAAACCGCCTTCAACGCATTGGCAATAACTGCGTAAAGCGAAGTACGCTTGAAAGAAGCCGCGCATATATAGACCGCATTGAATATGTAGCTGAGTGCGTACGCCGTGTATTCAGCGCCAAACATCATAGCGGAAATGAATTCCACAAGCCCTTCCGTTAAAATGTGACCGAGCGAAACCGTCCTTTTCTCTTTGTATTCTCTGTATTTTACTGAAATATTGTTATTCATAAGAACCTCCGTGATTACCAAAATCGGTAGTTTGTGACCGTATTATACACCAAAAACGGTAATTTGTCAATAGAAAATCGAGATTTTTTTATAAAATTCGGAAAATTTACTTGACAAAACGGTAATTTTGAGTATAATTAAGTACAGAAAACGGTAAAACATACTTCAAAATGGGGTGTCCATATGGATTGGTTACTTGAGCTTAAAAGAATAAAGAATGAAAAGGGAATAAAAAATGATGAATTAGCTGAACGCTCCGGCATACCGCTCGGTACGCTGAACAAGCTGCTTGCAGGACAGACAGGCAGCGTAAAGCTTTCGACAATTATAGCATTGGCAGACGCCTTGCAGGTTTCTTTGAGCGAGCTCATAGGCACAGACGGCTATTCGGATGACGAAAAGGAATTTATAAAAAAGCTGCGTATGCTTGACGGCGAGGGCTTCAACAACGTTTCCGACTGTTTGCAAAGAGAGTACGCACGCACGCTCGAAGCACGCAAAAAAAAGACCTCCTACGAGGTCGAGGATACTGCAACGGTACGTATTTTGTTTTATGACGTTCCCGTTTCAGCAGGCTGCGGATATTATCTTGACAGCGACAAGGCGCAAAAAATAACCCTCGCATCGACGCCCGTTACAGAAAGGGCAGATTTTGCCCTTCGCGTCAGCGGCGACAGCATGGAGCCGAGGTTTTCAAACGGCGATATTGTTATCATAGAATCGGGAAGCAATGTTCAGATCGGAGAAATAGGAATTTTTGTAATCAACGGCGAGGGCTACATCAAAAAGCTTGGCTCTGACCGTCTCATCTCCCTTAACCCAGCTTACAGCGACATAAAAATAAAGCCCGATGACTCATTTGAGTGCAAAGGGCTTGTTCTCGGCAAGCTGAAAAGGAGCTTATAACAGAACCGCTCCGCCGATATCCAAAGGCAAAGCTTCTGACAGATTTACGACTTCTGTGTCGGTTTCCGCACAGAAGTCTTTTATTTTTTCCCAATCGGAATGGTATCGAAGATCACCGAAAATAAACAGCCTGCCGTTATCATAAAATGACGCCCCGCCGATAAATCCGCTGTTATATCCCTTCAATTCAATTCCGCCCGACGATATGAAAAGCACATTTTCACCGTTTTTCCGCATCGCCTCAGCTATGGAAGGATCGGACGTCACGGCGCCTGATGCGGTAAAGGCGACCGAGCATTTTGCATATCCCTGCTTCACATTTGATACGGGGATATTTCTTTTTTCGGCATATTCGAGTATTTCAGAACACACACTGCTCTTTTTGCAATACAGAGAGCTTTCGGTAAAAAAGGCATTGAACAAAATGTCCTTCGGATATTTTGGAAAATGGCTTTGTAATACGGTTTTTACAGGATATGACGCGAATATATCCTTATTTTCGCGATAATAGTAATCGCACATTAATATCTCGTTGCCGAGAACGATAGCAAGCATATCCGCGTGAGATGATACAGGCTTTGCCAAACGCTGTGACGGGGGCATTATAACCGTTTTATATCCGAAAGAGGACAGGGCTTGAGCAAAGCTCCTTCCGCATTCACCGATAAACAGAGTTTTCATTTTATCACACCCTTGTTCATAACGCAAAAAAAGAACGGTGTTCCGTTCTTTTTTGTGTTTTGTTTTCTTTTCAAACAGACCGGCTTACGCTCTGCTTATTTTACCGGAACGGAGGCAACGGGAACAAACGGCTACAGTTCTTGTAGTACCGTCTACATTCGCCTTAACTTTTCTTATATTAGCCTTCCATGCTCTGTTTGTTTTACGGTTTGAGTGGGAAACATTGTGACCGAATGTAACACCCTTTCCGCATACGCAACACTTTGCCATAATTTACACCTCCCTGACGGAATCATATAATATCAAGCCCGTCAAATCACGGGCGAAGTCGAACGACAATTTTATACCGTTACAACAGACAACGACGATTATATCACATCAACTGCGAAAAATCAATAGCGTTTTCAAAAAAATATCAATTAAATTGTGAATTTTTTTACAAATTATTGTTTTTAATCCCGAAATACACCGAGAATTACTATATAAAACTTAAAAATATCCGTCAAACCCTCGTATGCTGACCTGACCTGAATTTACGTTTTCCGTTCGTCCGTCGTCATAACGGACGCTTAAGGAATAATCACGGTTCAACCCAAGGACAACGGCTATTTTTTCTGTATTTTCGGTTATTACCTTACAGCGCTTTCCGATCGTCAGGCAATTTCTTTCGTACTCCTCAAAGCAATCCTCGCCGATGTCAAATATCTCGTCCATACACTGAACGACAGACAGCATAATACTATTGATATCAAACATCTTTTCCGTTTGTATCAGAAGCGATGTCGCCTTGTCAGCTATATCCTGAGGAAATGATTCTTTTTTCTGAAGAACATTTATACCGATGCCAACTATTACCCTCGGATCACCGTTTTCAAATACCGCCTGTGAAAGAATTCCGCAAACCTTTTTGTTGTTTATAAGCAGGTCGTTCACCCATTTTATCTGTATGGCATCACCTATACCGCATGTTCTTTCCAACGCTCTTTTCACAGCCACAGCGCAGCGCGGCGTTACTGAATTAAGCTGCTCGGAAGTTTGATTTCTGAGCAGATATGACATATAAACGCCCTCGTTTTCGGGCGAATAAAAGCTGTTAGTCCCTCTGCCCTTGCCCGATGT
Organism: Eubacteriales bacterium; assembly: GCA_045544195.1. Taxonomy (GTDB): domain Bacteria; phylum Bacillota; class Clostridia; order Oscillospirales; family CAG-272; genus RGIG7213. The sequence goes on from JAZPYO010000048.1 coordinate 20,277, forward strand.
CTGTCTGAGCGAGGAGACCACAGTTTCGTGCGGTGCATCCTTCAACTCCTTTAAGTACAGATTGGTTGACGAAACACTGTTCAGCGTAATGATATTTTTCATTCGTTCTGCACGAAGAAGCCCTTTGTTATCTCGGTCATTCATCATAAAACAACGGTGTGGAGTAATATCTGTCCGCCGAATCGGGCAATATTACAACTATATTCTTTCCTTTATTTTCTTCCATACGGGCAAGATCCAAGGCAGCGTGCAATGCCGCCCCTGAGCTTATTCCGACCAGAAAGCCCTCATTTTTTCCGAGCAGCTTTGATGATGCTATCGCCTCTTCGGTGGTAACTGTCATTATTTTGTCGATAATATCTGTATTAAGTATTTCGGGAACAAAGCCTGCGCCTATGCCCTGCAGACCGTGCGCTCCCGCGCGCCCCTGCGACAAAACGGGTGAGTCAGCGGGCTCTACTGCAACTATCTGAACGTTCGGTATTTTTTCCTTAAGATATTCTCCCGTACCCGTAAGCGTTCCGCCTGTACCGACTCCGCATACAAAAATATCGACCTTTCCGTCTGTATCGCCGTATATTTCAGGACCTGTCGTTTTATAGTGCGCCTGTGCGTTTGCGGGATTTACAAACTGCCCTGCGACAACTGCCCCGGGAGTGCTTTTTGCTATAAGCTCCGCTTGCTGTATTGCTCCCTTCATTCCGAGCTTTCCGTCTGTTAAAACGACCTTCGCTCCATATGCGCGCATAAGGTTTATTCTTTCCTCTGACATCGAATCGGGCATAACTATAACAGCATTATATCCCCTGCACGCACAAACGGATGCAATTCCGATGCCCGTATTGCCGGACGTCGGCTCAATTACCGTTGCTCCCTTTGATATAACACCGCGCTTTTCAAGATCGTTTATCATTTCCAAAGCCGCCCTATCCTTCACAGAGCCTGTCGGATTAAAATATTCCGCCTTGACAAGCACGGATGCCACGGCGCCTGCCTGCTTTTCCGTTCTGCTGATATGCAAAAGCGGTGTTTTTCCTATCAAAGCATCTATTGAATCATATATTTTCATTTTTTATCCTTTCTCGCTTGTCCGACCTTAAAGCAGAGATATGCTCGAAGGTAAATCCCCTGCGGAGAACCGAAGCTGCCGCCTTTTGTCCTTCCTGCAGATCAGAAGCGAGCAAAAGGTGAAGTATTCCTTTTTTCCGTGCGTATTTTTCAAGCACCCGCACGAAATCGACCTGCTTATACACAGTATTCATCGTCTTTTCTATGCAAGCGCGCTCAAAGCCCTTGGATATGAGTTTATCCTTTATTGCAAGTGGTCCTCTCATATCCTTTATACACGCCGATGCTACTGTCATAGCGCATCTTTCTTCGTTTATATATCCTATCTTTTGAAGGTACGCACTCGCATTTACCGCAGTATCGTTTTCAAAGCCCTTCATCTTCAGCTTTTGTGCAAGCGCACATCGTGACATATCGGAATATGAAAGAAGATCAATGCCTTTTTTTATCGCCCGTGTCAGCTCCTCAAGCTCCGAAAGAATATACATACCGTCTTTATCAAGCTCTGAGCCGAGCGTTATCCCGTGAGCAGTCAAAAGGCGGGAGGATACGGCACTTGTGCGCCGTTTCCCCCCGTTTTCCACAGTTATATCCGACGTACCGTCACCGTTAAGGCTTATGTCTATGACGGTATATACAGAATTATCACTCATCGTCGCCGTTTATATCGAGCAGACGGATATTGAAATCGTCATCTTCCTCGTCATCATCGTCATCAAGCTCGTATGCATCCGTCAATGAAAGATCTATATCGTCCTTTTGTGATTTGATCTTATCCTCAAGCTCCTTCATCAACGCAGGGTGTGTTTCTATATATTTTCTTGTGTTTTCCTTACCCTGTCCGAGTCTGTCGCCGTTATACGAGAACCACGCACCGCTTTTGTCAAGTATACCAAGCTCCACGCCGATATCGATTATTTCGCTGGACTTGGATATTCCCTTACCGTAGAGTATATCGAATTCAGCTACCTTGAAGGGAGGCGCGACCTTATTCTTGACCACCTTGCATTTGATGTGGTTTCCGTATGTTTCACCACCGGATTTAAGACTTTCCTGCTTACGCACGTCTATTCTTACCGATGAGTAGAATTTAAGCGCTCTGCCGCCCGGAGTCGTTTCGGGATTTCCGTACATTACGCCGACCTTTTCACGAAGCTGGTTTATGAATATTACTATGCAGTTTGTTTTTGCGATCGCTCCTGACAGTTTACGGAGCGCCTGGCTCATAAGTCTTGCCTGCAGACCTACGTGAGATGCGCCCATCTCGCCGTCTATCTCCTGCTGCGGAACGAGCGCCGCAACAGAGTCTACAACAACAACATCGACAGCGCCCGAACGAACGAGAGCTTCCGTTATTTCAAGTGCCTGCTCACCGCTGTCGGGCTGTGAAACGAGTAACGAATTTATATCAACTCCGAGAGCCTTTGCGTATACGGGATCAAGTGCGTGCTCGGCATCTATAAAAGCTGCCTCGCCGCCCATTTTCTGCACCTCAGCGGCTATATGCAGCGCAACAGTTGTTTTACCTGAGGATTCAGGGCCGAATATTTCCACGATCCTTCCGCGAGGAACGCCGCCTATACCGAGCGCCAGATCGAGCGTAAGAGAGCCTGTGGGTACTGCGCTGACCTGCATATTTGCATTATCGCCCAGCTTCATTATAGTTCCCTTGCCGAATTTCTTTTCTATCTGTGATATTGAAGTAGCAAGTGCTTTTTTCTTTTCATCCGGCTCAACCGCCGCTGCGGGCGCTGCCGCTTTTTTAACCTTCGCCATTATTCTGACCGTTCCTTTCTTATGTAATGCTCCCTTTTCCGTGTCAGCCACGAGAAGACCGCATTTTCACAAAATCCGAACAAACGTTCGTTTTTGTTTGATTATACATCATATAATGTGAAAAATCAATATCAGAATTTATAATTTACAATATTTTCACAATCAGCAAAAAGCTATTATTCCGTCCTTGGAGCAAAGAACGTGCCGATGCCCTTGCCCTGCGCTATTTCGTACAGCACCTCGGGATTTTCACCGTTAGCTATGACCATTGCAATGCCCGCCTCGGTAACGGTCTTTGCGGCTTCTATCTTCGCCCTCATACCGCCTGTACCTCTGACTGTACCCTCACCGCCTGCCATAGCGAATATTTCTTCGTCTATATTCTTTACACGCTTTATCATAACGGCATCCTCATTTTCGCGGGGGTTTTTATCGTATAATCCGTCAATATCGGACAGATTTACGAGCAGATCTGCATCAGACACACGCGCGACAAGGGCAGCCAGGGTATCGTTACCGCCGAATTTTATTCCGTCGTACGATATTGAGTCATTTTCGTTTACTATCGGTATAACTCCCATTTTCAGAAGCGTGCTGAACGTATTGCGCGCGTTCTGCCACGGCTCCTCTCTGTCCATTATAGACTTTGTGAGCAGTATCTGACCGACCTGATGGCCGTAGCCCGAAAAGAATCTTTCGTACATTCTCATAAGCTCCGACTGTCCTATTGCCGCCATTGCCTGCTTTTCAACAAGCGTCATAGGATGGTGATCAAGATTTACCCTTGATGCGCCTGCGGCAACAGCGCCTGACGAAACAAGGACGACCTGCGTTCCGCTGTTTTTTATATCGGAAAGAACGCAAGCGAGCTTTTCCATCCTGCGTAAATTCAGTCTTCCGTTATCATACGTAAGCGTAGATGTTCCGACCTTGACAACAATACGCTTATACAAAATATCGAGCATATGTAAACTCCTTTTTATATCCCTTTAAAAGCGTTCGGAAAAGATATCCGAGGCTTTAAATGTATTTTATAAAATATTATTAAAAATCCCTTTTTTATTTAAAATATAGGTTGTATAATGTGTTAGAATAGACACTCAATATCGGTGTTTTCGTTATTATACTACGGATACACCGAAAAATCAAGTGTAATTTTTATATTTTGAGGTGCATAATGAAACAGAGCATAAAGGTACAGGTTGCGGGAGTTACGTTCCACGTTGTCACAGAGGACAGCGAAGAACGCACGCTTCAGATAGCCTCTCTCGTCAACAGCAAAATAAACAGTCTTGTATTGAAAACCACGGATTGCACGAAAATGAAGGCGGCAACTCTTTGCGCTATGGATTACTGCAGTGAAGCCCTGGAGCTCAGAGAGAAGGTAAAGGAGCTTGAAGAACAGCTCAAAAAGGCAAAGGGCAGCAAGGATGCCTGCGGATTTCTTGACGGTATTTGAGGGTACGAGCTGTGAGCAATGTTAAAAAGCCTGCCCTGCTTTTGCCCGCGGGAACGCCGAGTGCGCTCGATGCGGCGATAAAAGCGGGAGCTGATGAAATATATTTCGGCGCCCGTTCCTTTAACGCAAGAATGGGTGCGGATAACTTTTCCCCTGAGGAAATACTGAACGCCGTCAGAAAATGCCATTTTTACGGTGTGAAAACAAATATAACTCTGAACACCTCCGTGCACGACAGAGAATACGGCGATCTTCTGCGTCTGTGCGAGTTTCTTTACAGAGCTGATTGCGATTCGATAATATGCGCCGACCCCGGCGTTTGCGCTTTGATAAGACAGACGTTTCCCGATTTTCGTTTACACGCAAGCACACAATGCGCTTGTCACAACGTATCGGCGGCAAAAACGCTCAAAAATATGGGCTACTGCCGTATGGTAGTTGCAAGAGAGGCATCGTTTGAGGATATTCTGCTTATGCGTAAGGAATATCCCGAAATGGAATACGAGATATTCGTTCACGGTGCGCTGTGTGTATGTCATTCGGGAATGTGCTCATTGAGCGCTTGTATGGGCGGAAGAAGCGGAAACAGAGGAAGCTGCGCCCAGCCGTGCAGACTTCCCGATAAAAACGGCAATTACCCCCTGTCGCTGAAGGACCTTTGTCTTGCAAGCTACATTCCCGAAATAATCAGAAGCGGCGTTGCCGCCCTTAAGATCGAGGGCAGAATGAAAAGCCCTGAATACGTTTTCGGCGTAGGAAGCATATACAGAACGTTGCTCGACGAAAACAGAGAGCCTACGCAAGAGGAGCTTACGCGGCTTGAAAGGCTCTTTTCCCGCGACGGCTTTACAGATGGATATTTTACAAAGACGGTCGGCAGAGGAATGCTCGGCATACGCAGCGAGGAAAGCAAGGCGATAACTAAGGACACAGAGGGTACTGTCGCCTTTGAGATGAAAAACGCAAAAAGAACTCTGCCCGTTACGATGACTGCCGAATTTATCCAAGGCACTGCGTGCCGTCTGCAAATGACGTGTAACGGCAAGAGCGTCACCGTTTACGGCTCAGCGCCCGAGAAAGCAAAAACAGCCCCGTTGACGCAGGATGGCGTGAGAAAAAATCTTTCAAAGCTCGGCGCAACGCCTTTTTCTGCCAACGAGGACGATATTTCAGTCATTCTCGGCGATGATGTTATGCTCCCCGTTTCCGCAATAAATTCATTACGGCGCACCGCTACTGACAAGCTGATAAACGAAATACAGACAGTATATCACCCCGAAAGGACTGATTTTGAGCTAAGCACAAGAAAAGATACTGTGCAAAGCGACAAGCCTGTGTATCACAGGGTCAACGTAGCTCATTTCACACACGCATCAAAAATGCCCGGCAGAATGGCTTTGAGCGGATTTTCACACATATTTCTTCCCATTGAGGAGTACCTCAAGGCAGATGAGAGCGTACGTTCGGTGGTTGACGGTGTTGAATTTCCTTCTGTTGTGATGCAAAGCGAATACGATGAGCTTGAGGAAATGGCTGTAAGAGTAAAGCTGGCGGGCATAAACAGAGTTACCGTATCGAACATCGGCTCACTCAATCTTGCCCTGAAATACGGATTTACCGTCCACGGCGGTCTCGGAATGAACGTGCAGAGCGCACATACTGCAAAGGAGCTTGCCGCGCTCGGATTTGACGATCTTACGGTAAGCTGTGAGCTTAAGCTCCCTGCGATAAAGGCTCTGGCAGAGGAATCCGTCATTCCCGCAGGTGTTGTCATATACGGAAAGATCCCCGTTATGACGGTCGAAAAATGCATTATAAGAGATATTGCCATGGGTTCAAGGGCTCCTGAAATAGATTCCTGCTCATACTGCAATGAAAACGACTATACATATCTTACTGACAGACGCTCGGCAAGCCTGCCTGTAAGACGCACATTCCGTCACAGAAATGTGATCTACAACAGTATTCCGATATATATGGCTGACAAGATGGACGGCATCATATCAAGCGGTATCGGCGATCTTCATTATTATTTCACAGATGAAAGCGCAGCCGAGGCAGCACAGATCATAGAAAGCTACAAAAACGGCTCTGCACACACAAAAGAGGTCAAAAGATTATGATAGTAAAATATAAAATACTCAGAAACGGCGCTAAAGCCCCTTCTTATCAAAGCGATGGCGCTGCAGGTGCTGATCTTTATGCGTGCGACACTGTTGAAATACCCCCGCAGGAAAGACGCCTGATCCCAACAGGAATAGCGATCGAATGTGAAAGACGTGACATCGCCGCCATAATATGCGCAAGGAGCGGTCTGGCAACAAAGCACGGTATTGCTCTTGCAAACGGTATCGGTGTCGTTGACAGCGATTACAGGGGCGAAATAATGGTATCCTGTATAAATCTTTCAGACAAAAGCTACACCGTGATGAGCGGTGAGCGTATTGCCCAGCTTATGCTGGTTCCCGTTGCAGTCGGCAAATTCATCGAAGGCGAGCTTTCCGAAACAGAAAGAGGCAACGGCGGCTTCGGCTCTACGGGCAGCAAATAAATTACAGAGCAGAGAGAACAAATGATATATTTAGCATCCAAATCACCCAGAAGAAAAGAAATACTCAAAACAGCCGGAATAGATTTCAAGATAATCAGCGCAGAGACGGATGAGGAATGCGCCTTTTCACCCGACGTACAGGATCTCGTTATGGGTCTTGCCTGGCGTAAGCTCAGAGCAGTACAGGAAAAGGTCAAGAGCGACGATATAATCATCGCCGCAGACACCGTTGTATGCTATGACGGCATCGTGCTTACGAAGCCTCAGGACGAGCAGGACGCATTCCGTATGCTTTCCATGCTTTCGGGCGATTTTCACGAGGTATACACAGGCTTTGTGGTGAGCCGCGCAGACCGTTACATTGCCGATTACGATGTAACAAGAGTAAAAATGCGTGACATATCCTCCGAAGAGATAATGAAATATATCGCCACAGGCGAATGCGATGACAAGGCAGGCGCTTATGCAATACAGGGCATGGGCAGCGTCTTTATTGAAAGGATCGAGGGAAGCTATCATAATGTTGTCGGACTGCCTATATGCAAGGTATTCAACGCATTGAGGGAGCTTTCCGGAAAGGACCGGATCTTATGGCAAAGCATATAGGTCTTGATTTAGGTCAGGCGACCGTAAAGATATATTACAAGGGCAAGGGCATCGTTCTTCGTGAGCCGACAGTCATTGCATACGACACAGCAAAGGGCGAGGTAATTGCCGCGGGCAGACAGGCGTATAAAATGCACGGCAGAACACCGAGAGGAAAGGAAGCGGTAAGACCGTTGAAAAACGGCGTTATCGACAGCTACTCCGACGCATCCGAGCTTTTGCTGTCGTTTTACAAGGCGCTCGGAATAAAAAGCGCATTCAGCGGTCCGAAGGTAGCTTTGGGCATTCCGTGGGGAGTGTCAGAGGTCGAGCGCAACGCATTTGAAAACGTATGTCTTGAAGCAGGCGCAAGAAGCGTGACGCATCTTATTTGTCAGCCCATGGCGGCGGCAGTCGGCGCGGGAATAAACATTCTTAAGGCAAAGGGCAATCTTATCTGCGATATCGGCGGCGGAAAAACGCAAACGGCGGTAATATCGTACCGAGGCGTACTGCACGCAAGCAAGACGTCCTTGGGCGGTCAGGACCTTGACGGCGCTATCGTTTCGTACATCCGAAACACATACAATGTCCTTATAGGAGATCTGACGGCGGAATTTCTCAAAAAATCCATAGGCTCGGCGCACCCTGCATTTGACAGAGGCTCTGTAAAGGTCTACGGCCGTGATATAGTTACAGGTAGAGGCGCGGAAATAACGATCTCATCAGGTCAGGTACGCGAAGCAATGTCCGATTGTCTTGAAAAAATATCGGACAGCATTCGCTCCACGCTTGAAAATATGCCCCCGAGAATAGCGTCGGATATATTTGACGGCGGACTTTTGCTATGCGGCGGCACATCGCTTTTACCCGGTATTGAAAGGCTTTTGAGCGATTCTATCGGCATTGAAGCGAAAAAGGCTGCCCGTCCGCTGGACTGCATAGCAAACGGAATAGGAAAAATAATCGACTCCTCGGGCGAGCTTACTGAGATAGTAAGCCGTCAGGAGCAGATGAACTGACAAACGAAAGCTCTTTGGTAACAACCGAAGAAAAAATACAGGTCACGATGAAGAATTTTTACAAAAGCAAATTTTTTATAATAACGGTCAGCATAGCTCTTGTGCTGACATTCGTGGTGAGCGCCCTTGCCGTCACAGGACACACATCATTTCTTACAAGCATAGTGAACTATACGATAGCGCCGTTTCAAAGGGGGGCAGGAAGCATAGGTCTTGCCATAAACGGCTACAGATCGTACTTTTCCGCAGTAGATGAACTCAAGAAGGAAAACGAAGATCTGAAGCAAGAGCTTGAAGAGGTAAAAAGCAAGGTATACGGGGCGGACGCGCTTATCGAAGAAAATGAGTTTTACAAGAGCTTTCTTGGCATAAAAGAGGATAACCCCGACTTCGTTTTGCTTGATGCAGGCGTTATCGGCAGAGAGGCAGGCAACTATACCACCGTTTTTTCTCTGGACAAGGGAACAAAGGGCGGTATTGAAAAAAATATGCCGATAGTTGCCCCGAACGGCGGACTTATGGGCTATATTGCAGATGCGGGTATAAATTGGTCGAAGGCGTACAGTATAATAGACCCGTCATCATCTGTCGGCGTATATGTTGAACGCAGTGCTGAGGTAGGTGTGCTAAGAGGAGATTACGAGCTTCAGAACGACGGTATGTGCCGCATTGACTACCTTGACGAAAACGCAGACATTCAGCCCGGCGACAGAATAGTTACCTCGGGGCTTGGCTCTATATATCCGTCGGGAATGCCCGTAGGATATATCGAAAGCATTGAGTACGATGACAACCTGCGTGCAAAATACGCCATCGTGCGTCCTATTGCGGATCTGACAAGTCCTCAAAGGATCATGGTCATAACATCATTTCAGGCAAACAGCGACTGAGCTTGATGACACAAGAAAGGAGCAACGGTATGACGCAGAAAAACAGAATAAGAGCCGTTTTGGGCATATGCGTTATTTCCGCAGTCGCTTTTATAACGGCACTTTCACAGCTATCCGTATTTCCGTATCTGAAGATCTCAGGCTGTATACCCGATGTATTATGCGCGTTTCTCATTTGTTCATCCGTTATGTATGAGGGGAAGGTATCGTGTATTCTGGCGCTTGTCGGCGGCTTTATCCTTCAGGCATCGGGATGCGGCGGAGTATCGTATTATCCGTTGCTTTACCTTGCGGCCGTATGCTTTGTCCCGATGCTTTACCGAAGGATATTCAAAAACGGCTTTGTTGCAGTAGGCGTTGGCGGTCTGTGCATATTTACCGTTGAAGCGCTCATTATAACCGTAGCACAGTCGCTTAACGGCGCAAGACTCGGATATTCCCTCACCCACACATTTATCCCGTTCGTGCTTTACTCAATGGTCTGTCTTGTGCTTTCATATTTATATTGCAGACTTCACAGGCTTATTTTCGGTGCAAGGAGGATAGCAGATATTGAAGATTAAGAAAAAGAAGATATATACGGGCGGTCTGTTCATTTTAGGTCTGTTTTTCCTCGCCGTATGCCTTATTTATACAGTTCGGCTCGTGAATATGCAGATAACAGGCGTTGACAAGTATTCGTCATCGAGTGCAAAAACGTTCACTCGGTACGAAACCGTGCAAGCTGTACGCGGAGAGATATACGACTGCAACGGCAAGCCGCTTGTAACAAATGAATATACAAATACGATACAGCTAAGCTACAATTCACTTAAATACGTTACATCGAACGGCAAAAATTCTATAATCGCATCGTTATATGACGTTTTGGAGGATTACGGCGAGGAGTTCACAACGCGTTTTCCTATAAAGGGGACGTATCCGCACGTTCAATATGATGACGAAAAGCTCGAAAATACCGTAACCAAGAACCGTTTTTATGCTTTTCTGGAGAAAAATAAGCTGCCGCAGGATATACCGTGCGTAACGCTTTTCGAATGGCTTTTGGAGCATTACGGTATAAAGACCGACGGCATATATAAGTATGAGGGAAAGACTCAGTATTCAGTCATTGCGGTAAGGTACGAAATGGATACGATGAATTTCGCTCCCGATAACCCTTTCATTGTAAAGGAAAGATCGGATATAAAGCTCGTCACCGCGGTATTGGAGCGCGCTCAGTCGGGTATTTACATAAAAAAGGAGTGGTCAAGGGTATATAATTATCCCGGTCACGCATCGCACATTCTCGGCAGAGTCGGAAAAATACCTCAGGACGATATAGACGAGTACCTTGCAAACGGTTATCCGTATGATGCCGTAGTCGGTCTTGACGGAGCAGAAAAGGCATTTGAGCATTTACTGAAAGGCGCTGACGGCGTAGTGTGCATTACAGAAGACGAATACGGTAACATTCTGTCAACGGAAACGGACAAAGAGGCGGTCCCCGGCAGAAACGTGTATCTGACCGTTGACATCGACCTGCAAATGAAGGTCGAAGCGCTTCTTGAGGAAAACATCCGTCTTGTCGTCGAAAATTCGACAAGCGAAAATGACGGCGGAAAGGCTGACAGCGGCGCTGTCAGCGTGGTAGACCCCGACACAGGCATGATAAAGGCATTGGCATCATATCCTTCGTTCGATCTTTCCACCTTCACGGAAAATTACGAAACGCTTTCAACAGATGCAAAGCGTCCCTTGTTCAACAGAGCGCTTTTAGGCAACTATGCCCCGGGCTCTACATTCAAGGTCGCAACCTCTGCCGCTGCGCTTACGCACGGCATAATAACCGAGCATTCTGACGTGTACTGCTCGGGTAAATACACATTTTATTCCGACTATCAGCCAAGATGCTGGTACAGATACGGCCACGGCGAGCTTTCGGTGATCGACGCTCTCGGATACTCCTGCAACTGCTTTTTCTTCGACGTAGGCAGACGGCTCGGAGTAGAGCTTTTGAACGATTACTGCTCTACGCTCGGCTTAGGTCAGTATACAGGGGTGGAGCTTGCCGAATCAAAGGGCGTTATTGCAGGCCCTATATACTATTCAGAGCAAAATCTCGGCGCATGGAATCCCGGCGACACGCTTCAGGCGTCAATAGGTCAAAGCGGAAACGCCGTAACTCCGTTGCAGCTTTCAATGTATATTTCAACAGTTCTCAACAGCGGAACAAGATACAAAGCAACCGTGCTTTATAAAACAGAAACGTTTTCAGGCGAGGACGTTGTGTACAACGAGCCTGTGGTGCTGAGCCAAGCGGAGCTTTCGGACGCTCACACCGCCATAATAAAGGCGGGCATGAAGCGTTCAAAGGAAACGACATCGGCAACGAAAAGATACAAATTCGACATAGGCTCAAAGACGGGTACTGCACAGATAACGTCAACGGACAGTAACGGTGTTCTCACCGCATTTGCTCCGTATAACGATCCGCAAATGGTCGTTTCATGCGTTATCGAAAACGGCGCGGGAGGAAGCAACGCCGCACACACCGTTTTAGGAACTATATCGGCTTATTTCAACCTTGATGCAAGCGGAGTGCCGCTTCCCGACGAAACTGAAGCTCCCGAAACACAAAAGCCCAAGGAGGAAACAAAACGTCCGAATACAACTCAGGCTCCTGTTGAAAATACAACGTCAGATCAGGCATCCGACACATTGCAGGACACACCGCCGGAGGATACGCAAAACTCTCAGACAACTCAGCAAACGGATACCGCACAGCCCGAGGAAACGCAAGCGGACAATACTCCCGCAGCAGAGGATGCCACGCCGCCGCCGGAGGATCATTATTTGCCCGACGAGGATGGATAAACTTTATTTATATATTGACATTTAGCATTGCATCTTGTATAATATTTTCGATAGATATTTGATTGCGAATAATAACAGAAGGTAGGTTTATACTATGTTCAGATCCCCTAATATTTCACTCAAAGATCTGCTTGGCGCAGATTATGCAAAGGCGGTATGTGATGCCGCTGTTTATAACGGATACGCTACGGCAGAGCAGGCAGAGGCTATCGTGTCGGAAAAGGTCGACTTTATGTCAGAGGAAAGACAGGCAGCCAACGAAAAAATGCTCTCAGACGTAGGCAAAAGCGTTGTTGATGCATTTGAAACAGACAACAACGGCGCTGCAACCGATGCCTTCGCAAAGGCGTTGCACAAGACGATGGCTCCGCTTTCCGCGAGAGGTCTTTGCCGTATAGGTGAGGACGGAAGAGTCTACTTCATCGGAAAAAGCGAGCATTATCACGCATCGCTCGGTCACGGCTTCGGAGGCTATAAGCTGATCGACAACGCAAGAAAGCTCGGTATACCGAACGCAACGCACAACAACACCCGCGGATACATAACACGTCTTGCTGAGCGTGAGCTTATCAGAGCCGCAAACGGCAACGTTTCCGACGAGGAGCTTGAAAAGATCCTTGCAAGCAGAGAGCCTAAGGTGCTCAACCGCTGCATCAACCTTGAAACAGGAAGTCTTGCCTGTGAGGCAGGTCTTAAAATGATGCTGGCGAGATTTTATAAGCTCGACGGAACGTTTGCAGAGCCTAAGTACTACGGAAAAACTCCCGTATTTTTCGTAATGGCTGATATGAACGGCACAAACGAGGGTAACTATCACGGAACAACTGTTGTAGCGCAGACGCTCCGCGGTCTTTGGGGCGGATTTGCAAAGGCTGCTGAGGAAGCGGGGCTTTACAAGATCGTTCCCGTTATGATAAACGATATTGACGATTTCGAAGCAAAGCTCAAGAAGTACAACAGCGGTAATTACAAGACAGCGGGCTTCAGCCACGAGATCATTCTTATGAACTACGGAGCAATAAGACTGACAAAAGAGTACCTGCAGAGCGCATACAAGCTCTGCGCGCAGTACGATACGCCCACAATGTGCGATGAAATACAGTCATGCATGTGGTATGACGGTATGTTCCTGTTCAGAAAATGGGGACTTAACCCTGACTTTGCAGTTGTCGGCAAGGGCTTCCCAGGCGGTGAATATCCCGCAAGCAAGCTGATCACGACAGCGGAAATGGACGCGCTTAACCTGTTCGGCGCTCTTGTTACAAACGGACAGGAGGAGCTTGCATCGCTCGCTTACCTTATTACTATGGAATGGTCAAAGGCTAACAGCGAGCAGATAAAGAACGCAGGCGAATACTTCTATTCCGAGCTTGAAAAGCTCGCAAAGGAAAACAGCGGACTTATAGTCAGAGCTGACGGCTTCGGTCATCTGGCAGGCTTACGCTTTGCAAAGATCGACGAGGCGGCAAAATTCGCGCAGATACTCAATGATATGTGCATAGATATATCCGCGCAGCTCTACAAGGCGAACTGTCCCCCTGTTGTTCTCGTAAAGCCTCCGCTGATCTCGTCCGAATACACGATGGATTTCCTTTGCGGCAAGATCAGAGAAGCTATAAAGCTGATGTGATCTGAGCCAAGGCAAACGAGGTTTTATCAACGATGTACGTATTAGGTATAGATGTCGGAACTACGGGCACAAAGACCGTAGTTATCGGCGAGGATAAAAGGATATGCGGCATTGCCTACCGCGAATATCCGATAGTATCAGCACCGGGCGGAATATCAGAGCAATGCGCTGAGGACTGGTGGGATGCCGTCGTATACACAGTAAGGGAAAGCACAAAAAATATCGACAGATCGCAGATCGCCGCGCTTTCTCTTTCAACTCAGGGCGCGACAACGGCGTTTGTTGACGAGGGCTTTAACTCCATCCGCCCTGCTATAACCTGGATGGATATTCGCGCAATGGACGAATGCCGACTGCTTGACAGTGTTCTCGGCAAGGAAGGCATTTACGAGCGTTGCGGCTGGACTACCGACCCGGGAAGCGATGCGGCAAAGCTGCTGTGGATAAAGAAAAACGAGCCTGAGGTATTTGAAAAAACGTTCAGCTTCGTTTCAACGGTCGAATTCATCAACGAAAAGCTCACAGGCGAAAATGTAGTTGACCCCACAAACGCATCTATCCGTCAATTCTTTAATATAAATACAGGTGTGTGGGATAAGGATGTGCTTGACATAATCGGCATCACCGAGGACAGATTGCCGCGTGTTATGCCGTCGGGAGCATTTATCGGAAATCTTACACCGTCCGCATCAGAGGCTCTCGGTCTGCCGACAACGGTAAAGGTATATAACGGAGCGCACGATCAGTACTGTGCATCCATCGGATGCGGAGCGTTGAACCCCGGAGATATGATGCTTTCGACAGGTACTGCGTGGGTGCTTTTGGGAATAAGCGACAGTCTGACATACTCAAAAAGCCATATAACGCCCGGTATACACCCCAAAAACGGGCTTTTCGGCAACATTGCATCTCTTTCGGGCGTAGGAAACGCTATGAAATGGGTGCGTGATACGTTCAACAGCGATTACAAAAAGCTCGACGAGGAAGCTGAAAAGCGTATGGAAAGTGCGAAGGACATAATATTTCTGCCGTATTTTTCAGGCGCAGGCTTCCCGCTCAGAGATCTTACGATGTCAGGATGCATATACGGCTTGAGGCTTGGTAACGATAAATACGATATTGCCAGAGCTCTTATGGAGGGCGTAGCCTTTGAGGTCCGCGCAGGACTTGAAAAATATGCCGAGCAAGGCGTTGACATAAGCAGTCTGAAAATAATGGGCGGTGCTTCAAGAAGCGATCTTTGGTGCTCGATAGTCGGCTACGTCACAGGTTGTGACATAACAAGAATGGATAACGCAGAGGCGTGTGCGGTCGGTGCTGCTGCAATAGCATCGGCGGGCTGCGGTATGACAAACGGATATATTTCCCTTTCGGAAGGCTCAAAAATGGATCTGCCTTGCAAGGAAATATACGATTTCTACAATGAAAAATATAAAAAATACATAAAAATACGTAATGCTTTAAAGGATGTGGCAGAAAAATGATAGTTGATTACTTTGAAAAAACAAAAATCGATGAGGAATTTTACAACGAATTCATCAAGGACAGGATCCCCGAAAAGATCATTGATATGCATATGCACATTTCAGATGTTGAAATGCGTAAGAACTGTGTTGCAGATATGTCCGACTGGTCCAATCAGTGCAACTCCATAATGCGTTTTCAGGACTACGAATATTACCGCGACATATTCTATCCCGATTCAAAGGTAGAGGCAAACGTTCTGCCCTGCGTTACAAGAGGTCTTGATGTTGTTGCAAACAACAATTATTTAGCCGAGCTTAAAAAATCGGGCAAGGCAAGATATGCTCATATGATGGTCGATCCCAACTGGGACCCCGAATTCACGGAAAAAATGCTCGTTGAGGGCGAATTCACAGGCTTTAAGCCGTACCCCGACTTTGTTTCGGGCGTTCAGGGTGCTGAGATCGGTCTTCTGGACTTTATTAAGCCCGAGCAGCTCGCTATCGTAAATAAGTACAAAAGATCCATCGTTCTTCACTTGCCCAGAGCAGGAAGATTCCCCGACGACAACAATATAAAGGAAATTCGTTACATAAAGGATAAATTCCCCGATATCAAGCTCATAATCGCCCACGTCGGCAGATGCTATTCTATTGACTGGATAGTAAGAGCCACCGAAAAGCTCGGTGATGACCGTTACTATTTCAATTACGACTTAGCGGCACTTATCAATCCCGTTGTATTGGAATACGTATTCGAGCATTATCCGCTTGATAAGATCATGTACGGTACGGATCTGCCCATATTCCTCTGGCACGGCAAGCGTCAGTGGACAGATGTAAAGTACATCAATATGCCGAGAGAAAACTTCCCCTTCAACAAGCACATTGAGGGTGAGGAGGCTGAATCCAAGTACACATTCTTTATATACGAGCAGCTCAAGAGCATTCTTGACGCGACGTACAATGTAGGCGGAAGAAAGTTTGCTGAAGACATATTCTACAACAACGCTGTAAAGCTGTTAGGCTGAACGAAAGGAGCTTGACTTTGATATGAACAAACCGAAAATTGGCGTTTTGCCGCTTTACGTTGCTCTTTACGACCAGACAAGTCCTGACAGAAGAGTGCTTGTCAACGGCTTTTATCAGCAGATATGTATGGATCTTCGCTTCAAGGGTCTGGATGTTGTAACAACGGACATATGCTGTGTGAGATCCGAATTTGAAAAGGCTATTGCCGATTTTGAAAAGGCTGATGTCGATGCACTCGTTACGCTTCATCTGGCATATTCTCCATCGCTTGAATCGGCAGATGCTCTCAAAAACACAAAATTGCCCATAATCGTCCTTGATACCACAGCACAATTCTTGTTCGACCACACCATTTCATCATCAAAGGTCGGTGCAAACCACGGTATTCACGGTGTTCAGGATATGTGCAACCTGCTCATTCGCAACGGAAAGGATTTTCAGATCTTTGCAGGTCATTTCGAAAATTCCTCTGTTCTTGACGACGTCGCTAACGCCGCAAGAGGCGCAAAAATGGCAAAGGTCATGAAAAATGCCAAGGTCGGACATCTCGGCGGCCCGTTTGAAGGAATGGGTGACTTTGCTATCCCCGCAGACGAATTGAAAAGCACGATCGGTATGACGGTAAAGCCGTTTGTTGACGGCGAAATGCCCGCTGTTACAGAGGATGAAATAAAGGCGGAATATGAAAAGGACTGCGAAAGATTTGCAATGAACAGCGTTACCTATGAGCAGTACAAGGGCTCCTGCCGCACCGCTCTCGGTGTCAGAAAATGGCTTTTCGAAAACGGACTTAACGCTTTCACAATGAATTTTATGGGCGTAAACGGTGCAACACAGTTTGACTATATGCCTTTTATGGAAGCATGCAAGGCAATGGGCGAGGGTATCGGATATGCAGGTGAGGGTGATGTTATGACAGCGGCGCTCGTTTCCTCACTTTTGTCCGTATACGATGAAACATCGTTTGCTGAAATGTTCTGCCCCAACTGGCGTGATGATACTATATATCTGTCACACATGGGCGAATATAACGTAAAATGCGCAGGCTCAAAGCCCGATTGCAGAGTTTGCAATTTCCCCTACGGCACGAATGCAGGTGATCCCATAAGCATGATGACAGTATTCAAGCCGGGAAATGCGGTTTACGTTTCGCTTTGCCCCATCGGTGACGGCAAATACAGATTTATCCTTACCGACACAGAGGTGCTTGAAGCTCCGTACGAAACGTCATTCAGAGATGACGTCAGCGGTTGGATGAAGGTCTGCAAGCCACTCGGTGAATTTCTTGCCGAATTCAGCCGTCTTGGCGGTATACATCACGGCGCTCTCGTTTACGGCGGTAACGTGGATGCTCTTGCTTCCTTCGGCAGAATTATGGGCTGGGAAGTTGCAATAATAAAATAATAAGAGGAAAAATATGTATTATATAGGCGTAGATCTCGGCGGTACAAATATCGCCGCAGGTCTTGTTGACGAAAATAACAACATCGTTAAAAAAATGTCCGTTCCCACTCTGCCCGAACGCGGCAACGATGCGGTAACGGCAGACATCGCAAAGCTGATATACGATCTTTGCAAAGCGGGAAATATCGATATTTCGGAAATTGCATATGCGGGAATAGCGACTCCGGGAGCAATAAACTGCGATACGGGTATGATAGATCGCGCGTGCAATCTTTATATGGAGGAGTACCCCATAGTCGAAAAGCTCGCAGCACTCATTCCCGTTAAGATATATCTTGAAAACGATGCAAACGCAGCAGCGCTCGGTGAGGCTGTTGCAGGCGCGGCAAAGGGTGCAAAATATTCAGTTATGGTAACGCTCGGTACAGGTGTCGGCGGCGGCATAATTATGGACGGAAAGGTATATTCAGGCTTCAACTACGCAGGCGGAGAGCTTGGCCATATGGTCATTGAAGCCAACGGCAAGCAGTGCAACTGCGGAAGAAAGGGCTGCTGGGAGGCATATAGCTCTGCAACAGCTCTCATTGAGATGACGAAGGAAGAAATAGAAAAGTATCCTGACAGCGCCCTTGCCGAGATAGCGCGCAAAAACGGCAAGGTGAGCGGAAAAACCGCATTTATTGCAGAAAGACAGGGCGACGAGGCAGGCGCAAGAGTAGTTGCAAAATATATCAAGTATCTTGCTTGCGGAGTGGTAAATGTAATAAATCTCTTTCAGCCCGACATACTCTGCATCGGCGGCGGCGTTTCAAATGAAGGCGACGGACTTATCGTTCCATTGTTAAAGCAGATCGAAGATCAGGTATTCACAAAGAACATCGCTAAAGAAAGACAGACTGTTATCCGTATAGCACAGCTTGCAAACGAAGCAGGCATTATCGGCGCGGCAAATCTCGGTAAGTGATATGCCTTTAAAGAAAAAATATATTTTACCTGCTGTTCTGTACGCATTGCTTGCGTGCGGACTTGTGATAGGCGCGCTGTATGATTATCAGATATCAAGATCGCTTACGAGCTTCAATGACTCCTGGGCGTATTTCCTTGAAAAATGGGCAGAGCCCCCGTCACTTCTTTTCGTTGGCTTTGTTTTTTCGGCGTTGAGCATATGCATAGTTTCCGAGGACAAAAAAGGAAAGTATTATCTTGCCATTCTGTGCTTTATATGCGGATGCATAATAAACAGCGTAACGTGTGTACGTACTGCCGAATATTACGGCATTGAGGGTTATACACCCCTTTGTATAGCCATCGGCGTTGTATTTTCAGTTATATTTACAATAGCATCAACGAAGATCGACACAGAGCTTCTTTTTAAGGCAAAGCGAGCGCTTATATGTATGGTAGCCATCGCCCTTGCCACACTCGTTATCATATCCGTTGTCAAATCCCTGTGGGGAAGAATGCGCTTCCGTGAGCTTACCGATATATCGGATTTCACAAAATGGTATATCCCCGTAGGAAAAGCATCTGATGACGCTCACAAATCATTCCCGTCAGGACACACCTCGAATGCCGTAATGCTTTACGGTATCGTTCTGATGCTTGAGGCGATGGGTAAAAAGCTCGCAAGTCAGATAGCAAAGTACATGTGTATCGTATGGATAGCTATCGTAATGCTTTCCAGAATTGCGTGCGGCGCACACTTTTTATCAGACACCTGTATGGGTGCGATGATAACGATGACGATAGTTATCGTATGCCGAACGCTTATAATCGACCGAAGCAGGAAAAAATATCAACGGTAAATAAACAGTTACCCCCGACAGATCTCAAATCTGTCGGGGGTTGTCTTTCGTATATCCTGCAAATACAGCAGAATCAGCAGATGTCGTAGTCCTCATAGCAATTCAGTAATACTTCGCAATCGCAATATCCGCCCATATCGGCAATTTCTTCGATTATATCCGTATGCATTTTTTCGGAAATATTATCTATCAGCCATTGCTTAGTATGTCTGAGCGTATGGTCACACCCGCTTTTATCCAACCGCTCTTCCAAGTATTCAAACAGCTCTTGTACACTTTTTTGCGAGAGAACGTACTTTCGCTCCTGCTCCGCTTTCCACTCTTTTTTCAGGATATTCTTTTCCTCTTGTGATAAGCTGCACATAATTTCATTCTCCGTTTGCCGTTATCTTTTTACCGAATATAAATACAAATCGGCAAAGAAAACTATATCTTTGCCGAAATTTGTAATATGCTCATAAAAGCAAGCTGACGGTCTGCCCGTCGTGCCCGTTTTATTTAATAACTCTTATTCTGATTACGCCCTCGATAGCTTTTACTTTGTCAACTACCTTTTCGGGAATATCGCCATTGATCTCAACAACAGTATATGCGTTATCCTTTTTGGACTTGTTGATAAAGTTTTCTATATTGATATTTTCCTCTGATACCGCAGATGTGATCTGGGAAAGGATCGTCGGGATATTCTTGTGGAATATGCACAGGCGGCAGTCGCCGTTATGGGGAAGCTCAACGTTGGGGTAGTTTACGCTGTTTTTGATATTGCCGTTCTTAAGGAACTCATCAAGCTCGTGAGCAGCCATTATTGCACAGTTGTCCTCTGCCTCCTCTGTTGATGCGCCAAGGTGGGGAATAGCTATAACGCCCTTCATTCCTGCCGTTCTTGCATTGGGGAAGTCGGTTACGTATCGTGCGATCTTGCCTGAGGCAAGAGCTTTTTCCATAGCGTCATCATCAACGAGCGCGTCTCTTGCGAAGTTCAGCACTACGGCGCCGTCCTTCATCATAGCGATCGTACCCTCGTTTATCATTCCCTTTGTTGCGACCTTCGGGTCGTCATTTACTACCAACGGCGTATGCAAGGAAATGAAATCGCACTCCTTGAATACTTCCTCTCTCGTCATCAGACGGTGAACGTCGCGGGAGATATTCCATGCCGCTTCAACGGAAAGGTACGGATCGCAGCCGTAAACCTCCATACCGAAGTGACGCGCAAGGTTGCAAAGAGGGCCGCCTATTGCGCCAAGGCCGATAACACCGAGCTTTTTGCCCTTCAGCTCGTTACCTGCAAATTTACTCTTATTCTTTTCAACAGACTTTGCTATATCGGGATCGTCTGCATTTTCCTTTACCCAGTTAGCTCCGCCGATTATATCTCTTGAAGCAAGAAGCAGACCTGCCATAACAAGCTCTTTAACTGCGTTTGCGTTTGCGCCGGGCGTATTGAATACTACTATGCCCTCGTCGGCGCATCTGTCAACGGGAATATTGTTAACACCCGCGCCTGCTCTTGCAATAGCCTTGAGGTTCGGGCTGAACTGCATATCGTGCATAGCTGCAGAGCGAACCATTATCGCATCGGGATTTTCTATTTCCTCGCCTACCGTGTAGGTATCGTCAAATACGGCTGTGCCGCACTTAGCGATCTTATTTAAAAGCTGGATCTTCATAACTGTAAGCTCCTTTATTTTTATTTACGCCTTGGGGTTATTCTTTGCGAAATTATCCATAAATTCAACAAGCGCCTTTACGCCTTCGATGGGCATAGCATTGTATATGGACGCTCTCATACCGCCTACTGAACGGTGACCCTTTATATTCTTGAAGCCCTGCGCGTCTGCTTCCTTTGCAAACTTTTTATCAAGCTCGGGATCGCCTGTTACGAACGTTACGTTCATCATTGAACGGAATTCCTTTTCAACGGGAGCTGTATAGTAGCTCTGAGAATCAAGATAATCGTAAAGAACAGCCGCCTTTTCCTCGTTGATCTTCTTCATTGCTTCAAGACCGCCGAGAGATTCTATCCATTCAAATACGAGCTTTGCAATGTATATGGGATAGCAGGGGGGTGTGTTGTACATTGAATCGTTTTCTGCCATTACCTTGTAATCCATCACCGTGGGAATATCCTCTCTTGCGTTGCCGAGAAGATCCTCTCTTACGATAACGATCGTAAGACCTGCGGGAGCGACGTTTTTCTGAGCGCCTGCATAGATAACGCCGAACTTTGATACATCAACAGGCTCTGACAGAATGCACGATGACATATCCGCAACCAGCGGAATATCACCTGTGTCGGGAATATAGTTGAATTTTGTGCCGTATATAGTGTTGTTGAAGCAGATGTGAACGTAATCCGCATCAGGACGTATATCATCCTTTGAAACCTTGGGAATATACGTGAAGTTTTTATCCTTTGATGAGGCAACCGTTCTTGCATCGCCGTACTTTTCAGCCTCCTTGAACGCCTTGCCCGAGAACTGACCGCTTACTATGTAATCAGCCTTCTTATTTTTATTCATAAGATTAAGAGGAACTGAAGCGAACTGCAACGACGCACCGCCCTGCAAAAACAGGATCTTGTAATTGTCCGGCACGTTCATAATGCGTCTTATGAGCTTTTCTGCGTCCTTGATTATCTCATCGTAAACGGGAGAACGGTGGCTCATTTCCATAACGGACATACCGCTGTCGCCATAGCAGACCATTTCCGCTGCTGCTTGCTCCAAAACGGGCATAGGAAGCGTGGAAGGACCTGCGGAAAAATTGTAAACTCTCTTCATAATAATGTTCCTTTCAATATATAACATTAATTAAAATCAAATTTTTTCTCCTAATTATACATCTTTTTTTTCATCAAGTCAATAGATATACTGCAAAAAATATAAAAATCCGTAGTGTACGGCCGCACAAATGATTTTTTTCGACAAATATATTGACATTTCGGCAAAATATCCGTATAATTATAACTAATTGACATTATGGAGGGTATATATGGGTCAATATCAAAAAAAGCATTTTTTCAAATTTTGCATATCGTCACTCGTTTTAGCAGCATCGCTTATATTCGGCACGGTGTGCTACGGTCTTTCCCTTTCCTACAACGCAGGAAGCGTTTACAAAAAGAGCTATTATCATTCTATGGCAACGTCAATTGAGCTGACGGGCGACCAAAGATATGATATTATGTCTATCGCTTTGTCTCAGTTAGGTTATCATTCGGGCGACGGTGAGGACGAAATGCACGGAGAAAACGTGCTTGGAACGAAGAGCTTTGCCGAATTCAACAGAATATACGGCAAGGTCGATAACGAGCAAGGCAACGGCGAAAGCTATGGCTACTATTGGTGCTGCTGCTTCGTTTCCTGGTGTATGCGCCAGGCGGGCGTTTCAAAGAGCGTCGTTCCCACGAAATGTGCAAGCAGAAAGATAATATCCGCATTGCAGGAGGACGGCAATTACAGAGAGTCCTCATCGGGATATATTCCGAAATGCTCGGATATGATATTCTTTGAGGATGCCGACAGTATTTATGCAACCCATATAGGCTTCGTCGTAGCGGTAGATGGCAGCACAGTCTACACCGTAGAGGGTAACGGCAATAACCACGTCGTTGCAAGAAGCTACGATCTGTCCGATCCGTACATATTGGGCTTCAGCTGTATAGATTACGAGCAGATCGACGGTATGAAATACGATTTTGCATATGCCGTCAATGAAGAAATATATCTGCCGCTGCTGACGCTTCAGGATACGGCAGTATACTCAGCTCCCGGAAAGGAAAACGAGCTTATCTATACATACACGCCCGATCAGCAGCTTGAGCCGATCTCCTTCAGCGGCTGCTGGGCAAAGGTATCAACACCGAACGGTGAGGGCTGGTTCGACAGCGACCTTTGCGAGCCGATCGTTCCCGATATTGCGTATGCCGTAAAATTCTATCTGTGCGGCGGCACGGGCGGGGCGCTCGATCAGATAAGCTATAACGGAGAAGATATACATCTTTCATCAACTGCGCCTATAAGAACAGGTTATACGTTCAAGGGCTGGGCAGAAGAGCCTGACGGACGGGTCAAATATCAGCCGGGCGACACCTACAAGGGCAAAAAGGGCGACAGTCTGAAAAGGCTTTTCGCTATATGGGAGCCAAACGTATGCACGGTAACGTATCTCAACGACGACGGAAGCGTTTTTTCTGAAAAGCAGGTCCCTTACGGAAGCAAGACTCCTAAAGCGAACGCTCCTGTAAAGCCGTCAGACGACGAATATTTATATAAATTCAGAGGCTGGTCGCCGTCACCTGCGCCGATAGTATTCACAGATACAACGTATACGCCTACGTTCAAAGCGACCGAAATACCCGTTGAAACGACTGCTCCGGAAACAAAAGCACCTGAAACTACAAAAAGTCCTGAAACGACAAAAAGTCCTGAAACGACAAAGATCCCCGAAACAACGGTGCAGACACAGCAGCAAACGGAAGAATTACCGACAGAAAATCAAACAGAGCGTGAAACAGTCGCTGAGGATACTGTAATATCTGAATCAGATACGCTTTCGCCTTTGGAATCATTGGCACCTGAAACGCAGACTGATGCATTTGACAGCATCAGCGAGATAACAAATGCACCGACAGAGCAGGAAAAGCAAACGGTAGACGATAGCGTTCAAAGCACGACGCCGTCAAGCCAGACGAATTCAGATGCCGATGAAAACGGCTCATCCAAAAGCACAGCGCCTATGGTGATAATATCAATAACCGTTATTCTTGCGCTTGTTGCGGTCGCCGTATTTATAATAATGAAAAAGAAAAAGACTGCATAAAAAGCATTCCCCGACGGATAAATATCCATCGGGGAATTTTTCATTCATCTGTCGAAAAGAGGGGTTGAGAAATATCTTTCTGCCGTATCAGGCAGGACCGTTATTACCGTTTTACCCTTGCCGAGCTTTTTGGCGAGCTTTATTGCGGCAGCTACGTTCGTTCCGCTTGATATTCCGCACATAAGACCCTCGCATTTTGCAAGCGCCTTTGCCGTCGTTATCGCCTCATCGTCTGTGATTATGCATATATCCTCGTATATTCCACAGTTCAGAACATCGGGGATAAGTCCGTCTCCTATACCCATCTGGATATGAGTTCCGATAGTTCCGCCTGCCAGGATCGCGGCGTTTTCGGGCTCTACTGCCCATATAACTATATCCGGGTTCTGAGCCTTCAAGACCTCTCCTATACCTGTTATCGTTCCGCCTGTGCCTATTCCCGAAACGAATCCGTGTATTGGGGCTGCCACCTGCTCCATTATCTCAAGCGCGGTATGGTGGCGGTGCGCCATAGGATTTGCTATATTTTCAAACTGCTGTGGGATAAACACTCTTGGATCATCCTTTTGCATACGGAGAGCCGTTTTCAGACATTCATCAATGCAGTCACCGATATTTCCCGCATCGTGCACGAGCACCACCTCGGCACCGTAATGACGAACGAGCAATCTGCGTTCCTCGCTCACAGAATCGGGCATTATGATAACCGTTTTATATCCTCTTACCGCGCCGACGAGCGCAAGCCCTATGCCCTGGTTTCCCGACGTCGGCTCAACGATGATCGTGTCGGGCTTTATTATCCCTCTTTTTTCAGCATCGAGTATCATATTGTACGCTGTGCGTGTTTTGATCGAGCCGCCGACGTTCAAGCCCTCAAACTTAACAAGAACATCCGCCGCATCCTCAGGAACTAATTTATTGCTCAATCTGACCATAGGCGTATGCCCGATAGCTTCAAGAATGTTGTTATATATCATAGCGTTAATCTCTTTTCTTATATATCATTACACTATTATATTACTCATGCTCCGATTTGTCAAGTGGAAATTGACCGAGTGTAAAGAACAGGCTGAAACGAATTTCTCTGTTATGCTCAACGGAGAATTTACAGACACAAAAATCGGCAGAAAACTTGATTTCAATGCTGCTTTATGTTATAATAAAATTTATGTAGCGTAGAAGAGATCTGCAAGGTCTTTGGTCAACTTTATTGTAACGTCCCACCTGACTTGCGATTAGCTAAGTCGAATTTGTTTGAGCTTTGCTCTGTGATCTTGCAATACAAGAGCGAGCCGACGATAAACAGTACTATAACAAAAATTTATGGGTAAATACATTATGAATTATTTTCTCAACGAAGAAGAAAGAAAAGCATCGGGCAGTACATGCTATTTTGAATTTCAAAAAGGGAAGCACAGAAATAAATTCTGGCTTGAAGATTCCATTTGTATTCACGCTGACTTATTTGACGAGCTTTTACTTTTTCGGCTTTTCTCTGAATCTCTCGGTGATTTTGATTATTACGGTCCGTCCAACGTAATCGAAAAAGAGCAGTGGTATAAAATTGTTGAAAAATCCAAAGAAAACGAGTGCTGGAAGCTTGTTATTGAAGAACTGAGACCGTGGGTAGAAGAATGTTTTGCAAAGCACAAGTATTTTACAATTTGCGGCATATAACCGTCTGATAAATTCACATTTTCAAAGCAGCGACCCCCGACAGACTTTCAATGATCTGTCGGGGGTCATTATTTGTTTACTGCGGATCAAATACAGAAGGCTGATTTATAATTTCTCCGCTAAGAACACCACGCTTTATTGCCGTGGACTTTTATCAGTTATATTTGGAAAGCTCTGCTTTTATGCTTTCTGCCTTTTCGATATATCCCTTGAGCTTTGCCTTTTCGCCGTTTACTACCGCCTCGGGAGCCTTTGCCACGAAGCCCTCGTTTGACAGCTTCTTTTCAAGGCGGTCTATCTCGCCCCGGGTTTTTACAAGCTCTGCGTTAAGACGAGCCTTTTCCTTTTCAAAGTCAACGACCTCTGAAAGCGGAATATATATTGCGCAGTCATCGGTAATTATTGAAACAGCGTCCTCGCCCTTATACTCGTCGGTATAAACTACCTCGCTTGCGGATGCAAGACGTGTAAAGAAGCCCGATGTATCTTCATTGAACGTGTCCTTTTTATCGCTCTTGATATATACAGTAGCCTTCTTTGACGGAGGTACATTCATTTCAGCTCGGCGGTTTCTTACAGCCTTTACAGCGGAAATAAGCGACTGCATACGCTCCTCATCAACAGGGAAATCGAGCTTTTCCGTGTATTCGGGATACGCTGAGATCATAATGCTTGCATCCTCGTGAGGCAGGCTTTGATATATTTCCTCTGTGATAAACGGCATATAGGGATGAAGGAGCTTCAACGCCTGTGTAAGAACATATGCTATAACGTTCTGAGCCGTCTTGTTATCCTCTGAGCCCTTATCGTTGAAGCGGGGCTTCAAAAGCTCGATATACCAATCGCAGAAGTTATCCCAGATGAAATCGTATATCTTGGAAAGCGCAACGCCGAGCTCAAACGATTCAATATTTGCAGAAACCTCTTTGATAAGACGGTTGAGCTTTGAAAGTATCCATTTATCCTCTATGCGAAGCTTATCCTCGCTCGGAAGCTCTATTTTTTCAATATCGAGATTCATAAGCACGAAGCGCGCCGCATTCCATATCTTATTTGAGAAATTACGTGACGCTTCGATCTTTTCATCGGAAAAACGCATATCGTTTCCGGGAGAGTTACCCGTAGCAAGAGCAAAACGCAAAGCATCTGCGCCGTATTTTTCGATTATCATCAAGGGATCTATGCCGTTGCCGAGAGATTTCGACATCTTTCTTCCCTGAGCATCTCTTACAAGACCGTGAATAAATACGTGCTTGAACGGTATTTCGTCCATATGCTCCATAGCGGAGAATATCATTCTGGATACCCAGAATGTAATAATATCATATCCCGTAACGAGAACATCTGTCGGATAATATTTTTCAAGATCAGGCGTTTTGTCGGGCCAGCCGAGAGTTGAGAACGGCCACAATGCAGAGGAGAACCACGTATCAAGAACATCCTCATCCTGATGCACCTTGCCGCCACACTCAGGGCACGTATCTATGTCCGTTTTGGAAACGGTCATTTTTCCACATTTATCGCAGTAGAATGCGGGTATTCTGTGACCCCACCAAAGCTGACGCGAAATGCACCAGTCGTGCAGATTTTCCATCCAGTTGATGTATATCTTACTGAAGCGCTCGGGCTCATAGCTTATTCTGCCGTCCTTCACGGCATCAATAGCGGGCTGTATCATCGGGCCCATCTTTACAAACCACTGATCCGATGTCAAGGGCTCTACGGTGTTTCCGCAGCGGTAGCACTTGCCTACGTTATGGCTGTGCGGCTCTATTTTTACAAGGTAGCCCTGCTCCTGAAGGTCTTCAACGATCTTGCGTCTTGCCTCATATCTTTCCATACCCTCATACTTACCGCCATACTCGTTGATCGTGGCATCGTCATTCATAACCTTAATTACCTCAAGATCGTGACGCTGTCCTACCATAAAGTCGTTCGGGTCGTGCGCGGGAGTTATCTTAACGCAGCCCGTACCGAATTCCTTATCAACGTATTCGTCGGCAATTACGGGTATTTCTCTGCCGACAAGGGGCAGAACGAGCATTTTGCCTACAAGATGTGTGTATCTTTCATCGTCGGGGTTTACCGCAACAGCGGTATCGCCGAGAAGCGTTTCGGGGCGTGTAGTTGCTATCGTAACGTATTCGTCGCTGTCCTTAACGGGATATCTGATATGCCAGAAATGACCTGCATCCTCGGAATACTCTACCTCAGCATCGGAAAGAGCTGTGCGGCAATGAGGACACCAGTTTATTATACGGTAGCCTCTGTATATAAGTCCCTTATCGTACAGATTTACGAATACCTCGCGAACTGCACGGGAAAGTCCCTCATCCATCGTGAAGCGGAGACGCGTCCAGTCGCACGAGCAGCCGAGCTTCTGAAGCTGACGGATGATCGTTGAGCCATACTGAGCCTTCCAGTCCCACACTCTTTCAAGAAACTTTTCTCTTCCGAGATCGTAGCGTGTGAGTCCCTCATTCTTTCTTAAATATTCCTCCACCTTTATCTGTGTTGCAATACCTGCATGGTCAGTACCCGGAACCCACAGTGTAGAAAAGCCCTTCATTCTCTTATAACGGATAAGAATATCCTGAAGCGTTTCATCAAGCGCGTGTCCCATGTGGAGCTGACCTGTTACATTTGGGGGCGGAATAACGATAGTAAACGGCTCCTTGCCGTCATTCACATCAGGTGTGAAATAACCGCCGTCGCACCAGGAGCTGTACAGCCTGTCCTCGACCTGAGCGGGATTAAAGTTCTTTTCAAGTTCTTTCATAAAACCTCTGCCTTTCGTAAAAAATAAAATCTCCCGTCCGTATTAGGACGGGAGATACCCGTGTTACCACCTAATTTCACGCAGGGGCGTTACCCGTGCGCCTTACGCAGCCGCAAATCAGCCGCTGTACATCTTTACGGCTGTACACCCGTCGGCATCTACTAAGCAATGCGCTTTTCTCGCCGCCGCTCAAAGACTACTTCCGATAAACACCGACAGACGCTTGCACCAATGCGCCCCTCTCTGTACGTCGGGAGGTTTTACCGTACTCCTTCTTATCATTGCATTTAAAAATATTATACCTATAATACGCCGTTTGTCAAGGCTTTTTTGAAAAATTTACAATTCGCGCGCTACACGTGTAAGCTCCTGCCACACCTTGACCATGGCGTAAGTGTCGAGCTTACAGTATTCCAAAAGCCCACAACGCGCAATTTGCGCCTGCTCCGGTGTCATATCTTTTATACGTGGAAATAAGTCCATCGCCTCGCTTCCGTTATGAACAGTGCTTAAGCTGCCGTAATCAAGCGATGGGTTATTCGGATACATAGCGGGAAGCACGCTTTTTATAGAAAGAGATGCCCCCATTGCCCTGTTGTAGTAGTATCCTGCTCTGAACGGATCTATAAGATCCTTTATGTTATCCGCAATATTCAATAAATGCTCAGATAATTCGGGTACTGCCGATGCCAGCTCCTTTATTCTGCCGCACTCAAAGCTCTTATTGTATGCAAGCACGCACACATTTCTCGGTATAGCCTCGCACAATCTTTCGGCAAGCTCATATCTCGGATCTGTTCCCGACTGTGCAAGAAACTCCTTATGCAGTATTTCGCCGTCCTCTTTTTCAATATAGTGCAAGGAATATTGAAACGGCACCTGTGAGTACGGGTGAGTACCCGTGTATTCGGGTATCGGAAGCTGCATCGTTTCAAAATCAAGGAAATACAGCGGATATGAAAGAGTGGAAAGAAATCCTTCAATTCCTTTTTTGTCCGTATGCGTCGGAAGATCGTTAAGCGTATGGCGTATCTGCAATTCACGTATAGTGCATTTGCTGCCATCTTCCTTAAAATCGCTTATATTGACCAAGCCGCGCCTGTAAAGCTGTATTTTTTTATCAAAGCCCAAACGGTACAGATCAAAAACTGACGGCTTTGGCAGATCCTTTGTACAATAGCTCCAGAACGGACACAGATGCGGTTGATTGCATTTTTCGGATATATCGCAGTCAGGCTCTGTTTTGCTCTCAAGAATTCCAAGAGCAATTGACACGTTTTCCGCAACGCTCCGATAGTGTTTTTCTACACGGAGCGATACGTCATCTATTCTGAAAAATCTGTTAAGATCAAGCTCTCGGCCGAAAACGTATCCTGCATTTATGTATATCAGATACGTTCCCGTTACCTTTATTCCAAGGCTTTGCAAAACGTATTTCTGATATGCAATATCGTACATATATACTTCATTTGCGTGAGTTGATGCCTTGACCTCGTAAATAGCGTATCCGCCGTTTTCACGTCTTAATATATCAACTGAGCAAAAGCAGCCATTACAGGAAAATGATGCCTCGCATATGACCTTTTCGCCCTTGAATATCATGCTGCTCGTCAGCGATATCATTTTGTCAAGGTCAAGCTCTCCGTCACCGTTTCTGCTCGTTACGTCAATATACTTGCCGAAAAGCCCTCTGGCAAGCGTGCCGACCTCTTTACCTGCCTGTATCAGAGATTCCGCAGACGGATCCTCATTCGCCAGACCGTTTTTGTATTCGTTTAACCACAATTCCTTCGGACATTGCAGAAACGTACAGTATTTCGATTTTGATAATGGCATTATTTTGTCCTTCAGATCTGCTTTGTACAATCCTCAAACGCCTTGAAAACTGCATCGTTGGCTTTTTTAAGTCTTTCGGCATTCGGCTTTACCACCTGCCTGTCATACGTCAGAATACCGTTTGTTTCATCCTCAACATCGGACACCTGCGTAAGAACAGCACCGCACAGACCTCTTTTCACCGCCGCAACTACCTCGTTTTCGTACAACGCACAAAGTCCGTCCGTAAGCTGCTCGGACGATCTGTACGTCTTATATCCGTAATTATTGTTTGGATTATACGTATGGTCGGGAACGATGTATGAATAACCGCCAAATTCAGAAAGCACCCTCGGCAGCTTTGTCGGCTTTTCCTTATATTTTACGGGCTTGAAATACACGTGATCGCTTTCCACATCGGAGTGATCCGTCTTGAACCAACCTGACGTTGTATCCCAGATACGACTGTCATCAAGACTTTTTGCAAGCGAATACATCTGCTTTTCGCCGAACTGCCCCCAGCCCTCATTGAATATCGTATAATACACGACGCTCGGATGGTTATACAAAAGCTCCGTCGTTTTTTTCATCATTTTTTCAAAAAGGTCCTTACGCTTCTCGCTTGCGCTGTGGTGGATACCCTTTTTAAGAAATGCGGTTGGCAATGCGGTATCTATCACAAAATTGTATTTACCGCTGTTGACCATATCCTGAAAAACCGCCATTCCGTACACATCGCAATAATAATAGAACAGCTGAGGCTCGATCTTTATGTGCTTTCTGAGCATATTGAAGCCGAGCTTTTTCATTTGAATAATATCGAATTTAAATCCGTCGGGCGTTGCAGGCAGATAAATACCGTCGCTGTAATAGCCCTGATCGAGCAAGCCGTTAAAGAAATACGGCTTTCCGTTGAGAAGCATCCTCGGATATCCGTTTATCACCTCGACTCCGACCGTACGCAATGCAAAGTACGATCTTACGCTGTCGTTTTCCGTTTTGAGAGTAAAGCGGTATAGATACGGGTCCTCAGGCGACCACAAATGCGGGTCTT
Organism: Eubacteriales bacterium; assembly: GCA_045544195.1. Taxonomy (GTDB): domain Bacteria; phylum Bacillota; class Clostridia; order Oscillospirales; family CAG-272; genus RGIG7213. Next base: position 51,967 of record JAZPYO010000048.1, read on the forward strand.
TCGGTCTTACCGTAACGCTGTCACCGTCAAATTCACAGTTAAGCTCGGAGTTTTCTTCGTCGAATATAAGCTCCTTTTTGCCGACAGCACCGCTTACGGTCAAGGTTGCCTGATCGATTCCTATCTGCGTTTTTATACCCTGTATATAATTTTCATAAACGCTTTCAAGCCAGACGGTCTGCCATATGCCCGATATGGGAGTATACCACATACCTCCCCTTTTTTTACTTTGCTTTCCGTACGGAATATCGGTATCGAGCTTATCTGTGATAAGGACTGAAAGCTCATTTTCTCCATTTCTGCACAACTGTGTAATATCGAACGAAAACGGCAGATAGCCGCCGATATTTCCCCCTGCGCGCTTACCGTTAACGTACACGTCTGCTATCTGATCGCACGCTCCGAAATGCAGGAATATTCGATCCTTTACAAAGCCCTCGGGCAACGTGAAGGTACGTTTACACTCAAAGCTCTCAAGATCAAAATCCTCATAGCCGTCAAATCCCGAAAGGCGTGACTGCGGAGCGAACGGCACGTTTACAAAGCCCTTGGATACGCCGTTATCCAAAAGCTCCCATCTTCCGTTAAGACATATATATGAATCTCTCTGTAAGCACGGGCGCGGATATTCCTCATAGGGTATATCGCCCATGTCCTTTTCAAATGGAGTTTCAAGCTGTATAAATCTGCCGTTTTTCATCAAACCGTTCCCTTTCGCATTTCATAACAATGTATATTTTTATTATACCACATTAAATCAAAGATTGCAACACCGAAAAATGCTTCAACACAAAAAACGGTAACTGTGATGCGCGCTTTATCATATACTGAAAAGAGGAGATAAATATGAATTTATACAGCTTATTCAGACGGTGTCTGTACAGAAGATACACTACGTCAGGACGCTCTGCTGATTATGACATAGAATTCTCTTACAGAACTGTTTACATATATTTTCAAGCATCAAACGGCTTGCGGGATTGGAAAAACAATCTCGACTTTCCCGCAAGGATCTATAAAACGGAAAACGGCAAGAAATTTTATGCCCACAGAGGCTTTCTTTCCGTATGGGAAAGCATAAGAGAAGAAATAGACGGAGCGATAAATGACAAAAAAATAAAAAGCGCCGTGTGCGTAGGGTATTCGCACGGTGCGGCGCTTGCTTTATTATGCTATGAATATCTTGTAAGAACACATCCCGATATAAAAAGCAGGATATACGGCTATGGCTTCGGCTGTCCCAGAGTAGTATGGGGCGCAAAAAACGAAGCATTTTGGAACAATTTCACCGTTATTCGAAATATTGACGATATCGTCACGCATCTTCCGCCTGCCGCTTTGGGATACAGACACGTAGGGCAAATGCTGAAAATAGGCAGAAAGGGTGCATATTCGCCAACCGATGCCCACAGACCCGAAAATATAATGAAGGAGCTTTGCGGCATAAGATATCCGCTTTCATAAAAGAGTTACCGCCTTTTGCGCTTTGCAATTATTATCGTCACGCCTGCAAGGGCGCAAAGCACAAGCGCGGAGCATATAACGGCAGTTATAACGTGAGTTTTTTTATCATTTTGAAAACTGCCTGTATTGTCCGTCTGTCCCTGAGTTATCTGTTCTATGTCCGTTACATCCGATGTACTGTCGGAGCTTTCGTCTTTATTCGTTGTGCTGTTGCCTGTATTTTCCGCAGTATCCTCGGCTATACCCGTTTCGGACTGTACAGGCTCGGTCTTGCTTTGCTCGGCAGGTGTCGTCTGCGGCTTTGTCGTCGTTTCCTTTTCCGTGTCATCAGCCGTCGCTTCACCGTCCGTTGTGCTGCTGGTCTGCGTTTCATCACGTACTACTACGCCGTAATACGTATAATCGTTACACGCATAGTCCGTCTGACCGTCGGATAAGATACATTCCGTCATCACAACGGATATTTTTTCATTCGTTGAATTTTCAACAAGCTCAAAGTGCAGATCAAGCACCGACAGCGTTCCGTCAAATACCTCGTTTGTATAAAAGAACAGTCTGCACGTGCCGTTTTCTTCATTTATACTGTATTTTGATAAAAATCTGTCCGACGCATCAATTACCGATACAAGCCTTAGCTGATCCTTATCGTACCTTACAGTCGCCTCGCCGCCGAGAACACCGCCTGCACGCTCAAGGGAAACGCTGAGATCCAATACGCCGTTTGTCATATAGTACGAGCCGACAACAGCAAAACCGCCCGCAGCGTCCGCGCTGACATTGATACACGCAAGAACAGCAACGGTTGCCGCGGCGATCAACGATAATATTTTTTTGTACACAGCATACGTCTCCCTTCCTTAAAATTTTCAAGTCATATCCTTTACAGTCTGTAATCAGCTACTGCCGCTACCAGCTTACTCATAGTGATATAATCTGTAACTGTTACATTACCGTCCTCTGTTATATCGCAGAAGAATTTCACTTCGTCGGACACCTGCTCAAGATTACGCAAAATAACGTCTGACATTACGTCAAGATCGCTTTGCGCGGCAATTCCATCGCCGTCAACATCGCCGTCAACGCACAGAACGAGCCTTTCCAGAACAGTTCCGTTTACGTTCAATATAAGATTGCATCCGGAGCCTACGTATGAATCATCGGAAACAAGCTCTCCGCTCGGCGATTCGATAAATAAAAATCCGTCAAGTCCTATAAGCTCCTTAAGTGACCGTACCGTTGTAAACAGCGGTATTCTGTACAGCATTCCGTTATTCTTTTCAAAAATATCGCACACTATCTGACTCGGTGTGTTTTCAAAAGCAAAATCGTATACGGCAAGCGATGACAAATAAGAGTATTTTTCGTCAACCGTGCGGCTTTTGGTTATTGTTTCGGTAGATACAAGAAGATTGTCACGCGTTATCTGTCCGACCTTGCCCTCTGCATCAACAGCCGTATTGTGAAGAATATCAAGGTGATATATTCTGCCGTTTATCTGCACCATATTCCAGATATGAAGGCTTTCCGCCACCTTACCTGTAACAAGATAGTTAGTATATCCCATTTCGTCAAGGAACAATGCCGTAAGACCCGCAAACTCCTCGCATACGCCGAGTCTTTCCTTAAAGAAGGCGTAAACGCTTGAACGGTTTATCTGATCCATATCGTAAGAAAATTCTCCGCTGAGAATAAAGTCGTTGAGAGCCAAAAGCTTGCCTGCATCGTCAAGCTCAGCCCACTGTGATACCGTAGGCCTTACAAGCTGCTGAATGACCTGCTCACGCTCCTCATTGCTTTCGCCCGTGGCGATAAAGAAATGGACCTTCAATGTCTTGTATCTGTCAGTCCGTTTATCAAGCGTTCCCTTGACGCTTATACTGAACGAGCGCGCGATACATTTAATGTATTTATTACTTATTTCATCCTTCACTGCCTGGTAAACAGCGCTGCCCATTTCCTTGGCATCATCTGAGGTATACCGTCCTGCATCGGTGATATTGAAAGTACGCATATAAACGTGGCAGTCAACAAGCTTATCCTTTACTGCGACCTTATCGTTTATGTAATTACACTGCTCGCTTGAAAGAATTTCACTGTATGAGGAATTTTTATAAAAATCGACTATGCCCTCAAAGGTCGAATCCATAACGAATACAGGCTCCTGCTCCATAAGCTGAGAATATGCAGGGGATTCCGCAACACAATAAAACGGAAAGGAGCATATAAGCATAACGATGCACATAAAAACACATAAAGGTTTTGATTTCTTCATTTTTGCTCCTTTCATTTTTTAGTAGTATACATAGAAATTATATCATTTATTATATTGTAAATCAATAAATGTTACTAAAGTTTTTTTGAAGAAACGGTCGAATATTTTTTAAGAAAATTAAGACATAAAATCCTAAAAAGAAACCTTTTAAAACGGCGGTCTTTTTTTATTGTGCGAAGATATGATTTTGCGCAAAAAACTTATAAAATCCTTCATTGTCCTTTCGACAGTTTAAATGCAGCTATCGGTGTATTATGTTTACGAAAATTGAGATTTGTTACAGAAAGGAACAGTAAGAAAATGAAAGACGAAAAACGCACCGACTCATCACCTAAGCTTGTAAAAGGTCTTATTTACAGGATAACGGGGACAAGCCCGAAAAAAGCATTTACCGTTTGCCTGTACTGCCTTTGCGGATATCTTTTTGCGGGAGCTGAAACGGTGCTTCAGACGTATCCTATGGGAATAGCGTTCATATGCTCGGTAAATACACATATACCGTTTGCGGCATTGGGCGCTTTGATCTCTGCGCTTGTAAGAGGAAATGCCGTAGCAGAGCTGTGCGGATGCTTTATAGCCCTTGCATTCAGATGCAGTCTGCACTGCATAATGGTAGACAAAAGCAGGCTGTTATTATATAACGCACGTGACAGTGTTCTCAGCAAGGTCTGCTCTGCCTGCGCAGGTTTGCTTTGTATTTCGCTGATACGTATCATTTCGGGCGGATTTACGTATTACGATCTTTTAAGCGGGATCTTCTCAGTCGGCTGCGGCGGATTTATGGTATATGTTTACTCGCTCGTAACAGACAGAAAAAACAAATACACTCAGCGTTATGAGGCAGGAATTGCCGCCGTACTGTTTACAGCGACTCTTGCGTTGAAATACGTTGAATTATTCGGCTTGTCATGCGGGGCGATATGCGCCTTTTTGTTTTCCGTATATGTAGCAAGAAAAGGCGGAGCTCTCAGAGGTGCTCTTACGGGATTTTTGTGCGGAGCGGCGCTTGATATATCGCTGTGTCCCATTTTCGGAATAGTTGGCTTTTTATGCGGATTTCCCGCATTCAGCACATCGCTCTGGAGCATAGGCGTATCAATAGCCTGTGCAGGCGTGTTTGGGGTATACACGCTCGGAAGTGAGGAAATGCTCATATATCTGCCTGAGGCGATAGCCGCCTGCGCTATATATATTCCGACGGAAAAATTCTCCTTACTGCCCGATCTGCGTATATTCAGAGACGATGTGATGTATAAAAATGCCGTTTCGGTAAGGGAAATAGCGAATATAAGAAAAAGCAGTATGTATCATGACGGCTATGACAGTCTTTCAAAAACGCTGTCCGACATTTCCGACGTCATTTGCGCATTATCCGACAGGGAACGCCGACCTGCCGTACACGAAATATGCGAGCTTTGCGAAAAAGAATTTGAAACGTTCTGTAAAAAATGCTCGATGAAAAAGCTATGCTTTCCAAAGGGGATAAGGTCTGACAGCAGCGTAAGAAAGACTGCCGCTGCAATATACGACAAGGGCGCTCTTTCAACAGAGGATCTGCCCGAAAAAATACGCTCGGGCTGCTACTTCGCGGACAAGCTGACTGTCAGCATAAATGTAAAGCTCTCATCGTACATAAGCGAAAAGCTGCGGCACAACAAAACAGAGGTCATGGCAGAGGATTATATGCGTATTGCCGATCTGATACAGTGTGCCGTTGAAAAGACACACAAGGAAAACGAGCTTAATAAGGAGCTAACCGAAAAGCTGCAAAGGCACAATATATACCGCGATCTGTTCGGATCAAATATTGCCGTGTACGGTGAGGAAAGACTGACCGTTATCGCCTGCGGGCTTGATATGCATAAAATAAGGTCGCAATCGTCCGAGCTTAAAAAAACATTCGGAAAAATACTCGGTGTGCAGCTCGACGAGCCTGAAATAAGCGTTATCGACGAATACCTGAGCGTTATATTACAGCAAAGCAACAAATTTTCGTGTAGTGAATTTTCGGTGCAGTACGTAAAAGAGGGTGAAATAATAAACGGAGATTCCATATTCACCTCGGAAAACGACGGAAAATTCTACGCCTGCATCTGTGACGGAATGGGAAGCGGAAGCAAGGCGGCGCTGACATCAAAGCTTTCGTGCGTGTTTTTGGAAAAGCTCCTTTTCGCAGGATGCAACGCATCTCCCGTTTTAAAAATGCTTAATCATTTTGTCCGCTGCAAGACCGATGAATGCTTTACCACGGTCGATCTTTCGTGCGTCGATCTGAGAACAGGACTCGGCAGCTTTATTAAAAGCGGCGCGTCGGTGTCGCTCGTTGTACGTGAGGGGAGAATATTCCGTATAGCCTCTCACACGCCGCCCGTCGGAATAATGAAGGAGCTTTGCTCGGAAAAGATCGAATTTGCCTTTAAAAACGGCGATATAGCGGTAATGATGAGCGACGGGGTATCCGATTGCGAAAACGAGCTTCTCTGGCTGTACGATATGCTGTCAGAGTACACCTGCGAAAGCTGTGAGGAGCTATGCAAAAGGATCGCTGACACAGCAAAGGAGCGCTCGGGCGGAAGCGACGATATAACCGTATGCGTTTATAAAATATCTCTTACATAATATAAACGTAAAAAAAGCAAAAAGGTTATACCTATCTTCACGGTTTTACAAAATATTAAAATATCCGCATTTTGCACAATGCGGAGCTTCAAAAAAGAATCAACGCCGACAGAGCTCTGTCGGCGTTTGTTATCGGATAAATTTTGAATTATCTGCGCGGACGATGTTCAAAAATCACTACTGTGCATCAGTCATTTTTCATTAAATCTCGTCGTTGTAGTATTTTATAATCAAATCAGAAATATTGTCGGCAACCTTGCGGATCTCAAACAGCTCGTGCTCCCAAATATATATTGCAGATGCATCCGTATTGCCGTTTGGAAGAACTCGATAGCAGTAATAATCTCCGCAGCCGTTTGAAGCGAAATAAACAAAGCGGTTGACCTTTTCTTCAAACTCATTCGGTTCAAGGTATTCAGCCATTATCTGTCGGTTTGTTTTGACATGCTCAATAATTTCCCCCGCGGAAAGCAGCAGCCAGCGGTCTCCGTTCGTTTCTCTCAGCAAGGCTTTCAGCTCTTCGGGAAAAGAAAAGCCTACGTATTCCTCTGCTTTCTGTATTTCCTTTTCGGAGCACGGCTCTTGCAGTCTTGCCCAATTATGACCCCGGATAAGTCTTGCTATCAATTCTCTATACACAAAATTCCCCTCCGGATATTTTTATCGTTTCGTTTGCGCCGTTATTATATGTTCATCAGCATTTCGTAGCTTTCGTTAAGGAACGCTTTTAACTCATCGGCGGTGAGCTGTCTTTGCGCTATAAGCGAAAGGGTGTATATCTGCTTTGCCAGAAGCTCTGCCTTTTCCTCATCGGACTGCGACAGCGAAATGAGCTTTTGTACAAGCGCGCTGTTTACGTTTATTATCAGCGTCATATCAGTCGGCATATTGGGCATACCGTCCACACGGTACATTTTCATCATATCCTCAAATCTTCTCGATTGCTCGCTGATATTGATAAGAGCAGGCGTTTTTTCATCCTTCAAGGACTCGTATTTTACATTAAGGCTCTCGTTTTTGCTTACCTTTTTGAATATCTCGGTGACCTTTTCGCTTTCCGTTATCTCCCCGTCGTTTTTCAACACGGCGGTATCGGCGTCAATTCTTACGAATTTGACCTCTGTTCTGTCCTGCTCTACGGTGTGGATATACTGCGTATCGAGCATACGGTCAAGAAGAATTATCTGTATCTGCTCTGACTCAAACATAGAAATATACTGTGCCTGAGTCGTTATATCCGTCGCGTAGTATACGGTATTTTCGTGCTTTTCCTTTGCTCCTTCAAGATACTCGTCAAGCGTGTAGAATTTACCGTTTTCCGTAGCAGATCTGAAAATAACGTTCTTTTTTACTCTGTCGTGGAATTTCTTATCTCTTATAGATGCGTATTCAACAAACGTCTTTATATCGTCCCACAAGCCTTCATATTTTTCTCTTTCGTTATTGAAAAGCGAATTGAGCTTGTCAGCCACCTTTTTAACGATGTGGGCGGATATTTTAGCAACGTAACCGCTGTTTTGCAGATAGCTGCGTGATACGTTCAAGGGAAGCTCAGGGCAATCAAGCACACCCTTGAGCATAAGCATATATTCGGGTATCACTTCCTTTATATTATCTGCAACGAATACCTGGTTATAATACAGCTTTACCTGTCCTTCAAGGGAATCGTACTCGTGATTGAGCTTCGGAAAATACAGTATACCCTTGAAATTGAGGGGGTAGTCCGCATTTATATGAATATAGAACAAAGGTTCTTTGAAATCGTTGAATACCTTGCCGTAAAACTCCTTGTATTCTTCCTCCGTGCATTCAGACGGGGATTTTTGCCACAGAGGTGTTGTATCGTTTACAGGCTCATTATCCTCCTTTTCGTCTCCTTCAACAACAAAATAGATCGGAACGGGCATAAACGCGCAGAATTTATTCAGTATCTGTCTGATCTTGCCCTCGTCGAGAAACTCCGATTCCTCAGAGGATATTTTCATAATAACATCAGTTCCTCTTTCCTGACGCTCGCTGTCAAATATCTCGTATTCTCCGTCAGATGTGCATACCCATTTTACAGCGGGGGAATCCGTATATGATCTTGTAACGACAGTAACCTCATCGCTCACCATAAACGAAGAATAAAAGCCTAAGCCGAAATGTCCTATTATTCCGTCCTTTGACGCATCCTGTCCGTCGCCCTCATATTTCTGGATAAATTCAACAGCCCCCGACAGAGCTATCTGGCACAGGTATCTTTCAAGCTCATCACGGCTCATACCTATACCGTTATCTGATACGGTAAGTGTTCCCTCGCCCTTGTCAAGCGTGACCGTTATTTTAAATTCGCTCTCGTCAATACCGTCTGCTTTTCCGAGACTTGAAAGTCTTTTCAGCTTCGTTACTGCATCTGATGCGTTTGAAACGATCTCACGGAGAAATATCTCCTTTTCCGAATACAGCCATTTCTTTATAATGGGAAAAATATGTTCAATATCGACGGATATACCGCCCTTTTTAATCTCTTCTGCCATGTCAGGTCTCCTTTTTTCAATGATATTTTCTTAATTATATCCTTCAAATACTCGTTTTGTCAAGGGCTTAGAAAATTTGTTTCATTATTTTCAAACAAATGTATAAAAGCCTTTTGTTTGGTGAAAATATTTCATACAGCCGTAAGGCGAATACAAGAAACGGAGACGAAAGTAATATGGAACAAAAAAAGCTACCTGAAAAGCAGGCGAGAATACTGTACATCTCTCTTGCCGCCATGCTTGTCATTATTATGGTAATATCCGTAATAACGGCAATAAATAAGCGTAACCACAATGACAGAGCACCGCTTGACACATCTGCTCCCATTCAAAGTGCGCAGCTTATTGAAACAAGACCCGCCCCGTCAACAAGAGCACCCATTCAAACTGCTCCCATCCACAACGAAACACAGGCGCCCGCCACAGATAAGCCCGTCATCAAAGAGCCCTCTCAGGATGAGCCGTCAGAGGATGAGCCTGTATCAGCGCCTAAGGTATACGTTATGCCGACAGAGGGCAATATCATCAAAAGCTATTCTGTTGATCTGCCCGTATACTCTGCCACAATGAACGATTACAGAGCGCACACGGGAATAGACATTTTTGCAGCAGAGGGATCGCACGTATATTGCTTTACAGACGGTGTTGTCAAGGACGTTTATAACGATCCTATGATGGGTGTGACCGTATCGGTAGATCACGGCGACGGCCTTGTATCGTATTATCAGAATCTCAAGGATGAGCTTGCAGAGGGAATAAAGGCAGGAGCAAGCGTTTCCGCGGGCGACAGCATAGGATGCGTTGGATCAAGCTGTCTTGTGGAGCTTTCAGACGAAAGCCATCTTCATTTTGAGTTAAGATGCGACGGAAGACCCGTAGACCCTGCAGAATATCTTTCCGCGCTTAAGGACACATCAGGCTCACTTGAATAAAGGATCGGAAATACTTTTCTTAAAGCCTTTGTCAAGCGGACAGGAAAGCTCCCGACAGATTTATGATCTGTTGGGAGCTTTCCTTAGTTCAAAATCGCTTATCAAATTAAATAAAATCGCCGTTTATGATCTTTTTAACCGTTTCGGTATCTACTGTTACCGTGGGCAGACTGTCCTGTATGAGCTTTTCATACGCTTCCGAGCCTATGGACTTTTCAAGCTCTGTACATGTTATCTGCGCGGAAATGATATTTCTTATATCGCTTTCGCCCACGCCCTTGCCATAAACACGGTTGATATATCTCGGATAAGAATCTGCAAAAATGAAATTCTCACTCATTTTGTCAAATTTCTCGATGCATCTGTCATCGGTAGTCGGAACGGTCTTTCCGTCAGTTTTTGCCCGTGCATAGCCTATAAGCAGCTCTTTTGCGTCCTGCACTGCAATATCCATAAAATATTCCGAATATGTCTTGCCGTTTATTTGCTGCTCGTCAAGATGCTTTTCGGGATCATAACCCTTTACTATGTCCGTTTCGGCATTTTCTTCATTTGTCAGATATTCCGTTGCAATATCGATATACATATACCGAAGCTGCAGCTCTGATATGTAGTATTCTCCGTAACGGACTGCATCGTTTTTACGCATCGAAGCGCCGCTTGCATAGAAAGAATGAAAAACAAGAGCTGCAAGCATCGCTATTATCAAAACTGCGTTTATAATAACGAGCTTCCAGTTGGCTATCGGCTCTTTTCCGAGCTTTATCTTGTTTTCCTCACCCGCCCAGAGCCGCTGGATATTTTTCCTGTGCGTAAATACGATAACTATGGCGATTATCATTGATGTCGATGTGCCGAATATATTCGGCTCAGCAAACTTACTTAACACTATGGGGTACAGAAGCGCACATACAACAGAGCCGAGCGATACATATTTTGTAAAGCTGACTATCACGATAAATATGACTATCAGAACGATCGCTGCCTGCCAATTAAGAGTTATGACCGTAGCGGCGAGCGCAAGAACGCCCTTTCCGCCCTTAAAATTATGAAATATCGGCAATATATGACCGATGATACAGAAAAAACCCGCAATATATCCGCCGCTCTCGCCGAGCAGGAGTATACCTATAAGACATGCTATGACGGTTTTTCCTATATCGCCAAGCAGCGTAAGCGCTGCCGCCCCCTTGCCGTATGTACGCAGAACGTTTGTCATACCCGCATTTTTACTGCCGTAATCTCTTATGTCCTGCTTATACTTAAGACGCGATAATATTATAGCGGTATTTACGGAGCCGAGAAAATATCCCGCAGCGGCACACAGGGACAGTCCCAATGCCAGAAACATCATCGAAGAGCCGCTTCCGAAAATGCCGTTAGTCATTATCGTCACCTCTTTCTCTTATTATGAGCTTTATGGGCGTGCCCTTAAAGCCGAATGTATTACGCAGGCAGTTTTCTATATATCTTTGATAAGAATAATGGAAAAGCTCTGCGTTATTGCAGAAAATAACGAATGTAGGCGGCTTTACAGAGGGCTGTGTCATATAGTATATCTTGAGTCTTCTGCCCTTGTCTGACGGGGGCTGTACTCTTGTTGTTGCATCGTTCAGCACCTCGTTGAGCATACCTGTGGAAACTCTGAGTGAGCCCTGCTCGTTTACGTATTTTATATGTTCAAAGAGCTTATCTACTCTTTGACCCGTCTTTGCCGAAACGTACATTATCGGCGCATATGTCATATACGAAAGAGCAATACCGATCTTTTCGTTGAATTTCTTTACGGTGCTGTTGTCCTTTTCGATAAGGTCCCATTTATTCAAGACAACTATTGATGCCTTGCCTGCATTGTGAGCTATACCTGCTATTTTTTCATCCTGCTCGGTGATGCCCTCTGATGCATCTATCATTATAAGACAGACATCCGCGCGCTCAACTGCCATTTTTGCTCTCAAAACGCTGTATTTTTCGATATTATCGGATATTTTTGATGAGCGTCGTATACCTGCCGTATCAATAAACGTAAATTTTCCGTACTGATTATCTACCTGAGTATCTACTGCATCGCGTGTAGTTCCCGCAACATCTGATACTATCAGACGCTCCTGACCGAGAATATGATTTATTATAGAGCTTTTGCCTGCGTTGGGCTTGCCGATGACGGCGACCTTTATTCTGTCGTCGTCCTCCTCTTCCTCACATTCGCTCGGCAGCTTTTCAAGAACAGCATCGAGCAGATCGCCCGTGCCCGTACCGTGTACTGAGGAAAGCGCGATGGGGTCGCCCATTCCCAGCTCGTAAAACTCGTAATATTCATAAGGAAGATTTCCGACGGAATCTATCTTATTTACGCAAAGCACCACGGGCTTCTGCGAGCGTTGCAGCATTCTGGCAACCTCTCTGTCATCTGCGGTAAGTCCTGCGCGCACATCAGTCATAAATACTATGACATCCGACGTTTCTATCGCTATCTGCGCCTGATCTCTTATGTGTCTTAATATGGCGTTGTCGGTCTTGGGCTCGATACCGCCCGTATCGACGAGCAGCATTTTTCTGCCGCACCATTCTGTTTCGTAATATATTCTGTCACGGGTGACACCGGGTGTGTCCTCAACGATAGATATTCTCTGTCCTGTCAATTTATTAAAAAGGGTGCTTTTGCCCACATTTGGGCGGCCCACTATCGCAACTATCGGTTTTGCCATATGTTTTCCTCCATTCTTTATATAGGATGGTTCAGTAAAGTATGCTTTGGATAAGCTGTGCGCCGTCGGATACCACCGGAACGACCCTGACGCGAAGAGCTTCTTCAAGCTGCTGCAGAGTCACACCGTCAAGAAACATATCCTGCTCGTACCGCAATGTAACTGACGGGATCAAAAGAACGTGTCCGAGGTCCTTTCCGCAGAGCTGATCTGCCAGATCCTTTCCCGTCAGCAGTCCTGCAACCGTTATGTTTTTGCCGAAAAATCTGTTTTCTATACAGTATACATCGACTGTTGTGTTTTGTGCAAGCCTTTGTATCTTATCGCAGCAGGCTTTTATATACGGATATGCCGCCTTGCCTGTTGCTATCGAAACGTGTCTGTCTTTTGAAAGATCGTATTCATCGGCATACTGCAATTCATCCTGCACCTGCTGTAAAAGCAGAGTTATCATACCGACGCCGTTTTCAAGCTGGGGATAATCCTCGTAAAATTCCTCCGTATGAAATTCGAGACCTGCGGTTATATAAAACTCATCAGAGGCGAAGAATATCCGTCTGCCGTATTTTTCAAGACATTTGTCCGCAAATGCTTCGATTTTTTCAACAACGTCAAGGGCGCTCTCCTTATCGTACGGTGTGATCTCGGGCAGGCCCTGTCTGTGATCGGTAAGACCGCACGGAACGGCGGAAACGCTGTTCAGCATATCGCCGAGGCTTTCAAGCTCGCTCATGCTGCGTAAAAGCTCATGACCGTCATTCACGCCTCTGCACAAAACGAGCTGGGCGTTTAATTGGATGCCGCCGTCGGCGAGCTTACGCATTATATCGAGTATTTTTCCCGCATTTTTATTTTTCATCATAGACACGCGAAGCTCGGGATTCGTAGTATGGACCGATATATTTATCGGTGACATATGCATTTTAATGATCCTGTCTATGTCGCTGTCCGTAAGATTGGTGCATGTGATATAATTGCCCTGTAAAAATGACAGGCGGCTGTCATCGTCCTTGAAATACAGTGTTTCTCTGCAGCCCTTCGGCATCTGATCTATAAAGCAGAACATACATTTATTTCTGCATGTGCGCTTTTTATCCATAAGATACGTTTCAAATTCAAGGCCGATATCGTCATATTCGCCCTTTGATATGCTTATATCAAAAAGCTCCGCGTCTCTGTGTATCTTAATACGGACATTCGGTTGCGTAAGATAAAAGCGGTAGTCCAGAACGTCATTTATCTCGTGTCCGCAGACGGATATGATAATGTCGCCCGGTAATATGCCGGCCTTTTGTGCCAAAGATCCGCTTTCAACCTTGTAAACGGTCACCATATATCTCTATCACCTTTCAAAATGCTCATCTTAAAGAAAAGCTGTGATGCCGAACCGTTGCATCGGCAACGGCAGTGCCGCGCGGCACTTTTTGCCCCATAGGGCAAATTCGGCAGGACAAGCACTGTTTGTCATACTTCATTTGTTTTGATAAAAATACGGTTAAAACAGTAAAGGGATTGCATAACACAACCCCTTCCTACCGTATAAACTGCTTACGCTTCTGTTTTGATTACTTCCTTGCCGCCGTAAGTTCCGCATGTAGCGCATACTCTGTGCGTTTTGTTGAATGCTCCGCACTTGGGGCATTTCGTCATACCGGGAAGGTCAAGACGCCATACGTTTGAACGTCTTTTATCTCTTCTTGCTTTGCTGACTTTCTTCTTAGGTACTGCCATGTTACCTACACCTCCTTATATAATACAATAACATTAAAAGCTCAATCATACTCCGACAGAAGCGCTTTCAATTTTGCCATACGCGGATCTGTATCGCTCTGGCAACCGCACTCTCCGCCGTTAAGGTTTTTCCCGCATTTCTGGCAAAGTCCCTTACAAAGCTCATCGCAAAGCTCCTTCAGAGGAAACGACAGGAGAAATTCTTCGCATACCAAAGCCGAAACGTCCACACATCCGCCTTCGGTAAGGACAAAATCATCGTTTTCTTCATTTGTAAGCTCTGACGCTACGCTCTTTTCAAAGCTGTGCTCAAATGTTTTGTGCATAGCTTTAAGGCACCGCGCGCACAAGGTATCGTAGCTTGTGCTTGCCGTTGCCTGCAGACTCATATATCCGCCGTTGTTGTAAAACGCGCCCTTTACGGATATCTTATCCGTAAAGTCTATACCCCATTCGGCAAAATATCCGTATCCCTCATCCTCGCCCGCTTCAAATGAAACGTCAAAGGGCAGGGTATCTGTTTCGCCTGATAAAATGCGGGATATGTCAATACGCATCTGCAGAACCTCAACTCAAAAATTGCGTCGTTTCGCCGCCGTTACTGACGGCTCACACAAAAACCGCAGAATTCATTATAAATGATTAATTTCCGTTTGTCAAGAGCATTTCTCAAAAATAATTAAACGTTTTGTAAATTTTACACGATGAGCTGTGACTTGAGCTTTTCGAATATCTTTTTCTCGCTTCTTGATATTTTCACCTGTGAAAGTCCGAGTATTTTAGCCGTTTGCATCTGAGATAAGTCCTTATAATACCGAAGATATATTATTTTCCGCTCAGTTTCCTCAAGGTGCGATATGGCATTGTTCAGCGATATTCTGTCGCACAGGTGCTGTATTTCATCGGAAGTGTCGGGCAGCACGCTTTCAAGGCACGCTCCGTCCTTATCACCGACAGGCTCTGACAAAGAATGCAGCGGATAGCACGCTTCAAGCGCGAATGCGACCTGCTGAACGCTGCACTCGCACAGCTGTGCAATTTCTGACGTTTTCGGCTCTCTGCCGTGCTCCTTAATGAATTTTTCTCTTTGCTTCATTGCATGAACGCCGAGCCTTTTTACTCCTCTTGACACCTTTATTGCTCCATCGTCACGCAAATACCGCCTTATCTCCCCGATTATCAGCGGAACGGCATATGTTGAAAAAACAGTTCCGAAGTCCTGTGAATAGCTTTTTATCGCCTTTATCATACCGAGCGTGCCTATCTGCATAAGATCGTCGTATTCTACCCCGCGGTCAAGAAACCTCGGAGCTATGCTTTTCACAAGTCCGAGGTTGAGTATTACCGCCTTTTCCATAGAATCCTTATCGCCGCTTTGCGCCTTGCTTATCAGCTCTGCATTTTGTGAATAATCGTTCGCGTGCTTGTCAAGTGACATACCGTACATCCCCTTGTCCCGCAATCAGTGCAGGGCTATATGCCATGCCTTGTGCGTTATTCGAATTTTTTAGTCATAAACACGCTGGTGCCCCTGCCAACAGCAGATGACACGCTTATACCGTCAGTAAAGCTCTCCATCACCGAAAAGCCCATACCGCATCTTTCCTCAGTGCTTCCTGTCGTAAAAAGCGGCTCCATCGCCTGTTTAACATCGGAAATGCCGCAGCCCTTATCCGTTATTCTCACGCTGACAGTTCTGTCAGAATACATCCGCGCGTTTATGTAGATCTTGCCGTTTTTGTCCTTATAAGCATGTACGATACAGTTTGTCACAGCCTCACTTACCGCGCACCGCAGATCTGCAAGCTGATCGATACGGGGGTCAAGCTGAGATGCAAATGCCGCTATACACGTTCTTGCAAGTGACTCGTTTGCCGAATCGGCGCTCAGGGTGATCTTCATTTCGTTTATCAACGCCTTTTTAGTTTTACGCGTTACGTTCTTTTCCGTTTGATTCATAATCTTATCCCTTTAAATTAAGAATTTTATCCATACCCGCCATACGCAATATGCATTTTGCCCTTTCGTCTGCTCCGTACAGGGCAAATTCACAGCCCGTTGCAAGACAGCGCGAGTATCTTCCCATTATCAGCCCAAGCCCTGAGCTGTCCATAAAACGCATATTCGTAAGATCAAGCACGAGTCTGCGAGGCATATTTGCAAAAAACTCCCTGTCTATCTCCTCACGGGCGCGTGATGCGGTATGATGATCTATTTCACACTCAACAAAAACGGTCATCTGCCCGTTTTCAAATTCTATGCTTAGCCCGTCCATTTCAAACGCTCCTTTCGCTTACTGATACAATGATAACACCGCATAACTGAAAAAAATGTCACAATACGTTGTGTGATAACATTTTACAAAGACTTCGTTATAGGATATAAAATTTTTTCTTTTGCAACACAACGGCAAGTTGAATTATTAATTAACAGTAACAAAACGGGGAATTTTATTTACTTTTCTGCTAAATTCAATAATTTGCTTGACATTTTCACAATTTTGTTATATCATATTGACAGAGTTATGCTCAAAATTGATCAGGAGGATTATATGAAAAAAATCTTTTCTCTTTTAATGGTAGTTGCTACTCTCGTTTCGGCAATGTCCGTTACAGCTCTTGCGGATGAAGAAAAATTTGCAACGGTTGAGGCTCTGCAGTTCGGCAAGGGCTTTGAGCCTACGATCGACGGCGTTGTTTCCTTAAGCGAATGGGGCACAGCTACACTTGAAAACGTATCTTATCCCGAAAACACGCAGACAGATATGAAAACGTCGGGCGAAATGGAATTTTCCATGTGGACCCGTTACAACTTTGAAGGCTTTTATCTGGCTATAACAACGCCCGATAACGAGCACTGGAACAGCAACGTTGTTGCAGATCACAACAGTATCTGGAACGGCGACTGCCTGCAGGTTCGTCTTGATGCTTACGGCTGTACTGTTGACCAGGGCAAGATCCCTACGTCAGACAGAAACGGTAACTGGCATTCTTCCTACAACGAGTTTGCTTTTGCACTCGGTAACGACGAAAACACGTATGCATACAGCTGGAACGGCGTTGTTGACCACGAGGATATTTCCGGCGGTAACGGCAGATACGTAGTAGCTCATGACAGCGCAAAGAAGCTCACTACATACGAGCTGTTTATTCCGTGGGAGGTTATTCTTCAGACTCCCCCTCACGTTGGTATGTCCGTTGGCTTCTCCATTTCCGTTAACGAAGGCAGCTCTGCTGACGGCGGCGGATACAAGAACTATCTTGAATGGGGCACGGGCGTTATGAACGGCCGTGACGACAACATCTACGGCTCCAACAGACTGAACTTCGTTTCCACACGCGCAACAGGCGGCGATGAACTCGTTGACCCCAATCCCGAAAACACTCTGGGCAAGATCGAAGAGGTAACAGAGGACGCTTTTGCAGTAAAGCTCGAAGAAAGCATGATAAGCGGTCAGAACAATGTTACAACAGATCTTAAGGACGACGGTTCTTTGAACGTTCTTCTCACAGGCGAAGATCCTTACTTCACCGTTACTCTTGACTCCAAGTACAAGCTGACGGCTGAAAATTACCGTTATGTTGCTATGTACCTGAAAACAAACGATTACAACGATCCTGAGCTCTTCTTTGCAACGAGCAAATCCCCCTCTATCTCAGACCAGAACTTTATTCCTTCTGAATACCAGCAGGTACAGGGCGGTCAGATAGTAATATTTGACTTCCAGTACTTCATCGGTTACGAGTGGGTAGGCGATGTTCTTAAGCTCCGTATTGACCCCGTAGATGAGGTTACCGATGCACTTACATCCGAGGTTACTATATACGGTATAGGCTTCTTCAACAATTTAGAGGATGCTGCTGCATTCAAGGTTGAGGGCGTAAATGTTGAGCTTGACCCGAACTACAAGGCTCCCGAGGCTGAAGCAACAGAGGATCAGGGCAATGACAATGCTACTCAGGCTCCCGCAGAGGATGAAGAAACAGACGCTGCAACAGATCCTGCAACAAACGCTCCTGCAAGCAACGCTGCTACAACAGGCTCAGATGATAACAAGAAGGATACAAATTCCTCAACAACTATCATTATAATCGTTATCGTAGCTGTAGTAGTTATAGCTGCCGTAGCTGTTGTAGTCATAATGAAAAAGAAGAAGGCATAAGCTGCTTTCCGCATCTTAAGCTATAAAACAAAATGAAACTACCCGAAAAAGAAACGCAATAATTTCTTTTTCGGGTAGCTTTTTAAATCAAACGGAGTATATATGGAACAGCTTTCAAGAACACGGGCTCTGATCGGAGATGAAGCAATAGAAAAACTGAAATGCGCAAGAGTACTGCTATTCGGCATAGGCGGTGTCGGCTCTTATACAGCGGAGGCGCTTGTAAGAGCGGGGATTGGCGCTTTGACAGTAGTAGACGGCGATGTTATATCAAAATCAAATATAAACAGACAGCTTTTTGCGCTTAACTCGACGGTCGGTATGCAGAAAACTCAGGCGGCGCGATCACGCCTTGCCGACATATCTGCCGACTGCAAAATAACCGCCCTACCCATTTTTTACAACGAGGATACCGCCGATATGATAGACTTTTCACAGTATGACTACATTGCAGATGCCATAGACACGGTTTCCTCAAAGCTGCTTATAATTGAAAAAGCAAAAAAACTCAACGTACCCGTTATAAGCTGTATGGGTACAGGCAATAAGCTGAGCGCAAACGCCTTTAAGGTATCAGACATATCGAAAACATCCGTTTGCCCTTTGGCGCGTGTGATGCGCCGTGAGCTTAAGGCAAGAGGGATCGATCACGTAAAGGTCATATATTCCGAGGAGGCGCCTGTAACACACGACCGCGTTCCTGCATCAATATCATTCGTTCCTTCGTGTGCGGGGCTTCTTATGGCAGGGGAAATAATAAAGGATATTACAGGCATAAACGGCTGACACCGGCATACGTTCAAAGCTGTCATATACGCATACAAAAAAACAGAGCAAGAAAGGCTACTTCTCATAAGGAAGTTAGCAAGTCCTTGTAGGGACAGGCGTCCTCGACTGTCCGTAAAGGTATAAATTTGATACGCAGAAAGCAAAGAGATAGCCCCGACAGATTTTCAAAAATTCTGTCGGGGTGTTGCTATATATAAATCGTTTTTTTCATAAATTGCTATGACATTAAAAAATATTGCAATCAACAAAAGCAATGTCCTCAGAGGAGTGCAACTCATCAAGAGAAGCAAAATATGCAAACTCCCACTCGTCAGCTATACACCTTTGAAAAATATTTTTTGCCCCCGAAATAGCGCGGACAGTCGAGGACGCCTGTCCCTACTGTCACATATGCCATATACATATAAAGAAAACAGAGCAAGAATAGAAGGATACTTCCTTTTACTCTTGCTCTTTTTTATTGTTCTGTTTTATCAGTTTGCCTGATCGAATGCCGCAGGATCCGGAGTTATTACCTCTGTGATCTCAGCTCCTACGTCACGGAGCTTTTCAACGATACCGTCATATCCTCTTTTTATGTGATAAATATCGTCGATGACGGTTTTTCCCTTTGCGGTAAGACCTGCTATTATCATAGCTGCTCCCGCGCGCAGATCGACCGCTCTGACAGGCGCCGCTGTCAAGGGCGCGCCGCCCTCCACAACAGCCGTTTTCCCGTCTACCTTTATCGTCGCCCCCATACGCTTTAATTCCTCTACGTATCTGAAGCGGCTATCCCAAACGCCTTCTGTAAGATAGCTCGTGCCCTCTGCAAGACAAAGCAGAACGCACATCTGCGGATTCATATCCGTCGGAAAGCCTGGATAAGGCAAGGTCTTTATATTTACTCTGTTGAAGGTTCTGTCCTCTCCCGAAACTATTATAGCATCGTCCAGCTCCTCAACATATACACCCATTTCCTCGAGCTTTGCGCTGATGGATTCAAGGTGCTTCGGGATGACGTTGTTTATCTTGAGTCTGCCCTTTGTTGCGGCGGCAGCTATCATATATGTGCCCGCCTCTATCATATCGGGAATTATTGCATAAGTACAGCCGTGCAGGGATTCAACGCCCTTTATCTTTATGACATCCGTACCTGCTCCCGTTATATCCGCTCCGCACGTATTCAAAAAGTTCGCAAGGTCAACTATATGAGGCTCTCTTGCCGCATTTTCTATCATAGTCGTACCCTTTGCAAGCACTGCAGCTATTATTATATTCATAGTTGCGCCGACAGATACGCTGTCAAAGTACACCTGATTTCCTATAACTCCGTTTTCGGCGACCGCTTCAACATAGCCGCCCTCAACGCTTACCTTAGCGCCGAGCGCCTCGAAGCCCTTTATATGCTGGTCAATGGGGCGTATGCCGAAATCGCATCCGCCCGGGCAGCCTACATATGCCCTGTGAAATCTGCCAAGCTCAGCGCCTATAAGATAGTAAGAAGCGCGCATTTTACGCACAAGCTCATACGGAGACTTTCCGCATTCTACCCTGCGGCAATCTATTTCCACAACTGTTGAAGACAAACGGCGTATATTTGCGCCGCAGCTTGAAAGTATCTTCAACGACGTATCAACATCGCTGATATTCGGAAGATTTTCGATAACGCACTTTCCCTTTACGAGAAGGCACGCAAATATTACGGCAACCGCCGCATTTTTCATTCCGCTTACTTCTATTTCACCGAACAGCTTTTTGCCGCCGTTAATAATAATATTCTCCATAAAAAGTCCGTTTCCCGACGATCTGTAAACGTATATATTAAGACCTCAGCGGCTCGCCGTCCCGCCGTGTCTGAAAATACCGACAAATATTCATACTAAGAGAGTATACCACATAGTATATACTTTTTAAAGTGCCGCGACGCAAAATTAATGAATATTTTACAATTATTTTTTACCGAGCTGTAATAATCACGTTAATAGTCCGCATCAATTATTATTATATGTAAATTTTGCTCCGCTGTGAGAAAAATATTACTTAAAAGTCTTTACTTTTTTATTTTTTTAATATATAATAGCCATAAGTATGATCGCAATTGGTATTAAAATAACCGAAAGGGTGACGGTACGTAATATGATAAGCGATAATCTGAAGAAAAAATCTCTTCGCGCGCTTTGTATTCTGTGCGCTTGTGCCTTATCCGCGGGGATCGCAGGATGCTCCGGAAAAGAAAGCGACACATCAGCGCCGACTCAGCAGCTCCAGGGAGAACAGCTCACCCTTGAAAGAACAGCTGTCGGTGAGACATATAAGCTCGATCCCGTTTCCTATTCGCTTTCCACAAAGTCCATAGCATCAGGTATTTTTTCTGTTTCAGACGGCTCAATATACCGAAAGGGAAACGGCACAACGCTGAACAAGGGCACCGTATCAACTTTGCAGCTCAACAAGCTGCTTCAGGGCACGGAAGAAAAGACTATAATTGAAGCAGATCTTCAGGTAGAGGGACTGACAGAGCAGGGCGGTCACGAAACGCTTTATTTAGGTCTTCGCCTTGAGGACCCGGCAAAGCAGGCGACCGCAAGCAAGGGCGTATGGCTTGCATTAAGAGGCAAGCAGGTCGGTATGCGAAAGGGAAAATGGCCCGCAACAGCTTTTGTTGATTCAAAGGTAGACTTTTCAACCATGCGTCACCTTTACATAGAAGATGATCCATCATCTGACGTTATAACCCTCTATGCTGACGATGATAACGGTGTAAAAACGGAAATATTCCGCGTGCAGATAGACGGCAGTATGCTAAACGGATTTTTGCCGGGAGAAACAGAGCCTGTGCTGCAAAATCAGCTTGAGGACGATGTACCGAAAAACGGATATTTCAAATTTTGGCTGCACCATCACAGATATAAAGCAACTATTGAAAATCTGGAAATAACGGGCTATGAGGCAAAGCTCACGTCAAGCACAGTTGCAGACCCCTTGTTTCTGCGTGACGTATTTGCGGACACTTGGGTTGCAACGGACGATGAAGGCCGCGTTTCAGCACAAAATACAGACAAAAATATTTCCTCAAAGCAGGTCGGTATGTTCTACTTTCTTGCAATGCAGGGCTCCGGAACACATTTCGATCACACTGCCACATATTACGGCGATGACAACGGCGTAAACGGTGTTAAGCGTCTGACGTCCTTGCTTCACCGCGAGGGCAGTCACTATTGGGCGCAGCCGTATTTCGGCTATTACCGTTCAGCAGATGAGTGGGTCATCCGCAAGCACGCTTATATGCTGAACGATGCGGGGGTTGACTTCATTTATCTTGATATAACGAACGGCGTAACGTATACAAGCACATACGAAACGGTATTCAAGGTATTCAGTCAGATGCGCCAGGAGGGATACAACACCCCGAAAATAGCATTCCATTGCGGATATCTGAATAACAACATTGCAAAATCACTTCCCGAAATATATTTGAATATATATTCGCAGGAGCGATTCCGCGATCTTTGGTTTGAGTGGGAGGGCAAGCCTCTCGTTCTGGCAGAGAACGACGTTGTCGAGAATATGTCAGATGAGATAAAAGAATTATTCACCTTCCGTTCAAGCTGGGCGCATTCAAGCGCCGATTGGTACACGGATACCGAGGGCAAGGGCTGCTGGCCGTGGGCAGATATGTTCCCGCAGGATCCAGGATATTCGATGAGCGGCGAATTGGAGCAGATGGTCGTAATGTCGGGCTATTGGGCAAACTCAATAAGCGGCAGGAGCTTTTCAAACGGCAGACAGCCGCCCAACTCGGAGTTTTCATTCGAGCTTACGACAAACGGAACGTCGGGCAAGGGTATTGCATATCAGGAGCAATTCGGCAGAGCGTTGGAAACGGATCCGCCCTTGATAATGCTGGTCGGCTGGAACGAATGGTCTGCGGGCAGACATTCGACAGACGCTCTTAAAAATGACGGTCAGCTTATTGCAGGAACGTATATTGTAGACAGCAAGCACGGCTCTTACAGATACAGCTACATCGACTGCTTCAGCCCCGAATATTCCCGTGATATTGAGCCTGTAAGCAATCTTTTCAAAGACAACTACTATTACCAGACTGTCCTCAACGTAAGAAATTACAAGGGTACAAGAGGTATTGCAGGCGCATTCGGTCAGAAGACGATAGACCTCTCCGCCGATGCTTCTCAATGGCTGTCGGTAGGACCTGAATACCGTGATTACCAAGGTGACGTTACGCACCGTGATCATGCTTCAACGGTAATTGATCTGCGATACACCAACAGCACAGGCAGAAACGACTTTGTTGTTTCAAAGGTTTCCGCAGACAGCGAAAACGTTTATTTCTATGCAGAATGCGCAAGCGATATAACAGCGCCTGAGGGCACAAATTGGATGAACCTGTTTATCGACTCCGACTGCAACGCAGCAACGGGCTGGTACGGCTACGATTACATAATCAACCGTTCACAGAACGGCTCAAAGGCATCTGTTGAAGCATTTGCAACGACAGAAAAGAACGCTGAATGGAGCGTATCAAGTACAGGTGAGGCTGAATTTACAGTTTCGGGCAAGACGATAGTTATAAAGCTGCCCAAGAGCGTTGTTGCATTGGGCGACACATTCGATTTCAAGTGGGCTGACAACTCTGTTGC
>JAZPYO010000049.1:0-11418 GCA_045544195.1 Eubacteriales bacterium
CGATATGTTTGCTCCGCAAACGAGGGATTTATCTCATATCGAATTGGCGCGAAGCGACAATATATCGAGCTTGAACGAAGTGAAAGCATATCGAGTCAACGAAGTTGACATATCGACAGAAAGAAAAAACAGAGCAAGAACAGAAGGTCTTATATCCTTTTATCCTTGCTCTTTTCTGCTTATATAAGGGTTTGGGCTTAGCCCATTTGCGTTTGACATGACAAACGCGATGCTCGCACTTAGCGATATTTTTTAAATTCTCCGTTAAGAGTATCACCCATACGTGACCGAGCGTTTGTATTATTAAAATTTATCGACCTTTATATCGGGAAAAACCTTTAAACTGCGTCTTAAAATTCCGTTCATTTCGGCAATAGCCACACCGTAATTGACCATAGGCACGCCGTTTTGCTCTGCTGTTGCCATACGGTAATGCATTTCCTTTTGATTGAGCATACATCCGCCGCAATGCACAACGAGTGATATACCCGAAAGATCATCGGGAAATTCACCGCCGCTTGAAAAAACAAAATTCAATTCTTTTTTCGTAAAGAGTCGCATCATATTCGGTATTTTTACGCTTCCAATGTCCTTACAGCTTCTTCTGTGAGTACAGCCCTCTGAAATAAGAACGGTATCATTATCATTAAGATAATGTATTTTCATAGCGCCGTCTACAAGCGTCTGCAATTCACCCTTATACCTTGCGAACAATATCGAAAACGACGTTAACGGAATATCATCAGGAACGATACGGGCAACCTTTCCGAACACCTGCGAATCTGTTATTACGATATCGGGCGGTGATGCCATACCGTCAAGCATTTTTGATAGCTGCTCCGGCTGACAGCATATACAAGTGCCGTGTGCATCGAGAATATCCCTTACCGTTTGCTGCTGCGGCAATATTATTCTGCCCTTCGGCGCTGCCTCGTCAATAGGCATAACGAGAACTGCTGTGGGATTATCACAAAGAATATCCGTCACGATACGCTTATTTTCAGCGCTTGTTCTGTATACTCCGCATATTGCAGCCTTCAGCTCCTCTATGCCCTTTTTATCTCTTGCGCTGACCGCAATTCCGTCATCGTATACAACAGATGATGCATCTGATTTATTATACGCCTTGACATACGGGATATTTCTTTTTTCAAACTCGCTTATCAGCAATATATCGATCGGTGAGATACCCTTTTGAGCATCTATGACGACGACCGCAATATCGGTATATGCAAGTGTCCTTCTCGTTGTCTTTACGCGTAATTCGCCAAGATCTCCCACATCGTCAAATCCGGGGGTATCTACTATAACGACTGCGCCGAGCGGCAAAAGCTCCATAGCCTTTTTAACAGGGTCAGTAGTTGTTCCGGGAGTATCTGACACCACCGAAACACTCTGATCTGTCAACGCATTGACAAGACTTGATTTACCCGCATTACGCATACCGAAAAAGCCGATAGTTATCCTTTCACCCGATGGTGTTTCGTTTAGCTTCATATACTACCTCAGAATCTGAAATCACGTCTGTTGGAATTTTTGATAGCTTCAATATTATCCTTGGCTATATTGCGTACCTTTTCCTTCGGAATACGCTCAAGCTCACGCTTTATCATCTCATAGCCTGCCTTTTTTGTTTCATCGCTTGCGTAATCCACAAGATACTCTGTAAGAGTCATAAGAGCATTCGGATGGCAGCAGTTAAGTATCTGACCTGTTTTGCACAGGCTCATAAATCTGTCGCCCGTCCTTCCCTCTCTGTAACACGCCGTGCAGAATGACGGTATATGTCCGTTATCTATAAGCCAGTGAACCACCTCATCAAGCGTTCTCTGGTCAGAAACGTCAAACTGCTCTGTATCGTGAGGACGCTCCAAAGATGCATATCCTCCGACAGAAGTACGTGAGCCGCCGCTTACCTGTGATACACCGAGATTAAGAAGCTCAGAACGCACCTGCTCTGACTCTCGTGTAGATATGATGATGCCCGTATACGGCACTGCAAGTCTTATGCAAGCCGTTATTTTTTTGAACATTTCATCGCTGATGGAATTATCAAATGCAGTCGGGTCTATGTCGGATGCTTTCTTTATTCTCGGAACACTTATCGTATGCGGACCTACGCCGAATACTGCTTCAAGATGCTCTGCATGCATAATGAGTCCCGCAAACTCGTATTTATAAAGCTCCAAGCCGAACAGAACGCCGAGTCCCACATCGTCAATACCGCCCTGCATTGCTCTGTCGTGCGCCTCCGTATGATAAGCGTAATCGTGCTTTGGGCCTGTGGGATGGAGCTTCAGATAGCTTTCCTTATGATACGTTTCCTGAAAGAGTATATACGTTCCTATTCCCGCATCCTTCAGCTTTCTGTAATTTTCGACCGTTGTTGCGGCTATATTTACGTTTACTCTGCGTATTGCTCCGTTTTTGTGGTTTACGCTGTATATCGTATTGATACATTCAAGAATGTATTCTATCGGATTATTCACAGGGTCTTCGCCGGACTCTATCGCAAGACGCTTGTGTCCCATATCCTGAAGCGCTATGACCTCTGCTTTTACCTCTTCCTGTGTCAGCTTTTTTCTCGGTATCGTCTTATTTTTAAGGTGATACGGGCAGTAAACACATCCGTTCACACAGTAATTTGACAGATACAAGGGGGCGAATATTACTATTCTGTTGCCGTAAAATGCGAGCTTTATCTCCTCTGCCACCTTATATATCTGCTGTATTTTTTCAGGTATCTCACAGGCAAGCAGGACCGATGCCTCTCTGTGTGTAAGTCCTGAGCAAACATAGCCCGTTTCCGTTTTTTTCGGACGCGCCTTATCGATGATACTGTCGATAAGCTCAACATTATTTTTGTTTTCCTCTGCATATTGCAGAGTCGCTCTGATCTCGCCGTCGTTTATAAATTCTTCGGCCTTCATTGATCTCGGATCGTAGTTAAACATATTTTCAATTCCTTTCTTGCAGGTCAGAAATATCTTCCCTGTCAGATAAATTATTTTCAGTTAAGGTTCACGGAAGGGTGATCGCCGCGGCTTCCCGTAGCTTCAAAGCCGATCTCCGCCATAGATGCCATAAGCTCTGCAATTCCCTCTGCCGCCTCGCAGCCTGTAAAAGCTTTTCCGTTATACAGCATATACTTTTCCCGCACCGATGCAGGAGAAAGATTAGGCATTATTACGTTTGCCCCGTGCAGTATTCCGTTTTCCCTGCCGCCGCTTCCGACGGAATTAAGCGCAGTCGTTGACGGAAGAAGTATATCAGGGTGAATAAGTCTTACAACAGACAAAAGATAGCACGTCAGCTCACTTGAATACGGCATTATGCCAAAAGAGCCGAACGGCGTTTCGTTATGCGGTATAAAAGGACCTATTCCACACATTTCGGGCTTGAATTCTTCAATAAATTTAAGGTCCTTTGCTATATGCTCCTCTGTCTGAAACGGAGAGCCTACCATAAATCCGCAGCCAACCTGAAAGCCCTCGCATCTGAGATCGTTAAGACATTTCATTCTGTTGTCAAACGACATATTCTTCGGATGAAGCATACCGTAATGGTCCTTATCAGCCGTTTCGTGACGCAAAAGATATCTGTCTGCTCCCGCTGATCTCAATGCTCTGTAGCTTTCACGCCCTCTCTCGCCGAGCGACAGAGTGACCGCCGCATCGGGATAAAGGCTTTTTATATCGGATATGATACTGCACAGCCTGTCATCCGTGAAATATCCGTCCTCGCCGCCCTGCAAAACAAATGTCCGCAGTCCGAGAGAATATCCGATCTTACAGCACGAGAGTATCTGCTCCTTATCAAGCCGATATCTTTCACACAGCGAATTGCTTTTTCTTATTCCGCAGTAATAGCAGTCATTGCTACATATATTTGATATTTCGATAAGACCTCGCAAATACACCTTATTGCCGAATACAGCCCTGCGCGCCTTGTCTGCATACGCTCTTATAACAGAATCTGTTTTTCCGCAATAGCCGCGAACTAATTCAAAATACTCATCGCAGCTCAGAGAATGCTCGCTTGCGAGCTTTTCTATCAAGGCAAGAGTACTCATTTTATACCTCTGAATAAGCCGTTTTTACACTGACGCGATTCAGTCTGCCGATCTTTCCGGCGAGAGCCGATGTTATATCCTGCGGAGCATCGAGAGCTACGCTTATGATATTTATTCCCTTTGCTCTGTACGGAATGCCCATTCTGCCGATGATATGATCTGCGTAATCGTGCAAAAGTGCGTTTACAGCCTCTGCAGCACTGTTATCCTCAACGATAATACTCATTACCGCAACACGTGTTTCCATAAACAACTCCTTTGATACTGCATTTAAGCATTGCATGGTACGCTTTGATACCCACATATATATTATGCCACGCTTTTGTGAATTTTTCTATCAACATTGATCAAAATTGGGTATTGATTTTTTCTTTGCAATATAGTATAATAATAAAGAATATATTCGCTAAACCAACTGTGAAAGGCAAAACAGATCATGAAAAAAATTATGTTTGTGTGCTACGGCAACATATGCCGCTCACCGACAGCCGAATTCGTTTTCAAGGATATAGTCAAAAGGCACGGTATGCAAAACGAGTTTTATATAGCTTCATCGGCAACCTCGACTGAGGAGCTCGGAAACAGTGTATACCGTCCGTCAAAGGAAGAAATGCAAAGGCACGGTATTGACTGCTCAGGCAAGTATTCAGTGCAGCTCAAGCATTCAGACTATGAAAAATACGATCTTTTCATCGGAATGGATTCAGCAAATATCAGAAGCATGCGAGCGATACTCGGACGCGATGATGGCGGAAAGATAAAAAGGCTGATGGATTATACAGACAAGAGCGCAGACGTCAGCGATCCGTGGTACACACGGCGTTTCGATATAGCATATAACGATATATTACAAGGCTGTCAGGGACTTTTTTACGCTCTGACGGGTATTAAGGACGGAGAATGAATTATGAAATGGCTTATAGCATCAGACATTCACGGAGCAGCAGGATACTGCCGTATGCTTATAGATGCATACAGAAGCGAAGGCGCTGACAAATTACTGCTTTTGGGCGACATACTTTACCACGGTCCCCGAAATGACCTGGCGGAGCTTTACGAGCCAAAGCAGGTCATACAGATGCTTAACGGTATAAAAGACGATATACTGTGCGTAAGAGGCAATTGCGACTCCGAGGTAGATCAGATGGTGCTTCGATTTCCCATTATGGCAGATTACGCCGTTATCACACACGGAAAAAGACTGATATTCGCAACACACGGCCACATATACAACAGCAATTCGCTTTTGCCTATGAAAAAAGACGATATATTGCTTCACGGTCACACTCACGTGCCTGCAAAAAAGATATTTGACGATCACATTTATTTAAATCCCGGCTCGGTGTCAATTCCAAAGAACGATTCCGACCGCAGCTATATGACATTTGAAAACGGTGTATTTATTTGGAAAACTCTTTCAGGCAAGCAATACGATACATTCGTTATCGAATGATCCTGAAAAAAGAATAACTCTCTTTCGTTACGGCAATACTTTCAAAAAAACGAAGGAGAATTGCTATGGCAAGATTTACTTTACCGAAGGACATATACTACGGAAAGGGCTCGCTTGAGCAGCTTAAGGATCTTAAGGGAAAACGCGCGGCAGTATGCACAGGCGGAACCTCAATGAAGCGCTTCGGCTTTCTTGACAAGGTCGTACAGCTTTTGGAAAAAGGCGGTATGTCCGTTTGTATCATTGACGGCATAGAGCCGGACCCATCAGTTCAGACCGTTATGCGCGGAGCTGAAAAAATGCTTGAATTCAGCCCTGACTGGATAGTGGCGCTCGGCGGCGGCTCGCCTATCGATGCCGCTAAGGCTATGTGGATAAAATACGAGCATCCTGATATCACCTTTGAGGAAATGTGCCGTGTCTTTTCCATTCCCGAATTAAGAAAAAAGGCACGCTTTTGTGCCATTTCCTCAACATCGGGCTCTGCAACGGAGGTAACTGCATTTTCAATAATCACAGATTACGAAAAGGGCATAAAATATCCGATAGCGGATCATGAGATAACCCCTGATATTGCAATAGTTGACCCCGATTTAGCGCAGACGATGCCGAAAAGGCTTACAGCACACACGGGTATGGATGCAATGACCCACGCGATCGAAGCATATGTTTCGACATCTGCAAGCGATCTTACAGATCCTTTGGCGCTACACGCAATAAAGATGATCTATGAGCATCTTATCCCATCGTACAACGGCAATTCACACAGCCGAGAAAAAATGCACAACGCTCAATGTCTTGCGGGAATGGCGTTCACAAACGCACTTTTGGGCATAGTTCATTCTATGGCGCACAAAACAGGAACAGCGTTTGCAGATTACGGCGGACATCTGATACACGGAGCCGCAAACGCAATGTATCTGCCAAAGGTGATAGCATTTAACTGTCAGGATGAAAGAGCGCGCAAAAGATACTCAGAAATTGCGAAAATGCTTCATCTCGGCGGTGAAAACGAGCATCAGGACGTTCAGCTGCTTATTTCTCAATTAAGAAACATGAACAAGCAGCTTGATATACCGCTGTGCATAAAAGCGTGCGATGCTTCCTGCGGAAGCGATGGCGGATTTATTCCGGAGGAAGTATTCTCCCAAAGACTTGAATGCATAGCATCAGAGGCGGTAAAAGATGCATGCACATTATCAAATCCAAGAAAAATATCAATTGAAGAAATGAAAAAGCTGCTTCTGTGCTGCTACTATGATACAGAGGTAGACTTCTGATATAAGAATATGACCGTATATTCATAAGCGAACAGTTTTCAGTGCGGTGCAGGGCGCATGCTGATCGGATGATCAGCCATACCGACATCAGTCGGTATGATTCGGTACATTTACCGAATATGCGCCCGAAACGCAAGCTTCATTCTGACCGCTTTTTATATGCGGCGATCATACATATAACTACAACAAAGAGGTGGATGTCTTGTATAAGATATTATCTAAAAAACAACTTAATCCTACTGTTACTCAAATGCAGATACTTGCACCGCTTGTCGCAAAAAAGGCGCAGCCAGGGCAATTTATTATTTTACGCGTCGATGAGGACGGTGAAAGAATACCGCTTACCGTAGCAGGAACAGATTCTGACGAAGGCAGCGTAAAAATAATTTTTCAGATCGTCGGGGCTACGACCAAGGCGTTGAACGAAAAGCAGGTCGGTGAGCATATACATGATTTCGTAGGTCCGCTCGGTAACGCTACAGAGCTTGACGGCTTGAAAAATGTCTGTATCGTGGGGGGCGGTGTCGGATGTGCTATCGCCATGCCGATAGCACAGGAATTGCGCAAGCGCGGTGCCGATGTTACGGGAATAATAGGCTTTCGCACAAAAGACCTTGTTATCCTCGAGAACGAATTCCGCGCCTGCTGCAACGAGCTTTGCGTAATGACCGACGACGGCTCGTACGGTGAACGCGGAAACGTTACAATACCGCTCAGACAAATGCTTGAAAGCGGTAAAAGATTCGACATGATAATCGCAATAGGTCCTCTTGTGATGATGAAGTATACCGTTCAGACCGCACGTCCGTTCGAAGCTCCCGTTACGGTATCTATGAACCCGATAATGATAGACGGAACGGGTATGTGCGGAGGCTGCCGTCTTACAGTCAATAAAAACGGGCAAAAGCTAACAAAATTTGCCTGTGTTGACGGTCCTGACTTTAACGGATACGAAATTGATTTTGACGAGGCTATGGCGAGAGGAAGAATGTACGGCGAATTTGAACGCCACGCATACGAGAGCGCCTGCAACCTTTTCAAAAAAGACACATCATCGGACAGCAGTAAGCAGAAGGGAGTGCAATAATGGCAATAGAACCGAAAAAGAATATTATGCCGACGCAGGACCCGAAGGAAAGGTCATGCAACTTTCACGAGGTTGCGCTCGGATACGATCTTGAAACGGCGCAAAGAGAAGCGCATCGCTGTCTTAACTGCAAAAACGAGCCGTGCGTTGAGGGCTGCCCTGTAAACATTGACATTCCGGGCTTTATCGATCTTATCAAAAAAGGAGATATAGAGGGATCTTACAGGCACATTTCTCTCTCCTCCTCTTTGCCTGCTGTGTGCGGAAGAGTCTGCCCGCAGGAAAACCAGTGCGAAAAGCTATGTACGCTCGGTAAAAAATTCGAGCCTGTCGCAATAGGCAGACTTGAAAGATTTGCAGCGGATTTTCACAACAGCAACTGCACATCAGATATCACGGTCCCTGAAAAAAACGGTCATAAGATCGCAATCGTCGGTGCAGGGCCGTCAGGTCTTACCTGTGCGGGCGATCTTGCCAAAAAGGGCTATGACGTTACGGTATTTGAAGCGTTACACACGCCCGGCGGTGTTCTTGTGTACGGTATTCCCGAATTCCGTCTTCCCAAATCTATCGTTGCAAAAGAGGTCGAAACTCTTAAGGCGTTGGGCGTTGACATACAAACTAACGTCGTAATA
Organism: Eubacteriales bacterium; assembly: GCA_045544195.1. GTDB lineage: Bacteria > Bacillota > Clostridia > Oscillospirales > CAG-272 > RGIG7213. The sequence continues at coordinate 8,528 of JAZPYO010000049.1, forward strand.
GGAAAAACCCTGACAGTAGACGAGCTGTTCGAGGAAGGATATGAAGCTGTATTCATAGGCTCGGGGGCGGGCTTACCGAACTTTATGGGTATCCCGGGAGAATCGCTGAACGGAGTTTATTCGGCAAACGAATTTTTGACAAGAAGCAATCTTATGAAATCATACAGGGGCGATTCGTCAACGCCTGTAATGAAGGGCGGCAGGGTCGCTGTTGTAGGCGGCGGAAATGTTGCTATGGATGCCGCACGCACTGCATTGAGAATGGGCGCTGAAAAAGTAAGCATAATATACAGACGCTCCATGGAAGAGCTTCCCGCGCGGCGCGAGGAGGTTGAGCATGCTATGGAAGAGGGTATAGAATTCATTTTGCTCTGCAATCCTGTTGAGATCCTTCCGCATGCATTTCCAAACGATCCCAAAAACCCGCTTAACAATTTTGTCAAAGGAATAAAATGCATCAAAATGCAGCTCGGTGAGCCTGATGAAAAGGGCAGGCGGAGACCTGTTCCGATAGAAAACTCAGAATTTGTAATTGACGTTGATACGGTCATTATGTCTATAGGAACATCGCCGAACCCTCTTATAAAGAATACTACCGAGGGTCTCAATGTTAATTCTAAAGGCGGTATTATCGTAAACGAGGACGGACTTACATCGCGTGCGGACGTTTATGCGGGCGGAGATGCCGTAACAGGCGCGGCGACCGTTATATCCGCAATGGGTGCAGGTAAAAGAGCCGCAGAAGCGATAGATCTTGCCATTAAAAGCAAAGATCAGCCGTAAATCAGAATTTTGATCTTACAGAACGGAAGATAGATATGAAGCTTTACATTTCACCTAATCTGTCAAAAGACAGATATATAAAAACATCGCTTGAATGTATAGAGCAGCTCATCTCAAACGGATTTGAGTGCTACACGAGCGAGCAGGACAGTGTTGCACTTTATGGTGACAAAAGGATCGCCGCTGATGCTGACATATGCGATGTCATAGTTTCAATAGGCGGAGACGGCTCTGTCCTCAAGGCATCTCATATTGCAATAAAGCATAATAAGGCTCTGTTCGGTATAAACGGGGGCAGGCTCGGATATCTGTGTGCTTTTGAAACAAGTGAGCTCAAGGATCTTACAAAGAATGATATTGAAGCATTGGTGCTTTCGGAAAGAAGCATAATAACTGATGACAACGGACACATCGCATTTAACGATATCGTGGTAGCAAAAAGCGATTTCGGATCTATCCTTTCGTTCACGGTTCTTTGCAACGGAAATGAAATATCATCGTTCAGAGGCGACGGAGTCATTATATCAACGCCGACAGGCTCATCGTCGTACAATATGTCTGCAAACGGTCCGTTACTTCTGCCTGAATGTGAGTGTCTTTCAATAACGCCTATATGCCCGCATTTATCGTGTATCGGTTCAATAGTAGCTCCCGACAGCTGCAATATAACAGTAAAGCTGGCGGACGACTCGCAAAGCAAAGCCGTTACATACTATGACGGAATACCGATCCAAATGTCTTCCCCGTCGTTAACGGTAAAAAGGTATGAAAGCAAGCTTTCATTGCTTGTAAAAAAAGAAAACACATCAGTAAACGCACAAAAGCTGAGAAAATGAAAAATTGACAGAAGGATCGGCTCAAGTTAAAGAATTGAGCCGTCCTTTTTTATTATTATAACATATTTTTTCAAAAATTGTGTGAACGCAGAGAAAAAGGGTGCCGCGTGTGCGACACCCTTTTTCTCATTTACTTTTATGGCATACCCCAAGTCAACAAATCCCAATCTCCGTTATCTGTTCTTGCAAGATACCAACTCCAATCATAATTATAATTGGCATTCCAAGCTCCTCCACCAAATATCGGAGAACGGAATGAAGTTCTAAACACTATACATTGATCGTATACAATGCCATCATCAGCCAAAGTATTACAGTAATCTAACTCTCTTTCGCAAAAACTGTCGGCTGTATAACTTATGGAATAGAGTTTACATCCTTCCCAAGAATCAAACTCATCCTTTATCAGTTCAATCGCAGAATCCATATCCGCTTTGGAGTACATATCAGAAACACCATAATCAATTGTCGCAGGTTTTAGACTTACACAAGCAAAGATAACGAAACAGCACAAAACAATCGACAATGCTGAAACAAGGACTATTCTTTTCCTGCTTTTCTTCTTTTCCGTTTTCTCTCGACGTGCGATTACTCCGTCCTTTTCTTTTTGAAGTATATCTTCACTTGTATGAGAACATATCTGCTCATAGATCGCTTTACAATCAGGACACGTATCCAAATGTTCTTTTATCATTTCTGCACTTGCTTCGCTGCAAGCTCCGTCCACATAAAGCGGGAGAATATCTTGAACAATTTCACATTGTTTACTCATGTTTCTCATCCATCCTTTCTTGAATTTTTAGTTTGGCACGATGATAAGTAACTCTCGCCCACGTTTCTGTTTTACCAAATATAGTGGCGATCTGTGCAAAAGATAGCTCACCGAACACTCGGAGCTGAAAGACCTCTTTGTACGGCTCATCTAAGCGATGCAGAACAAGATGTATGCGGAAAGCCATATCGGAATCGGCTACGGCTCGTTCTACGTTCTCGTCAGACGGTAGCTCACTGATCTCGCTAATGTCGGCTATGCGCTGACTATTACGCATTTCATCGTAATACAGATTCTTGGCAATCGAGCATAGCCAAGTCAGCTCATCAGACTTACCCTTGAATTGTGACTTTGCCGATACCGCTTTATAAAAGGTATTCTGTGTGATCTCCTCTGCCAACTCGCGATTTTTGGCAAGAGAGACCGCATACGAATAGACCTGCATATAGTAAGAGTTATATAGCTTTTCGTAATCCATACTTATCATCACCTCCTTTGCG